>NZ_JBWKXA010000002.1:0-263015 GCF_059422505.1 Pedobacter sp. GW821-FHT01D05 | reverse complement strand
ACCTAAGGGATAGAAGCGGGATACTTTTTGGAGGTCATCCTGAGCGGAGTCGAAGGGCAGCCAAAAGAACTGGACTGTTCATTTCCTAAAAACTGTTGTAATTTTGCTGAACATAAATCTTTCCACGCCCCCACTCCAGCTAAAATATTGAATTTTAAAGATCCTTCACTGCGCTCAGGATGACAAAAAATAGCGGTATGATAGATCTGTCCACTTCGCGATGCTTCGGTCGAGATGACGCTTCGTTATTTGCTTAACCCAGCCAATGCATTAATGGTTAACGCCACAATTACAGTATTAAAGATAAAGGCGATTAAACTATGTAAAAGGGAAAGCCTTCTGATCTTCCGATCTGAAATTTCTACATCCGAAACCTGGAAAGTCATGCCGAGCACAAAAGAAAAATAGGCGAAATCGATAAAATCGGGTTCATCATCCCCAGGAAATTCAAGTCCTGCTCCTTTTTTATCAATATATTTCTTCTTATCGTCGCCATAATATAGGTGTGCATAACGCAAGCTAAAGGTTGTGTGCACCAAAAACCACGATAAAAACATGCCTGCTATGGCCACTACCAGATCGAGTGGTTTGATATCTTTATTAATTAACAGCAAAACTACGGCAAGTAAACCCGCAAAGGTAGATACTACCACAATGACAAAAATTTCGCCACGGGTTTCATCCTGCATTTTGGCCTTAAGATGTGTCTCAGCAGCGGAAGTATGAAAAAACATATACCAATGAAGGGTAATCAGCACCAAACAGAATGCATCCCAACCGAACATGATATGTGTAAGCGCATTCATTTCAATAAAAAGCGACACCAAATAAAAAGCAATCCCCGAAAATAAACTAACCAACAAAATAAACAGCGCTGACCGTTTTTGGATACCTTCTAATTTCGGTTCGATTTCCATTTTCTAAAATTTAAGTTTGAAGTGTTCTTTTGCCTGTCCTTTTTTAAAGAAAACCAGGCCGATCCAGAACAAATCTACGGTTACGGTAACATCAGGATGGTTTTTAATTTCAGCCCAGGCTTCTTTCATACCTTCGCTCCAATAAATATCGTCAAAAATCAGCAGTGAATCTTCATTAATTTTAGGCAAACACCAGTTAAAATAATTCAGGGTAGCATCCTTGCGGTGGTTACCATCAATGTAAACGAAATCTAAACTTGGCTGTTTGGCAATAATATCGGGTAAGATCATATCAAAATTGCCCACATGAAGCTCGATATTCTCTAAATTTAAATCCTCGAAATTTTTCTTCGCCACCTCTGCCGTTTGCGGACAACCTTCAATGGTAATTACTGCTGTATCAGCACTTGTTTTGGCCAGATAAGCCGTTGTAATACCAAGGCAAGTACCTAATTCTATAGCACTTTTAGGATTTGTATTTTTCGCCAACCGGTAAATCAGTTTGGCCAAGCGCGGACTTTTCAAGGCATTCTTCGCGATCTGACTTACCTTTTTTGTACGGTTCTTATTAAGGTGAGAACCCGCTCCAAGGTCTGTAACCGTGATTATCGAATCGTCATTAAAAAGTTTTTTTCGTTGTTCTTCTATATTTTTGTATTCAGATTTGTCGGTAAAATCGTAAATTACCTCATCAGCGAGCTTGTACACGAATGGTGAGTGCGTTCCATGTCGGCTTTTTGCTGTTAAACGGTGTTTAAGGTAATCTGTAATAAATTGAAATAGCATAATATTGCAAAAGTAATTAAACACTGCAAACGTAGGTATGTTTTATGGAAAATAACGCAGAGATAAGTGCTTTAGTAAAATTGTTGGATGATCCTGACGAGGAAGTGTTCCATCATGTAGAAAAGAAACTGCTTGAATATGGCGGCGAGGTAGTACATTTTTTAGAAAATGCCTGGGAACAGTCTTTTGATGGTTTGTTGCAGGAACGAATTGAAAATATTGTTCATCAGATCCAGTTTAAAACGGTTAAAGAAGATTTAAACTTATGGTATTTAAGTGGTGCTTTTGATTTATTGCAGGGTGCATTAATTATTAACCGGTATCAATACCCTGATTTAGATGAGCAAAAGGTAATTAACCAGCTGGAAGAAATTAAAAGAGATATCTGGTTGGGCCTTCAATATGAAATGAGTTCGGTTGAAAAAGTAAAACTGATCAATCACGTTTTGTATCAACAATATGGTTTTGGTGGCAATACCAAAAATCATCACGATCCACAAAATTCTTATTTAAACCAGGTTCTGGAAAGCAAAAAGGGTAATCAGATTTCGCTGGCCATTATCTACTCTACCCTGGCACAGAAATTAGATCTGCCTGTTTATGGAATAAACTTGCCACAGCACTTTATTTTGGGTTATATAGACGATAGCAAACAGGAAGGAACAGAATATGGTGTGCTTTTCTACATTAATGCTTTTAACCGCGGTAATATCTTCGGCAAACATGATGTTGATCAGTTTCTGCGCCAGCTTAATTTAGAGGCCCTGCCCGAATATTACAGACCCTGCAGCAATACCGATATTATCCGTCGGGTAATCAGAAACCTGATTTCGGCTTATGAAAATGCAGGAGCTACCGATAAAGTTGCCGAATTGAACGAACTTCAAGATATTATTGCCGAAAAATAGTTTACCTAGATCCCATGCACAAAAGAAAGCTTATCGCCCCTACTGTACTGTTCTGCATTGCAGCCATCATCTCCTTATCATTTTTAAGTATCCAATCAAAAGCCCAAAAAACGATTAAACCAAACGTTATTGCCTATTACACGGGGCAAAATTCGGTGATCGATAGCTTTCCCATCGAAAAATTGAGTCATTTGATTTATAGTTTCGGTCATTTGAAAGGTGATAGTTTAAACATTAGCTCGGCGAAGGATTCGGCCTTAATTACTAAAATGGTAACTTTAAAACAACGGAACCCTGATTTAAAGATAATGATAGCAATGGGTGGCTGGAGTGCCTGCAAAGATTGTTCGGAGGTATTCAGCAGAGCTGAGGGACGAAAAACATTTGCTAAAACCACTAAAGAAATACTCGACTTCTTTCATGCTGACGGGATAGATATCGATTGGGAATATCCAGCTGTAGTAGGTTTCCCGGGGCACAGATATACAGTAGATGATAAACACAATTTCACCCTACTAATTAAAGAACTCCGTAAAAAACTAGGCAAAAAGGCCGAAATTAGCTTTGCTGCGGGTGGTACAAAAAACTGCATCGATTCTTGTTTCGAATGGGATAAAGTGATGCCACTGGTAAACCGGGTTAATGTAATGAGTTATGACCTGGTAAGTGGCTATGCAACACAAAGCGGTCACCATACACCATTGTATGCTACTGCTCAACAATCTTTATCAGGCGATTACGCCGTAAAAGCTTTGATAGATTTAGGGGTACCTGCACAAAAAATTGCATTAGGGGCCGCATTTTACGCCCGTATTTTCGAAAACACTATTGATGCAAACCAGGGTTTATATCAGCCAACAAAATTTTTAAGAGGCGTTTCTTTTAAAGACTTTACCAAACAATTTTCTACTGAAAACGGCTATACTTACTATTGGGACGAGAAAGCCAAAGCCCCATACTATTATAATCCACAAACAAAATACATCGCCACTTTTGACGATCCGAAATCAATTTCATTAAAAACCAAATATGTTATTGATCAAAAATTAAATGGCATTATGTTCTGGGAATTAACAGATGATGCCTATACCAATGGGTTATTGGATGTGATTGATAAAACGATAAAAGAATTATAATGGATTACCAAAGGTTACCACCCAGTAATTTTGTGACATCCCTATACCCGCTTCTTTACTTTTAGCATCCATCATGGCTTTACAATGGCTCACACTATTTTTCCATGCAGCAATTACCTGATCTGCCTGGCTATATCCCTTTGCTAAATTTTCTGCCCTAAAATCACCTGTATAACCTGCATTTAATGCACGCTCAGCGGGCGTACCGCCTTCAGGAGATAAATGATCAAAATAGTTTTGCTGTGCCATATCCTTAGCGTGGATTATTGCCGCATTTTGCAACTGTATATTTAAAGATAGGTTAGCCACCGGAGGCATGTATGCTGTGCCACAATTACATCCAGTTTGCCTTAAGAGATTAATTTTAGCAATTATCAAATTAACATCATTCTCTGGCACCGCCACATCATCTTTTTTACACTGTACAAATAAAATGCAAAGTAGTATACAGGCAAAAATGCTTAGGCTTTTTTTCATATTTATTTTATGCTACAAAGGAGGTAGCTATAAAGCTACCTCCGAAAGTGAATGTTTATTTTATAAATTAAAAAGCTCTTTCTCTACCCATATAAACATTTTTACCTGTGTAGAAAGTATTGCCAGAAGGGCCTGGGGAGCCACTATCGCCTTCCATCTGCATATTGATAATTAGCCACATGGGTTTATTTACCGAATTACTCATGGTATGCTTGGCTACCCAAACGTTATCGATATAATAATGGCAATCTACATCTGTTGCACTTACTTTATTGTACCAGCATTTGTAATTATGGTATGAGCCCGCATTAGAAACTGCTGTAAGCTTATTCTCCCAACCACCATCATAAGTATTCTGCCAATTAGTGTTATTACCTTTAAACTCCATGATATCACTTTCTGGTGGCCATGAATTAACGCCGGTAATCCAAAAAGCAGGCCAGGTCCCCTTACTGGTAGGTACAGCAAAATCGCCCGAAATGGTATAACTAGGAAACTGATCGTTAATTACAACCTGTTGCTTGGCATAACAAGCACCCGAGTTGTACCAAATAGCAATATTGGTAAAACCATTGGCAGTACTGTTTCCTGGCGATGAAGCCAAGCGGGTAGCTTTAATGGTGAGTACACCTCCGCTTAACGAGATCTGGTTATGGTTTGAGGTACTCCCTACCATGCGGGCAGAACCATTATGATCGGTGCCCCAGGGATAATTATAATTCCATTGTGCCTCAAAATTAGTATAGTTGGCAAGGGAGTTACCATCTATTAATGTTTCCCAGGCTTTAACCTGTCCGTTTTCTTGTTTAACTTCTTCTTTCTCTTTTTTACAAGATAAAAGTGTTACAAACAAGCACACCAATAGCACGCTTAATTTCATTTTTTCATTTCTCATTTTTTTTTGATTTAGGTAAATATTTGGTTAATGGTAAGACGTTAGAATGTGATCAATCAGCTGTAAATCAATAACTAATAAATACAAAGATTTCAGCAACCACTATAGGGCAAACAAGGTTGATTGGTATTTTTTTCATAAGATTTGGTTAGGCTTCAAACATAATCCCATTTTTAAATCGACATGCTTGTAAGCAAAGATATACGCAGAATGATCAAGAAATGAGGGGCTAAATCGTAAAAAAAGAGTGGTAAAATGAGCGTTTCTACATTATTTTCTTAATATGGGTATTTTCTGTTTCTGAATGTATAGGCGTTTAATTTGTATAACGGCTAAAAACCCCCATAAAAACAAAAGCCTGATCATGGTTATGATCAGGCTTTCAATGATATTTTATATATCTATTTACAAGTATAATTTAAGCTATATTTCACATTGTAAGTATCCGTTTGAACTGGTCCACTGCCTGGATAAAAAGTAGATAGCACCGAAAACAACACCGATGTAGCATTTCCTTTTCCATCGTATTGATAACCGAAGGTATAAACAGCATCAGTAAAAGGATCACCATTACCGTCTACCGTTTTTGCTGTACCTTTAAGTAATACATTTTTAGATTGTTTCCCAAAATATCCACCTGGGAAATAATCAACATGATAAGAAAGTGGATCCGCAATCTCGTATGTGTTTACCGCATTTTCTGTTGAATACACGTACGTAGTAGTTTCTGTATAGCCAAGGTGAGCATCAACTGAAACTGCTTTTACTAAATTGCCGTTGGCATAAGTTAAGTTATCAGTTGTACTTAATTCTCCGTTTAAATAATTTTTTATTTGAATTAAATAGCCATCTGCATTGTAGGCGTATTTTCTGGTATAACTATAACTCACTCCACCTCCACTAATAACACCATCGCTCCCACTCGATATTGCCCTTCCGTTTTCCAAAACGATTTCAGACACATTCCCATCCTGATCGGTAGCCGTAATTTTATTTGCGGTATAAGCATAATTACTGGTCTGACCATCCGTGGTAGTCGCTTTCGAAATCCTGTTGGAAGCATCGTAAGTAAAGGCAAGCGTGTAAGTGCCTAAAATATCAAGATCTGCCTTTAAACTGGCTAGCTTACAGCCATTTCCATTAGGATCAAGCTTGGCATTCCAATTAATTTCTTTTTTACAACTTGCTATTGATATGATAGCAACAAAGGCTACCATAACATATTTAATTGTTTTTTGCATTAAAATTTCCGGTTAAGAGGTTAAAATATCAGCAAAGATATTAAAATTTCTCTTTTTTCATCCAGATAGCCAACAAGTTAAACCAGTCTACATAAGAAGTTTTATTAATCAAACCAAAACCATGGCCACCTTTTTCGTACAGATAAAGATCTGTATGTACCTTATTCTGCTCTAATGCCTCGCTCATTAAAACACTATTCGCAAAAGGAACAGTCTTATCATCCTTCGCATGTACAAAGAAGACAGGGGGTGTTTTCTTGTTTACATTTTTATTGGCAGAAAAATAATGTTTTAAACTATCGGTAGGATTTGGGCCCAATAAATTCTTCATGGTGCCCGTATGCACTGATTCTTCGAAACTGATTACGGGATAAATTAATGCGGCAAAATTTGGCCTAAGATCTATCTTTTCCGGATCGGAAATTTTAAGGTCGTTATAATGGGCAACCAAAGTTGAGGCAAAATGCCCACCAGCAGAAAAACCCATAATCCCGATCTTGTTGGCTTTAATCCCATATTTTTTTGCATTTTTCCTGATCAGGTAAATGGCCTGCTGTGCATCCTGCAATGGTCCATAAGTTTTATCAACCATAATCTGATCGCTCGGTAACCGGTACTTCAATACAAAAGCGGTAACCCCAATTTCATTAAACCTTTTGGCTACATCGGTTCCTTCATGACTAAATGCCAGCGCACCATAACCTCCACCCGGGCAAATGATTACTGCAGTTCCTTTAGCGATATTTTTAGGCGCTTCGAAAACCGTAAACGTAGGTACCGATACTTTGGTAACACTCAAGGTTCCATTTGCACGCACCTCAGTATTTTCTACATAATCAGCAGGTGTAGTTTTAGCGCCCGGAATTCCGCCTGAATATAAGGGTACAACTTCTTGGGCATTCGAATAGTTTATTGCCATAAACAATAACATGATGAGGATGAATGATTTTGCCATTTGTTTTAGATTAAAACTCCATTAAATATGCTTTTAAAAACCCGTTAATATCGCCATTTAAAACCGCATCGGGATTGGAGGTTTGATAATTGGTCCGGTGATCTTTTACCCTTCTATCATCAAGCACGTAACTTCTGATCTGCGAGCCCCATTCTATTTTCTTTTTCGATCCTTCTACTGCAGCAATTGCTTCGTTACGTTTCCGTTCCTCAATTTCATATAATTGAGATTTTAATAAACGGATAGCATTCTCTTTATTCTGCAACTGCGATCGCGACTCCTGGTTTTTAATAATAATGCCTGAAGGTTTGTGGTATAAACGTACGGCTGTTTCAACTTTGTTTACATTTTGTCCGCCTGCTCCACCAGCCCTAAATGTTTCGAATTCTATATCAGCAGGATTAATATCAATCTGTATGGTATCGTCAACCAAGGGGTAAACATATACAGAAGCGAAAGAGGTATGCCTACGGGCATTCGAATCGAATGGAGAAATCCGAACCAAACGATGCACACCATTTTCGCCTTTCAGGTAACCATATGAGAAATCGCCATCAAACTGAAGCGTTACCGATTTTATACCGGCAACCTCCCCTTCCTGGCTATCCTGTTCGGTAATTTTATAACCGTTCTTTTCTCCCCACATCATATACATCCGCATCAGCATATAAGCCCAGTCGCAGCTTTCCGTTCCACCGGCTCCGGCAGTAATCTGTAAAACGGCAGAAAGTTGGTCTTCTTTGCTACGGAGCATATTTTTAAGTTCCAGTTCTTCTACGGCAGTTTTACTGATCTCGAACTGATCTTGCAGCTCGGCTTCTGAAGCATCGCCCGATTGGAAAAACTCAAACATTACCGCAGCATCTTCAACCGCATTATTGGTTTGGTTAAAGCCATCCGTCCATTTTTTCTTTGAACTGATTTCTGCAAGAATTTTTTCTGCTTTTTTAGGGTCGTCCCAGAAATCGGGAGCCATTGTTAATTTTTCCTCTTCGCGGATGGCGTAAAGTAGCTCATCAACGTCAAAGATACCTCCTCAGCGACGTTACTCTGTCCCTTAAATCCTGAATATTTTCTTTGGTCATGAAACAAATATATAAAATCGCTTTGAGCATAATGCACGGCGGAAAGCGATTTTAATTAAACTGACCCCTTATTGCTTGTTAATCAATTTTATTTTCTTTATTAATCCATCAGGCACCATGACTAATTAACAAATGAATAATGAACCACCGTTATTTCTTCATCGACATATAATCTAAAGTCAGGTTAGAGAGTAATTTAACCCCTAAAACAAAACCGCTTTCATCCAGATAAAAATCTGGTGTGTGGTGCGATGGAGCTTTTAAAGGATCTTTACCTTTTGGCATCCCTCCTAAAAAAACAAATAAGCCAGGTACTTTTTCCTGGAAGAAGGAGAAATCTTCTGCGCCTGTAACTGGTGGTTTTAACTTGACATGATCCTTACCTGCCGTTGATTGCATGCTTGGCAACATCTTTTCGGTTAGCGCAATGTTATTAAAAGTAACCGGATAATGGTTGCTATAGGGGATTTTAACTTCAGCTGTAGCTCCACCTGCTTCGGCCGTTTTGGTTACAATGGTTTTAATCCTTTCGATAAACATGGCCTCATCTTCCTTACTAAAGTTTCGTACTGTACCTAACATTTCTACCTTTTCGGGAATAATATTCGACCGTACACCACCATTAATTGCGCCAATGGTAACTACACCTGGGTTTTCTGTTACATTTAAATTCCTACTTACTATGGTTTGCAGGCTGTTGATAATCTGGGCCGAAACCACCACCGGATCGATACTGCTCCATGGATAAGCCCCATGTGCCTGGCGGCCGGTAACTGTAATCTTCATATCGTTTACTGCAGCCATTGTACCACCCGGGCGATAAGTTATATCGCCAACTTCGGTTTGAGAATTGATATGCAAACCGAAAATTACATCAACTTTAGGATTTTCGAGTACGCCTTCCTTAATCATTAATGCCGCTCCACCTTCATCTCCGGCAGGCACGCCTTCTTCAGCGGGCTGAAATATGAATTTCACCGTCCCCTGAATATCTTTTTGCATAGAAGCCAATACTTCTGCTACGCCCATTAAAATAGCCACATGACTATCATGTCCACAGGCATGCATTACGCCAACTTCTTGTCCGTTATACTGCGTTTTTACCTTTGAGGCAAATGGGACGTCTACCCGCTCGGTAACCGGCAAACCATCCATATCGGCACGCAAAGCCACAACCGGCCCGGGTTTACCTCCTTTTAGCACACCAACTACGCCTGTTTTGGCTACACCCGTTTTTACTTGTATACCTAAAGATTCTAAATGTTTTGCAATAATGCCAGCTGTTCTAACTTCGGTATTTCCCAATTCGGGATGTTCGTGGAAATCGCGTCTCCAGGTAATTACCTTTTGTTCGATGGCATCAGCTTTTTTTGAAACCAACGGCCTTAAATCCGATTTTTGGGCGAAAGAATTTAATGTCAGTAGCGAAAAACCGATCAGGAATATTTTCTTCATAATGAATGATTGAGTTTAGGTGCTCTAAGCTAAACAATTTTAGGGAGAGAAGGAATTGGATAAAAAACAAAAGCCATCCCTTGGGATAGCTTTTTGGATGATTAACCTTTTTTATAAATTACAATTTTTCTTACGTAGATATCACAAGCGATCACCTCGTCGTTAGCTCCTAGTGCCACACCTCTGGCAAAATCTAATTGGCCAAGCCCTATCTTTTCCCTAACATCACCGTTCTCGTCAGTTCTAATGATGTAACCGCCAGCGGCAATGTATAAATAATCACCTTTACCCTTAATGGCCCAATAGTTATCTGAAACTTTCCAAGTTTTTAGGTATTTGCCCTGCTTATCAAAAACCTGCATCCTACCGGCATCACTAACATAAATATTCCCTTTAAAATAACATATGCCTAACGGCGTATAGAATTGACCATTTGCTCTGCCCTCGGTACCAAATGTGAAAAGTAACTTACCAGTTGAATCATATTTCTTAATCCGATCGTTTAGGCTGTCTACAATCCAAATATTCTGTTCGTCATCAATAGTTAGTTCCTCTACATTTCCAAATCCATTATCTCCTGTCCCGTAAACGCCCCATTCTCTAATTAGCTGCTTATTAGCATCGAACATCTGAACGTAACTACTACTTTGGGTACGGGTTGCTATATAATTTCCATTGCTAAAAAAACCAATTGCTCTTGCACCCGGCCCACTATAAAAAAGCTCCTTATAATTTCCATTGATATCAAATTTCTGAACACGGTTTAAGCCCTCATCACTTACATAAATATTTCCAGCTTTATCTGTTTCAATGTGATAGGCAAAGTTAAATTGACCAACTCCGTTACCCTCTGTTCCAAAAGACAGTGCGCGATAATAATTTAACCCAGAGGTATATCCAAAATCTGCATCGCTAAATCTACTGAATGACGTTGTAGAGTTGTAAGTTCTAACTTTGTAAAAGTTCTTGGTTAAAGATTTGCTAATCGCCGAATCATCAAAAGTTGTATCGCTTAATTCTTTTAGCAAAACATATTTCTGGGTAACATCATTAAACTTGAATAACTGATACTTCTGAGCCAAGGGCATTGGTGTCCAGGATATAGTAATACGTGTTCCGTAAACACCTTTTGATGCTTTTAGATTTATGGGCCGATCAACATCGAGGGTATCTGTAATTCTTAAGGTATCTATTTTAGTTACCCCATCCTTTTCACAAGAAGAAAAAAAGAAACAACAAAAAAACAGGCAGCATGTTGCCAGTAGTGAGAGCGCTCTAAACATATTTTATTTTTTTGGCGAAGATAACTACTTAACCTCATTTGCTAAATAATTATCGTCAATTAATTTTACCCAAACATTCCCTTCAGCTTATCCATAATCCCACCTTCACCTGTTTGGCCGGGTTGCTGCGCTTGTCCACTGCCATTAAACATCCCGATTACATCACTTACATCAAACTTACCATCATCACCGCCCAAACTCCCCAAAACATCTTTAATGTTAAAAGAGTTATCGTTGGGGTCGTTTGTTTTCTGGGTAAACTTGGCAATCAAGCCGGGAATAATGCTTGCCGCTAAAGATTTCGCCGTATCGGCATTAATGCCCAAACCACTTAATTTCTCCATAAAATTCCCCGAAGCCTGTTCAGCAACCTGCGTGCCTTCTGCTTTGTTACCGTTAAATATATCAGTTAATGCACCAATATTACCTGATGACACCTGGTCTTTCAGCGTATCGAAGATAGAACCCGATGCAGCCTGGATTACCGCTTCATTTTGTTCATTCGGAATAGTGGTATTGTTTACAACACTTTCCTGTACGTTTTCACGCACCATTTCATTTAAGTTTTCTAACATCATGTAGAATTTAAGGTTAAAATAATTGATGAACTAACAGGGACGTTGTATTAAAGTTAAGTGGTTTAACCGACATTAAAAATTCTTATTCATTTAGAACATTAAAAAGACCATTTTAAATTTTTGCTTTATTACTTTTACAAAAAAACAAAGATTATGTTACCTAAAGTAAATTTCACAGAAACTGAGGCCTACAAGTATTTAGCCGATCATTTTATAGATATTAATCAAAAAAGCATTAAAGATCTTTTTGCTGAGGATGCAGATCGTTTCAATAAGTTTTCTGTTTTTTTTGAAGATATTCTGCTAGATTATAGCAAGAACCGCATCAGCGACGAAACATTAGCACTATTGATTCAATTAGCCCGTGAGTGTAAATTGGACGAAGCTATAAAGTCGATGTACAACGGCGATAAAATTAATGAAACAGAAGACCGGTCGGTACTTCATATTGCATTACGTAATTTAAGCAATACACCAATTTTAGTTGATGGCAAAGATGTAATGCCCGAAGTAAATGCGGTACTGGCTAAAATGGAGAAATTTAGCAACAGCATCATCAGCGGCGAATGGAAAGGTTATACCGGTAAAGCCATTACTGACGTGGTTAATATCGGTATCGGTGGGTCAGACTTAGGTCCTGTAATGGTTACCGAGGCACTAAAACATTATAAAAACCACTTAAACATTCACTTTGTTTCGAATATTGATGGTACACACATCGCCGAAACATTAGCAGATTTAAATGCCGAAACAACATTATTCTTAGTCGCATCAAAAACCTTTACTACGCAAGAAACCATGACGAATGCACACTCTGCACGCTCTTGGTTTTTGGATAAAGGCGGAAAAGAAAATGATATTGCTAAACACTTTGCTGCATTATCTACCAATGCGAAAGACGTTTCTGCTTTTGGTATCGATACCGAAAATATGTTTGAGTTTTGGGATTGGGTTGGTGGCCGCTACTCGTTATGGAGCGCTATCGGTTTATCCATCTCATTAAGTATAGGTTTTGATAATTTTAAACAATTGTTAGCGGGTGCCCATGCAACTGATAACCATTTTAAAACTGCTGAGTTTGAAAGCAACCTGCCTGTAATTTTAGGTTTGTTAGGCGTTTGGTATATCAATTTCTACAATGCAGAAACACAGGTTATTTTACCTTACGATCAATATATGCACCGTTTTGCTGCTTATTTCCAACAGGGAGATATGGAAAGCAATGGTAAACATGTAGATAGGAACGGTAATGAGGTTGATTATGAAACCGGACCAATTATCTGGGGTGAGCCCGGAACAAATGGCCAGCACGCCTTTTATCAGTTAATTCATCAGGGTACCCGGATTATTCCTGCCGATTTTATTGCCCCGGCACAGAGCTTAAATCCGCTAGGTGATCATCATCCTATCTTATTATCGAACTTCTTTGCACAAACAGAAGCTTTAATGAACGGTAAAACAGAAGAAGAAGTAACCGCCGAATTGAAGAAAGAAGGCAAATCAGATTCAGAAATTGAAAAAATTGCGCCGTTTAAAGTATTTGAAGGCAATCGCCCAACAAACTCTATCCTATTGAAAAAAGTAACACCATATACGCTGGGTAGCTTAGTTGCCATGTACGAACATAAAATATTTGTTCAGGGAATTATCTGGAACATCTTTAGTTTCGATCAGTGGGGAGTAGAGCTTGGCAAGCAATTAGCAAAAAAAATTCTTCCAGAGCTGGAGGGAAGCGAAAAAGTTTCGAGCCACGATAGTTCTACCAACGGCTTAATTAACCAATACAAGGCCTGGAGATAAAATATATTAAAAAAAGCGAGTGTAAATACTCGCTTTTTTTGTTTAAATCCATAATTTAGGTGCATCCTTATTATTGTCTCACGCTAGTGAAAAATCCAAATTAACTTATTAATGAAATAATTGCTCGCTTTCGCCTTTGATTATTTCTAATCATTTAAAAAACTACTAATGAAAAAAAGAATTCTTTTTGCTTTGGCCATTTCCGGTCTGTGCTTAAGTGCCTCTGCCCAAAAAGTACAGTTTACGGAATTCGACCTTGACAATGGCCTCCATGTCATTCTACACCAAGACAAAACCGCTCCGGTAGTTGCTGTTTCGGTAATGTATCATGTTGGTTCTAAAGATGAAGAAACCCAGCGTACAGGTTTTGCTCACTTTTTCGAACACTTATTATTCGAAGGTTCGGATAATATTAAAAAAGGTGAATTTATGAAATTAGTGAGTAGTAACGGCGGCCAGAACAATGCCAATACTTCTCAAGACCGTACTTTTTATTATGAACTTTTTCCATCAAACCAATTGGAACTGGGTTTATGGCTGGAAAGCGAAAGAATGTTACACCCCGTAATTAATGAAGGTGGGGTAAAAACACAAAATGAAGTAGTAAAAGAAGAAAAGCGTCTACGCATCGACAACTCTCCATATGGAAAATTTACAGAGAAAATTTTCGGCCATTTGTTTGATGGGCATCCTTACCGTTGGCAGCCAATTGGCTCAATGGAGCACTTAGATGCTGCAAAATTGAGTGAATTTATTGCTTTCTTTAAAAAATACTATGTGCCTAACAATGCGGTTTTAACCATTGCCGGCGATTTAGATGTAGAAAAGACTAAAGCTTTAGTAAAAGCATACTTTGCTGAAGTACCTAAAGGTGCACCAGTAGTTCGTAAAACATATGAGTTACCAGAAATTACCAAAGAAATTATCGATACCGCTTACGATGCCAACATTCAGATCCCCGCCATCTTCGCAGCTTACCGCGTACCAGGAATGAAGAGCAGAGAGAGCAAAGTTTTAGGTATGATCAGCTCTGTTTTATCAGAAGGCGGAAGCTCGAGATTAAGCACTAAAATGGTCGATCAAAAGAAAACAGCCTTACAGGTTGCTGCTTTCAACTATTCGCTTGAAGATTACGGCGCTTACATCACCCTGGCATTACCTAATAAGAATACACCGCTTAACGATTTATTAAAAGATATTGATGAAGAAGTTTTACGCCTTCAAACCGATCTAATTAGCGAAAGTGATTATAAAAAACTGCAGAATAAATTCGAGAACAACTACGTAAGTGCAAACAGTAAAATGTTAGGTGTTGCCGAAAATCTTGCAGATGGTTATACTTTCCATGATAAGGATACAAACGATATTAACAAGGAACTTGAGGTAATCAGATCCATTACCCGCGAGGAGATCAGAGACGTTGCTAAAAAGTACCTGAACAAAAACCAAAGAGTTGTATTGTATTACTTACCTAAGAAATAAGCTGACCGCTTTTTCATTTTAATTATTAGAAACATGAAGAAATTATTCATTATAGCTGCAGTTTCCTTATTGGCTCAAGGTATTTCAGCACAAACTATAGATCGAAGCCACAAACCAAAACCAGGTCCGGCACCTGTTATTACTGTTGGCGATCCTGTTATTTATAAATTAGCAAATGGCATTACTGTTTTGGTAGTAGAAAACCATAAACTGCCAAAAGTATCAGCAAGTTATAGTATCGATGCAGGTCCTATTACTGAAGGCGCAAAAGCCGGCGTAGTTAGTTTGATGGGCAGTATGCTAAACGAAGGAACCACCACCAAAACAAAAGCACAGTTTGATGAGGCTGTAGATCAGCTGGGTGCCGATGTAAGTGCTGGTGCGTATGGTGGAAGTACTTCTGCATTAACCCGTTATTTCCCTCAGGCCTTTGCTTTAATGGCCGAGAGTATCCGTAAACCCGCGTTCCCTGCAGAATCTTTCGAAAAATTAAAATCGCAAACCATTACCGGATTAAAATCTAATGAGAAAAGTGCGAAAGCCATTTCAGCACGTGTGGTAAATGCACTGGCTTATGGTAAAAACCATCCTTATGGAGAGTTCGAAACCGAGGCTTCTATTACAGGCATTACTTTAGATGATGTAAAAACAGCTTATAAGAAATACATTACCCCATCTAGAGGCTATTTAACTTTTGTTGGCGATATTAAACCGGAAGCGGCAAAAGCTTTAGCTGAGAAAGCCTTTGGCGATTGGAAAGGAACGCCCTTAACTTTACCAGCACTGGCTAAAGTTGCTAATCCTGCCAAAACTGAAGTTGATATCATTAATGTAAGCAACGCAGTTCAATCTGAAATTACAGTGGTGAACTTAATCGACCTGCCAATGAACAGCCCGGATTATTTTCCGATCTTATTGGCGAACCAAATTTTAGGTGGCGGCTCTGAATCGAGGTTATTTGATAATCTTAGGGAGAAACATGGCTTTACTTATGGTGCATACTCAAGCACAGGTTCTGGCCGTTTTCAATCTAAATTTTCGGCCAGTGCAGCCGTTAGAAACGAGAAAGTTGACAGTGCTGTGGTAGAATTTTTAAGAGAAATTAACACGATCCGTACTACAAAAGTAACTGCTGATGAATTACAGAATGCGAAAAATCTTTTTAATGGATCGTTTGCATTGGGCTTAGAAAACCCAGCACGTACTGCAGGTTTTGCGAGCAATATCTTAATTAATAACTTACCTAAAGATTTTTACCGTACTTATTTACAAAAGATTAATGCGGTAACAACCGACGATATTTTAAGGGTAACCAAAAAATACTTTAACCACGATAATACTCGTATTGTTATTGTGGGCAAAACTGATGCATTTGCAGCAGGCTTAACTAAAGCAGGTTTTAAAACACAGGTTTATGATAACTATGCCAATGCGGTTAAAGCAACCGAAACTGCTGCTGTACCAACAGCTGCACCTGCAGAAATTATCAAAAACTACATTAAAGCCATTGGCGGTGAAGAAGCCATTAAAAAAATTACTTCATTACAGCAAAACGGCGAAATGGAAATGCAAGGTCAAAAGCTTACCGTTACCATGAAAAACATGGCGCCTAACTTAAGCAGCATGGAAATTTCTATGGGCGGCCAAACGGCCATGAAACAGGTTTATAATGGCAAAACAGGTTATGCCATGCAAATGGGTCAAAAGGCTGAATTAACCGGTGATGACCTGGCTGAAAAGAAAGATGATAAAGGTTATGGTAGTCAAGTGTACTACGCAACTGATGGAACGAAAATTGAAGCAGCCGGAACAGCAAAGGTAGGTACTGCTGACGCTTTTAAATTAAATATCACTTCTCCATCGGGCAAAAAGAAAACTGAATATTACGACACCAAATCTGGCTTACTTTTAAAAGACGAGAGTACCACTACCAAAGGAGGCGCTGAAATTAGCCAGTCTGTGGAATATTCAAATTACAAAAAAGTAGGCGATGTATTATTTCCATTTACCTTAACTCAATCAGTAGCAACCCCTCAAGGTGCTCAGGAGTTTTCAGTTGTAATTAAAGACATTAAAATTAATCCGCCGTTAAAAGCCGAAGATTTTAACTAGGTTTTAGACAGAATTTATCTCGAAAGCCGTCCTGATGCAAAATCGGGACGGCTTTTTTTTGAATTTTTTTTTATTGCAGGCAACCAATTATAAAATGTGTACGTAACGATTAAGATTTTAATGGATTTTTCTTTAAAAACCCATGATTATCAAAAAACAGGGATAGTTTTCAAATAAACAAAACAGAAATCTTAAAAAATTCGGATATGGCTGCAAAAAAACAAGTTATCGCAATTTTATTTGTTGCATTTCTGATCATGTTATGCCTATCGGTAAAAGCTAAAAACAATTCCTCCATCACGGTAAAAATTTCAATTGCTCTGCAAACGAATCGAATATGATGATATAAAAATGAATCTACCAACAATTTTAATCCTAATTAAGTACCTATGAAAAAACAAAATTCAATCTTTTTATTAGCCGCAATTACTGCCTTGCTTTTTGCCTGCTCAAAAAAACAAGCAGAGGAAATAAAACCCGAAACACCGACACCCAATGGCCCAACACCTGTAACCACCGCAAATGTAACCTACACAAATTTTGCCGGGGCATTGTTTCAAACCAAGTGTAACAGCTGTCATGGCCCTAATGGGGGAATGAAGGGGGTATGGGCATTGAATGGTTTAGCCTCTATAAAAAATGATGCACGTGTAGCTAATTCAGTTTTGGTTACCAGAACAATGCCTAGAGGCGGTTCTTTAACCGCGAGCGAAAGAGAATTATTACAGGCTTGGGTTGACAAAGGTATGCCAGAATAATAAAAAAGGATTAACGCTGATCAAGATGGTTCCATTAAAAATTTAAATAAATACACCAATGCAAAAACTACTTTTCACCTTAATAGCCTTGTTATTATGCACAGGTATAAAAGCGCAGATATGGGTAAGTAAAAACGTAACTTCTTCATTTTTCTCTTCCACACCTGTTGAAGATATTGATGCGTTAAGTAAAACAGGCGCTTCGGCCCTCAATATTAAAACTAACGATATCATTTTCAAAATCAACAATACTTCTTTTCAATTTAAGAAAAAGTTGATGCAGGAGCATTTTAACGAAAACTATATCGAAAGCGATAAATACCCGACTTCAGATTTTAAAGGAAAAATTATAGAACAGATTGATTTTTCAAAGCCAGGTACTTATCCCATCACTGTAAAAGGAAATCTGCAAATCCATGGAGTTACCAAAGAATATCAGGTTAAAGGTTCGCTGGTTATCACAGCTGATGAGGTAAAAGCTACTTCGGCTTTTAATGTAAAACTTGCTGATCACGACATCAAAATCCCAACGATTGTTTTCAAACAAATTGCCGAAACCATACAGGTAAAAATGACAGCTACTTATCAACCTAAAAAATAAAACCTTATGAAATATCATCTAAAATCACTTTTATACTTGTTTGCCCTTTGTTTACCAATAGTTGCTTCTGCACAGGATTCGCTTGAAAATGCATTGCAGATGCCTGTAGAAAAAAAGAATGTAAAGGCCACATTTAAAGCAACCAAACTCATTAACATACAAACCAATGAAACCATTTACAAAAATGAACTGGATTTCAGGGTAGACCACCGGTTTGGAGATATTGCCGGATCTGGTGGGGGTATTAAAAACTTTTTTGGTCTGGATCAATCAACCGATATCCGCATCGGTTTTGAATATGGAATCAGCGATAAACTTTCTGTAGGCTTAGCCAGGGCAAAAGGTGCCGGAGTTGTAACACAATTGTATGAAGGAAATTTAAAATACCGGTTGCTTGAACAAACAGATGATGAAAAAATACCCGTAGCGGTTACATTGTTTGGCAGTACAACCATTGCAGCCGTAAAGGCTTCAACTGATCCAACAGCGGTAAATGCTTACAGCCAATTTCAAGATCGTTTGACCTATGTGGTGCAAGCTATAATTGCCCGTAAATTTAATTCGAACTTCTCAATGCTGCTAATGCCATCATACGTACACCGCAACTTTACTGTTTTTGGAGATCAGAACGATTTGCTTGCGCTGTCAGTTGGTGGCCGTATCAAGATCACTAAACGGATGGCTTTTGTTGCTGATTATACTATTCCATTCAGGGATAAAGATAAAAAAGCCTACCTCGAAAGTACATTGGGCACACAATATTACAAAACGCTAGGCGCCGGACTGGAGTTTGAAACCGGAGGTCATATTTTCCACCTTAATTTCACTAACGCCACAGCCATACAGGAATCGCAATTTATTACCGATACCAATACTTCCTGGCTGAAGGGACAATACCGTTGGGGTTTTAGTATCGCCAGAAGGTTCTCTTTTGATAAGAAGAAAGCAAAGTAGATCAAATTCAACCAAAAATAAAAACTAAACGATTATGGAACGTAACGAATTTATCAAATCATTGGGACTGGGTGTTGCCATGGTTTGTACCGGAGCTTGCTTTTCTGCCTGCGGTAAAAAAAGTGATGCACCAGAACCCGACAAACCTAATGGTGGTGGTGTTCCTTCGGGTACTACCGCAAGTGTAGATCTAAGTACGCAGTTACTAGCTGTTGGTGCATTCATTACTGTAAACAGCATATTGTTTATCCGTACCGCAACAGGGAATGCCAGCACCTCGTTTGTGGCCACACAAGCCGTTTGCCCACATCAGGGTGGGGCATTAAGTTTTATTCAGGCCAGCAATTACATTCAATGTGGCTTACATAGTTCGAGATATAGCACTTCAGGCAGCATTTTGGCCCAACCAAATGATGGTGGCACCACGAGTGCACTAAAAGTTTATCCGCTTACTGTTTCAGGGAATACACTGACTGCCACAGCCTAAGCTTTTGTTTTTAAGGGTAAAGCAGTATCGATTGATACTGCTTTTTTTTTATAATTTTGATTAAACAGTTACATTCTGCGCTTTTACATCAAAGGCATCGCGTAAGCCTATAGCCAGCACATTAAAGGCATAAACCGTAAACATAATGGCTAAACCGGGCAAAACAGCTAAGTAGGCTGCATCCATAATAATATAGCCATAATGTTCCTTAATCATGCTCCCCCAACTGGGCATAGGTGGCTGAGCACCAAAACCTAAAAAGCTCAAGCCGGTTTCTAATAATATAGCTGATGCAAAATTGGATGAGGCCACTACTAAAATTGGTCCGGCAATATTCGGCAAAATATGTTTGATAATGGTTCTGCTTGTGCTAAAGCCCAAAGCTCTGGCAGCTTCTACAAATTCGACCTCTTTTAAAGCCATTACCTGCCCACGTACCAATCTGGCTACATCTACCCAGGTGGATAAACCTACCGCTATAAATATCTGCCAGAAACCTTTACCCAAAGCAAACGATATAGCAATAACGAGCAGTAATGATGGTAGCGACCAAACAACATTCATAAACCAACTGATGGCTGCATCTACCCGACCACCAAAATAACCCGCAATGGCGCCCAAACTCACGCCAATAAAAAGAGAGATGAGAACAGCCATTAAACCTACTGATAGCGAAACACGGATACCTAAAATCAAGCGGCTTAATAAATCACGTCCGTAAATATCAGTTCCTAAAATATAGGTCCGTGTATAGATGTTATTTTCTTCGAAAAGCGCTTGTGGTGTTCCTATTTTTGAAGGTAAAACACAGCTTGGACATAAATCTTTCAGTTCGTACCTGGTTTCCTTGGCTTTTTCATCCTCGCCAATATATTCCTGCACAAAAACATCTTTGCCTTTTATCTTGTAAGAAGTAATCGGGATACTTTTAAAAGTTGGTGTTTGCCCGTTTAACATTCTTTCGAAAAAGTTAAGCTTTTCTACTTTCGGGTTCCTACTTACAATTAAAAACGTAAAAGTACTTCCGGGTTTCTTTTTGTTTAACTGAAGAATCTGAATATTAGCATTTGGAGAATCATCGGGCATAATTAAATAACCCAAAATACCCATTATCATCAAAAGTAAAATAAAGACTAATCCGCCGAATGCAAATTTATTCCGCTTAAACTTTAACCATACTTTTTTTGATGGGCTATTATCCATTATCTAACCATTCTGCCTTTCCAATTGTATTTTCCACTGTTTCCGGCAATGCCAATGTACACCATATAAAGTACGTGCAGCACATTTAAAACAGGGATTAAAATGAGTAAACTGCGCCTTTTGGCAAAGCCGGTTACATCCCATAAAAATAAGGTTTCTAAAACCATTTTAACCAATAGTTGATAAAATGTGATGGTCAAAAAACCCGGAATAAAAAGCCCGGTGATAAAGTTTGCCAGAATAGTGAGGTTAAAGAACCAAATTAGAACCCCTAATACGATAATGGCCTTATTCTTATAACGGGTACTTTTCGAAGCCCAACGTTTTCGTTGCTGAATAAATGCGCCCAAAGTTTCTTTTGCATGCGTATACACAATAGCTTCTCTATTTTTGAGAAAACCGATCTGATCAGGATACTTGGCCGCAATTTTATGCAACAGTAGCTCGTCATCGCCCGATGCCAGATCATCTATACCCTGAAAACCACCAACTTCATAAAAGGTTGTTTTCTCGTAAGCTAAATTTGCTCCATTACAGGTTGAGGGTTCCTTATTGCCAATAGTAGAGGCCCCCAAACCGATCAGGTATAGAAACTCTAATGATTGTAGGCGCTCAAAGAAACTTTTCTCCTGAAAATAGGCTACCGGAGAGGAGATCATTTTATAATTTTTCTGCTCATATAGGTTTACAATGGTAGCCAGCCAATCTGCACCCATCCTGCAATCGGCATCAGTGGTAATAATCAGATCGCCAGAACAAGTTCCTATTGCAGTTTGTATCGCCTTTTTTTTGTATGAATTCAGCGCCCTATCTTCATTCAGCTTAATCAGTTTCACATTCCGGTCTGCATAACTTAACACAATTTCTGCGGTACGATCGGTAGAATGGTCATCAATAATAATAATTTCGGTTAAAACCTTAGGGTAACGCTGAGCAACCAGGTCATCAATGGTTTTGGTGATATTGGCTTCCTCATCCCTTGCCGCAACAATGATAGAAACTTTGGTTTGAGGATCAGACTTTTGTGGAGTAAAATAAACCAGGTTATGCCATCCTCGGATAAAATTAAGGACTAAAAAACCATAGATTAAGGTTAAAGCAGCAGATACTAGACTAATTAGATTTAAGATTTCCAAAAAAATTGAGTTTAAAAACGAAATAAGTGCCTAAGATAGCAGGAATTATAATATTTATGAGCCAAATACTTGCAGTACATGCAATAACGGCCACATGTTGGTCTGTTACGTGTTTAAATAATTCAACAGCGGTAACACTTCTGATACCCACATCAAAAAGATCAAGTGACGGCAATGCCGATTGTACCAAAAAGAGCAAACAGGTCATCATGATGATATCTGCATAATGCAACTCTGGCACCAACCATATAAACAAGATGAAGTATTGTGAGCTAAACACCAAATAGCGGACAAAACAATAGATTATGATTTTGAATAGTTCCCTTTTTCGGTACCTCGCTAAAATGCTGTAAAATTTCTTGTATTTCCTGGTAAATTTAATGGAAAGCAAAATGCCATTTAACCATCGGATGTTAAAGTAGAAGACCAGGAAAAACAGACAGAAAAATACTGCCAGAAACACCACTGCGATAAACAGCACCCGATCGATCGGGATAAAACGGTAAACAAAAAAACAGGCAGCAATGGCACCAAAAACATTCGTTAATACCAGTTGACCAATGCTGCCCACACTCATAGCCACTATACCCACAATCCTTCTTTTAGGCGACAGGAAAAATACCCTTCCGCCATACTCTCCTAGCCTGTTGGGCGTAAAAATGGCCAGTGTTAATCCGCAAAATACCGATTCGATAGCGCGATAAAAACTGATAGGCTCGATGTGGCTCATGAGGTATTTCCATTTCCCAGCCTCCAAAAACCAATTCACAAACATCAACAATACCACAACACCGATTACCGTAATAATTTCGGTTTGAGGGATATCTTTTAATAATGTATTAAAATCGTGCAGATTTTTGTTCGCAACGAGCTTATGATAAATAAACCAAAAAGCAAATATTACGATTGCAGCTTTGATGAAGATTGATAATATTTTTTTGTTCTTGCCTGTCAAGATTATCTTTTTAGTTTGCAAATATGCTTAATATTGCTGTAATGTTGAACGAAAAAAAGGAACGGGTTATTATGGGCATTGATCCAGGCACAGCGGTGATGGGTTATGGCGTAATTTTAGAGAAGGGAAATAAAACAGAACTGATCAGTTTAGGGGTAGTAAAGATGACCCATTTGGATGATCCTTTTCTTAAACTTCAGCGGATATTCGAAAAAACTGTGGTTTTAATCGATCAGTACAAACCTGATGTTTTAGCCATCGAAGCACCGTTTTATGGAAAAAACATTCAGGTATTGTTAAAACTGGGCCGGGCGCAGGGCATTGCCATTGCAGCTGCACTCTCCAGAAATATCTCGGTTACCGAATATTCTCCACGCAAGATCAAACAATCCATTACCGGCAGCGGAAATGCCACTAAAGAGCAAGTGGCAGCCATGTTGCAACGCTTGTTAAACTTTAAAGAAACTCCGGAGTTTTTAGATGCTACTGATGGTTTAGCCGTTGCAGTTTGCCATTCTTTTCAAAAAATTACCTCAGGAGGGAAATCAAAGACCTATTCGGGCTGGGAATCTTTCGTAAGTGATAATAAAACCAAGGTTAAAGGTTTAGCGGCTAAGGTGAAGAAATAGAAATAAATGGTCCGTGCGGACACGGACCATGGAGCGAGAGAAAATAAAAATAATTGTCATCCTGAACGTAGTCGAAGGACAAATTATTTTTATTTGAATTATAAAAAATCTTCGACTACGTTCAGACTGACAACATGTGGGATAGATTCTTATTGCCCTGCCCGATGAATTATATTTTTAGTCGCTTCTTCCATTGCTAATTTATTCTTACGAATAAAATATTTTATCGTGAAAAAGGTTGCAATACCTATCAATATTAACATCCACAAATTGGAAATTGCAATGATGATTTCTTTAAAAATCGTCCAACCATTTACAATGCCCAACCAAAGCCTGTTAATAAATGCCGGACGGTAATCGTACAGATTGTCATTGGCAACAATCATCGTTTTAACGGTATTATCCTGATAAAAATTAAGGGTAATGGTACTGAATTTTACACGGCTGTCGATTTGCATATTCTCAATTCTCTTGTCTACATAATCGTCTTTGATGTAAAGAGAAGATTCTACATTGGCACTTTTTTTCGAGGCTACTTTATTGATCTTTTCAATCGCATCAACACGATTCTGGGCTTTTAGTTTATTGGCTAAATAAGCGATACTTTGATCGTCCATTTTCATCGTTTGGTGGTCTACAAAGACAGCCATTTTCGCGATGGTATTAGTAAATTCATCCAGTTTCTCAGATGGAACCTTGGCCACCAGATAACCTTGCGTGCGATAGGAGGTAATTTCTTTTAACGAATCGGTAGATTGTTTAACCTTATCGGTTTCCTGAATGGAGCTTTCGATAGAGAACTCAGCAACCGTTCCGCCTTCGGCTTTGATGGTTTTGCTCAGCTGCTCTTTGGTGTTTTGAACGTCTTTTACCCTAAAACGCATATCAGCAGTTTTGACGATTTTCTCTGCAACGGTACTATCTGCGGTTTCACGGCTTAGCTCTTGAGTGTCGACGGCATCAGCGCTTGCATACTTTTCATTCGATTTCTGGCAGCCAAAAATTGTTAAAACTATGGCTATAGCAATAATATTCCTTTTCATGATTGTGTGGTTCTAAATAAATAATCATTTTAAATATTTGCTTCAAATGGCCATAAGAAGTGCAGCGTTTTGGTTAGCTTTTAACGCTGTGTTTTCCCTTAATACCAGAATTATATTTAGGTAACCCAATACTGAGTTTTGCCTAGTAAGAAGGGAGTTTGGAAGGGTTTTTCGGTTATTATAAACCTCGCAGGTTTTGAAAACCTTTTTTTGAAAAGCAGGTTACTGTGTATATCGGTTCCGAAAGCCCTGCCATCCGCTTTACCTCTCTGCGTTCGGTGCCCGCTCCTGTCAGGTTTAAATTACTTAGGCAGACCTTTCTATCCTAAACCCGACAGTCGCGATAGCCCCTGATTCTTCATCAGGGCTAAAGCAAATGGCGGGACTGCTGTAACCTAAATGCTTCTGAATTTGCTTTTCAAAAAAGAAAGTAATATCATTTCTAATGACCTCAATGAGGGCTGCAGGACTTAAAATCTGATGGATTTGTGCCTATAAACAAAAAAGCCGGTCATGAATGAACATGACCGGCTTTATATTTTGATAGTAGAACGCTTATGCGTCTAATATTTTGAATACACCTTTAATGGCAATAATTGCGCCGATGAACAAAACAATCCAGGATGCTAAAGATACTTGCCACGAATCATAAGCGAAACGTGCATAAGTACCCACCATGCAAACCAGTACACCAAAAATCATTAATTTATAAATTCCTGGCTGGTTAGCCGTTTTCATACTTTCTGTATTGTGCTTTAATTCGTTGTTCTCCATAATATTTATTTTTATGATGCTGCAAAAGTAATACTTATTGCTGAATAATTATAAAACTTAATAACTTTTTAATCGTTCTAATCTTTGTTTCGCTTTATCTTTATCACTAAGTTTTTCTCCCTGATACAAAGGCTTTTCCCAATCGCCATACATGGGGTTTGGCAACACGATATACTTTGTTCCAAACAGGTGCTGATTTGTGTTTACCTGTTCAAGGGTATTTTTATTTTCGCGATAAAAAATATTGCTGAAATCGCTTAAATTATCGCCACATAACAGGAGAATATTATGCGTTTCAGTAATTTTCTGGCGGCGCGGTTCTTTATTTGATGTTCCTTTCGATACCACTAAATGCGCATCATCGGCATATGGAAAGCCATAATGTTGAAGATTCTTCAATGTTGCGGTATAATCCTTTTCATCGCGGTTGCTCACATAAAAAGTTTCGATATGCTTTGATGCTGCAAATTTTAAAAAAGCTAAAGCACCGGGAACGGTATCGGCTTTGGCCAGGTTTGTCCATTCCGTCCAATCTTCTGGTACATAACTCAGGCCTTTTTTAATTTCATGTCCCTGAAAAGCAGAGTTGTCCAAAACCGTCTCGTCTATATCAACGATCACACAATTTGGCTTCTTACTGGTATCAGCCCATAAAGCTTCCTTTAATGATAAACGGGCAAAATTATAAGCCTGAAAGCATAACGCCCTATACTCGCCAGATGTTTGCTGCCAAAGCACTGCATTGGTATAATCACGGGCAGGATTTTGGGCTACAGCAAAAATTGGCAGCAAAAACGATATAACGATGAACAGGTATTTTTTCATGATTTGGAATTAATGCCCAAAGATATTAAACTCCTGTGATGCAGCATTCATTTAAACATCATTTAAATCATGTCTCAATAAATACAGGGGAAAAAAATCGTGAATAATTTAATCTATTAACTTTTTAGTTATAGAATTTATTAGCTTTGAAAACACACAAATAAAATCAAAAAAATGAAAATCAAAAGTTTACTAGGGATAGCTATTGCCCTACTTTTCTTTGCAGCCTGCAAGAAACAACCAAATCCAGAAATTAGTACAATCGATTTTAACATTAATAAAAAGTCATTGTATTTAACGCAATCCATTGAACTTAATGCAAAAGATGCAACCGCAGGTGGTAATTATATTTGGAATTATGGCGATGGAACTATTGAAACCAAAGGGAGTAAAACTGAACATCAGTACAAAACTTCTGGCATCTTTGAAGTGACTTTGACCGTTTACAACAAGACTAGTAAGATCAAAGTAAGGGTACTTCCCGGGGATATCAGTTATCAGATTAAAAATAACAGCACCTTCGACTTAGATCTGAATTCTTATGTCAACCTACCTGTTAATACAGTAAGGTCGGTAATAAAGCCAAATGGACTCTCAGATACTATTTATGTTAAATTACAGGCTACAGGAAATTTATTGCAGCTTACAAACATCAGTGGTATTGCGAAAGGAAAAGCTTTTCGTTTTGATGATATGTTTTGGCAAAAAGATTCTATGCATAACATCCTCTCGGTAGATAACAATACTAAAATTCAACTTGGCGCACATGGGGAGCTAGGAATTAGTTCTACACTTGGGAATTTATAACAATCAGTTAAATCATGAAGCCCGTTCCTAACAGAAACGGGCTTCTTTTTTATAAGGATTTAACCATTCAAAAAGCTTCCCCTATCGGTTTTTGATAAGATTAGCGTTTCTGCTTCTGGATAAGCTTGTGTAAAAGTTGTAGGAATTTTATTTTTGCCCCTTTCGTTCCATTTAAACTCAACAGCTAAAAATTTATCTTTCGTTTTTTCAACATAATCGATTTCTTGCTGCTGTGTAGTGCGCCAAAAAAAGCAATCTGCTTCCATTTGATGCTGATGTAAAAACTTCATCCGCTCCGCAATCATATAATTCTCAAACAATGCACCTACATCATTTCTGTTAGCTATTGAATTAAAATTACGCGTAATAGCATTCACAATACCAGTATCATAAAAATAGATTTTCTTATTCTTTTTGATTTCATTACGCACATTGCCTGCAAAGGCTGGTAAAGTAAAAATCACAAAAGATTTTTCAAGTAAATTGATATATTTATCTACCGTTTTTTGATCAGCTTTAACCAACTGTGCCAGTTCAGAGAAATTAACCTCGCTCCCGACCTGTAAAGCTAAAGCCTTTACAATTTTTTCGAACAGTAAGGGCTTTTTCACTTCTTCCAGGGCAAATAGGTCTTTATATAAATAACTGTCAGCAAGCAGTTTTAAATGTTCTTCTGCATTTTGAGGATCATTAATGATTTCGGGATAAGAACCATAAATCAAACGCTGTTCTAATGATCTCTCTTCGGTAAGAAAATCGGTATCGTTTACCAGTTCCGCATACGAAAAAGGCAAAAGCATCATCTCGTATTTTCTGCCAGTTAAAGGCTCGTTAATCTTTCCAGACAACTCAAAAGCCGACGAACCTGTAGCGATAACCTGAACTTTCTTAAAGCGATCGACGATAATTTTAATTAACAAGCCAACATCAGTGATCCGCTGGGCTTCATCAATAAAAAGCACCTCATAATCACCGAGCATCCGCGCAATCTGTGTTGCATTGGGCTTGGCTAAAGCTTCCCTCACATCTGCATCATCTCCGTTCAAGTACAATGTCCTTTTATCTACTTTGGCGAGCAACTGTTCTACGAAAGTAGTTTTACCGGTTTGCCTTGGGCCAAATAGAATAAACGCTTTGCCTTTAAAGAGCCTTGCAGAAGCATAATCCAATTGTCTCCTAACGATCATAGCAAATATTTACCATACAAAAGTATAATAATTTTGGATTACAATCCACAAAAAACATAATAATTTTGGATTACAATCCATAAAAAACATAATAATTTTGGATTTACTTCAATATAGGCCATAAAAAAGCCCATTTCAATTCAGAAATGGGCTTTGATAATTTTGACTGTTGACTAAAGACTTCCGACTCTAGACCTGATCTTATCCATTCAATGCTGCCGCACCACTTACAATCTCAGTTAACTCAGTTGTAATTGCTGCCTGACGTGCCTGGTTGTAAGAAAGTTTTAAGGCTTTCAATAATTCTCCGGCATTTTCAGTTGCTTTATCCATTGATGTCATACGTGCACCATGCTCAGAAGCGTGAGAATCTAAAACGGCTTTGTATAACTGAATTTTAACTGATTTAGGAATCAACTGCCCTACAATCTCTTCTTGCGAAGGCTCTAGAATGTAATCAACATTGGTCGTTTTACTTTCAACCTTTGTTTCTTCTGCTTTTGGTAAAGGCAACAACTGCTCAGTTGTAATAAACTGAACCGCTGCATTTTTAAAACGATTGTAAACAACCTCCACTTTATCAAACTCACCTTTAATAAAACCGGCCATAATCGCATCGGTAATTTTGGTTACGTTTTCGAAAGTTAAAGCAGCGTATACTTCATTATTATTACCAATTACGTTATAATTACGTTTTTCGTAAAAATCCTGAGTTTTCTTACCGATAGAAATAATGCTTACATTACCGTTTTTCAACTGTTCGCTATATTTCTCGGCAATTAAATTGTTGGCCGCTTTAATCACGTTCATGTTAAAAGCACCAGCCAAACCACGGTTTGAAGATACTGTTACAATTAAAACCTTATTAGGTTCACGCTCTTGTATAAAAGGCGATGAAGACCCTTCTAAACTTGCTGATAGATTACCTAAAATCTCTTTCAGTTTAGTTGCATAAGGACGTAAAGCGATAATTGCATTGGTAGCACGTTTCAACTTAGCTGCCGAAACCATTTTCATAGCCTTGGTAATCTGCTGCGTTGATTGTACCGATGCAATCCGGTTTCTTACTTCTTTTAAATTAGCCATTTTTTAAGTATCGAGTATTAAGTATCAAGTATCAAGATTGGATTGTTCACATATCTTGATACTTGATACCCGCTACTTGTATCTAATTAGTATTTACTTGAAATCTCTTTTGCTACTGTATCTAAAACACCTGTAATGGTATCATCAAATTTACCAGCTTTTAATGCCGCTAAAGTTTCTGGATGACGTAATTCCAATTGCGTTAAATATTCAGTTTCGAATTCTTTTACTTTATCAACTGGTACGCTACGCATTAAGTTTTTAGTACCTGCATAAACAATAGCTACTTGTTTTTCAACTGTAAAAGGTGTAAACTGAGCTTGTTTTAACATTTGTACGTTACGTGCACCTTTATCTAAAACCGATTTCGTTGCAGCATCTAAATCAGAACCGAATTTAGAGAAAGCCTCTAACTCGCGGTATTGAGCCTGATCTAATTTTAAAGTACCCGCTACTTTTTTCATCGATTTGATCTGTGCATTACCACCCACACGTGATACCGAGATACCTACGTTAATTGCCGGACGGATACCTGAGTTGAACAAGTTCGATTCTAAGAAAATCTGACCATCAGTAATCGAAATTACGTTGGTTGGGATATATGCTGATACGTCACCTGCCTGAGTTTCGATAATCGGTAAAGCTGTTAATGAACCACCACCTTTAACGATATGTTTAATCGATTCAGGTAAATCGTTCATTGCTTTTGCGATATCATCGTTAGAGTTGATTTTCGCAGCTCTTTCTAATAAACGACTGTGTAAGTAGAAAACATCACCCGGATAAGCTTCACGGCCCGGTGGACGACGAAGTAATAACGATACCTCACGGTAAGCTACAGCTTGTTTAGATAAATCATCATAAACAATTAAAGCTGGTCTACCTGTATCGCGGAAAAACTCACCAATTGCAGCACCTGCAAACGGCGCATAGAACTGCATTGGAGCAGGATCTGCAGCCGAAGCGGCAACAACAACTGTATATGGTAAAGCGCCGTTTTCTTCTAATGTACGTACAATGTTAGCTACAGTAGAGTTTTTCTGACCGATAGCAACATAAATACAGAACACAGGTTGGCCTGCTTCATAAAATTCTTTTTGGTTGATAATAGTATCGATACAAACGGCAGTTTTACCAATCTGACGGTCGCCAATAACCAACTCACGTTGACCACGACCGATTGGAATCATTGCATCAATTGCTTTAATACCAGTTTGTAAAGGCTCATTTACCGGCTGACGATAAATTACACCTGGTGCTTTACGCTCTAAAGGCATTTCGTAAGTTTCACCTAAGATTGGGCCTTTACCATCTAAAGGCTCACCTAAAGTGTTCACTACGCGGCCAAGCATACCTTCACCAACTTTAATAGAGGCAATTTTTTTGGTACGTTTAATCGTATCACCTTCTTTGATCTCGTCTGAAGCACCTAAAAGTACCACACCAACGTTATCTTCTTCAAGGTTTAATACGATACCTTGTAGGCCGTTTGCAAATTCAACTAATTCTCCCGATTGAACTTTAGTTAAACCGTAAACACGGGCAATACCGTCGCCCACTTGCAACACGGTACCAACTTCTTCCAGTTCGGTTTCTGATTTGAAGCCCGCCAATTGCTGTCTGATAATTGCCGATACTTCGTCTGGTCTTACCTCTACCATAATTTTACTTTATATCTTTTTGTAAATGTTTAGTGCTTAGCGCATGGCGCTTGGCATTTATTCGCCATCCGCTTATCGCAATACTTTTTTGTTTGGCGTTTGGCGCATGGCGTTTTCCGCTATACGTTTATCGCCACGCGCTTACTGCGCAAATTCTTTTCTTAGTTTACTTAAACCGCTGGCAATACTTGCATCAAATTGCTTATCACCAACTTTTAATATAAAACCACCAATTAATTTTTCGTTAATTTTTTCGTTAACAATAACCTGGTTGGCGTTTAATTCTCTTTTAACAATCGCAATAATCTGCTCTTTAGCTGCAGGGCTTAAAGCACTTGCAGTAGTTACATCAGCAGTAACAATACCTTTAATTAGGTTATATTGTTGAACGAACTGTTTAGCAGTGGCAAATAAAATCGCCGAACGGCCTTTGTTTACTACAATCTTGAAAAACGAGATGGTTAGTTTACTTACTTTATCAGCAAAAATACCGTTCAAAATACCCGTCTTTTTATCTAAAGGTACAATCGGGTTTTTTAATATTGCTTCTAGTTCAGGGGTTTCATCAACCACTTTCTCAAACAAAACCATATCATTATAAGAATCCTCTAGCGCATTGTTTTCAACAGCTAGGTCTATTAATGATTTGGCGTATCTGCTTGCAACTTTAATTTCTGACATATCTTTTGGGTTGGCGTTTAGCGGCTGGCGTTTAATACGCTTATCGCTTTACGCAATACGCTTAGTTTAATTCAACGTCTTTTAACAAGTTAGCTACTAAAGTTTCTTGTTTTGCTTTATCATCCAATTGCGTACGTAAAACACGTTCTGCAATTTCTAATGATAATGAAGAAACCTGGTCTTTAACTTCAGCTAAGGCTGCTTTCTTTTGGTTCTCGATTTCGATTTTAGCTTTCTCGATCAACTTAGCACCTTCAACCTGAGCTTGCTTTTTAGCTTCGTTTAAGATACCATCTTTTAAGGTTTTAGCTTCCTTCAAAATTTCGTCACGTTCTGCGCGAGCCTGTTGCATCAAATCTTGATTCTGACTAGTTAAACGAGCCATTTCTTGTTTGGCTAATTCAGCTTTGTTAAGTGCCTCATCAATGCTTTGCTCACGTTCGTGAATGGCACCTAAAATAGGTTTCCATGCAAATTTTCTAAGTAATAGCAATAAAAGGATGAATGCTATCGACGTCCAAAAAACCAATCCAATGCTTGGGGTTACTAATTCCATTTTTATCTAATTTTTAAAAACAATCTTTTTAATAAGGCTGGGTAATTAACCAATCGTTAAATACCCAACCTAATTTCTTCAGTGATTATTAACCGTTTAAGCCTAATAATGCAACTACCACACCGAATAAAGCAGCACCCTCAATAAGGGCAGCAGCGATAATCATTGCAGTCTGAATTTTTGATGCAGCTTCTGGTTGACGAGCAATACCTTCCATTGCTTTACCACCTACTTGACCGATACCGATACCTGCACCGATTACTGCTAAACCGGCACCAATTGCCGCGATTGAACCTACCATAACTAATTTAATTTATATTAATTTGTAAAAAATAGTTTTCTGTTAATGATGCTCTTCTACTGCCATACCAATAAACAAGGCAGTTAATAATGTAAAAATAAAGGCCTGTAAAAATGCAACCAGTAATTCCAATACATCCATAAATAAAACGAATGCAACTGAAACCGGGGCTATAGCCAATGTTTCGAAAATAAAAATTAAGGATATTAAACTTAATACGATAATGTGCCCCGCAGTAATGTTTGCGAACAAACGAACCATTAAAGCGAACGGCTTAGAAATAATACCAATTAATTCAACAGGAATCATAATCGGATACAACCAGAAAGGAACATCTGGTTTAAAAATGTGTTTCCAGTAGTATTTATTACCATTAATATTGACGATGATTAAAGTTCCAAGTGCCATTACAAAAGTTAAGGCAATATTGCCCGTAACGTTAGCGCCACCTGGGAAAATCGGAATTAAACCAAATAAGTTGTTGAATAAAATAAAGAAAAAAGTAGTCAACAAATAAGGCATAAACTTAGCATATTTATGACCGATGTTTGGCTTAGCAATATCATCTCTCACGAAAACGATAATTGGCTCCATAAAAGACTGCAAACCTTTTGGTGCTTTACCTACACGTTTACGATAAGAAGCTGCTACAGAAATAAATATTACAAGTATTACAAAAATCGCAACAAACATTGCAGCAACGTTTTTGGTTATAGAAAAATCTAAAACAGATTTACTTGCTTCTTCATCAACCTTTCCATCAGCACCAACTACCTTTATATGATCTTCTTCTAAACGATAATTATTGTATTTACCGTTATAATCATGCTCACCATGATGGAAGTGACCAGAAGAGAAGAACTCTAAACCGTTAGCCGTATATAAAATTACCGGAAGAGGCAACGAAGTATGCCCCCAAAGGTGCCACATATGCGAATCGGCAATGTGTTCCATAATTACCTTAGTTGGCTCGAATTTTTCTTCACCATGTTTAGCAGCGCCATGCTCACCAGAAACCGCTTCGGCAGATCCGGCTACAACACTATCAACAGGAACAACAGCGCTATCAACCTGGGCGAAAGTATCAATTTTGATAGATAAAAACGCGATTAAAAGCGTAAAAACAACAATTAGTCTTTTAACTTTCGACACAAAAACTTGGTTACAATCCATTTATTGGCAGTTTTTTACTTTAAATTTTGGTGGCGCAAGTTACGTAACAAACAGTAAATTTCAAAGGCCGTAAACAATAAATATAAAGAAAAAAAATTAAGCAGAAATACAAGCCCAATTCCCTTCGCTTTTATACTGTAAATCAACACAAAAGCCATACAAAAAATCATCTTCACAGCAATTGATCCCATAATTGCCATCACACCTACTTCAGGATCGCGTTTTACACCGATATCCACAAGCATATAAGCTACATAAGTGATGCCGGCCAAAAAGCCAAACATTACCCAAAAGTTATTTACAAACAATTGTTTATCAGGAAATACGACAGGTAAAACGGCAATTACGCCTATTAAAAGGCCTACAAAAATGAAATAGATACTGGTAAATTTGGCTAGAGTCAATGTATAATTTCTTAGCAGATAAAAACTTTTGCAAAGATAAGGTTTTTAGTATCAAGTAAGTAGTGAGAAAAGAATTATTGTTAGAATGGTTAACTGTTCAAACTGGTTAATCGGTTAACCGAGGTAAATACCCCATGCTAAATTGCTAAATTGGATGGCGTAGTAGCTGAAAACTGCCAACTGAAAACTTACGGCTTAGTGGCCTGCCTAATGGCCTGGTATAACGCAATCCCTACCCCCGCTAAAGCAAAAGCAGCAGTAATTAAATTAGTTTTGCTGTTTCTATGCTCGTCAATCTTATAGCCAATAAAAGTGAGCAGGCCAATGGTAGCAATCATCTGGAAGCCAATGGCAGAATATTTGGCGGCTGCATTTACCTTTTTCTTTGTATTTTCTTCTTTCGGATTTTCCATTTGTTAATGCAATAATTAAATTAACTTTGAATAATTAAAATTTGTTGCCAAATAAAATATTTTTCTACATATATTGTTTATTGTATATCCACCTAAGAGATTTATCATACTTGAAAAATTACGCTAGCAAAAACTTAAATCCCTTCTTCATCTTTTTTAGTGTCCTCCTTATTTATGGCTGTGTCGCAAATAAAGATACAGCAGTAGATCGCAGGTTTCAAAACTTAACGGCAAGATATAACTATATCTACAACTCCAATGTTTTATTAACCGAGTACAATGAGCGCCTATTACAAAGTTATGCCGATAATTATGAGAAAACCCTGCCCGTTTACCTCGATCCAGAGCCACAGGTAAATCTGGTGCTTACACCAGGAATGGCCAATAAACAGCTTGATGAAGTAATTACAAAAGGACAAACCGTTATAAACGATAAAAGTTTTAGTAACTATATTGATGATGCCTATATGCTTTTGGGTAAAGCAAATTATTTAAAAGGCAATTATTTTATCGCATCAGAATATTTCGATTATACGGCAAAAACCTATAATAACGATTTAAAGACATTCGTTATGGCGATGAACTGGAAAGCGCGTAGCCAAATGCAATTAAACAATATGGTGCTTGCCGATAAAATTCTTGATACCATGTTGCGTGCGTCTGATGAGTTAAAAAAAGATCTGGCAGAACCCTTGGCCACTGCCGCTCAGATGCGCATTTATCAGAAACGCAATAAAGAAGCCATCCTGTTTTTAGAATCGGCAATTGCCCTTCCAGTCGAAAAACAGCTGCGTATAAGGTGGCGCTTTATCCTTGCGCAGTTGCAGGAGAAAGAAAAAAATCTTCAGGACGCTTATGCAAACTTCACCAAGGTTGAAAAAAGCAATGCACCGTTTGAGATGTATTTTCATGCCAATTTAAACCGCATTAAACTAAAGGCATTGCTCAGTGGTGTAAAACTCAATAAGGAAGAACAGCTGCTTGCTTTATTAAAAGACGATAAGAATTTCGATTATACCGATCAGATTTATTACCAGGTTGGAGAACTTTTCTCCTCCGAAGGAAACTTTGCAAAAGCTGAAGAAAACTACCACAAATCAGTTGCAAAAAGTACCAGAAACCAAACTCAAAAGGCGTTGTCTTATTTAAGAATTGCCGACTTAAACTTTAAAGAGTTTAACAACTACATTAAAGCAAAACTGTATTACGATAGTACAGTGATGATTTTACCAAAAAACTTTCCTGACTACAATAACATTGTTAAAAAGGCTGATAACCTGAAATATTTAACTGATAGGTATACTATTATTGCCAAGGAAGATACCGCCCAAGCGATAGCTAAACTTCCTACAGGCGAGCGTGAGGCTAAGGTTAAAGCCTATTTAACACCTAAAGTTGAAGTGAGCAATACCGGAGGGGTAATCAGCAATCAATATTTAAATGATCCGGATTTCCCTAATCGATCGTTAAATGCTTCGAATAATACTGCAGGGAATACCTTTTATTTTAACAATAATGCGGCAATAAGCAATGGCTTTGGCGATTTCAAAAAACGGTGGGGCAACAGGCAGCTGGAAGATAACTGGAGACAAAGCATCCGGTCTTCTGCCCAGGAAACCAATCAGGTTTTGGCAGGAGGAAATGTAGCCACCGGAATAACGCCTGCAAATGGAGAAACGAATCAAACATCTGTAGACCAAACCACATTAGAAAAACAGTTTTTGGATGGCTTGCCAACCACTCCGGCACTATTGGCTACCTCCGATCAAAAAATCATTGATGCTTATTTTGAGATTGCCAGCTTCTACCAACAAGAGCTAAACGACAAAGCAGAAGCAAATAAGATTTATCTGGAACTGATTAAAAGATATCCGGACAATAACCACTTGGTTGCCATATATTACAGTTTGCATCTAAATTACAAGGGTATTGATGAAGTAAAATCAGATCAGTACAAACAATTGGTGCTAACTAAATTCCCTGAATCTAATTTTGCCAAGAACATTTTAGATTCCTCCTATTCGGCCAAACAAACAGAGATAGAAAACATTGCCAACAACAACTACAATGTGGCCTTTGATGCCTATGCGAAAAAAGATTATGCAAATGTGGTAAAACAGGCTGATGATAACATTACCGCTTTCCCTAATAATGATTTAGCACCACAATATGCCTATTTAAAAGCAATTGCTATCGGCCGCACGGCTAAAGTTGATGCCCTGCTTACCGAATTTAATTTGATTACCACGCTTTATCCAAACGACAAAATTATTACCCCATTAGTCCGCGATCATTTAAAATATATTGAGGCAAATTTGGAAGAGTTTAAACAACGACCGCTTGCACTTATTGATTTTGATGCCAATGCGCCACGTTTTGTAAGTCAGGCTACGCCAATTGCTGTGCCAACAAAACCTTTAGTAACCGACAATGCCACTGTAAAAACAACAGCGCCTACCACGGTATCTAAACCTGCTGAGGTTAAACCGGTCGATCCTACCAAACCGGCCAGCATTTTTAGTGCAGCTAAATCAGAAGAGTATTATTATGTGATCGACGTTGCCGACGCAACTTTAACTTTAAGTTCATCGCGTTTTGGAATAGGCCAGTTTAACCGTGGCAATTATCCCGATAATGATTTGGAACATAAATTGGTAGAGTTAGATAACGACCAGTTGATTTACATTACGAGTTTTATCGATCTTGAAGACGCCAAAATTTACGAATCAAGCATTACAGGCCAGTTAAAGAACATTATGAAAGTTCCAGCTAACCTATATAAGGGCTTTATCATCAGCAAAGAAAACTTCGAAAAGCTAACAGACCGATCGCGGATTAACGAATATCTGGAGTTTTTAAAAGACACTTATAAGTAAGTGTAGAATATTTTAAGCTTGAGGCTAAAAATCGATTCTATAAAAAATTAATAAATTTGCATCCAAATCTTCTATTCTGGAGATGATTGGAAAATAACAACACAAAATGAATAAGTCCCTTTCTGCACAAGAAACAAAAAGATATAGTTTAGTCATCTGGAAAATTCTGATCGGGGGAATTGCCCTGTTTGCCATTTTCATTTCCATGATCGGGTTGGGCCTTTTTGGTGCGCTGCCCTCTTTCAGGGATATTGAACACCCAAAAAGTAATCAGGCTTCAGAAATTATTGCGGAAGACGGCCGGCCATTAGGCACCTATTTTGTTCAGAATAGGTCGAATGTTACTTATAAAGATATTTCGGAAAACGTAATCAATGGGCTAATTGCCACAGAAGATACCCGCTTTAAAGAACATTCAGGTATAGATTTCAAACGTACCTTCACCATTATCGGTTATAATTTAATCGGCAAAAAGCAGGGTGCAAGTACCATTACACAGCAATTGGCTAAAAATCTTTTCCCAAGAGAATCGAACCTGAATTTTTTCTCCCTCGTGTTAACCAAGTTTAAAGAGTGGATTGTTGCCGTTAAACTAGAGCGTAACTATACCAAGGAGGAAATTATCACAATGTACTTAAATACGGTCGATTTTGGTAACCAGGCTTATGGCATAAAATCGGCAGCAAGGGTTTATTTCAATACTACGCCCGACAAATTAACCTTAACACAGGCAGCAACCTTAGTGGGCATGCAAAAAGGGATTACCATGTATTCTCCCACCCGCCACCCTGAGCGCTCAAGAGACCGCAGAAATACTGTAATGGCCATGATGGTTAAATCAGAGCTCTTAACCCAACAGGAATTTGACGAACAAAAAGAGAAACCCTTAAACCTGCATTTTAATGCAGCAACCGTTAATGATGGTATTGCACCATATTTCCGTTCGGTATTGAAGAATGATATCAAAAACATTTTTCAGGAGCAGTCGATTACTAAACCCGATGGCACACCTTACGACTTAGACCGCGATGGTTTGAAAATTTATACCACATTGAATTATGATATGCAGGTATATGCCGAAGAAGCACAAAAAGAATACATGAAAGTATTACAGGCCCAGTTTATTGCCAGCTGGAAAGGCAGAAACCCGTTTAAGGATAAAGCTTTACAGATTGAACAGGGTATTAAACGCTCTGATCGTTACAAATCGTTAAAACTGGAAGGTAAATCAGAAGATGAAATCAAAGATGATTTCAATACTAAAACAGAAATGACCATTTTTACCTGGAAAGGCAATATTGATACAGTAATGAAACCGATCGACTCCGTTCGCTACTACAAAATGCTGTTGCGTAATGCGATGATGACCATGGACCCAACCAATGGGCATGTGAAAGCGTGGGTTGGAGGGATTAATTACGAACATTTTAAATACGATCAGGTTAAAATGGGAACCAGGCAGGTAGGCTCAACTGCGAAGCCGTTCACCTATGCCGTTGCAATTGAAAATGGTTATTCTCCTTGCTACACTGTACCAAATGTACCAGTAACGATAGATGGCTATGGAGAACCATGGACGCCAAGAAATTCGGGCAAACCACTGCCAGGCAGCATTACTTTACAAAAAGCCCTGGCTTACTCTCAAAATTATGTTACCGCCTATTTAATGAAACAGGTTGGCCCGGTTGCAGTATCAACATTGGCAACCAAAATGGGGATTCCTAATGTTCCGGCATTTCCTTCCATCTGTTTAGGTACTTTCGATTCATCTGTCTATAATATGGTAGGCGCTTATGGCGCTTTTGCAAACAAAGGAACCTATACCAAGCCGATTTATCTATTAAGGATAGAAGATAAAAATGGTGTAGTGTTATTTTCTCAAAAGGAAATACCAAAACCGATCATGAGCGAAGAGGTTGCCTATGTAATGACCAGAATGCTTAAAGGTGTAGTCACTAACGGAACCGGATCGAGGTTGAATTATAAATACAAAGTAAACGCACCTATCGGGGCTAAAACAGGTACTACCCAAAATAATTCAGATGGTTGGTTTATGGCCATTACCCCTCAATTGGTAACAGGTATATGGACTGGCTGTGAGGATAGGGCATTCCACTTTATCAGCACCAACCAGGGTGAAGGTGCCAATACCGCGTTGCCAATTTTTGCTGGTTTTATCAAAAGGGTATATGCCAATCCGGCCTTAAAAATTAGTCATGCTGATTTTGAGGCTCCAAAATCTGGCGTTTCCATCACCTACGATTGCAACCAATACCAGCAACAGGAAGAAGGCGCAACCGAATTGGATGAGAAATTAGGCTTTTAATGCTTTAGGATTTGCGTGAAGGATAGCAGTGGAAATCCTTTTGTTGTCGCCCTGAGCGCAGCCGAAAGGGAACAAAAGATTGGAGCGGATAGCCTGACCCTTTGCGCAGCTTAGGGGCACGCCCAAATTATAAATTACACTAAATCGACGTCCACTTAATCAAAAGTATCCCTTCCGAATCTTATTTTTGTAATAATGAGCAGTTTCGACCATAAAGCAGCATTAACCGCAATTCCGCATAAACCCGGTGTTTACCAATATTGGGATGCCGATGGAAAGCTCATGTATATTGGAAAGGCAAAAGACCTGCGTAACCGTGTGGGTTCTTATTTCAATAGCGACAGGAATCAGTTTAATGGCAAAACAAGGGTACTCGTTTCCAAAATCCGTAAAATTACATTCACCATTGTTGATACAGAGATTGATGCCTGGTTACTCGAAAATAGCTTAATCAAAAAGCATCAGCCAAAATTTAACATCAACCTAAAGGACGACAAAACCTATCCATGGATTATTGTTAAAAACGAGAATTATCCCCGTATTTACTGGACAAGGAAGGTGATTAAAGATGGTTCTACCTATTTCGGTCCTTATGGTTCGATAGGCATGATGCATACTATTTTGGATCTGATTAAAGAAACCTATCCCCTTCGTACCTGTAGTTTGCCTTTAACGGAGAAAAATATAGCTGAAGGGAAATTTAAAGTTTGTTTGGAATATCAAATTGGGAACTGTAAAGGTCCTTGTCAGAATTACCAGACCGAAACAGACTACGATAAAAATATAGGTGAGATTAAAGAGATCCTGAATGGCAAAATCGGAAATGTAATCCGCGAGGTTAAAGGAGTCATTAAATCGGCATCAGAAAACCTGAACTTCGAACTGGCGCATCAATATGCAAGGAGGTTAGAAGTACTGGAGAAATACCAGAGTAAATCTACCGTAGTAAATAGTGCCATTACCAATGTGGATGTTGTGAGTATTGCATCGGATGAACGTTATGCCTTTGTGAATTACCTGAAAGTGATGAACGGAACGATTATCCAAACGCAGACTATCGAGGTTAAAAAACAATTGGATGAGAGTGACGATGAGATTTTAACGCTGGCGATGTTGGAGTTCAGAACAAAATTTAACAGTACATCGAAAGAAATTATTGTTCCTTTTGAGCCGTCGTTAGAAGATGAAAGTTTAAAATTTACAGTACCTAAGCTTGGCGAAAAGAAAAAACTCCTGGAGCTTTCGCAGAAGAATGTATTGTTCTTTAAAAAAGAGAAACTTAATCAATACGAAAAATTAAATCCCGATTTACGCACCGATCGTATTTTAACGACCATGCAAAAAGATCTGCGTTTAACCCAGCTTCCAAAACATATAGAATGTTTTGATAACTCCAACTTTCAGGGCAAATACCCGGTTTCTGCGATTGTTGTTTTTAAAGATGCAAAACCATCGAAAAAAGACTACCGCCATTTTAACGTGAAAACGGTAGAGGGTCCTAACGATTTTGCAACCATGGAAGAAGCCGTTTTCCGTCGTTACAGGAGGATGTTGGATGAAAACCAGTCTTTGCCTCAGCTTATCATCATTGATGGTGGTAAAGGGCAGCTTTCGTCTGCGCTGAAGAGTTTAAAGTTATTGGGTATAGAAAACAAAGTTACCGTAATTGGTATTGCCAAACGTTTGGAAGAACTATTCTACCCTGGTGATTCCTATCCTTTGTATCTGGATAAAAAATCGGAAACCTTAAAAGTGATCCAGCAGCTTCGTGATGAGGCCCACCGCTTTGGAATTACCTTCCACCGCAAGAAACGCGATCAGGGGACACTTAAAACAGAACTGGAGCAGATTGAAGGTATAGGCAAAACTACTGCAGATAAACTGCTAACCCATTTTAAATCGGTTAAAAAAATCAAAGAAGCTACCGAGAAAGAACTGGCAGAAATATTGAATAAAAAGCAGGTAACTACCTTGCTGTCCCACTTTAAAGAAGCGTAAATCTGCGCCGTAAACGCCAACAGACCAGCGTGTAAAAATCTTAACACAATATTAATCTTTTCTTGGTATGCCTTAAATACTTTTTCTATAAATTAGGCCTGTTAATACAAGTAAACATCTATCCCTAATTTACATGAGTAACAACATCATGGTTACAATTACCAAGCTTTTACTTGGTGTATTGTATTTTACCGAATCAGAAAGCCCTTTAAAAGCGGTTGACTGGGGTAAAGTCCCTCCTGCAGAACTATTGCAAAAAATTGCAGTTCAATACCATTCAGCTCCATCCAATTTAAAACTCCTGGATCACGCTGTATTTTTCAACCACCTCGTTTCAAAGGTGGATGCAGCCGATGTACCTATGGTAGAAAATGCCCGTAAAATAACAGCGTTTTATTCTTCATTAAAGCAAAATCTTTCCAACATACAGGTCATCAGAGTAGAGGGTGCCAGCAGAATACCTGTTCTGATTACCGGCTATTTACCAGATGGCAACTGTGTAGTTATTGAAACATTTGCTGTCGAAACCTAAGCAATCAATCCCATCCATTAAATAATCCCAAACTAAACATGAAAGCATTAAAAAAATTAAGCTTACTGGCTGTCCTATGCCTTGGCCTCGCTGCCTGTAAAAAAGAAAACCAATTTCAACCTGAAACCAACTTATTTGAACAAAAATTAAACAGTAAAGCCGCAACTGCCAGCACACAGGCTATTGCTGCAGGTTTTCCTGAAGATTTCGAATCTGGTACCAAAGGAAGTTATGCCACGGCATCAGTAACCTTGGGCAGTGGAAGCTGGAGCCTTAACGATGCCTTAATTGGAAACCTTGCTGCAGATGCAAAAAACGGCAGTCAATCAGTTCGAATACGCAATACCGGTATATTGAGTATGAATTTCGACGTAAACGGAGCTGATGTGGTAAGTATTGCCCATGCCAAATACGGTACCGATGCCAATAGCACCTGGCAGCTTTGGTATTCTACCGATGGTGGCTCGAGCTGGTTACAATCAGGCAGTACCATTACCAGTAGTACCACAACATTATCAACCGTAACCTTCAATACTGCAATTGTTGGGAATGTACGTTTTCAGATCCGTAAAATCAGTGGCGGTACTGCCCGCATCAACATAGACGATTTCAGTATTTCCACTGGCGATATAACCAATCCGCCTACCACACCAGGAGATAACAGTAACCTTTTATTGGGTAACCCAAGCAATGCTGTTGCCAGTACTTCTTATCCAGAAAATTACCTGATGGAACGCACTTATTATACACTTTCTTACAGCAAAACAAGGGCAACACCTAATTGGGTAAGCTGGCACATTGGATCATCTGACCTGGGTTCAACTCCTCGCCAAGACGATTTTAGAGCCGACAATACTTTGCCTTCTGGATGGTACCAGGTATCGAGCAGCAGCTATTCAGGTTCAGGTTTTGATCGTGGCCATAACTGCCCATCAGCAGATAGAACAATCTCTGTAGCCGCAAATTCTTCTACGTTCTTAATGAGCAACATGATGCCTCAGGCACCAAATAATAACCAAGGACCATGGGCCGATCTTGAAAACTACACCCGCTCGCTGGTAACAGCAGGTAACGAAGTATATGTTATTTGCGGTTCTTATGGATCGGGCGGTACAGGAAGCAATGGCGGCATCACTTATACTATCGACAATGGTAAAGTTAATGTACCTTCTAATACCTGGAAAGTTATTGTGGTACTATCCAACGGCAATAACGACTTAAGCCGTATTACTTCATCTACGAGGGTGATTACAGTAAATATGCCAAATACAAATGGTTTGAATACCAATTGGAAAACATACCGTACAACAGTTAATGCAGTAGAATCTGCAACTGGTTACGATATTTTATCAAATGTACCTGCAGCTATCCAAAGTGTAATAGAATCAGCAACAGATAACCTATAAAACATTTTATCTTTAAAGAAAAGCGCGGCAATCCATTAATTTGGGTTGCCACGATTTTTTATTGGCATCATCAAACTGAGCCAGCTTAAGAATTAAAGATTATCTCATCTTCCCTTTCTTCTCAACTCTTTTGTTCGTAATGGGTGGATATGGTATAAACAAAAAGCTCCGATGAAAATCGGAGCTTTTTGTTTATACTTAGTATTCCCAAAGACCTTGTTCGTAATCAAGAACAGATTTTTTAATCCTTTCTGATTCGTATAACCTTTCTCTAGGATCGGTAATAATATCTCTGATCTTATTATCGCCGGGATTTGATTCTTTTACAATATAGCTACTGAATAAGCGGCGGATAAAGAAATCATCAAAGCTCAATGCTGAAGCATCGTTATTGGTATTGATTAAACGTTTCTTCGTTAAAATCTCTCTAGCCTCCGGATAGTACACCCAAAATACCGGTTGCCATTGTTTGGAAACCTCATTGTATTTTAAAGGAGCAATACCTACAATACGCGGTTCGAAAACAGAACGTTTAGTATCGAAAATCCAGTCTTCTTTAATTCTGAATTTCAGGAATAACTCCGGGTTAAAATCATTAACTACAGTGGTAACCGTTCCGGTTTTATTGTTCGAAACCTCTGCTGTTCCTAAAGCCGATTTGGCCGCAGAATCTGCAGACATTGGGTTAAGAAAAGCGTCATCTTCGTTCAATGCACTATCAATTGGTGAATACGCTGTCAGTTCGTCTTTTTTAATTGCGGCAATCAATACATCAATTAATCGAGATTTAGGCGATTTTAAGGCTGAATTAACCGTATCACGTAAGTCAATTTCTCTCCAGATCCGTTTTGCATAAAAAACATCCTCTTCTCTTACATCTGCCAAAGGAACCATTTCAGTACTGTCAATATCCTTACGGGCATAGAAACCATCTTTAGGTGGTACCTTAAGTTTCTTTTTAGCTGTTTTAACAGGGGCTTTCACTGTATCTACCACAGGAGGTGCAGCCACTACTGGCGCAGCTTTCTTCGGCGCTAACTTGGTTGGCTTTTTTTGTGCAAAAGCAAACGTGGTTAACAACACTAAAATAGCAATACTTAAAATCCTTTTCATCTTCTTTTTATTTTACGCTAAACGCTAATGAAGGCAAAATTTTCTGGCGTCCATCTGGCCCTATAGAAACAATATCTTCAAAAAACACCCTTGTACCAGGCGTAATCGAGTTTATTGCACCTTTAACCGCACCTGCAAAACTGCCACCACTACCAGGAATGGTAACTGCATCAGAACGCGGTTTGATAATTGTTAATTTATAACGCTGTATTTTAAATTTAACATCAAAAGGGAAATCATCCAGATCTGCCTCAATTTCAGTTTCGCTTTTTAATTGTACCGAAGCTACATCACCTCCAGAACGGCCACCAACCTTAGCAACCGGAGTTGGGATACCTTTAACCCTGAATTTTTGTGAGCCTAAACTAACCGTTTTACCTGCATTGTTCGCTGATACATTGATTGATACTTCCTGACCAACAAGGCTTCCAGGTACGTTTACATTAAAGTTTCCGTTACCACCAGACATTGAACCACCTGAAATAGATGCACGAACGCTTTCTAGTGGGAAACCTGCTGCCGATACCGTAAATGGATTCGGAATACCTGCATAAATTACATTCAGTTTGGTTGAAGAAACAGATGCAGATGGTTTCGCTACCTGATAAGTTTGTGGTTGCGTTTTATATTCTTTTACCTGACCATCAGTTTGGCGAACACGAACCGTACCAACCCAAGTAAACTGCCCAACGCTACTTGTACCACCGCTATAAGTTCCTTTACCATCTTTAACGGATAATTTACTTCCATTAACGGTAATATCGGGAGTTGATCTCGAATCGCTGGCTGTTAAAAATACTTCAGCAGTATATGGCTGACCTTGGATTACATAGGAAGTAGGTGCTACTGCAACTGCCGCAAACTGATCCAGATTAACCTGTGCTTTGTCCATATTTCCGAACAATTTTTTAACTACTTCTGCTTCAGCATTTTTTGTATCTGTTTGCAGTTTGGTTAAAATTGTCATTGCAGCAGTTAATGGCGTTCCCTCACCAAAGTAAGTTTCCTGCCAGTTTCCTTTCCTTTTTCTTGCAGGATCTTTAGCTTCAAGAGAGAATGAAACATTTGCTCTATCAGCCGGGTCCAACAAAGAGATTAATTTTTCGCGCGTAGCGTTAATTCTCTTTTTTAATTCATCTGCTTTCTTTTGATTGATCATGATATTCTGTGCAATATCCTGATTTGACCTATTTACCAAATCATCAGTTTCCGGATCGATTCCATCACCTGCCTGGGTAAATTCTTTTTTAATGCTTTCAATATAATTATTTAAGTCATCAGCTGCCTTCTGTGCCTGTTTTGCCTTATCGTAAATTGGCTGTGCACGGGCTGGCTCTTCTTTCAACTTCGAATTTTCGAAGGCAGAAAATAACTGATTAATACTTGTATTTACATTGTTTTTAGAAGTATCCAAACTATCGTTGATATTTTTGAATGCATCTAAAATGGTATCTGATACGTTTAAGGCGAGCATAGCCAACAATACCAAATACATGATATTGATCATCCGCTGCCTTGTTGTTTCTTTTCCGCCTGCCATGTTTGATGTAGCTTTTCCTTTAAAAATTAAAAACTAAACAAATTATACACGTGGGCCGTTCATAGCCGATAACATATTGCCATAAATTGCATTAAGCGATGATAGGTTTTTAGCCAACTTATTCACCTCTTCTTTAAACTGTTTCGAATCTTCCATCGATTCGTTAAAGTTCTGCATGGTTAGCGATAAGTTCGAATAGAATTTATTCATCGATTTTAGATGCGCACTAGAATCTTGTAATTCTAATTCATATACGGCATTTAAAGCTGATAAATTTTTAGCCAAATTGTTAACCTGATCATGGTAAGCCTGAGAATCTACCGTGCTCTCACCCATCGCTTTCAAATTAGCAGTGGCCTTATCAAAAGATGCACTTAAATTATCGAAGCCAGCTGAAGCTGTTTTAATTTTGCCTGTAAATTCGTTTGTTGCGGTAGATGCATCTGCAACATTAGAAATTGTTGCTACTTTATCACCAAAAGTACGCAAACCAGAGCCTAAACTTTCAATCAATTCAGGACCAATTTTAGCATCTGATAACATTTTATCCAAAGCTGCTGTGTTCGGTGCTGTTGCCGCAACTGGCCTGGCCGAGGCCGTTGGTAATTCTCCTTTAAAATCTGCTTTTAATTCAGGGTAAACTCTTTCCCAAGCTGGTTCTGGCTCTGGTGGAAAAAATCCTGTTAAAAAGAATAAAAATGCCTCTACACCAAGACCAAGACCGATCATATAGTTACCCATAATTCCACCAATGTGTAGAATTTTAAATAACGCTCCGATAATTACAATACTTGCTCCCCATGAAATCGCTACGTGTAACCAGCCTGGTTGTTTCTTTGCTGCCATAAAATTTTGATGTTTTTCTTTAGTTTTTAGTTTGTTTGGTTTAATGTCTTAAGTCAGTACCACGATAAGATGAAACGCATCTGAAACCAATATATGATCTTTGTGTATCCTGATATTCGTATGTTGCTACTGCATTTTGTAGAAAATAGCCTGTATCTTTCCAAGAACCGCCTTTTACTACTTTACGCTTTTTGTATTTGCTGTCTGTTGCACCAGCATCATAAGTAAAATTCGGGTTCAAATCGTGCAATAATGGGCTTGCGCCTTTATTGTACGCAGTTAATGTCCATTCAGAAACATTACCTGCCATGTTGTACAAACCATAATCATTAGGAAAATACGATCTAACACCTACAGTATAAATACCTCCGTCGCTCGAATAATCGCCACGGCCTGGTTTAAAGTTCGCCTGTAAACATCCTTTTGTATTTCTGATATAAGGACCGCCCCAAGGATATTTTGTTTTGGTGTTGCCGCCTCTTGCCGCATATTCAAATTCTGTTTCGGCCGGTAATCTATAATCTGATCTGGATCCTGCAGGCAATTTTCTTGCTGTAGCTACTCCATCGTACAATCTTGTTCTCCAATGAGAGAATGCTTTTGCCTGCTCCCAGCTTACGCCAACTACAGGATAATCATCATATGAAGGGTGGTTATAATAACCCCGCACCATTGGATCATTTTGTGAATAAGAATAATCTGTTTTCCAAACCATTGTATCAGGATAAATAGCAACATTATAACGATCGATATAATCCTGGCGTTTGCTGTTTGGGTCTTTATGCCCTAGAGCAGCTTTCTCCATATTTAATTCTGCATAAGAATATTCGAATTTACGAACATCCAGTTCTTTTTTTCCTGGAAGTGCATCTAAGCCTGAGTAATACATGCCATCTAACTGACTCACTTGAGCGGCAGCTGCACCCTTACCTTTATTACGCCAAATGTTGGCACCGTTTGGTCCAACTTTCCTCCAGTCGATGTATTTCTCTCCACCAACAGCATTTGCGGCATTTCCTTTGGGTGTAACCATAAATTGTTGAGGGTTGCCCATCATCACAATTGCAATCGAATCGCGTACCCAGTTGGTAAACTGGCGGTATTCTGCGTTTGAAATTTCGGTCTGGTCCATAAAGAACGCGCTAATGGTAACCATTTTACTTGGCCCGTTCTGAGAGAAAGTAATATCTTCATCCGATCCTCCCAGTGGCGTATGCCCTGGCGGCACATAAACCATTCCTAGTGGGATTCTATCGTTTTTGAATTTTCGGTTATAAGCACCAACCAGCTCGCCTTGGCCGCCATGACCACAGCTTGCTAGCATTACAGTTATACCTACAATAGCTAGAAGGTAGATTTTCTTCATATTTTTTATAGTGTGCAAAGCACGATTAGGAGCAATTTTATCAAAAATCACTGAAATTATCAACAAAAGCAAATATTTTACGTTAAATCATCACTTAAAGACAATTAAAGTTAGATTAACACTTCTCCAACAGCCTTATATTTTGTTCAAAAAAAAGCGTAACTTTCTTACTAGCAGTAAAGTTACGCATTTATTATGTTGACTTAAAATAAATTATTTATCGTATTATTTATTAGATATTTTAATGTAATTTTCAATAGCCATTGTCATAGACGGAACGCCTGGGGTTGGCGCAGCGATATCCACTATCAGGTCCATATCGGTACAGGCCTTACTCGTGTTAGTTCCAAAAGCAGCAATCCGGGTATTATTCTGTTTAAAATCGGGGAAATTTTTAAACAACGACTGGATACTTGACGGACTAAAAAACGCAATAACATCGTAGAATACTTCAGCTAAATCAGATAAGTCGCTCACTACTGTTCTAAACAAAACTGCAGGCGTAAAATTATATCCACTTTTTTCCAAGAACTTCATCGTGTCTTCGGTAGCCATATCAGAGCAAGGATATAAAAACTTCTCGTTTGCATGTTTTTTTAGCACTTCTGCTAAATCTGCTGCAGTTTGTTTACCGAAAAAGATTTTACGCTTCCTATACTGAATATACTTCTGCAGATACAATGCAATAGTCTCAGACAGACAAAAATATTTCAGCTCTGCTGGCACTTCATAACGCATTTCTTCGCAGATTCTAAAAAAATGATCTGCTGCATTACGGCTGGTAAAAATTACTGCCGTAAAATCGGCCAGATTAATCTTATCCTTTCTAAAGTCTCTTGCGGGTACACCTTCAACATGAATAAAGGACCTAAAGTCAACTTTTAAGTTGTGTTTTTTGGCCAAATCGTAGTAAGGAGATTTTTCTGTTTCAGGTTTTGGTAAAGTAACCAAAATACTTTTTACTTTGCGGATTCTAGAGTCGTTCTTTTCTTGCATTTTCCTTTTTCCTGCTACAGTCCTATCGTTTTAATTAGTATTAGGATAGGACATATTTCGAGGGCGCAAAAGTACAAAAATAAATGCATTCTAGAAAACTTATTATTAGAAAGTATTGTTATACCTGCCCGCAATAGCTGAAAAGCAAAAATAATACCTAACAGTAAGAATGCCAAGACGATATACACCCCACCGTATTTAAGTGGCGATAAGGCGAAAGCAACTACTAAAGGAATAAATAGTAGGGATGCATTGAAGTAACTGAGGTACAAAATTGAGATGTATTCGCCCACCGGTTTCTGCACATTGAACAGATAACCCAAAAAGCGTAAAAGGACCAGCTTAAGGGCATAAAAGACAATTATAGTAATCGATATACTAAAAAAGAATTTAAACCCATCTTTTGCCTGATACATATCATTCCACTGTGCTACAAGAAAAAAGAACATTCCAAAAACGAAACCAAACTGCACAAAAAGCAACAAAAATGGCCAGGAACTAAACAGGTTATCCTCCTTGTTAATATTATTCAAAATCCTGTTACTGAAAAACGATTGAACGATTGCCGATAGTTGTTTCGAAAAAGCATTTTTGAGAATGGCAAAGATGATGAGCATGCCGAAAATAAATCCCAGCAAACCAACGTTGCCTTTTGGGATTTTTGTGCCCAATTGATAAGGATTTACCTTTTTCTTTAAGTGCTGGTATTTCTTTTGCCAAGCCAGTAGATCGAGTTTAGGAAAAAGATATTCCTTTTCGATGGTATCGAGCAAAGCCCCTTTATTAATTAAACTATCCGGAAGCACCCAGGTATGGCGAACAAGCGAATCGGTCGAAAATTTCTGCCTGGCGAGTGTTGCCGAATCTGGCCGGTATCTTCGATATTGATATTGATTCACAGCTACGCTATCTGTTTGAACAGGAATTTCCTGTGCTGCTACAAAATTAGCAGACCATACAAACGCGAACAAAAAGAAAATAAATTTCGGCATGCAGTAAATCAAAACTTAAGGATGCAAAAGTAGTCGAATAATCATGGTTTACCTAAAGAAAATAAATGGATTAATTAATAACTTTAACAATAATGCTCAAGTCGCACACATTCAACAATGTCCAATTCAAAAAAGAAAACGCCAATATTCGGAATAACAACTGCAATTTCAGAAAAGTTAGATAAAAGGAGATGGAACAAAACCTTTAGAAGGATCGTAAAAATACAGATTATTAAACAGGAAGAGCTTCCACACAAAATTTCAGCTGTTACAAATGTTTTGGATGGAGATAAAGATGGGAAAAGATACTTAAAAAAATACAGTAGCAAAGATATTAGAAAGTAGTGTTATTCATTCAATTAGTAAAGCTATTACTTTACAAAAGCAAGAAATAAGTAAAGCTATTACTTTACTTACCCGATTTCCATTAATGGTTATGTAAACTAATTGCTTATTATTTATAACAATAAAGAAAAATTAACTTCGCTATCTTTGCAGCAATGTCCGGTATCTATATTCATATCCCTTTCTGTAAAAAGGCCTGTCACTATTGCGATTTTCACTTCAGCACTTCCTTAAAATATGCTGATGAAATGGTTGATGCGATCTGTAGGGAGATCAACATGAAAAAAGACCGGATTAGCGGACAGGTTGGAAGCATTTATTTTGGCGGTGGAACACCCTCCATTTTATCGCAGGTATCTTTGCAAAAGATTTTTGATGCCATTAACCACACCTTTTCGGTCGATGCAAATGCTGAAATTACTATCGAAACCAATCCTGATGATTTAACCGCTCAGAAGTTAAAAGAACTAAAACAACTGCCCGTTAACCGCTTTAGTGTGGGCATCCAATCTTTTTATGATGAAGATCTGATCTGGATGAACCGGGCACACCAGGCCCAAGAAGCCGAAGATTGTATCAGAAGAAGTCAGGATGCCGGTTTTGAAAACCTCACCTTAGATTTAATTTATGGTTATCCTTTGCTTACCGATCAAAAATGGCTAAATAATATCCAAAAAGCAGTTGAGCTTGAGGTTCCGCATATTTCGGCCTATGCCCTAACAGTAGAACCCCGGACAGCTTTAGCCTATGCCATTAAAAACAAAAAACAAACTCCCGTAAACGATAATCAAAGTGCCGCTCAGTTTATAATTTTGATGGATAAACTGATAGATGCAGGATTTGAACACTATGAAATTTCGAATTTTGCCAAACCGAACCATTATGCCGTGCATAACACCAATTATTGGAAAGGTGTAGATTATATTGGCATTGGTCCATCGGCGCACGGCTTTAATGGCCAGAACCGTTATATGAACCCAGCCAATAACGCTCTGTATATGGAAACGTTAGGCCATAACAAGCTTCCTGAAATTGTTGAGGAACTGAGTTTAAACGACAGATTTAACGAATACATCATGACTTCGTTAAGAACCATGTGGGGAACTGATTTACAAAAAATAAATACCGATTTCGGGAAAGACTTTTTAGCAGAAACAAAACACAACCTAAAAAATTTCGAGGATAAAGATTGGCTACTGGTTGACGGAGATAAGATTTTTTTAAATCAGAACGGAAAATTATTTGCTGATCATATTGCTTCAGAATTGTTTATAGTAGGAGATGAATGAGTGAATTGAGAAGGATTGATTTAGAGAATGACTGATTTAGCGGGTTAAACAACATTCACTCATTCAAAACTCGGTCATTCAATAATTAATTAAAATGTATGTCGAAAATTGTATGGATTACAGGCGCATCATCAGGTATTGGCGAAGCCTTGGTATATGAATATTTTAAAGCGGGCAACAAGCTGATTATTTCGGGAAGAAACCGTGATGAGCTGTTCAGGGTAAAAGGAAATTGCCAAAACTCCTTTAATGTACATGTTTTACCGTTCGATTTGAGTGAAACAACTACACTGGAAAACAAAGCTGCCGATGCCATCCGTATTTTTGGAAAAATAGATTTACTGATCAACAGCGGTGGTGTAAGCCAGCGGAGTTTAGCGCTCGAAACTAATCTGCAAACAGAACAACACATTATGGATACCAATTTCTGGGGAACAGTGGTACTGAGCAAAGCAGTTTTGCCGCTGATGATCGCCAACGGTGGTGGGCAGATCGTTGTAATTAGTAGTCTTGTTGGGAAATTCGGCACGAAATTCCGCTCTACTTATTCCGCATCAAAACATGCGCTGCATGGTTATTTCGATTCACTCCGATCGGAAGTTTACGATAAAAACATCGATATTACCATCATCTGTCCAGGTTTTATCAAAACAAATGTAACCTATAATGCGCTTACCGCAGATGGTAAGCCCCTAAATAAAATGGGTGATGCACACGAAAATGCCATGACTCCGTCCGAATGTGCCAAACAAATTGTAGTGGCTGTTAGCAACAAAAAAGAAGAAGTTTATATTGGCGGAAAAGAAACCAGAGCCGTATTATTGAAACGCTTTTTCCCTAAGCTTTTTTCTAAAAAAGTAAGAACGGTTAAGGTGAACTAGCACTGCGTTTTGAGGTTGGCGTTAAGCGTGAAACACAAAGTATAAAGGATGCGACTAAAGGAAGAACCCAATTTATCTAAACCCGGTTGAAGCGATATCCTTTTGGCATAATTCTGAGCATAGTCGAAGAACAGCCAAAAGATTAAGCGAAAAACGGGACTAGCCGCCCCGAAGAACCACTACTGTATCTTTACAAGAAAAAAAAATAAAACACTAACAATCAATACATTGCAAATTATTTTTCATTTCTAAAAACCAAGTATCTGTAAGCCATCGTAAATGGAACCAAATAACAGAAACTTAAAATTAGAAATAATGAAAAATTTAATCTTATCCGCATTTGCCGTAATTACAATGGCATTCACTACTCAAGTTTACGCTCAAAAAAATCCAATGGTTGGTGGTGCAGCCATGTATTCTACTAAGGATATTGTAGACAATGCCGTAAATTCAAAAGACCACACTACACTGGTTGCGGCAGTTAAAGCAGCAGGCTTGGTAGAAACTTTAAAAAGCAAAGGTCCTTTTACAGTTTTTGCGCCAACTAACGCTGCATTTGATAAACTTCCTGCGGGAACTGTAGACAATCTTGTTAAACCGGAAAACAAAGCAACCCTAACCACTATTTTAACTTACCATGTTGTTGCAGGGAAAATGGATAGCAAAGCGATTGCAAAAGCAATTAAAGCTGGCGGCGGCAAAGCCGAACTTACAACGGTACAGGGCGGTAAACTTTGGGCCTGGATGGAAGGCAAAAAATTAGTACTAAAAGACGAAAAAGGTGGAAAGAGCACGGTAACCATTGCAGATGTTTATCAGAAAAACGGTGTGATCCATGTAGTTGATACTGTTTTAATGCCGAAATAAATTTTAGATATCCTTATCATCAGTGTAAAACGTTCTGACTTTTGTCAGGGCGTTTTTGCGTTTATAAAAAATCATCTTTTAAAATCCGTCGTTATTTTTTCATCGTAAATATATACACAACACAAGAAGATATTCTTATTAAAAACATACGTCACGTCCCGTGTGATTATAAAACTAACGTCCTTTCTTAAACGCAGGGGCGTTTTTTATTGACCATAAATATACTTTCTGACTTTTTTTGATGAATTGTCAGTTTTTTTTCACGTTTTTGCATTTGTAATGCTTAGTGTTTTTTAACTATTTAATTTTGCTGCATTAATAGTTTTTTAACATGAAATTCAATTTATCTCCGATAGATGTAGTTGAAGACATATCTAAATCAGATTTCGAGCTGAACTACCTTAAACCGCGTAAACCATTGGTAATAAAGAATATGGCTAAAAAATGGCCTGCTTACCAAAAATGGACGATGGAATACATGAAAGAAGTTGTTGGCGATAAAACGGTTCCGCTTTACGACAGTTCTAAAGCCGATCCTGCTAAACCTATAAATGCCTCTGCTGCAGAAATGAAATTTGGCGATTATATCGACCTGATTAAAGAAACACCGACCGATCTGCGCATATTTTTGTTCGATCCGATAAAATTTGCACCAAAGCTACTCGAAGATTATATCGCACCGAAAGATTTAATGGGCGGTTTTTTAGATAGTTACCCGAATATGTTCTTTGGCGGTAAGGGATCGGTAACGTTTTTGCACTATGACATCGATTTAGCACACATTTTCCATACGCACTTTAATGGCCGAAAACATGTAATCTTATTCGATTATAAATGGAAAGAACGTTTGTATCAAATCCCCTATGCTACTTATGCCTTAGAAGATTATGACGTAGAAAATCCTGATTTTGATAAATTCCCGGCTTTAAAAGGTGTTCAGGGCGTTGAAGCCTTTTTAGAACATGGCGATACCTTATTTATGCCAACCGGGTACTGGCACTGGATGAAATACCTGGATGGTTCTTTTTCTATTAGCTTAAGGGCATGGGACAAAAGCTGGGCGGTAAAAGCAAAAAGCTTGTATAACTTAACTTTACAGCGTAAATTTGACGACTTTATGAAAGCAAACTACCGCGAAAAATACATGCAATGGAAAGAACAGCTTGCAGTTAAAAGAGCAAGTAGAGCACTAGAAAAGAATTTACCAAAGTAAAATAATGAAAGAATTATTGAATGATAAGATGAGCGCATTAATCTCGCTCAAAACATTCACTCATTCAAAACTCAATTATTCAATAATCATACATGCATCCTAACATTATAAAAATCCAGGAAAGAATAGCGCCACTTAGGCAGGAAATTATTAACCACAAAGTTTATTCGGCCATTAGTGAAATAGAAGATCTCCGGGTTTTTATGGAGCATCATATTTTTGCAGTTTGGGATTTCATGTCGCTACTTAAAGCCCTACAAATTAACTTAACCTGTACTACTTTACCCTGGTTTCCGGTGGGCGATCCGGTTACCCGGCAGCTGATCAATGAAATTGTGGCCGGTGAAGAATCGGATATAGATGCCAATGGGGCAATTAAAAGTCACTTCGAGCTGTACTTAGATGCAATGGATCAATGCGGTGCCAATACAAAACCCATTAATATCTTTTTACAGGAACTAAAAAACGGAAAAAGTTTTAATGAAGCTTTCGAGAAAGCGGATGTTCCTGCAGCGGCAAAGGATTTTGTAAATGTGACCTTCGAAACCATTAACAGCGGAAAAACACATTTACAGGCCGCAAGTTTTACTTTTGGCCGCGAGGATTTGATTCCAAACATGTTTTTTAGTATGGTAAACGACCTGAACAGTACCCAGGCAGATAAAGTTTCTATTTTTAAATATTATTTAGAGCGCCACATCGAAGTAGATGGCGATCACCACAGCCATTTGGCGCTCTCCATGACAGAGAAACTTTGTGAAAAAGATGAGGCTTTTTGGGCTGAGGCAGAGGAAACCACAAAACAGGCACTACAAAAAAGGATCGACCTGTGGGACGCTGCCTATGCCGAAATTGTTAAAAATAAAGTTGAGGCGTAATTACTAAATTGTTAAGTATTTGCTAATTTAGATTACGTGATTTTAGTCACATTTACCTGTTAACATCAATTTTGTAAAATAAAATTTACACATTTGTTGTTCGGCACAAATAACCGATTTTAAGCGCATGAGTTTCATTTTAAAACCTGTTGATATCGTTGAGAGCATCACTCCCGAAGATTTTAAGAAAAATTATCTGAAAACTAAACGTCCGTTAGTAATCAGGGGCCTAACCAAAGACTGGCCTGCCAGAGAAAAATGGACGACTGAATATTTAAAGGAAATTGGTGGCGAGCTTGAAGTTCCACTTTACGACAACTCTAAAGCAGATCCATCAAAACCAATCAATGCAGCTACGGCGCATATGAAATTTGGCGATTACCTTGACCTGATCAAACGTGAGCCAACTGAACTGCGTATATTCTTTTTTAACCTCTTTAAAAAAGTACCAAGTTTAATCAATGATGTAAAAATCCCTAAAGATTTAATGGGTGGTTTTATCGAAAGTATGCCCGCTATGTTTTTTGGCGGCTCCAACTCGGTAACCTTTTTACATTACGATATCGATTTACCGCATATTTTCCATACACACTTTGGCGGTAGAAAGCACATCGTTCTTTTCGACAACAAATGGAAAGACAGATTGTATTGCCTGCCAAATGCAACTTATGCTTTAGAAGATTATGATGTGGCCAACCCCGATTTCGAAAAATTTCCGGCATTAAATGGCGTAGAAGGTTATGAAGTTTTCTTAGAGCATGGCGATACTTTATTTATGCCAACCGGAATGTGGCACTGGATGAAATACCTGGACGGATCGTTCTCTTTAAGCTTAAGAGCCTGGGATCAATCAATTACACGCAAAGTAGCCAGCGTTTGGAGCTTATTTACCCACGGTGCGATAGACAGTTTAATCAAAATGACTTTCAAAGAAAAATACGCCCACTGGAGAGAGAAAAAAGCAGTTAAAATTGCTGAAAGAGCTTTAGCTAAAGGCAGGCCATAGAAAAAAGTATTGAAAAAGTAAAATACAACGGGGCATCGGTTACGATAGCCCCGTTTTTTATTATAATTGCGTAAACACCGAGAATTAGAAATCAGGCACCAAAGATGGAAAACAATATCCTTAGCGAAAAAGAAAAAATGCTGGCCGGCAAAGCTTATCGGGCTGGCGGCGAAGAACTCTCTAAAGAAAGATTAAAAGCACGTGAAATTGTTTTCGAGTTTAATAACCTCGCGCCAAAATTTATCAAACAACGAAAAGAATTATTAAAAAGGTTATTCGGAAAAACAGAACGGATGTTTTATGTAGAACCTCCATTTAGATGCGATTATGGCTACAACATTGAAATCGGCGATAATTTTTACGCAAATTTTAACCTTGTTATTTTAGATTGCGCCAAGGTACGCATTGGCAATAGCGTTTTCATTGCACCAAATGTGGCTATTTATACTGCAGGCCACCCTATCCATGCACATTTACGCGATCAGGAATATGAGTGGGCTCAGGAAGTGACCATTGGCAACAGTGTTTGGATCGGTGGAAACGTGGTGATTAACCCAGGGGTAAAAATCGGATCCAATGTGGTCATCGGATCAGGCAGTATTGTAACCAGAGATATTCCGGATAATGTTTTTGCAGCAGGAAACCCATGTAGGGTAATCCGCCAGTTAACAGATGCGGATAAGGATTATTATTATAAAGATTTTAAGTTGGGGGAATAAATTAACAAGTCCCCTGCTTTTACTTAATTAAACGGCGTCATCCCGACTGGAAAGCCGCGGAATGGAGAGATCCACCTAGACAGATTTATCGACTTCATTCCCCTCCGCTTGAAGTGACAACCAGGGGGAAGCTTCGTTACCAACACAACTTTAACCCCTCATCCATTTTATACCTCACCTCTTTCACACTTAGCTGCTATGATCAGCAACTACTTTCCATTCGCCCTTAATTTTTCTGATCAGGAGTGTAAAATACCCTTTAAGTTCATCCTTTTCTCGTTTAACATTCCAGCTGCCCAATACAAAAGCCAGATCAGGTTTTAAAAAATCGACTTTTTTAATTCCGAACACTAAAAACCCCATTGCTGCTTTGTCAGGATAGCCCTTTTTATAATTATCCAATGTTTTCTGCCAGCCATAAGTTGGTCCGCTTTTACCTACAAAAAGTAAACTATCCGATTTTTCATAACCCTGCATAAAGGCCTCAACATCGCCTTTGTTCCAATCTGTACGTTGCTTTTCGAGTAAATTAAGTATGGCCTGTTTATCTTTCGGATTTTGAGCAAAAGCGCTAAAGGAAGCTAAAAACAGTGCAATTACAAGTATTCTTTTCATGGTTATTTAAGTTGAAGTAAAAATTAAAGATATGAAACAAATTATTTTGTTCCATGCGTAAAAATTCTTTATTTACACTTCTATAAATCTCCTATGCAAAATAAAGTAATCACAATTGGCGAAATACTCTGGGATGTTTTTCCAGAGGGTAAAAAAGCTGGCGGCTCGAGTATGAACGTTGCGCTTAATTTACACAAACAAAGTATAGACAGCAGTTTTATTAGCGCAATTGGTGATGATGAAAATGGAAAAGAGCTATTCGGTTTTCTGGCCGGCAATCATTTTGCAACTGATTTGATCCAGGTAAACGCCGAATTACCGACCAGTACGGTGGTGGTGCAGTTGGATGAAAACCATCAGGCCACTTATACGATTAAACAACCTGTAGCTTGGGATGACATCAAAATCAGCGACGAAAACATAGCAGCCGTAAAACAGGCAGATGCCTTGGTATATTGTAGTTTAACCTGCAGGGAAGAAAAATCTAAAAAAACCATTCTTAAACTTTTAGAAAATGCTAAGACTAAAATATTCGACATTAACCTTCGTGCGCCTTTTTATACAAAAGAATTAATTGGGGAGCTTTTGGTAAAAGCAGATATTCTAAAAATAAATGAAGATGAAATTTTATGGGTAAAAGAATCTTTTGGCTTAAGTGGTAGTACAGATGAGCAACTTTTAAAACAGCTTTCCAGTCAGTTTAACATTGAAATCATCTGTCTCACACTTGGCGATAAAGGTGCCTGCGTTTTAAAAGAGGGCAAATTATTTAAACACCCTGGCTATAAGGTACAGGTGGCCGATACAGTTGGTGCCGGCGATGCCTTTTTAGCCACATTTATTGCCTGTTACCTACAGGGCTACCCTATGGAAACCACATTGGATAATGCCTGCAAAGTTGGGGCTTTTGTAGCCTCGCAAGCTGGCGCAAATCCGAATTACAATAAAAAGATTTATCATATGGCGTTGGGTTAGCTTTATTTTTTAGGCACGGAAACACAGATTGACACGGAATTTTTATTTCTAAAACGGTGGGTTTTGCGTTAGGGATTGTAAGGGTTCAGTGCCTATTAAGCATCTGTTTTTATTTAATCACGGTATGCTTGCTTGTTTCACAGGTCTTCATCGGTACCGGAGCGAAGCGCAGCCCTGTAAGGCCCGACCCTTGCGCAGCTTGGGGAACGCCCAGATCAGTTTGACAGTTTTCAGTTGGAAATTCAATCTGCTTTGGTCTTTCGACTTTTACCTTTTGCTTGTCTCAAAAATGACACCGCGCTTAAATTAATGCAAAGCGAAACTTTTATCTTCGATAAATCGTTAATACAAGCACATGAGAGGTTTTCGTTTTTCTGATTATAAGCCGGGCGATACGCCAAAGGGTGGGTTTGATGAGTTGCTGAAATTATTTAGCGAACTGCTGAATTATACAGCTGGAGATGCAGCAGAGGCTTTAAGCTGGCTGAACGAGCTCGACAAGCAATATAAACTAACCAATAACGATTATGGTATTGGTAATTTTATCGACGACCTGAAAGACAAAGGTTATCTTACGGAAGACAACCAATCTGGAGAATTTAAAATTACAGCCAAAACCGAACAAACGATCCGCAAATCGGCCCTTGATGAAATTTTCGGCAAACTAAAAAAATCAGGCCGGGGAAACCACAACAGTAACCAATCGGGTGTTGGCGAAGAGAAAAATGCCGATAGACGTGAATATAGTTTTGGGGATAGTTTAGATCAGATTGATATGACGGCCTCTATCCACAATGCGCAGATTAACCATGGCATTGGCGATTTCACCTTAACTGATCGCGATCTGGAAGTAGAGGAAAAGGATTTTAAAACTTTAACTTCTACTGTATTGATGATCGATATTTCGCACTCGATGATCCTATATGGTGAAGACCGGATTACCCCTGCAAAAAAAGTTGCGATGGCTTTGGCCGAATTGATTAAAACGAAATACCCTAAAGATACTTTAGACATTGTGGTTTTCGGAAATGATGCCTGGCCAATTAGCGTGAAAGACCTGCCTTATTTACAGGTTGGTCCTTATCATACCAACACCTATGCGGGATTAGAACTGGCTGCTGATTTACTCCGTCGAAGGAAAACGCATAATAAGCAGATTTTCATGATTACCGATGGAAAACCAACCTGCTTAAAAGAAAATGGCAAATACTATAAAAACAGTATGGGTTTGGACAGGAAGGTAATTAATAAAACCTTAAACATGGCTGCCCAATGTAAACGCCTGAAGATCCCGATTACCACATTTATGATTGCCAAAGACCCTTACCTGCAACAGTTTGTGCGCCAGTTTACCGAAATTAATGGCGGAAGGGCTTTTTATAGCTCATTGAATGGCTTGGGCGAATATATTTTTGAAGATTACATTAAAAACAGACGTAAGACAGTTAAATAAGGTAGAGGGCAAAAAGGTGGAAGGTTTAAGGCAAACCCAAAGCCGGAAACACCTACCTAACGAGTCTAAGAAAACATTTTAAACAGGCGAAGATTTAATGGTTGAATGCTGCGCGCTGCAACCCTAACCCTAAACCTTAAACCGATTTTAAAAAGATGCAAAACACCACATTAGGCGAATTAAAAACCACAGGATATAAATCGAGATCTGTAAAAGAAGAGCTTAGGGAAAATCTGATTAAAGTGCTCCGCGATAAAAAAACTGAATTTGAGGGCATTATCGGCTACGACGAAACGGTGATCCCTGAACTGCAAACAGCCATTTTATCGCGCCACAATATTTTGCTATTAGGTTTACGTGGGCAGGCAAAAACGCGTATTGCCCGTTTGATGGTAAACTTATTGGATGAATATGTACCATATGTTGCCGGAAGTGAGATTTTTGATGATCCGTTGAATCCAATTTCGTGGTATGCGAAAAACGAAATTGCCATAAAGGGCGATGATACCGAAATTGCCTGGTTACACCGCAGTGAAAGATACACTGAAAAACTGGCTACACCAGATGTTACCGTTGCCGATTTAATTGGTGATGTTGACCCTATTAAAGCTGCCACATTGAAATTAACCTATAATGACGAGCGTGTAATCCACTTTGGTTTAATTCCACGTGCACACCGCAGCATATTCGTAATTAATGAACTTCCGGATTTACAGGCACGTATCCAGGTGGCATTATTTAACATGCTACAGGAGAAAGATATCCAGATCCGTGGTTTTAAGCTGCGTTTACCGCTGGATATCCAGTTTGTATTTACCGCAAACCCTGAAGATTATACCAACCGTGGAAGCATTGTTACACCTTTGAAAGACAGGATTGAAAGTCAGATTTTGACGCACTACCCTAAAACCATCGAAATTTCGCGCAAAATTACTTTTCAGGAGGCAAAATTAACCACCGATCAAAAAGCCAATATTGAGGCAGATGGATTGGTAAAGGATTTAATCGAGCAGATTGCTTTTGAGGCACGTAAAAGTGAATATATCGATCAAAAATCTGGTGTTTCGGCCAGATTAACCATTTCAGCATATGAAAATTTAATCAGCACAGCTGAAAGAAGAATGCTGATTGCGGGCGAAAAAAATACTTTCGTACGCTTATCCGACCTTGCAGGAATTGTGCCCGCAATAACCGGTAAAATAGAACTGGTTTACGAAGGCGAACTGGAAGGACCAGCGCATGTAGCGACAACCTTAATCGGCAAAGCGGTTAAAACCTTATTTGCACGTTACTTTCCAGATCCTGAAAAAGCGAAGAAAAGCAAAACGGCAAATCCTTATACTGAAGTAACCGAATGGTTTACCGAAGGCAATAATGTGGATGTTACCGATGTTTTAACCAATGCACAGTATAAAAAAGCACTGATGCTGGTACCGGGTTTAAACAATCTGGTAAAGAAGTTTCATCCTAAATTAAGCGAAAATCAAACTTTATTGTTAATGGAGTTCGTATTACATGGTTTAGCTGAATATTCGCAATTGAGCAAAAATTATTTAAATGGCGGCTTCGGTTTCGCTGATATGTTTGGCAGTTTATTTAATGCCGAATTTGACGAAGAAGAGGATGAAGACGATTTCAGATAAAATTAATGGAGTTTAACGGATATCTTTTATCGCTGAGGTTAAAACAAGAACACTTTCCTAATGGATATCCGTTTAATATCCCATGCTTAAAATCTTTTGAAAAGTTAGACTTCCATCCCAATGTTACATTTTTTACCGGCGAAAACGGGGTTGGAAAATCGACCCTGATTGAAGCCATAGCGGTTTATCTTGGTTTTAACGCAGAAGGTGGCGGTAAGAATTTCAATTTTAAAAGCACGGCAACACATTCTGCATTGCATAACTTCCTCAGTATAACCAAAGGATTTAAACAAATTAAAGACGGTTATTTTTTAAGGGGAGAAAGTTTTTACAATGTTGCCAGCGAGATTGACAAACTTGATGAAGACGACCCGGATATACCTATATCTTCACCTAAGATAATCGCTTCTTATGGAGGCATTTCCTTACATGAACAATCGCATGGGGAATCTTTTTGGTCGCTATTTATGAACCGTTTTAGCGGCCATGGTGTTTATATACTCGATGAGCCCGAATCGGCACTTTCTGCCACGAAACAAATTGCCATGTTATCTAAAATCAATAATCTGGTAGGCAAAAATGCCCAATTCATCATCGCCACACACTCTCCGATCTTATTATCGTACCCTAATGCCTGGATATACGAAATGTCGCAAAGTAAAATAGCTAAGGTTAAATACGAGGAATCGGAAGTTTACAGGGTTTATAAAGCCTTTTTAGATCATCCTCAACGAATATTAGACAATTTATTTACTTCAAATACTTAATTTAGACAGCTCAATAGAACCTCTCTTATTTTTTAATTTAACTGGAATAACCCGATCGTATGGGAAGACTACCTTTCATCATTGCTGCCTGCATATTCATCATTGCTTTTGATATTTATTGTTATAAGGCCATTATCGCTGTTTTTAAAAAATGGAAACCGACTACTAAAAAAATATTTGGTATTGTTTACTGGACTTATAGCGCACTATTGATCATTGGTGTTTTCTGTGGAATTTACCTCAACCTTTTCCTTACGCTAAGGGCCATTATTCTAGTTGCCTTCTTTTTAACAGTTGCCTGTAAACTGGCTATGCTTCCATTTTTGATCTTGGATGATTTACGAAGGTTATTCGTTAAAATTTTCAGAAGGAACAAAAAAAGTGAAGTCTCAACAGCACAAAATACAACAGCAGAACCCATTTCACGCTCTGAGTTTCTGGTTAAAGCCGGATTGGTGGCAGCAGCAGTACCCTTAACTTCATTAAGCTGGGGCATTATTTCAGGCGCATACGATTATCAGGTACGACGGGTAAATTTAATCCTCCCTAACCTGCCCAAAGCTTTTGACGGCATTACCATGGGGCAGATTTCGGACATCCACTCTGGAAGTTTTTACAATAAAACAGCCGTAAAGGGCGGGGTAGAAATGCTATTGGGCGAGAAACCCGATTTTGTTTTTTTTACGGGAGACCTGGTGAATAACCTGACCAACGAGGTAAGAGATTATCAGGATATATTTTCGAAAGTAAAAGCACCTCTAGGTGTATATTCATCATTAGGAAACCACGATTATGGTGATTACTTTTTTGGCAAAGAATCTTCTCCTGCAAAGGTAAAAAACCTGAAAGATATGGTTGATGTGCATAAAGTAATGGGCTACGATTTACTCATGAACGAAAACCGCAGATTAAAGGTAGATGGAGAAGAAATCGGAATTTTAGGTATCGAAAACTGGGGAATGGGCCGTTTTCCTAAATACGGAAAAATGGAGCTTGCGGTTCAAAATACGGATGATTTACCCGTTAAACTTTTGCTGAGTCATGATCCTTCACACTGGCGCGGAGAGGTTTTGAAAAAATACCCGCAAATAGATGCCATGTTCAGCGGACATACCCACGGCATGCAGTTTGGCGTTCGTTTTAAAGCGGCTCAATGGAGCCCCGTGCAATACATTTACAAAGAATGGGCAGGTTTATACCAGGAGCAAAAACAACAGCTTTACGTTAATGTAGGCTATGGCTTTTTAGGTTATCCGGGCAGGGTTGGTATTTTACCTGAGATCACAATATTTACTTTGAAGAGAGCTTAGTAAATAAAACTCGTCATTTCGACTGATTGCAACGAAATGGAGAAATCTATTCTTAGTGATGTCAGATGTTACCATCTGACATCTAAAGAACCGTCAGATGGTAACATCTGACGGCACAATAACATCTGACGACGCAATATAATTATCCCGCGTTAAAGCGATAACCTACCCCCCTAACAGTCTGTAACAATTGTGGATTATCAGGATTCAATTCTATCTTTTTACGTAAGCGCACAATGTGCATATCGAGCGTTCTGGTGTTTACATCGGAGTTGTAACCCCATACCACCAACATCAATTCATCACGGTTAATTACTTTACCAGGGTTGCGCAAGAAATAAAGCAAAATACGGTTTTCCAATATCGTTAACTCAATTTTCTTTCCATCTCTAAACAATGTGTGGATGTTTGGATGATGTTCCATAGTACCAAAACGGTGAATTTCGGCTGTATCTTTATTCACGATAAATTTAACCTTGCTCTCCAACATGGCTACCAAAACATCCATATTAAATGGTTTGGTAATATAATCAGATGCCCCAAAGTTATAAGCGTCAATTTTATCTACATCCTGTGCTTTGGCAGTCATCATAATGATCAGGTTTTCGAAACCTTGCTTACGTGCATTCTCGCAAACTTCGGCGCCCTGTTTACCCGGCATCATCCAATCCAATAAAACAATATCTGGCTGATCGGCAACAATCATTCTTTCTCCAGCTTCGCCATCATTTGCTTCGAGCACAGTATAACCTTCAGCCTTTAAACGGTGGGCCACAAGAAAGCGAAGATTTTCATCATCTTCTACGATTAATATTTTTACTTCTTTTGACATTTGTATGTGTTTTATGTGGTTGTAATGTTGAAACGCTGCAAAGTTCGAATGTTGAACCTAACCTTATCACATTTCAACCTTTAACCTTCCTATTTTAACTATTATAAGGCAGTACAATTTTAAATTCAGTACCGCTTCCTACTTTGCTTTTTACAGAGATTTCTCCCTCCATAAAGTTAACCAGTTCTTTGCAGAATGCCAAACCCAGGCCTACACTGCCCATCTGGTTATATTCATTCTGAATTCTGAAAAACTTCTTAAATATATTGTTTAATTCTGATGCTGCGATACCTATTCCTTTATCGGCGAACCGGAAAACCAGCACCCCTTTGATCAGCTTTGCACTAATGTGTAATTTTTTCTGTTCTGGTTTCGAATATTTGTAGGCATTTTCTGCCAGATTATCGAATAAACTCCCCAATAATACCGGATCGGTAATAAAGGTTTTAAAGCCCACCACCTCATAGGTAATTTTGAAATCGGGATGTTTTAAGGTATGCGATTCGATTGTGCTTTCAATAAAATCTACAATATTAACTTCTTCCTGATTGAGTTTAATCGCCTTATTTTCGATCTGTGTAAAGGCCAGCAATTTGTTCATTAAACCATTCAGTTTGTCGGCTTCTTCATCCAGTATCTTGCCATAGAGCTGCTGCTCCCTCTGGCTTAATGTGGTAGCACTTTTAATATTGTTTCCCGCAATCTTAATCACGCTGACGGGCGTTTTAAACTCATGCGTAAGGTTATTCACAAAATCGTACTGCAGCTTAAACATTTTGCTGTTGATGTTGAGGTTACGGTAAATCAAAAAAGCAACCAATAAAAGCACACCATATACCAATAAAAGCACCAAGGCTATCGGCATAAAGTAAATAAAAATTTCTTTCTTGATGTAAGATCTTGATGAAATGAGGTATAATTTAAAATCAGAAAATGCGCCTGGCAGGGCAATTTCTGTATTGATATTTTCGTCAGAAGTATCAATCGGGTCATAAGTCAATGGTTCAATCCTGATGGTTTGGTACAACAATGGTCTGGTATTGATGATCTTTATTTTATGCGCATCGAGATTAAAAACCAGTACATCTTGTTGATAAACCGGCGCCGGATTTAACTTTCGCCTGATCATATCTTTGTAGGCCCTTAAATCTTCCCGGCGCGGAATATTTAAATAAGTGATTTTATTTTCATTGGAGTTAACGATAGAAAAATTGGTAAACAATTCTTCTTGTGTAGGTACCGATGTCGTATCCAGATCCTCAACAAAAGTAGCCAGTTTAATGGCTATTGCATTAAAATCGCTCCCCACATTAAAAGATCTCGTATCGTCTTCTGAATATAGTTTTACCGAATCGGGCTTAACACCTTTGCCAAACTGAAAAATAGATTTAGGGCCAATACCTAAGTGGTTTGCATTGATCCCATCCTTTACCGGAACATTCTTTACTTCTGTATCATAAAAAGTAACCTTCGAAATGAAAGGATACTTTAACATTACCGTATCTACAAACTTTGCTGCTGTAGAAGAATCTAAAAAGCCACTATAATATGAAATCTCGGGCATTTTATTCTGAAAGAAATCATTATAAGGCTTAATGCTTTGCTCTAGCACATTTACTTTCTCAGATACAAAATCGTTCTCAATCGATTTCTTGCTGTAATTAAACGCTAAAAAAAGCGATAGAATAAAAAGAATGGAAATGAGTACAATGAAGGTTATCCCGAGCGAGAAATTTTTACGATATCCACTTTTTTTATCTAAGGCCATACCCTATTTCTTACCTAGATTTTCCTGTAAAAATTCTTCTAATGCTTTGTACAGAGCCGTTCTGCTCTGTTGACGTACTATAGGGTTTGGACCTTCTTCCTTTTCGATATAGGTAACCTGAACATTCCGTTTTTTCAGCTCTTTGATAAACTGAACACCTTCTGCTACGTTAACACGAGGATCTTTAGGATTCTGTGCGATGAAAACAGGCGATTTAAACCGATCGGCATGGAAAACAGGCGATGCAAACCGCATATAATCGGTATCGGTTACCGGATTGCCAACAATTTCATAGTACATCTGCAAATTCGCTTTTAAAAACGGCGGAATGGTTTTCAGGTAACTAAACAAATTGATTACGCCTGAATTTGACCCACCACATTTATAAAGATCAGGATTTTTATACAAACAATTTAATGCGATATAACCACCAAAACCATTGCCATAAATGGCGATTTTTTTAGGGTTGGCAATTTTTTGCGCGATTAACCATTTTACACCATCATTAACGTCTTCCTGGATTTTATCGCTCCACTGCTTAAAACCAGCGGCATAAAAAGACTTACCATAGCCGGTAGATCCACGATAGTTTACCTGCAAAACAGCATAACCACGGTTAGCCAGGAACTGCACTTCTGCATTATAGCCCCAACTATTTCGCCCTGCAGGGCCATTATGCGGCAGCACCACTACAGGTAAATTAAAAGGCTTTTTATTTTTTGGCAAGGTTAAATAACCATTAATGGTTAAATTATCTGAGCTTTTAAAAGAGATTGGTTTCATGGCACTCATATCGCCCTGTTTAATAGAAGGGCTGATATCAGTTAGTTTTTTAAGTTTATTCTCACCAACGGTATAGAGGTAATAAGAACCCGGATTTTTATCCGTAAATGTTCTTACCACAAAAACCCTATCCATTTTATCTTTATCCATAATTTTCCATTCGGTACCTGGCAAAAGCCGGTCTATTTTCGAATAGGTAATTTTGGTACTGTCATCAAGGTAATATTTTTCCTTTTTCCAGGTTTCGCAGGTTACAAAAAGCATTTTCTTTTGCGGGCGCGAATATTTTGCATCTACAACGTTTAAGGTATCATTTGCAAAAAGCACCTGTTTCTCTTTACCGCTTTTTAAATCGAGTGCTACTAGTGCATTCTTATCCCTGTTTACATTAGAAATGGCATAAAGTACATTTGGTTGATCTTCTGAGAAGGCAACTGGTTGTAAAGTGGTTTCAAAATTATTGGTAATTACCGGAGCAAAGGCCTGGTTTTCGTTTTCGCGGTACATTAAGGTTTCATTCACGCCGTCGCTCGCTACAGCAATTTTTAGTACCCCCCTGTTATCCGTCATCCATTCGGTAATATTACCGGGATTTTTGGCAGCAATATCCATCTTCCCATTCCGAACATTTAAGCGGTAAACATCAAAAACGGTCGAATCGCGCTTGTTGGATGCAACAATAATGTATTTATCGTCAATTAACTGATCTTCTATTACCCTTAACCTACTTTTCTCGTTGGCACTTAGCTGAACCTGCTTGCTTCCATCTTTATTGATTACGAAAATATCCGATTTACGCTCTTTAGATTCATCTTCAGTGTAATAAATCAACTCATTATTACTGGTCCAGAAGTGGAAACTGATATTCTTTCCATTTAAATGGGTTAACTGAACACTGTTTCCGGTAGCAAGATCTTCAACAAAAAGATCAAGTTTTTTATCATGAAGTTTTAAATAAGAAAGGCTTTTCCCATCCGGGGCAATACGATAATAGGCTTTATCCTGCGTTTTAAAAAAATCATCCACAGGAATAGTATCATTGTTAGTGCCCTTACAAGCCCAAATCAATGCAACCATTAACAATAGAAAAATCCTGTTTAGCATAAATAAATCCTTTACGGGATGACAAAAATAAGTATCACAACAACTTAACCGCGATTTACACCAACAATGTTACTTATGCAATCAATAATAAGTCGTGGGTCAATTTAGTATTTATAAAATTTCTACAAAATAAAATACAGGTAACATTTAAAATACGTTTAATATGAATTGACGGTTTAGCTAAAGATGTATTAAAATGTTACATTTAAAACTTATAATTTAGGGTTTATGAACCGCTTGTTTTTCATCGTATTCTTATTTCTATCGCTTGGGGCCAATGCACAAATCTTTCGCTCCAATCAGCAGATTGCGCCTGATGAAAGTAGTCTGGCTATTCAATATTATCAGGATGGAGAATATGAAAAGGCGGTTGTACTACTGGAAAAACTCTATCCCATTCCCAATAATGAAGCCTATTTCGATATTTACTTTAATACACTCGTAAAATTGAAGCGTTATGATGTGGCAGAGAAAGTGGTTAAAAGGGAAATCAAAAAAAATCCGCAGAGCGATATTTATCCAATAGCATTGGGCAAGCTTTATCAGGAGAAAGGCGATACACAAAATTCAAATAAAATTTTCAGCGATGTGATCAGCAAACTTCCCAAGGATGAGTTCAAGATCAGAAATTTGGCCAACAGCTTTTATCGCTTCGAAAATTACGATTATGCGGTACAAACTTTTAAGCAGGGCAGAAAACTACTGGGCAACGACCAAATGTTTACCTTCGAGTTATTAAATATCTACCGTTTTAAAAAGGATAAAGCCATGCTCATGCAGGAATATCTTGATGCACTTGGAACAATGCCGCAGCTTTTACCGCAGGCTGAAGCCGTACTCGCCTCTATTTTTGAAGATAAAAACGACTATCAAACCTTTCAGGCAGCCATTTTAAGAAAAATACAGAAAGAACCAGATGCCGAAATTTATATTCAGTTGCTTACCTGGAATTATATTCAACAACAGGAATTTGACATGGCCCTGCGCCAGTTAATTGCGTACGATAAACGTACTAAGGCTGACGGTGGTACCCTGTTTAATGCCATTTATACCTTTGTTGATAATGGCGCTTACGAAACAGCAATTAAAGCCTACGACTATCTGTTAACTAAAGGAAAGGATAACCAGTACTATCTTCCTTCAAAAATAGAAATGCTGAATACCAAGTATAACCTGCGTACCAATGGGAAATATGCAGTTGCCGACCTTGATCTGCTGGCCAAAGATTATCAGGCTTTATTAGACGAAAACGGCAAGAACAGGAACACACTTTTTGCCATAAAAAAACTGGCAAACCTGCAGGCTTATTATTTAAATCAACCCGGCAGTGCAGAAAAAGAACTGGAAGAAGCGATAAAAATGCCTGGCATTAACGATCAGGACTTAGGCCAGCTAAAACTCGATTTAGGCGATATTTACATTTTAACCAACCAACCCTGGGAAGCTTTTTTAGTGTACGAGCAGGTGAGTAAACAGTTTGAAGGACAACCCGTAGGAAATGAGGCACGTTTCAGGAGCGCCAAACTTTCCTTTTATCAGGGTAATTTCGAATACAGCAATGGTCAGTGTTTGGTTTTAAAGGCGGCAACTTCGCAGCTTATTGCAAACGATGCCTTGAACCTGAGTTTGCTGATTAACGATAACATTCAAACCCCCGCAGACAGTAATGCTTTAAAAATGTATGCTGACGCAGAGATGCTTTTATTTAGAAACCTGCCCGAACGTGCTGTTAAGAAAATGGACAGCATTGCGATAGCCTTTCCGCAAAATAGCTTAACTGATGCGATAATGATGAGTAAAGCAAGGATTTTCATCAAGGCTAACGATTTTCAAAAAGCGGCCGATATTCTGAAAAAAGTAACGGAAGATTTTAAAGATGGTATCTGGACAGATGATGCCCTTTTTACCTTAGGCGATCTTTATGAAAAGAAATTGAACGACATTGCGCAAGCCAAAATTTATTTTCAGAAACTGATTACGGATTACCCGGGGAGTATGTTTAGTGCCGAGGCCAGAAAAAGATTTAGGAATTTACGCGGAGATGGAGTTTGATTGGTTCATTAGCCATTAGTTCATTCGTAATGGTTAATCGGTTAACTGAAAACTGGCAACTGGTTAATTGATGCCAAACGCCTATCGCTAAACGCCAAACCAATCTACCGTTTCCAGTCCCAAATCACAACATTCCATTCTACAGCACTGCCATCGGTATAAGTATGAATAACCTCGAAGCCAATACGTTTATGTGCATTCATCGACCGTAAATTAATGGTTGCAATTTCGGTGATTGCAAAATCGTATTTAGATTTAAAATACTCTTTATAAGCATGATAACATTGATCGAATAAACCTTTTCCTCTATAATTCTGACTAACACAAACCTGTCCTACAACAACATAAGAGAAAGAAGAAACGGGTTTACCCTGGTATTGAATCTGATCGAAACTTTCGTACATTTCAACCAGTCTTGGGATGTCATTTTTAGACTGTTCGGTCATGGCCAACACATAAGCCACAACCAGCTCTCCATCTTTTGCAATAATATTGGGTTCATGCTGATGCATCTTTTCCAGATCATCAAGCGAATGTGAAACCGTAACAAAACCCTGTTCCTTTATTTGTTCGGGGCTTAAATCTTTTTTTAGGTTTTGTTTTTGGAGTTCAAGAACCCCTTCAAGTTCTTTAGTGGTAGATGAATTGACAATGGTAATCATTTCTGAATGGCAGATAATTTAGGCATCTAATGCAATGATAGTTAACGTTAGCAACAAAATGAAGCAAATGCTTGCTAATATTAAGATCCTCGCACCGTGCTGCCGATCAGTTAATGAATAAGAAAAAACTTTCTCACCCGTACTCAGTGTTCTTTTTTTCTTCATTAAATCCCAGCCAATAACCAGTCCTAAAATCCCTCCGAAAATTGCCGTCAGGTAACCAGTATAAATGTAATTGCGGGTCGAGTTATCTATTTTTTGAGAGTCGTTAGTTCGTATCATGCTTAAAAACAATGGGAATTGACAAATTTAAATGATTCATATCACTTTAAAGAATAAAATCCTTTATCATCAATTTTTTAACATTTATATATTATTTACCTTTGTGCCATGTTTTTATATAATGTTACGCTTATCTTAGATGATGCAGCTGCCGAAGAATGGTTACAATGGATGCAAGATGTTCATATCCCTGAAGTGATGGCTACGGGTATGTTTATTTCCAACCGTTTATTAAAGGTTGTAGATTCACCGAACGAAGGGGTAACCTATTGCGCCCAGTATGTTGCCGAAACATTAGATCATTACCATAAATACCAGGATATATTTGCTCCAACCCTACAGGCAAAGTTAAACGAAAGGTATAAAAACCGTTTTGTAGCTTATAGAAGTTTAATGGAGTTTATACCCCCAACGCCCTAAAGGGGGCTTAAGCGCTAAAGATATAAGTCCCCTTCAGGAGATTTAGGGGTTCAGCTTCTCATTATTCTTATGCCTATCGGCGTCGCGGACGCTCTTTTTTTCCAGGTTCTTTTCTAAAGCATCGGTAAGGTTTATGCCTGTTTGATTAGCCAGACAGATTAAAACGAACATCACATCGGCCATTTCATCGGCGAGGTTTACCGCTTCATCGCTTTTTTTAAACGACTGCTCGCCATATTTGCGGGCCATAATACGGGCTACCTCTCCAACTTCTTCCATCAAGATGGCCGTATTGGTGAGTTCGTTAAAATAACGGATGCCTGTAGTTTTAATCCAACGGTCTACGGTTTCCTGTGCTTCGTTAATGGTCATGTTTTTCTTCTTCTATTTCTGAATTGATTCTACTATTAATATCAATATTGGCGTCTTCGAGTAAAAAAACGCTTGCTCCTTTTTCTCTGGCATATGGCGTTCTTACCTCACCAATTTTGGTAATCTTCCCAAAAAACGGCCGTTCTTTTTTACGCTGGGGATCCTCTTCATTTGGCTCCCTTATTAAGATTACATGTTTAATCGGTTTATCAATTTTAAACCAGTACAAGTAATCGGCATTATAGGCAACAGCATTGATATTTTTAAATTTCGAGTAATAATTGATGGCCCCAGCCTCTCCGTAATTATCAGCACGGACCAGCAAAGCTGATTTATCTTTAACCCTGGCATAGGCAATATCGGTTAAGGCAGCCATTTCTTTCCAGCCCTGCATATCGGCAAAATCCTGAGGCAGGTCGTGCTGTAAACCATCTTCCCAACGCAACATGCCAATTTTAGCAAATTTCTCATGTTTGGCTATAATCTGCTCTGGACTTAAAACCGGATAAGCAAATTTCAGGGTAAGTCTAAACAGTGCGATGGGTAAAATGACCATCAATACTTTCAAATATTTTTTCCAGCCATTATTAAATACGAAGCTGAAATAAGTACAGCCAGCAGCGATAATTACAGGATACAAACCTGAAGCATAATATCCTTTTGCCCTAAACCAAGTGAACAAGATAATGGAAATGATAAAGCCGAAAATTATCCAACGGAAAGCCGTAAATGGCTTATAAAACAGCAAGGCAATAATCCCCGCCAAAACAATAAAAATAATATTGAAGTAGTAGAGCAACTGATCTTTCAGAAAATCGACCCTGTTAATTTTATCCAATTGCGTTGCGGCTAATTCTTTCATATGACCAACAACCGGAAAATGATGTGTATACTGCCAGATGAGGTTAGGCAATATCATTAATAAAGCCAGCAATGCAGCTAAATAGAGATGTTTATTCCTGAAAACCTGTCGTTGGTTTGAGATCAGCAAAGCGGGGATTACACCTGCTGCCAAAAACACAATGCTGTATTTATTTAAAAAGCCCAAGCCAAGAGCAATGCCTGTAAAATAGAGGAATCTATTTTCTTTCGTATCAACAAACCTGATGAGAAAGAAATAAACAGCCGTCCAGCTTAAAATATCGAAGGCGTTAGGTTGAAAAAGTAGATCTAAACGTCCGACAGCACAGCAGATCAAAGCAATTGCCGACAAGACTTTCGCGTATAAATTACCTTTTAGGGCACCTACAATTTTCCAGGTAAAAACCAGGGTTGCTGCACCAATGCTGGCTGACACCAGACGAACTGCTGCCTCGCCACTACCCAGTAATTTAATAATCAGCGCAAATATGGAGGTTACCGGCGGTACAGATTGAAAACCCCAGGCCAAATGATTTGCTTGGTCTAAGTGTAAAAACTCATCGCGGTGTAAACTATATGCTGCATTGACCAGGAAGAAAGGTAAAATCAGTTTCAAAATAACGAAGAAAACAAGAACACCTAAATCCACCGGAGTGGCATTTGACTTTTTAAGATTCATATCATTTTCCATACTTGTGCTACTTTCAGGTAATCTGGCCGTTAAACTGCTCCTATACGCTTATTCTTTATCCTTCGTATCAATCAAAATCGTAACTGGTCCATCATTTAAAAGTGCGATTTTCATATCAGCCCCAAAAATTCCGGTTTTTACTCTTTTACCCAATAAAGCAGATAGCTTTTCGATCATTTTCTCGTAAAGAGGAATCGCCACATCTGGTCGCGCTGCCCTTGTAAAACCCGGACGGTTTCCTTTTTTGGTAGATGCAAACAAGGTAAACTGGCTAATCAATAAAATATCTCCACCCACATCGGCAAGTGCTTTATTCATCATCCCGTTTTCATCTCCAAAAACACGCATCCCGATAATTTTCTGTGCCAGCCAGTCCAAATCCGTCAAAGCATCGGCATCTTCTATGCCTAATAAGACTAAAAATCCGTTTTCAATTGCTCCCGTAACCTCACCATCAACCGTGCAACTCGCCTGTGTAACTCTTTGTAAAACTGCTCGCATTTTATACTACTTTTGCTCAATAAAATTGATATGCGCAAGATAAGTATTTTAGTGATTTTTGTATTTCTCTTCTTTGGCTGCAAACAAAAAACAGTTGTTCACCCTACTTTTTATTATTGGAAAACGGATTATCAGAACAAAAAGGAAGAAACCAGTTACCTAGATCAATTTAAATCTAACTCTTTGTACGTGCGTATTATGGATGTAGATTTTAATCCAGATCTGCAGCTGCCTGTACCTGTTTCGCCGATTAAATTTTCAGACCCACTACCTAAACAGATCGATATTATCCCTGTTGTGTTTATCGTTAACGAGGTTTTTAACAAGATTGACACCATGCAAACAGCCGTTATGGCTGATCGCATTGCCAAATTTGTAGCCGCAAAGGTAAAACAGGCAGGAAAGCAAAACTATGCAGAATTACAGATTGATTGTGATTGGACCAAAGGCACCAGAAACAGGTATTTTAAATTTCTCGAACAATTAAAGGGAAATGCGCTTTTAAAAGGAAAAACCGTTTCGGTAACCCTGCGTCTGCATCAGGTTAAAAACATTGTATCAAGCGGCGTACCTCCCGTAGAGAAAGCCATTTTAATGTGTTACAATATGGGTAACCTACGTAAGTATGGCGAACAAAACTCTATATTGGATCAGTACGAAATGGATATCTACTTAAAAGATTTCCTGGAACAATATCCCTTACCACTTGATGTGGCCTTACCCATTTTCGAATGGGCAGTGGTATTCAGAAACGGGCAATATGCGGGTATTTCCAAACGGATAGGCAAAACACAAATCGAAGATAAAAAACTTTTTAAACAGAGAGGAAATTCCATTCTCTATGATCTTTTGGTTGATTATCCTGCAGCCGGGTTAAAAAAAGGAGATGTGGTGAGGTGGGAACAGATTTCTGCTAAAGATTTACTTTCGACCTCTAAATTTTTATCCCGACATTTAAGCCCTAGGACTCGAAACCTTGTTTTTTACCATTTAGACACCGACCTATTAAAACATTTTACCAATGAAGACGTTCAAAAAGTTATCGCTAATTTTTAGTGTATTCCTGATTACTTTTTTCGGCGAAATTGCCGTAAATCTTGCCTGTGGTGGCGAGATAGATCCTTATGATTATTATGTTTCTTACTTTCACAACAATGTTGAAGGAGATGAATATTCGCCTTTTGCCTACAACCAGATGGTTTACCTCAACAGCGAAACGGATATAGAAAGCGAGCCCGATATTAACAGTCGAGAATGGGCGAAATACCTTAATATTAAAAAAGAGGATGTGCTAAAAGTAATGTACAAAACTGATAGCGCAACTGATGCAAAACTCATTAATTTTAATGGTAACGTTTCACAATTACCCGATAGCTTACAACAGAATAGTTTTATCCAGGGGTTAAGCAAACGCAAAGAATCACTAAAGTATTACCAATTTGCCAAAAGCTGCGAACCATTGGCCAATGTAGATTTTAGTCTTTGGGATCCAAAGCCTCGCGATACGACCGCCATGGGTTCAAAAGCCCAAGAAGGCCTAAAATTGACAGAAGCAGAAAAAGATGATTTTCTGAAACTGCGTTACGCTTACCAAGCTGAACGGATGTTCCATTTTGCAGGTTATCATGCCGAGAGTAAATCAACTTACGAGAAATACATTAAAACCAGTAAGGTAAACAGTGCGGTTAAGGGCTGGGCATTGGCATTGTATGCAGGTTCTACCCGCAGGCTGGGCAATCCCGAAGAATCTGCCTTTTTGTTCTCGAAAGTTTTTGCAAGCAACCCTGAACGGAGAGTACAGGCTTATAAAAATTATTATTACACCAGCTCGCCTGTTAATGGGGCGCTAAAATACGCCAAAACCAATAACGAGAAAGCCAATATCTGGGCGATAAACGGGTTTGGTGATGCTGATTCAGGAATAGAAAGCTTGAATAAAGTTTATCAATACGAACCAAAAAGCCAGCTTAACGGCGCGCTGTTGGTGCGCGAAGTAAATAAATTAGAACAAGATCTTATTGAGGCGAATGACATAGCCAAAATTGGTTATAATTATTATTTCTCGGATAACGGCAATTCTAAATATAAAGACAGCCTAAAAAACATCAATTTAAAACACCTGAATGAAATCAGGAACTTTGCAGTAAAACTGGCTACCGAAAAAAAATATCCACAGCCAGAGCTGGGTACATTAACCGCAGCTTATTTATCGTGGATGGAGAACAAAGATTTTCTGGCGACAAATTACCTTGCCATACTAAAGCCAGATAAATTACCAGAAAGATTACGCGACCAATACCGCATTACCGATTTATTGATCAAGGCAAAAAACATCAAAAAAGGCAATCCTTTTAATGAGAACGATTTATTGCCGACCTTAAAATGGCTTGACGAAAAGCGTTTTGCAGAAAACAGCGAACAGCCAAAAGGGCAATATTACTATGATACCGATCGTGCCAGTAAACGCTTTAGCAGAACCACGAGGAATTTCTACCAGCAAATATTGGCGCCAGCTTATTTGAATATGGGCGATACTGCAAAAGCAGCATTGGCAATGGTTAAAGGCGATCTGGAATATAAAACATTAAAGGAGAATTCACTTTTCCAGAACATGAGTTATCAGAGTATTACTTTTTGGCAGAAAAACTTAAGTCCGAAAAGCATGCAGGGCTTAGCTGTTTATAAAACCAGGGCGGCAGGCAATGATGTTACCGCTTTGTTGGCTTCGGCTTTAAACCAGCTTAAAAATGATGATTTTTATGAACTTTTTGGCACAACTTACTTGCGCACACATCAATATGATAAGGCTGTGCAAATGTTTGCAAAGGTTTCGCCAAGTTATAAATACTTCAATCCAGAGAACTGGTATGGAGATGAATCCAACGCAAAACTTTATGCTAATCCTTTCATCGAAACGATAAATGATTATCCTAAAAAATATGTAACGGCTAAAACTTCGGTTACCAAAAAGGCTTTTGCTGCAGAAATGCTCCGCTTACAGAAATTAACCATTAGTGATAAAAAGAATGCCGCACTTTACTATTATAAAATGGCTAACGCCGTTTACCAAACTGGTTATTTTGGTAACAGTTGGTTCCTGATCAGTTACGATTGGTCATCATACGACAATAGTAACCCGGCAAAATATGTATACGATGGCGATTACAAAAAAGCACAGACCGCAAAAGCCTGGTATTTAAAGGCCAGGGCACTAAGTACCAATGCTGATTTTAAAGCAAAATGTACTTTTATGTTGGCAAAATGTTTGCAGAAACAGATCATCATGAATGCGAACCCACTATCATTTTATTATTACGATAAAAAAGATGTGAAATGGAGAAACTTCATCAAGGCAAATTACAACAATCCTTATCTTAAAGAATTAAGGTTTAGCTATGCAAAAACACCTTTTTATGCTGTGGCGGCAGGCGAGTGTAGTTATTTAGGAGATTTTATCAGGCCTAAAACGCAATAGCCCAATCGACTACGCCACTATTAACAGCTTCAAATGAACGGTCGTCATCTCGACCGAAGCAACGCGGAGTGGAGAGATCTTTAGAGATAGATTTCTCGACTTCGTTGCAATCGATCGAAATGACGAACCTATGGTTACCACCTAATCAATGCACTGGCCCAGGTAAAGCCCGATCCGAATGCGGCAAGGCATACCAGATCGCCATCTTTAATTTTTCCCGCTTCCCATGCTTCGCATAAGGCAATGGGAACAGAAGCTGCTGTGGTATTGCCATATTTTTGGATATTATTAAAAACCTGATCATCATTTAAACCCAACAACTGCTGCACATACTGGCTGATACGCAGATTTGCCTGATGTGGCACCAACATATCAATATCTTTCTCTGTTAAATTATTGGCAGCCAAGGCCTCTTTAATTACTTCTGGGAACTTCACTACTGCTTTTTTAAAAACCGATGGTCCATCCATATAAGGTAAAGCGGCACCACTGTCTAAAATTTCCTGTGTCATAAATAGTCCCCCCAACTCTTGTTCCGGATAGGCAGGTTTATCTTTTAACCATTTATTGGCATGAGAACCTGGATAATACATGGCCAGGATTTCGGCATCGGCACCATCGCTATGTAAATGTGTACTTAAAATCCCTTTTCCAGGCTCGTCTGTAGGTTGCAGTACCACAGCGCCAGCGCCATCGCCAAAAATTACAGATACGTTGCGGCTACGGGTCTCGAAATCCATCGCGAACGAATGTTTTTCGCTCCCCACTACCAGCACATTTTTATACATACCTGTTTTTACAAACTGATCGGCCACAGAAAGTGCATAAACAAAGCCCGAACATTGGTTTCGGATATCTAAGGCACCAATTTCACCCATGCCCATTTCGCGTTGCAATAACACGCCACAACCTGGAAAATAATAATCGGGGCTTAATGTGGCAAAAACGATAAAATCGACATCCTTAGCGGTAATCCCAGCCCTGTCGATCGCAATTTTGGCTGCTTCAATACCCATTGTAGTAGTGGTTTCCTCATTTCGATCGGCAAAACGGCGTTCTTTAATGCCGGTACGCTCCTGGATCCATGCATCATTGGTATCCATAAAACGGCTTAAATCATCGTTGGTATATATATTTTTCGGAACGTAGTAACCTATTCCCGCAATTTTAGACTGGTGCATGCTATTATTTATATTTTGGTTAAACAAAGTTAATCATTTATTGCCTAAGCCATTATTATTAACAAAGGAACAAAATCTTGTTACTCGATACTAAATACTTGATACTAATGTTTATTTTTGCACCATGTCTACAGAAACCAAAGAAGAGACCTTTACGCTCGAAGAAATTTTAACTTCCCTAAAAACCGTACATCGCCTTATTTTGTGGAATGATGATATCAATACTTTCGATCATGTGATTTACTGCATGATGAAATATCTCGATTATAACGAATCGCAGGCTGAAAAAATTGCCTGGAAAGTGCATAATGACGGAAAATGTCCAGTTTTGGAAGGATCATTTACCGAGATGGAAGTTTACCGTAAAATTTTACAGCAAGAAGGATTAACTGTTTCTGTTGATTAGCATTACTTGTTTCTAGAACTACCCGCGCAATAACGCCATTTCGAGCGAAGTGCAACGAAGTCGAGAACCGTGTAGTGCTCAGCGAAGCTAAATCTATTTAGGCAGATCTCTCTCCCGAACATTCGGGACTTCGCTACAGTCGAGATGGCGACTATTCTATATAAAGATTAACCCTCCAGCCCTTTCAAAAGTTCTAATAATCCGGCCTGTGTGGTTTGTGTTTTATCTTTAGCATACCAGCCATGAAGTTTTTCTGCCAAAACCGACATTTCAGTATTTTCTTTTCTCCACTCCTTTAAAAGCTCCTGCAAAATTTGTGGTCTTGGGCCCCAGGTTCCTAAAACCTGGTCTGCTGATTCATTTAACACAATTAAAACCGGAATAGCTCTTCCACCATTGGTTAAATGCGCATCAATTAATGGCAAATTTTTATCTCTAAGCACAAATTTCAGATCAATTTTACCTAATGACGCAGTTGCGATTTTATTGAATATCGGAACAATCTGTGCAGCATCGCCACACCAGCCTTCAGTAATCACCAAAAACTTATAATTTTCTTTAAGATGATCAATGGTCGAAATCAACTCATCATTTAAGCTGATCGTCTTATCCACGCGGCTCATCCTTTGCACATTCATTTTAGTATAATGCAAATCGTAGGTTACATCACCGGTTGCCTTTCCCTCTAACAGAAGTTGATCAATCAATGCACGGTAAGTTAAATAGTCAATACCTTGTTCCTCAAAAATTTCGCGATAATTTATCATAAGATTTCCTAAAAATACAGCGCAAAGGAAAGGAGAAATTCAATGAAAATAATCACGGATTTGCAAGAAAATGCAAGCGATTGATTGCACAGATTTTGGGATTACACAAATGTTTCAGCTGGCAAGAAAAGCAATTCTATGATCGTATAAATGCTGATTTTTGTAGTGTCCCATTTTGATTAAACCCGATAGGAGCGAAAAACACGAAGGTGAGGAACGAACCAAGGCTTTGAAGCGGATAGCGGGACCGCTGCAACCCAAAAGTACAGAAACCTGCTTTTCATATTATAAAAATTGCGCTTCAAAAAGATCCTGAAATAAATTACCTTCGGTGAGCTCGCTTAAGGCTCGGTTTACTTCGTAGCTGCGCTACAGGTCAGGATGACGATTGCATCACTAAACCGCCATCAACTTACTCACATGCTGCGTTAGGGCAACAAAATCAGCTACCGTTAGCTGCTCGGCACGTTTCTCAAAATAAATATGATCGTCCATTTTATCCTTAGGCATCACTGCAGAAACAGCATTACGCAAAGTTTTTCTCCGTTGGTTAAAACCCGCTTTAACCACCCGCCAGAATAATTTTTCATCGCAGTCTAAAGTCTCCACTTCATTTCTGGTTAAACGGATTACTGCAGAGTGCACCTTTGGTGGTGGATTAAATGTACCCGGTTTAACCGTAAACAGATATTCAATTTTATAGTAGGCCTGAAGAAACACACTTAAAATCCCGTACTCTTTGTTACCTGCTGGCGCTGCACAACGTTGGGCAACTTCTTTCTGGAACATCCCAACCATTTCTACAACCTTGTTGCGGTTATCTAAAATCTTAAATAAAATCTGTGACGATATATTGTATGGAAAATTACCGATTATGGCAAACTGACCTGGAAAAATGGCATCGAAATCAAGTTTCAAAAAATCGCCATTAATCAACCGATCGCCAAGCTGAGGATATTTTTCATTTAAAAAATGGAAAGATTCGGTATCGATATCGATCAGATAAGTTTCCAAATCTTTGCGCTGCAGCAAAAAATCAGATAGGATTCCCATACCTGGCCCAACCTCTAAAACCTGATTGTATTTATCAGTATTCACCAAAGCCTCTACAATGCGGTTGGCAATGCCTTTATCGGTTAAAAAATGTTGCCCTAAATGTTTTTTCGCTTTTACTAAACTCATACCCCAAACCCCTGAAGGGGCTTTAAAAATTAAAATTCTTTGCAAAGATAGGCTTATTATTTCTTTGCAAATCACTTTGCGTACTTTGCGGTTTCATTTTTTTTAAAGGGTTTAAACGAAAATCAGTAATTTGCGCTAAAATTTTCCAGTAATTATGAGCGATAAACTTAAAATTGGCATTAGTATAGGCGACGTAAACGGCATAGGTTTAGAGGTAATCATTAAAACATTATCTAATCCTGCTATTTTAAATTATTGCACTCCAATTGTTTATGGCCATACTAAGGTTTCATCTTTTCACAGAAAAGCGAATAATTTAGGCGATTTCAGTTTTAATGTAGTTAGCCATGCCAACCAGGCACAACCAAAAAAGGCAAACATGATTAATTGCTGGGAAGAAGATGTAAAAATCGAATTAGGGCAGGTAACGCCAACAGGTGGGAAATATGCACTTTTATCATTAGAGCGTGCAACAGCCGATCTGGTAAACGGCGATATCGATGCACTGGTTACTGCGCCGATCAACAAACATAATATTCAATCAGAAACTTTTGCTTTCCCCGGCCATACCGAATACCTGCAAGAAAAAAGTGGCAGTAAAGATGTGCTGATGTTTTTGATCAGCGAAAATTTACGCGTGGGTGTGGTTACTGGCCACATTCCCGTGAAAGATGTTCCAACCTCGATTACAAAAGAGAAAATTATCAGTAAATTAAAGCTGATTAATGAAAGCCTGAAAAAAGATTTCTGGATTGAAAAACCAAAAATTGCTGTTCTGGGCTTAAATCCACATGCCAGCGACAATGGTTTATTGGGCACTGAAGAGGCTGAAATTATTACACCAGCCATTCAGGAAGCTTACGACAAAGGTATCGTTTGTTTTGGCCCGTATCCTGCCGATGGTTTTTTCGGCAATGGTAGCTACAAACAGTTCGATGCCGTTTTGGCCATGTACCACGATCAGGGCTTAATTCCTTTCAAAACATTAGCTTTCCATAATGGTGTAAACTATACCGCTGGTTTAAACTTCGTTCGTACCTCTCCCGATCATGGAACAGGTTACGACATTGCAGGTAAAGATTTAGCGGATTCGACTTCATTTACCGAAGCTTTATTCTCGGCCATCCATATTGTAAAAAACCGTAGGGAGCAAGAGGAGATGTTGGGCAATCAATTGCGTACAGGCGGTAAAGTGGTTGAAACACAGTTTGATATTAAAGATGATGCTTCTTAAGGTAGAAGGCTGAGGGTAGAAAGGCTGAAGGTTGTAAGAGCAGAAAGACGAAAGCTGAAAAACCAAAGTAATAATCGGTAGCTATGGCACTCTTGCCTCCGACTTCGGACGTCTGACCTCGTACTTCCAGAAACTAAAGTGATCCATTACTTATTTGTAAAGCAATTGCTGTGTTTCATCGGTTCCGAAAGTCCTGCTATGCGTTCCAATCTTTTTGTGATTATCATGCTGAGCTTGTCGAAGCACCATAACAAAAAGTATTTCCACTACTATCAGGTTTATTTTTGGTAAAATTGTGCATCAAATTCAAAATGAGCGGCACTAAAAAACCCAATTACATTCTCCCCACAATTGTTATTGCACAGTTTCTCTGTACATCGTTGTGGTTTGCTGGCAATGCTGTATTACACGATATTGTTAAAAGTTTCCCAACTGAGACAAATCTACTGGCCAACCTCACCAGCATGGTACAGTTTGGTTTCATCAGCGGAACATTAGTTTTCGCTTTTTTTGCCATTTCCGATATTTTTTCACCCTCGAAAGTATTCTTTATCTGTGGAATTGCAGCTGCGTTGTTTAACCTCGGCATCTGTTTAGAACTAGCCGATGTTCATTTACTGCTGCTTTTTCGCTTTTTAACTGGTTTTATGTTGGCTGGAATTTACCCTGTTGGCATGAAAATAGCATCCGATTACTTTAAAGACGGGCTAGGAAAATCATTAGGTTTTTTAGTTGGTGCTTTGGTTTTGGGTACTGCCTTCCCTCATTTATTAAAAACATTTACTGCAAATTTTCCTTGGCAGTATGTAATCTTCGCTACTTCCGGTTTATCTCTAATTGGTGCAATTGCTATTTTATGGTTTGTACCAAATGGCCCATTTAGAACTGCCGGACAAAAATTCGATTTTCGATCTTGTTTTAATGGCTTTAAAAACCCTGATTTTCGATCTGCTGCTTTCGGCTATTTCGGGCACATGTGGGAGCTTTATACTTTCTGGGCTTTTTTACCCGGTATGCTGCTGCTTTACAACACTAAACATGCACATGCAACTTTAAATATCCCGTTATATTCGTTCTTAATTATCGCATCAGGTGGCCTCTCCTGCATGATCGGCGGTTTGCTCTCACAAAAATTCGGTGCGAAACGGATTGCGGCTATTGCGCTGTCCATTTCTGGATCATGTTGCCTGCTCTCCCCAATTTTCCTATTCAGCGGCTCAGTATATCCTTTTCTTATATTTTTATTTTGCTGGGGCTTGTCCGGCACAGCCGATTCACCCTTGTTTTCTTCTTTAATTGCCAAACATGCACCAGAAAGCCAGAGAGGAACTTCGTTAACACTGGTAAACTGTATCGGCTTTGCCATTACGATTATTAGCATTCAGGTGATTAATCTTTTGGCTAAAGAAATGAATTCGCATTATCTTTATATGGTCTTGGCTGTTGGACCGGTTTTGGGATTATGGGCACTAATCAGCAATAAATCGCATTAGGCCTGATTTCCAAAATCTCTTATATTGCAAAAAATTGAATCACAAAATATACTATGGGGCTCGACATTCATCTCATTACCGATAATTCAGAAGAAATATCCCGTTTAAAAAACACAGATAACCATGTAGATTTTTTTAACCAACATAGTTTAAGCAGAACCTTTGCAACCTGATGTCGCGGAGGGATGTGATTGAAAAAGAAACCGAACTCGACCAGATAAGTAGGCTGACAGAAACAGATATTTCAATTTTATATGAAATGGAGCAATACTGGAACGAAATGGAGATTGATTTCCGTTTGTCTTTTGCAGAAACCGAAAACGATAAGAAAAAAGTTCGTGAGCAGATCGCAAATAATAGAAAAAAAATAGATAACAATATAAATAAGGTACTGGAAACGATCGAAACTTTGATCCAAAAGCTTTCAAAGCTAGGCGCACTAAATGATAAATTGGATAGCCATGAGATAGACACCCTTGACAATGATTACTATTTTACTGATTTTAATCTCGATAAAGGTGAAGGCTATATTGGCAATAATTTCGGACAGGACCTTAGAAATTTCAGAAGATTTTTAGAATATGCAAAAGCCAATGGCGCAAATGCAGTATGGTTTGATTACGGATAAATAGAATGAAATATGAAGAATAATATATCACCCATCATAAAACCAGCAGAATTAACCTGGTTAAACCAAGACGAGGAGATCGTAATTATCGATGCCAGCGCTGGTTCGAAAGCCAGATACGATGAACAACATTTGGCAGGCGCACTTTTTGCAGATGTAAATAGCGATTTAGCTAATATTGGCGATTTTGCTATCGGTGGAAGGCATCCCTTGCCAACATTCGACCAGTTTTCTGCCGTTTTACAGGGGCTCGGTATCACAAAAGACAGCCATGTGATTGTTTACGATGATAAAAACGGCGGTAACGCCGCTGCAAGGCTCTGGTGGATGCTAAAAGCAATTGGTCATGAAAAAGTACAGGTAATTGATGGGGGCTTTCAGGCGGCCGTTAAAGCAGGTTTCCCAACAACAGATAAAGTCGAAATCCCAAAATCTGTGGGAAAATACGAAATCACAACATGGAACCTACCGTTATCGGATATCAATGAAGTAGAAAAAGTTGCTAAAACCGACGATTACATTGTGATTGATGTGCGCGATGCCAACCGTTTTGCAGGCCTGACTGAACCGATCGATTTGATTGCAGGGCACATACCTGGCGCGGCAAACATTCCCTATACCGAAAATTTAGATACTGATGGTGCTTTCCTGGCCCCTGAAATATTGAAAGAAAAATATGCTGAAGCTTTAGCTCAGGTTAAACCAGAAAATGTAATTGTACACTGCGGCTCGGGCATTACTGCCTGCCATACGCTATTAGCTATGGATTATGCAGGTCTACCCATCCCTAAGCTATATGTAGGCTCATGGAGCGAGTGGAGCAGGAATAACAAAGAAATGGTATTGGCTGATCAGTAATTTTTGTTGGTCGATATTTGCAATCTCGGCTCAATAGACTGTGGATTTACAATCCACTTAATAAATAAAAATCCTTTATTCTAAGTCGGGATTACAAATCCCGACTAACAAGAAACGTGTAAGGTCTTACAGTATTTCAATTAACATTCTGAAAACCTGTCCGATTAACATCAACAATTTTTAAAAAACATTTTTAATCTAATTATTTTATCCCTACATTTGCAGGCTAAAATTTTACAGTACTTTGAACCCACTAAAACAATTTTCATTACCGTTTACCGGATTAAAATTGGGAACTCATCAGTTTGATTATGAGCTTGATGACCGCTTTTTTAATGCATTTGAGTATTCGTTAATAAAAAGCGGAAATTTAAAAGTAGACCTGGAACTTGAGAAACAAGAGACCATGTTGCTTCTAAAATTCAAAGTTATTGGTACAGTAAATTTAGATTGCGATAAATGTTTATCTGAGTTTTCGTTGCCTATAAATCTTTACGAAAGGCAGATTGTAAAGTTTGCTGAAGATGAACTGGAGAGCGATGATGAAGAAATTATTTCGCTAAGCCGTAAAGATACCGAGATTGATATATCTGGTCCTTTATACGAAATGATTAACGTAGCGGTACCTTATATCAAAAACTGCGAGCAGGCAGATAAAGATTGCGATCAGGAGATGATTGACCGTTTAAATCAATTATCGATCGAAAAGCAGGCTAAAGAAAATGAACAAACAAGCGACCCACGTTGGGAAGCCCTTAATAAGTTAAAAAAATAATTAGATTATACACCAATGGCACATCCAAAACGGAAAATCTCGAAACAGAGAAAAAATAAAAGAAGAACACACTATAAAGCGGTTACTCCTTCTTTAGCAACATGCTCGGCAACAGGTGCTATTCACGTACCTCACCGTGCTTACAACGTTGATGGTAACTTATACTACAACGGCAAACTGGTTATCGAAAATACTCAGATAGGGTAATTTTCTTAAAAAATTGTTTGTGTTTTCAGCGGCTTTAGTCATACCTTAGTCAACTGAAAAATTCAGGATTACACCTGACTTAACACAAACAGATTTTTTCTATGAAAATAGGCCTCGACATAATGGGCGGAGACTATGCTCCCAAAGCAATTGTTTTGGGAGCAATAGCTGCTCATCAATCGCTTAACGCTGGAGAGCATTTAGTTCTTATTGGCGATACCGAACAGATTAAACCCATTCTTGCAGAAGAAGGTTTTAATCCAGATCATTTTGAATACGTTCATACTGATGAAGTAATTGGTATGGGCGAACATCCCACCAAAGCAATCGTTCAGAAACCAAATTCGAGCATAGCAGTTGGTTTTAACCTTTTAAAAGAAGGCAAAATCGATTCTTTCGCTAGTGCTGGTAACTCTGGAGCCATGTTGGTTGGCGCAGTTTTTAGCGTTAAAACCATTCCGGGCATTATCCGCCCTTGTTTATGTACAATTCTTCCAAAAATTAAAGGTGGCACAGGCTTACTGTTAGATGTAGGTGCTAATGCCGACTGTAAACCCGATATTTTACTACAATTTGGTGTTTTAGGCAGTTTATATGCAGAAAATCTTTTGCACATAAATGATCCGAAAGTTGCCCTGATAAATATTGGCGAAGAAGATGAGAAAGGGAATATGCTAAGCATGGCTACTTTCCCGTTAATGAAAGAAACAAAACTCTTCAACTTTGTTGGCAATGTGGAAGGGAGAGATTTATTTAACGATAAGGCCGATGTAATCGTATGCGATGGTTTTACCGGAAATGTGATGCTAAAATTAGCAGAATCGTTTTACGTGCTTACCATCAAAAAGGGGCTTAAAGATGAGTTCTTCGATCGTTTTAATTATGAACAATACGGTGGAAGTCCGGTTCTAGGCGTTAACGCTCCCGTTGTTATCGGACATGGAATTTCTAGTCCGCTAGCTGTTAAAAATATGGTTCTACAGTCCAGAGAAATGATCACTACAGGATTGGTAGAAAAAATTAGAATGGCATTTAAATAATTTATTAAAATTCTTAAAATGAGTAAAATTCACGCTGCTATTACAGCAGTAAATGGTTACGTTCCCGACTATGTGCTTACAAACGCAGAGTTAGAGACCATTGTTGACACTTCGGATGAATGGATTACCAGCAGAACGGGAATTAAAGAACGTAGAATTTTAAAGGGAGAAGGTTTAGGTACTTCCGATATGGCTGTTCATGCTGTAAATGGTTTACTTAAAAAGAGGGGAATTGATGCAAAAGAAATTGAACTGATTATCTTTTGCACCACTACTCCAGATTTTACTTTCCCTGCAACAGCAAACGTTTTAGCTGATAAAATCGGCGCTACAAATGCCTGGGGTTATGATTTACAGGCCGCTTGCTCTGGTTTTATTTTCGGGCTTTCTACTGGCGCATCGTTTATAGAATCAGGAAGACACAAGAAAGTTTTAGTTGTTGGCGGCGATAAAATGTCGTCAATCATCAACTATGAAGACCGTACAACCTGTATCATTTTTGGTGATGGTTGTGGCTGTGCTTTATTAGAGCCAAATGAAGAAGGTTTTGGCATTCAGGATTCTATCTTGAGAACAGATGGTTCTGGAAGAGATTTCCTGGGGATGAAAGCAGGTGGCTCTGTTATGCCGGCATCACACGAAACTGTTGACGCAAGATTACATTTTGCACACCAGGAAGGCCCAACAGTATTTAAATTTGCCGTAACCAATATGGCCGATGTTGCTGCCGAAATTATGGAACGCAACAGCCTAACTGCTGATGATGTTGCATGGTTAGTGCCTCACCAGGCCAACAAACGCATTATCGATGCCACTGCAAACCGCATGGGCGTTACAACCGATAAAGTAATGATTAACATTGAACGTTACGGAAATACAACCAACGGAACAATTCCTTTATGTTTATGGGAATGGGAAAGCAGACTAAAAAAAGGCGATAACATCGTTTTAGCTGCATTTGGTGGTGGTTTTACCTGGGGTTCGGTATACCTTAAATGGGCTTACGATACTAACTAGTCAGAAGTCCTTAGTCCGGAGTCCGATTAATGGCCCTCAGCAATAAAAAAATAAAACAAAAAAAGTATAACTTAGTTAATTCAATAAACACTATTTTTTACATAACTAGCCTAAAAAATGGATATCAAACAAATACAGGAACTGATTAAATTTGTTTCTCGTTCTGGAGTAAATGAAGTTGCTATTGAGCAGGAAAACTTCAAAATCACGATCAAAACAAACCAAGCACCAACAGTTGTGCATGCTACCGTACCACAGGCTCCGCTTGTACAGGCTGCTGCCCCTGTTGCCACAGCTCCTACTGCTCCGGTTGCAGCAACACCTGCTGTACCAGGTGCAGAAGACACTTCAAAATACTTAACCATTAAATCTCCGATGATCGGTACTTTCTACCGTTCAGCTAGCCCAGACAAGCCAATGTTTGTTAATGTTGGCGATGAAATTAGCACTGGTAAAGTAGTTTGTATTATCGAGGCAATGAAACTTTTCAACGAGATTGAAAGCGAAATTTCTGGCCGTATCGTTAAAATCCTGGTTGATAATGCATCGCCAGTAGAATACGATCAACCGTTATTTTTAGTAGAACCTATTTAGAAGCTGATTTCACAGATTAATTTGATTTCACAGATTGATGATGACGCCAAAATAATCGGTGTAATCACAATATCGGTGTAATCCTAAATTAAAAATTATGTTTAAAAAAATACTAATTGCCAACAGGGGTGAAATCGCTTTGCGTATTATCCGTACCTGTAAGGAAATGGGCATCAAAACGGTTGCTGTTTACTCTACCGCAGATCGCGAAAGTTTACACGTACGTTTTGCTGATGAGGCTGTTTGTATTGGGCCCCCTCCTAGTAAAGATTCTTATTTAAATATTCCAAATATTATCTCGGCTGCAGAATTAACTAACGCCGATGCCATACACCCCGGTTATGGTTTCCTATCAGAAAATGCTAAGTTTTCTAACATCTGCCGCGAGTACAACATCAAATTTATTGGTGCTACCCCAGAGCAGATCAATGGCATGGGCGATAAAGCCTCTGCAAAAGAAACCATGAAAATTGCCGGTGTACCAACCATTCCAGGATCAGAAGGTTTACTTACCAGCGTTAAAGAAGGTATTGCAATAGCAAATGAAATGGGCTACCCTGTCATCTTAAAAGCAACTGCCGGTGGTGGTGGCCGTGGTATGCGGGTTGTTTGGAAAGACGAAGATTTCGAAAATGCATGGGATAGTGCCCGTCAGGAATCTGGTGCAGCTTTTGGTAACGATGGTTTGTATTTAGAAAAATATATCGAAGATCCACGTCACATCGAAATCCAGATTATCGGAGATCAGTTTGGCAAAGCCTGTCACTTATCAGAACGCGATTGTTCTATTCAACGCCGTCACCAGAAACTGGTAGAGGAATCTCCCTCTCCTTTTATGACAGATGAACTCCGTGTAAGAATGGGCGAAGCAGCTATTAAAGGTGCAATGGCCGTAAATTATGAAGGTGCCGGTACAATCGAATTCCTGGTTGATAAACACCGTAACTTCTACTTTATGGAAATGAACACCCGTATCCAGGTAGAACATCCGGTTACCGAAGAAGTAATCAACTTCGATTTAATTAAAGAACAGATTAAAGTTGCTGCCGGAATTCCAATTTCGGGTAAAAACTACTTCCCTGATATGCACGCAATCGAGTGCCGTATCAATGCCGAAGACCCAGCAAATAACTTCCGTCCTTCACCAGGAAAAATCACCAACTTCCACTCTCCGGGCGGCCATGGTGTTCGCGTTGATACACACGTTTACGCAGGATATTCAATCCCTTCTAACTATGACTCGATGATTGCCAAATTAATCTGCGTGGCACAAACACGCGAAGAAGCAATCTGTACAATGGAGCGTGCTTTAGGCGAATTTGTAATTGAGGGTGTAAAAACAACCATTCCTTTCCATCTGCAGTTGATGAAAGATCCGAACTTCAGAGCAGGAAATTTCACTACGAAATTTATGGAAACGTTCGAGTTTTCAGAATAATAAAGTATTTCTATACTTAATAATACAAGAAGGCTATTCAAATAATTTGGATAGCCTTTTTTATTGTTTTAGATTTCAGCTAATGTCACATAACTAACTGATAATTAATATTTATCGAACACTGTAGCGTTTAATTAATCTCATACGTTTAATATTAAAAACACTCCAATTATGAAAAAAAATCTAATTAACGTACTACTCCTCCTACTTGTTTGCGCCGTATTTACAGGCTGTAAAAAAGATGAGTATGAAATGATACAGATTGTAAAAATGATTTCTGTTCAGCAAATGAGGGCTTTACCGGTGGGGATGACAAAAGCTATTCCTGCTAAAAAAACCGGAAAAATATACATTTACAACGATTATCTTTTCATTAATGAACCCAATGAAGGTATCCACATCTATAACAATGCCAACCCTAGTGCTCCTGTAAATATAGGTTTTCTGCAAATTCCGGGAAATGTAGATCTAGCGGTTCGCGATAATATCCTTTACGCCGACAATTTTATTGATTTGCTTGCTTTTGATCTCTCCAATATGAGCAATATCAAACAAGTTAAAAGAGTAACCGATGTTTTCAATCAGTTCTATTTGCCAGGTGCACAGAAGTACCTTTACACCTATAAAGATACCCTCGTAAAGAAACAAACTTATAAAACTTACAAAGGAGTAGTTAACGATCTCGCTTATACCAGCAACTCTTCTTCCGGGCAAGGTGGTTCGATGGCCAGATTTACCTTGATGAATGACTATTTATATACTATTGGAATAAATAACTTAAGCCTGTTTGACGTTAAGACTGCATCGAACCCAACTTTTTTAAAGGCTATTACTTTAGGTTGGGGTGTCGAAACCATCTTCCCTTATGAGAATAAATTATTTATCGGTACCAATAGCGGTATGCACATTTTTAGTGCTACCGATCCGGCTAATCCCGTAAAACTATCTACTTACAGCCATATTTTTGCCTGCGACCCTGTTGTTGTACAGGGCAAATACGCTTACGTTACCTTACGCACAGGCAATATGTGCAGGCAAGCAACTAATCAATTGGAAGTTGTAGATATAGAAGATCCCACCAAGCCGAAACAGATTGCAGTTTATCCTATGCAAAACCCACACGGCCTAAGCACCAGTGGTAATAATTTGTTTCTTTGCGAAGGCAATTATGGAATAAAGAGCTTCAATATTACCGATAAAACCAAAATAGGCGACAACATGTTGCAGCATTTAAATAACATCAAAAGCTTTGATGTTATTGCTGGTCCTAAATCCTTAATCGTTACCGGAGAAGATGGTGTATATCAATTTAATTATAGCAACGCCGCAAATTTAAAGCAACTGAGTATAATTAAAGGGCAACGTTAAAAACTACTGTTATAGCTTCTTTCTATTTTTGCAGTCATTTCTCATAATAATATAAACTATTTCTATATTTAACACGTAAATACCATTCTATTCAAATAGAATGGTATTTTTGTTTTCAACATGAGCGACACTAAAAAAACTTCACTAACAAAAGCTATCGGACAAAAGAGCACCACATTAGAGGCAGAAATGTCTTTTTTTGATCACCTGGATGTTCTCCGTAAACATTTAATCAGGGCCGTAATTGCCATTGCCGTTTTTACCGGTATTGCTTTTTACTTTAACGAATTCATTTTAGATAAAATCATATTTGGTCCAAAAAAGCCCGATTTCTGGACTTATAGGATGATGTGCAAACTGGTAGAAAAATTTCCTTCACTTGGTGCAGATATGTGTATCACCAAAATTAATGGAGAGATTATTAACACCGAAATGGCTGGCCAGTTTAACCTTCAGTTAAATGTTTGCGTAATGTGTGGTATTGTAGTTGGTTTCCCGTATTTATTGTGGGAAATCTGGCGTTTCATTAAACCCGCATTACATGAAAATGAGCGTAAATCTGCAAGTGGATTTGTATTCTTCGCCTCTGTACTTTTCATTATCGGTATCTTTTTTGGTTATTTTATAGTTTGTCCGTTATCAGTTAATTTTTTAACAGGTTATACCGTTAGTGCCGAAATCAAAAATACATTCACAGTTGATTCGTATCTATCATCTGTTGCAACTTTAACTTTAGGCACAGGGATTATCTTCGAACTTCCAGTTATTATTTTCGTGCTGTCGAAACTTGGGTTGATGACACCAAAGCTGATGAGATCGAGCAGAAGGTATGCCGCGGTTATTATTTTAATCATTTCAGCTATTGTTACGCCAACACCTGATATTATGACGATGCTAATTGTAGCTACGCCATTGTTCTTGCTTTATGAGCTCAGTATTTTTGTATCAGCTTACATAGAAAAAAAGAAGAAAAAGGCTGAGGCTGCTTTCTACGCTAACTAACAAAAACATTACGAATAGATTTTATAATTCTCTATAAATTTGACAATGTCTGATACAAAAATTAAAATTGCTATTGGAGCGGATCACGCTGGGTTTGAATATAAAGAAATATTAAAAGATTTTTTACAGGATTACGAGGTAAAAGATTTTGGCACTTACTCAGAAAATTCTGTTGATTATCCAGATTTCGCTCATCCGGTAGCTGCTGCTGTAGAAAATGGAGCATTTACTTACGGGATTTTACTTTGTGGGTCGGCAAACGGTGTAGCCATCACCGCGAACAAACATCAGCACATCAGAGCAGGTTTATGCTGGGAGAATGAAGTTGCTTCTTTAGTCCGCAAGCACAATAACGCAAACGTTTTGTGTATACCTGCCAGATTTGTTTCGGAGGAACTGGCTAAAGAGATTACCACAACCTTTTTAACAACTGAATTTGAGGGCGGTCGCCACCAAAACAGGGTTGAAAAGATTTCATGCTAACAAGAAACTTAACTAACTATTATCATAATGAACAAAAAGTTTTTAACCCTTGGTTTGGTATCATTTGTTACCGCAAGTTGCTTTAGCCAGGTAAAGCCCCTTATACCGAATAAGGATGCGATAAAATTCAGCAAGGCCATTAGCCCTGAAAATGCCTACAAACACCTTTCAATACTGGCTTCTGATGAATACGAAGGCCGTGAAACTGGAACAAAAGGTGCCTGGATGGCTGCTGATTATATCCGCGATTATTTTAAATCTTTGGGTTTAAAAGCGCCTGTAAATGGCAGTTATTTCCAAAAAATCGATTTGGTTAACGTTACCTTAAAAGAAAGCCATTTAACGGTTAACGGTCAGCCTAAAGAATATCAGAAAGATTATTTAGTATCTCCTAGTCTAATCAGCGATCAAGGTTTTACTTTTTCAGCTAATGAACTTGTATTTATTGGTTATGGTTTAAAGAAAGACAACTATAACGATTTTACAGGTACCGATATCAAAGGGAAAGTGGTTATCATGTTCAATGGTGGCGATCCAACCGTAAAACCGGGTACAAGAATTGATAGAGCAGCTTATCGTGCTACGCTTGAAGCTAGGGCAAAATATTTTGCAGAAAACAATGTGAAAGCCATTGTACTGATCGACCCCGCGGTTGATAGAATAACCGAAAACACGAAACAAACCCTTAAAAATGGAAGGGTAATGGTGAAAACCAATGCCGCTATCGAAGCGCAAAAGCAAAACGATATTCCACGTATCTCGATATCGGTTGCTTTAGCCAACGAATTGTTAAAGGCATCGAATACTACGGTGGCTGATCTGCAAAAAAAAATAGTAGATAGTCAGGCTCCTGCCTCGCAGGTATTAAACGTACCTTTCTCTGCTAGTGCTGCAAAAACAGAGACACCAGTTAGATGCGAAAACGTTCTGGGTTATTTAGAAGGTTCAGATCCGGTACTTAAAAAAGAAGTGTTAATCTTAACTGGCCATTACGACCACATTGGATTAGAAACAGATCCAAATGCAAAAGATAAAGTGAACAATGGAGCGGATGATGACGGATCGGGAACTACCGGCGTTTTATTAATGGCAAAAGCATTTACAGATGCCAAAAAAGCTGGAAAAGGTTCTAAACGCAGTATCCTTTTCATGACTGTTGTTGGTGAAGAAAAAGGACTTTGGGGTTCTGAATGGTATTCGGAGCATCCGGTTTTCCCTGTCGAAAACACCATTGCTGATTTAAATACCGATATGATTGGCCGTACAGGTGAAGAATATTTAGGCAAAGCAGATTCAGCAAACTACATTTATTCGGTAGGCTCGAAAATGTTGAGCAGCGATTTAGCTAACTTAAGCGAGCAGGTAAATGCAACCTATACCAAAATGAAACTGGATTATAAATATGATGATCCAAAAGATCCTGAGCAGATTTATTACCGTTCAGATCATTATAACTTTGCTAAATTAGGCATTCCGATCATCTTCTATTACGATGGGATGTTACAACAAGACTACCACAAGCCTGGTGATGAAGTAAGCAAAATCAATTTCCCGCTTCTGGCCAAAAGAGCAAAACTAACTTACTTTACCGCATGGGAATTGGCCAACAGAGCAAAACGCCCGGCAGTAGATATGGATGGAAAAGGTAATCCAAAGAAATAATCATTCAAAATATTTAGCCTCGACAAAATGTCGGGGCTTTTTTATGCTTAATGGTGTAGCTTTATATTTCAAGATTAAAATGTTATTTTTGATAAAAGCGAGTTTATGGATCAGTTGCACATTTTAGAAAAAATTAAAATGATCCCTGTTGCCTACCAGCAAGAGGTGGAAGACTTCATTGATTTTATTTTACAAAAAAAAGTAAATAAAAAAAATGAAGAAAAAACACAGCGAAAACTCGGTTTACTAAAAGGAAGAATGAAAATGAGCGATGATTTTAATGCACCAATAGATGATTTCAAAGATTATATGTAGTGAAAAAATATCTGCTTGATACACACGTTTTACTTTGGATGCAAGATGATAATATTGCATTGTCTAAAACAGCAAGAAAAATTTTAGAAGATTCTACTACTCAACTTTATTTAAGCATAGTTAGTTTATGGGAGATTACCATAAAACAATCACTAGGCAAATTACAATTAGAATATTCCTTAGATGAACTCATAGATTCTTGCAATACAAGTAACATCACCATTCTTCCTATAGATTATGGAACGCTGAAAACACTTAAAGTGCTGCCATTTTTACATCGCGATCCTTTCGATAGAATCATCATAGCAACAAGTATAGAACTGGATCTAGATCTTATTTCGAATGATGAAACAACAAAAAAATACATGTCAAAAGTCGTCTGGTAATATTCTTTTAAAAAAGCAACCTTCTTCTTTGTTTAATTTCTAAAAATAAACTCAACAGGGTTTCCTATCTTTGATGTTATAACGAAATAGCTAAAAACTAAAATCAGTTAATATTCGTTACCCTATTACAAAATAACTATTGATGAATATTGCCGAGGAATTTTTAGAGAAATCTGACGAGAAAGCTTTCGATCTACCGCATCGTAAAACCATAAATTATAATATTGGGAAATACAATGCAGCTGTTGAACGGGGCTTATCAAAATTCGAAAATTTAGAGGCATCCAAAAAAAAGGCACACGTAATTAAATGGCGCGTGATGGAAAACCTCGATAAGTTCTTACCAGAGTTCGAATCAAATTTCCAACGTCGTGGCGGTAAGGTAATCTGGGCCAATGATGCCGAAGAAGCCCAACAGGAAATCCTCAATATCATTAAAAGAAACAACGGCAAAACGGTCATCAAATCAAAATCGATGACTACTGAGGAAATCCACTTAAACGATTTTCTGGAAAAGAACAACATCGAATCTTTAGAAAGTGATCTGGGCGAATACATTGTTCAATTACTTGGTCAGGCGCCGTACCATATTGTTACCCCAGCCATGCACCTAAGTGCAACAGATATAGCGCAGTTATTTCACGATAAATTTGGCACACCTATCGATGCCACTCCTCCGCAGCTGGTACAAAAAGCAAGAGAATTACTCCGCGATAAATACCTGAATGCCGATATTGGCATTAGTGGCGGAAATTTTTTAATTGCCGATACCGGAAGTATTGCACTAACAGAAAACGAAGGCAATGCACGTTTAAGTACCACTTTCCCTAAAATTCATATTGCTGTTGTGGGTATTGAAAAAGTAATTCCTTCGATGGCAGATCTTGATCTGTTCTGGCCTCTACTGGCATCGCATGGAACGGGGCAAAACTTAACAGTTTATAATACCATTTTAAGTGGTCCACGCCAGCCTAATGAAACAGATGGGCCAGAGGAAATGTATGTGATTTTGCTGGATAATGGCCGCACCAATTTATTGGCACAAAAAGACCAGCGACAGGGTTTGTACTGCATCCGTTGTGGTGCGTGTTTAAATGCTTGTCCGGTTTATAAAAATATCGGCGGCCATACTTACAATACAACCTATAGCGGCCCAATCGGCTCAGTAATTACGCCTCATTTAAAGGGCATGGAAGAGTTTAAACACTTAAGCTATGCTTCTAGTCTTTGCGGTAAATGTTCAGAAGTGTGCCCTGTAAAAATCGATATCCATAAAATGCTCTTACTTAACCGTAGAGATGCCGCCGCAGGGCATGAAAACGGCAAAAAAGAGGAAATTGGCTGGAGCATGTTCAGCAGAATGATGCAAAAACGCAAATGGATGGATTTCTTTGGTGGAAAGTTTAAAAATTTTATGCTTAAAAGATTTTTCAAAAAAAGCTGGGGCAAATACAGGGAGATGCCTAAGGTTGCTGATAAATCTTTTGCAAAACAATGGGAGGAATTAAAAAAAAATAAGGAGTCATAAATCAGGTCTCATTAGTCAAAATAACCAGATATGCAATTTAAGAGAGGTGATAAAGACGACAAGTTCTTATTGAACTTATACAGAAGATTGCTTTACCCTCGGATGGTTGAAGACAAAATGCTCAAGCTGCTGCGTCAGGGTAGAATTGGCAAATGGTTCTCGGGCATTGGCCAGGAAGCAATAGCTGTTGGTAGCACTTTAGCCATGCAAAGTGATGAGTATATTTTGCCCATGCACCGTAATTTGGGCGTTTTTACCGCTCGAGATATTCCTTTAAAAAAATTAATGGCCCAATGGCAGGGCAAAATTACCGGCTTCACCAAAGGCCGCGACCGCTCTTTCCATTTCGGCACACAAGAATATAAAATAATTGGGATGATATCCCACTTGGGGCCACAAATGGCTTTAGCCGATGGTATTGCGCTGGCGGATATTTTAGCCAATAAACAGCACGCCACATTAGTTTACACCGGAGAAGGGGCAACCAGTGAAGGCGATTTCCACGAAGCCGTAAATGTTGCTGCAGTTTGGAACCTTCCTGTTATTTTTCTGATCGAAAATAATGGATATGGACTTTCCACTCCAAAATCAGAGCAGTTCAGGTGCAAAAACCTGGTTGATAAGGCCATTGGTTACGGCGTTGAGGGCATTCAGATAGATGGGAATAATATTTTAGAAGTTTATGATACCATCAATCAACTGGCTATGGAAATCCGAAAAGATCCAAGACCGGTTTTGGTAGAATGCCTTACTTTCCGCATGCGGGGGCATGAAGAAGCATCAGGCACTAAATACGTTCCGCAAGAATTGTTGGATGAGTGGGGAAAGAAAGATCCTTTGAGTAATTACGAAGCGTATTTAATTGAGCAGGGTATTTTAACCTCAGATTCAATTATCGACATCAAAATCCAGGTTAAGAGAGATATAGAGCTGGAAGTTGAAGAAGCTTTTAATGAAGATGAGCCGATTGCTAATGCCGATCAGGAAGAGGCCGATATGTATTTTCCTTATCAGCAAGATGTTCTCCAACCAAGTCAAACTTCTACAGAAAAAAGATATTTAGATGCAATAACCGATGGATTAGACTTGGCCATGCAAAAATATCCTAACCTGGTTTTAATGGGTCAGGATATTGCCGATTATGGTGGGGCTTTTAAAATTACAGATGGTTTTACTGCTAAATATGGCAAAAGCAGGGTCCGCAATACCCCTATATGCGAATCGGCCATTGTAGGGGCAGGTTTAGGCCTATCCATAAATGGTTATAAAGCTGTTGTGGAAATGCAATTTGCAGATTTTGTAACCGTCGGCTTTAATCAGATCGTGAATAATCTGGCAAAAACACATTACCGTTGGGGCGAAAAAGCCGATGTGGTAGTGCGCATGCCCACGGGAGCCGGAACAGGTGCCGGGCCATTTCACTCACAAAGTAATGAGGCCTGGTTTACCAAAACACCGGGTTTAAAAATTGTTTATCCGGCTTTCCCTGAAGATGCAAAAGGCTTGTTATTGGCGGCCATTGAAGATCCAAACCCAGTACTTTATTTCGAGCATAAATACCTCTACAGAAGTTTAAGCGCCCCTGTTCCAGATGGCTATTATACTACAGAGATCGGTAAAGCAGTTAGGCTTGCCGAAGGAAGTAAATTCGCGATCATTACTTATGGCCTTGGCGTACACTGGGCTTTAGATTACCTGAAGTTATATCCGGAAAGTGGCGCAACCTTAATTGATCTGCGCACATTGCAGCCCTGGGATAAAGAAGCAGTAAGGGCAGCTGTTAAAGCAACCGGAAGGGTTTTAATTTTGCATGAGGATACCTTAACAAACGGTTTTGGTGCCGAACTATCTGCCTGGATTGGAGAGCACTGTTTCTCTGATCTCGATGCACCAGTAATGCGTTGTGCGAGCCTGGATACCGCCATTCCAATGAGCAAAGTATTAGAAGAAGATTTTTTAGCTAAAGCAAGATTGGCAGAAACGATTGATAAATTATTGAAATATTAAGAGCGGTTCAGAACGCAATCGTCATGCTGAATTTATTTCAGCATCTTTAAAGACCCTGAAATAAATTACCTTTGGTGAGCTCGCTTAAGGCTCGGTTTACTTCGTAGCTTTCCGCTGCTACAGGTCAGGGTGACGACATTAAAAAACATAAAGAATACATGAGCAATTTTAAAGTCCAAGGAAATATCATCAACATCACAAAGCGGAATATTTTCTTTGGCGAAGTAGCCGTTGAAGATGGAAAAATAAAATCAATCTCTAAAATTTCTGAACAGAAAGAAGGAGCACATTTTATCTCACCAGGTTTTATAGATAGCCATGTGCATATCGAAAGCAGTATGCTAATTCCGAGTGAATTTGCTCGGTTAGCCGTAGTTCATGGAACCGTTTCCACAATTAGCGATCCACACGAAATTGCCAACGTTTGTGGAATGGAAGGTGTAGAATTTATGATTGATAATGGCAATACCGTCCCTTTTAAATTTAATTTTGGTGCCCCTAGCTGTGTTCCGGCTACCATTTTTGAGACAGCTGGAGCTGAATTGGATCATGATGATGTAAAATCACTTTTAGAACGTCCCGAAATAAAATACCTCAGCGAAATGATGAATTTCCCAGGTGTACTTTATAAAGATGAAGAGGTTTTAAAAAAGATTGCTGCTGCGCACCATTTGGGTAAACCTGTTGATGGACATGCCCCAGGCTTACGTGGCGATGCAGTTCAACAATACATCAATGCCGGAATTTCTACCGACCACGAATGTTTTACTGCCGAAGAAGCATTGGATAAATTACAGCGTGGTATGAAAATCCTCATCCGAGAAGGAAGCGCGGCGAAAAATTTCGAAGCCTTAATCGATCTATTGAACGATTGGCCGGAAATGATGATGTTCTGCAGCGACGATAAACATCCTGATAGTTTAGTCGAAAACCATATTAATCAGCTTTGTGCAAGAGCAGTAAAAAAGGGAGTTGATATTTTTAATGTATTACAGGCAGCCTGCATCAACCCTATTCTTCACTATAAATTAGACGTTGGCTCACTTCAAACCAATGATGATGCAGATTTTATCGTGCTTGAAGATTTAAAAACATTTAAAGTTAAACAGACCTATATCGATGGCTTGTTGCTTGCCGAAAATGGAAAAACAGTGGGCAATTGGGTAAAATATGTCGAAGATCGCGAATCGGTAAACCATTTCGATTGCAGTTTGAAAAAGGAAGCAGATTTTATTTATCCATTCAAAGGACAAAAAGAGATTCCGGTTATCGAAGCATTGGATGGGCAATTGATTACGAATAGAATATCTGCCGAACCGAAAGTTTTAAATCAAAATGTCATTAGTGATCTGGAAAACGATGTTTTGAAAATGGTGGTGGTAAACCGTTATCATGATGCCCCGATTGCCATATCCTTCGTAAAAAACTTCGGTCTAAAAGAAGGCGCCATTGCCTCGAGTGTTGCCCATGATAGTCATAACATTATTGCCCTTGGTGCCGACGATAAAAGTATCTGTGAAGCCGTAAATCTGGTAATTGCAGCCACCGGGGGTGTAGTAGCTTTGGGCAATGAAAAAAAAGAAGTTCTGGCCTTACCGGTAGCAGGCTTGATGAGCAATCATAACGGTTATCAAGTTGCCCAAAGTTATACCTCCATAGATCGATTTGCGAAAGATTTAGGTTCTACTTTGCTTGCTCCATTTATGACGCTTTCTTTTATGGCTTTATTGGTGATACCACACTTAAAATTGAGTGATAAGGGTTTATTTGATGGGGATGAATTTAAGTTTGTATAGATATACTATTAAAAATCGTCATCTCGACTGAAGCGCAGCGAAATGGAGAGATCTATCTCAAGACAGATTTCGCTTCGCAGAGCCTTCGGGTTCTCGGCTTCGTTACACTTCGCTCGAAATGACGATTTTTCGTTATTCCACCACAAAAACCTCTGCCAAAGGATTAAACAGATACAATCGCTTATCATCTAAACAGATACAGCGGTACCGCTTCCTAATGCGTTCGCCTTTGGTAAAACGCCGGCCATCTTTAATTTTAAAGGTGGTATTAATGGGCAATTGCTCTAAATGTAAAGTCTCGGTTTTATTGTTGTCGTATTTTTTTAAGGCACGCGATAAATGCAGATCAGAACAGCTGGATGCCGCTGGATTGGACATATAATTATCAATCGCTTTGTGTATATCGGCAGGAAAGATATTCATATCAAAAAAGGGAATCATCATCCGCTGAAAGTTCTTCTTCCACTCTGTGCCATGCGGTTTCACTTTATTCTTGAAATCGTTCCAGGTGAGCAAATGTGCAAACTCATGTACTGTGGTAACCAGAAAAGCGTAATGATTGAGGTTAAAATTCACCGAAATGCGATGGCCTTTGCCTTGATAAGGATGGCGATAATCGCCCAGTTTTGTAGAGCGGGTTTTAGAAATCTTAAATTCACATTGAAAATAATCAATCCACTTTGCAATTAGCGGTGCCGCTGGTTCGGGCATGTACTGCGCTAAAACTTTAACCTTTTCCATTTAACCGCAAAGTTCGCAAAGTTTTTCGCAAAGAAACAAAAGAAAAGTTATAAGCCATTCACTACACGTTTTAATCCATCCTTTAACCTAATTACGTTAAAATTCATCAAAAGACCTAATTTGTAATTACCTAACTTCATATAAGTTAATGTTTGTGCCAAATGAATCTCATTAAATGCTTCTATACTTTTCAATTCTAAAACCAATTTGCGCTCAACCAAAATATCAATTCGATATCCACAGTCTAGTTTTACCTCTTCGAAAACTAAAGGCATTATCCTTTCCTTTTCAGCAAATAATCCTGCCTTGAGAATTTTATAATATAGACATTCTTTATAAGCGCTTTCCAACAGACCAGGACCTAAAGCACTATGAACTTCTATTGCCAATCCGATTACAATTTTTGATAATTCATTCTCATCCATATCTTTGAATTTGCTCTTGCGCCCTTTGCGTTTTTGTCCTTAGCGATCTTTGCGGTTAAATTTCGATCTATTCCTCTGATGGGAACAACGATGCCAGTACCAGTTTGATCTCGCCAAAAGAATATTCTTTACCCAAAAACTCCCTTATCGTAGCCATCGATTTTGTTTTCTGGCTCTCTACCGCATCACTGATATTTCTGATCTTATTGGCTTTTACCAGTTTGGTTACATCCAATTGTTGTGTAGAAACATAATAAGCCAGATGCCCTTCAATGGTACCGGCAGAAAAGCCACGCTCTTTTGCAATTTCATCAATAGTTTTGCCCTGTTCATAAAGCTCGAAGCTCACTAATTTGGTGTCAATCTTTGGCTCTTTTTTCTTTTTCTCTGCTGCAGATTTTACCTTAAGCGTTTCTCCTTTTAATTGAATGGCTTTTTGGAGCTGATTGTTTCTTTCGACCGTATTCAACAGCGCATCGGTATCCACTTTGCTAAACTCTTTTCCTGCAATGAGTGCTTGCAACAATGCTTTGCTTTTATGCATTTTTTTCAATTGCTCATACACCAAAATTTCGAGTTCTAACAGTTCTGTAACATAGGTTTTAATCTGTTTTTCTTCTTTTATCACTTCGATTTGGGCCAAGAAACGATCTGAAATTTCCTTAACAAGCGGATTAAAATATTTTAGGGCAGCCTCTACCCTTTTCGATACATTAAATAAAGTATGTTCGGTTTGCTGTGCGAACAGGTTTTTGAGCTGATTAACAAATGTATCGGCTGTGGCTGTTATTTTTTGAAAGTCGGTATAAATGGTATCGGTCCAATCTTCGTGCCTTTGCTTGGCCGATTTTTCACTTTTATCAAAAGTCTGACGGTGTTCTTTTAAGTAATAGCGGATCAGGTTCAGATCAAATGCAGCAAGCAGATAACTGCGGATAAAAGTATAACTCTCTATACTGATCTGCTCGTTCAGTACCGCTGACGGTTGTTTCGTTTTAGAAAAGTAATGTACATTCTGATCCTGTTGCAAGCCACTCTCGCGCAGGTGAGAAGTTAAAACCAAACCTTTTAACGAGCGTAAACGTGATAAGGCCACATAGGCCTGGCCAGGTGCAAATGCATCACCTACATCAATAATGGCTTTATCAAAGGTTAAACCTTGACTTTTATGCACGGTGATAGCCCAGGCCAGTTTAATAGGATATTGAATAAACGAACCAGCTACATTTTCCTTAATCTCGTTGGTTGCCTCATCCAGCTTATATTTTACGTTCTCCCAGGTATAGGGTGAAATCTGGATCACCACTTTGTCTTCAGGCAGTTCAATTTCAACTACATCCTTTTCGATATGATGTACCACACCGATCTTACCATTGTAATACCGCTTTTCGGCTGTCATGTCATTTTTAATAAACATTACCTGTGCACCAACCTTTAATTCTAAACTTTTATCATTCGGGTAAGCATATTCATTAAATTCACCCTGAATTTTTGCTTCAAAAAAGTAAGATTTGGTTTTCAATTGGGTTAATCTTTCACGGTTAATGCTATCAGCTTTATTGTTATGCGTGGTCAAAGTGATATAATTTTCATCTGCCGAGGGTTTGAAATCCTGCTTAAAATGCTGTCTTAGTAATGCAGTATCTTCAGCAGTAATTTTGTTGTTCCGTAGGTTGTTGAGCAAATCGATAAAAACAGCATCATCCTGGCGATAAATTTTATCCAGTTCGATATAAACCGGTGGATTATCCTGCAGGGCCAGCGCATCGAAGAAATAAATGCTCTTATAAAACTTAGCCATGATGCGCCACTCGTCATTTTTTACCACTGGAGGTAACTGGTGCAGGTCGCCTATAAACAATAACTGTACCCCGCCGAATGGAAGGTTTCTATTCCTCCGTACATAACGCAAGGCGAAATCTATGGCATCGAGCATATCGGCCCGCAACATACTTACCTCATCGATAACAAGTAATTCCAGTTCCTGCAACATGCGGCGCTTATTGCCCTGCATGTTTAAGTGTTTTACTAAAGTTTTGGGCGTATTGAAGTTAAAATTGATATTTTCATTGATCAAGGCGCCGGCAGCATCAGGAAAAAAAGCCCCAAAAGGAAGTTGAAAAAGCGAATGGATAGTTACCCCAGCTGCATTGATTGCAGCAATACCCGTTGGTGCCACAATTAAGGCTTTTTTATGCGTAAGCTGGATGAGTTTCCGTAGAAAAGTTGTTTTACCTGTTCCCGCTTTTCCGGTCAAGAAAACGTGTTTTGAGGTATAATTAACAAATTTAGCCGCAATTTCTGCGGGCATAGAAGTCTCTTCCAAAGTAGGCATCGGCAGTAAAATTTTGGTCAACAATAAACGGAGGGATGAATAAAGCTAAACATTTTAGCACAAAACTAAACAATGATTGGTGAGAAATTTTAAATTTTATTGGATAATTTCGGTTTAAGCCACTGTTTAGCCGATTAAGTATTTAATTAGTGGAAATAAAACCCTCAATAGAATTACTGCAGAAGCAACCTAAACCTAAGGGACAGGAACGGCAACTCCCGATGTAAAATTCTATCGTGTGGATACAAGTAATTAATATTTTTCTGCCGCTCTATGCCGCGGAGGCATGGTACTTTGGAGCGCCAAAGTACCCAAAGCGCTTTGTCAATCCAGCAATGAGCCTTTTGCTCAATCCCATGCACATCAAAAAAACAGTGGCACTTCGTTTAATCAGTTTTGTTTGTGTTTTCTTTGGTCTGATTGAGCCCTTCGGGGTTTGTGTTCAATATTTTTTTTGAAAAAATTAAATCATAGTTTATGAACACAAAACCACTGCGCTTCAGGTTTGTTAGTGCCAATTTACCTGAACTGCAACTGTTTTTTTGATTTCCCGGCTCTTGGGATTGACGGGCGTTCTTCGGTAAAACCTGTTTACTTTCAAAGCAAGCTAGCGTAACGCCTTAAAAAGATGGTCCACAAAGAAGGAAGAAAGGTCGGGAATTTGGTGTATAGCAGGACTGCAATAACAAAAGAACCACTGTCCTTAGTTTTCCAAATCATTTTCTAAATCTATTCATCCCAACAATAAAACAATATAACAACCTAACTATTAATAATAAAGCTTTTTATTATCTTTGCGGCCTGATGAAACAACAATATTCAAATCTTATCGCTGTTAAATTCCTTTAACAAGGTTTCATCACTCTTTACACCCAAAATTTTATTATGCTTAACCCTGAAATAGAAAAACGTAAAACCTTTGCCATTATTAGTCACCCCGATGCGGGCAAAACCACACTGACAGAAAAATTTCTGCTTTTTGGTGGTGCTATTAATACTGCTGGTGCGGTAAAAAGGAACAAAGCGAACCAAAGTAATACCTCCGATTTTATGGAGATTGAAAAGCAGCGTGGTATCTCGGTTGCGACTTCGGTAATGGGTTTCGAATACAGTGGTAAACGTATCAATATTCTCGATACTCCTGGTCACAAGGATTTCGCAGAAGATACCTACAGAACCTTATCGGCGGTAGATAGTGTGATTTTGGTGGTAGACTGTGTAAAGGGTGTGGAGGAACAGACGGAGAAACTAATGTCGGTTTGCCGTATGCGTAATACACCTGTAATCATTTTCATCAACAAAATGGACCGTGAAGGTAAAGAGGCTTACGATTTACTGGATGAAATTGAAGAAAAATTAAACATCAGCCTTTGCCCGCTTTCATGGCCTATAGGTCAGGGACATACCTTTAAAGGCGTTTACAGCATTTATAACAAACATTTAAATCTATTTAATTCGGATAAAACCAAAGTAACCGATTCGGTTGTGGCGGCAAGTGATTTAAATGACCCATCTTTATTAAATTATCTAAAAGAAAACGAAATCAATACATTGAAAGATGATGTTGAATTGGTTGACGGTATTTATGGTAAAATTGATAAGGATTTATATACAGACGGTTTAGTTGCACCTGTATTTTTTGGTAGTGCGATCAATAATTTCGGGATAAAAGAGCTTTTAGATACGTTTATCGATATCGCCCCAAGTCCTCGTCACCGTGAAGCCGAAGAACGTGACGTATTGGTTGAAGAGAAAAATTTCAGTGGCTTTGTATTTAAAATCCACGCCAACTTAGACCCTAAACACCGCGACAGGATTGCCTTTTTAAGAATTTGTTCAGGTAAATTTGAACGCAATAAATTTTATTATCATACCCGTCAGGATAAGAAGCTAAAATTCTCTAACCCGATGGATTTTATGGCGAACGAAAAAAGTATTGTAGAAGAGGCCTGGCCGGGCGACGTGGTGGGTTTATACGATAGCGGCAACTTTAAAATAGGCGATACTTTGACCGAAGGTGAAAAACTGCAGTTTAAAGGAATTCCTAGTTTCTCTCCATCTATTTTTAAAGAAGTAGAAAATATGGACCCAATGCGCACCAAACAATTGGAAAAAGGTATTGAACAGTTAACGGACGAAGGTGTTGCACAGTTATTCGTAATGCAGCCCGGAAACAGGAAAGTAATCGGTGCAGTTGGTGAACTTCAGTTTGAGGTAATCAACTTTAGGTTAGAGCATGAATACGGCGCAAAATGTCGTTTCCGAACCTTGAGTTATACCCGTTCTAGCTGGGTAACTTCTACCGACAGAAAGAAACTGGATGAATTTGTAAAACGTAAACAACAGCACATCGGTTTCGATAAAGAAGCGAATCCGGTATATCTGGCTGATAGTGAATACATGATCAATTTAACGAAACAGGATTATCCTGATATTGAGTTCCATAAAACCAGCGAGTTTAAGGGTTAATTTTTGAATAACTGAGTGATTGAATGAGAGAATACTGGCTACAGTGCTAATAAATTCATTGATTCAATCACTCAAAATTCAATCATTTTCGTTTATTCATATCCCAAACTTTAAGGCTATTTAAAACCGCTTTTCCTGCCGTAGAAAATACAGCTAAGTCTCTTGCTTTTTCATCAGGAAAAATCATGGTGCTAATTACCTTTTCGCCTCCATTTCCGAAAACTTCAAGCGAAGATTTATCAAACAGCACCTGGAGTTTAATTTTACCATTTACCGGATTTACCCTTGCAGTTTGAATGATGTTCTTATCGTTTTTAATCCCTGTCTCTGAAAGCGTACAATCTACATAAAGTTGTTTTTTAATAGCATCATAGCCAACTTCAACTTCCTTAACAACATTTCCTTTCTCATCTTTTAGTTGTGCAAGTTTAAAACCTACGTTTTTTGCCTCCTTAACAGAAAATTCGGCATCAATCCAATACGAATTTTGGCTGGTTCCCAAGCCCATATACTGATCGATAACAACATTTTGCCTCGTTATAACCTTACTACCCGCATGTTTTTTAATATTACCGGCAATCAAGCCAGCTGGCTGCTGAAACAACCTAATTCCTTCAGGCGTAGTTTTTAAGGATAAATCTCTTGGGATAGACATCTGCCCTTTCCATGGGAATGTTTCCTTACCCCCAGGCTGTAACCATCCCAATAAAATCCGCTGTTTTTTTGGCGCATCGTTCCATGGAATAGCGGCATAAAAAGAATCGCCATCATCAACCAACAAGGTTAATTTTCCATCATTGTCGTTTTTAAAAGTCTTGCCATCAAAATCGCCAACAAAATATTGCATTGTTGGCCCCTTTGGCCCAAATAAAGATATTGCCAAAACCCATTTTGTATTGTTCTGGTTTCCGTCAACAGCTAGGGGAATAATAAACGGGCATTCCCAGCCACTACCTTGATTGCCTTGTTTACCGAAATCACTCAACATGGTCCAATCTTTTAAGTTTTTTGAGCCATAAAACCTTGCCTGATGCTCATCAACCATCGCAACAGTCATAATCCATTGCTGAGATGCCTCATGCCACCAGACATTAGGGTCTCTGAAATCTTTTTTATTTAAATCAATAATAGGATTTTTGGCATAATTGGTAAAGGTTAGCCCACCATCATTGCTATAGGCCATGTACTGCGATTCATTACGCTGTTTAGGTAGATCTGCCGTATAAAAAGCAACAACTGGCGCTTTTCCCTTTCCCAATCCGCTTACATTGTGCTTATCCAGCACGGCCGAACCTGAAAAAATCATGGTAGTGGTATCTTTTGTTATTTTTTCTGGAATGGCAACCGGGAGGTGTTTCCAGTTGACCAGATCCTTACTGGTGGCATGGCCCCAACTCATGTGCCCCCATTTATTTTCGAATGGATTATACTGGTAATAAAGGTGAAATTCGCCATTCAGGTAAATTAATCCGTTTGGATCGTTTAACCAATTGGATGGTGCAGTAAAATGATAATCCGGCCTCCACTGAGGCGTAGGCTGTTGAGCGAAAGTACTTATCGAACAGCACATTAGAAAAGCTAGAATATATTTGGTCTTGAACATAATTAAATTCAAATTACACATAAGAATTCAATTACTAAAACGTTTAACTAGTTTCTTAAGGCCTTTATAAAAATTTTTTCTTCATCAACGCTTTCGTACTGCTTATACGTTTGTGCTAAACGCCTTTTAATTTTTGAGATTAGCAATCGTGGGGAAAGCACTTTAACACACTCTCCAAAGCCTAAAATTTCGCGCTCCAGTTCATAATTCAATACCACATCGATCCTAAAGGTTGTTGTTTTCTCATTCTTACTTAATACCACCTGCGATTGATGCATCGGCTTTGTTACCACGTAAGGGGCATGCTCGTTTGAAAATTCGAGAATCACTTTCTGCGCACGGTCACGTTCGTTTTTAGTTACACCGATCAGATCTTCATAATACCGATCGAAATCTACTCCTTGATAACTTACAAATTCTTCGTTAGGCAATTCCTGAAATTCTACTATCCTATCCAATGCCAAATTTAAGATGCCAGGCCGCTTTTTTGCCTTACAGATCAAAAACCACCTGTTTCTGTATTCCTTTAACAGGTACGGATAATAAATTCCCTGTTGAGATTGTTGCGCCTTGAAAGATTTATATTCTATTAATAAAGATTGTTTGTTTAAAACAGCTTGATACAAGGACGGAATACATTCTAAGCCTTTAACCAGCTTATTACTCTCCAATTGGATATTATTGCCACTCTGTTTGGTCGATTTGTAGAGGTTATTTTCCAAACGGGCAATCATATCACTCATTTCGTCGAAATAATTAAAGGCGTTAAACTGCTTGAGTACACCAACAATTTCCTTCATTTTATCTACATCGGCATTATTGATCGGGGCTTTGGTAATACTGAAAGCTGGGTCTTCATAAGCATAAAAGCGTTTATCCTTTACCACAATCGGCGCATTGTAGCCCAGTTTGTCACTCCGCATCAGTTGGATATCCGCCTGGATGGTACGTTTGCTAACCCCGGTGGTAATTCCTTCCAATTCGTAAAGGGTTGCCGACACCTTTTCGATGATGTCTTCTAATGTCCATTTACGGTAACGGTTCTTCAAACAATCATCAATGGTTTTATACCTGATAAGCGCTAATTTATTTACTGCCATTTTAATCAATTTGGTCTTCAAGCTAAAAAGCTGATGATAAAGCTTATTTAAATATAGCAAAGTGTTCTTCATCTACGCAATACAATTGCGCAATTGAGTGTTAAAAGAATAAATTTAATCGAAAAATAAATTTTATTAATCTAATTATCAGATACTTATTTCTTTTATCACAAAATAAATTTTACTGCGCAAATTGGTCGCGTAGTGGTGGTGGCATCTTTGTAATGTCGCCAGTCGATACAGTTCTTTGAGAAATATTAATAATAACAATCTGATTGATAAGAAACAGTTTACTGTTCTAAATGATACGCGCTCTCGCGTTTATGCTGTTCCAGTTTTAACTGGATCAGCATTCACTAAAATGAAGCCCCTGTTCGGGATACGCCGGACAGGGTTACGTTAGTAAAGGTTATCACAATTAGATTAATATAAAGAAATCCCGAAAGGGATGGCAACACTAAATAAAATCTATCCAATGTTGTGGGTTTCGGAATAGCCCCAAAGTATTCGGGCAAATTGCTTGGAATATACTGATAAGGATTATGATAGACTGTCTAAACACGTTGTGTGTCGTGGGTTCGAATCCCACTTCCGAGCAATCGGAATAATTCAGGGGTAGAATAACAACAAACCATGCAGGTTCGAATCCTGCTTCCAAACATCACTTGGAATAGCTAATTGGTAAGCGTTTAGGACTCAAACTCCAAAACAAAAAGATGAGCAACTTTTCAAATCGCTCTAAAGATCAGCATTGTAAAACCGCACTCAGCTTTAAGATTTATCATAAAATCTCAAAAGCGAATTTGCCTTTTGCTTTGTAAGCAAAACAGATGAACGAAACGGTTTAAAAATCAAATTCAGCAATTAGCGGCTAACAGAATCTTCGGATGCGAAAACTGCTAAAGTTCAATTTCATTCTTAAAAACATCAGGATTCTTTTTACTTCCGCAAGAAACGAATGAATGCGCTTTTGCAATGCTTTGTAAAACAAGAAATTAAATAATTATAAATCTCAACATCAGAAAACATGAAAAGAGTAACCATTAACACCAATTATGTTGGATTGGTGTTCAAAAGAGGAAAATTAAAAAACGTTTTAACCGCAGGAACTTACTGGTTAGGTTTCGGTGAAAACATCACTTTGTACGATATGGCCAAAGAGTATTATTATTCGGTAGCTGAATTGGATATCTTATTGGAAAATACAGATTTTGTGAATTTGATTCACCTGGTAGGTGTTGCTGACAATGAATTGGCTTTGGTTTATCAAAACAAAAACTTTAAAAATGTTTTAACCGCTGGCAGACATGCCATTTGGAAAGGTTTGTCGACATATAACTTTGTTAAGGTAGATATCAGTAACATCAAGATTGATGAAACCATTGACAAAAACTTGTTGGAGAAAGCGCCATTATTGAATTACATCAGGGCTTACAAAGTAGAGTCATTCGAAAAAGCCTTGTTATTTATCGATGGTAAATTTGAAAACGTATTGGAAGCCGGAAACTATGTTTACTGGAAAAACAGTACTACTGTTCAGGTGTTAAAAACCGATATGAGGCAATTGAATATGGAAATTATCGGACAAGAAATCTTAACCAAAGATAAAGCACAATTAAGGGTAAATTTCAGCATTCAATATAAAGTTGATGACATCATAAAAGCCTTATTGGAGAACAAAGAATTTGAAAAACAATTGTACATCACCATGCAGTTAGCATTAAGAGAATGTATTGGTTTAATGACTTTTGACGAATTGATGGAAAGCAAAGAAAAAATTGCCGAAATGGTAATGGCCATCACCTTGGATAAGGTTGAAAACCTGGGTGTAAAATTAACCAACTGCGGTGTTAAAGACATCGTTTTACCAGGGGATGTTAAAGAAATTATGAACCAGGTTTTAGTTGCCGAAAAAAGGGCCCAAGCCAATATCATTACCCGAAGAGAAGAAACGGCCTCAACCAGAAGTTTGTTGAATACCGCCAAATTGATGGAAGACAACGCTATGTTGTATAAGTTAAAAGAGATGGAATACGTAGAGAAAATCGCTGAGAAAATCAACAACATCAGCTTATCGGGCAGTGGACAAATTGTAGATCAATTGAAGCAGATCTTCGTAAAATAAATTAAATTTAGAAACCCCTCGGTTAGGTGAGTGTTACCTGCCGAGGATTAATTAGAAATAAAATGAACAACAACATAACAGGAAAAGACCTGATCGAAATAGGTTATTCCGAAGGAAAAATAGTAGGCCTGGCTTTAGCTATCTTGAATGAAAATTTCGCGGATATTGAAGAAAAAAAATTATTAGCCTTATTTAAAAAAGTAAAAGACTATCCTGAAAGCTTTTTGGATGATGAAGTATTAAGTGTACTGGCAACCACTGTGATTGAGGAAGCCAATCCAAAGTCAGATGGAACCATTGAACTGATCAACAATGCTAAGGATTATTCAATTTTCGGTGCCAATTATATAGAAGATGGTGCCAGAAATCAAATGGATATCGCTATGAAGCTCCCTGTTTCGGTAGCTGGGGCGTTAATGCCGGATGCTCACCAAGGTTATGGTTTGCCTATTGGTGGTGTATTAGCGACCAGAAATGCAATTATCCCTTACGGTGTAGGCGTAGATATCGGTTGCCGAATGGCTTTAAGTATTTTCGATATTCCAGAGAAACATTATTTCGGAAAAGATGCAATGTACAAACGCGAGTTAATTGCTTTTACCAAATTTGGTGCGGGTCAAAATTTTAAAGGTAATGAAAGAGCTGATCATGATGTTTTAGAAAATGACGCATTTAATGCTACTCCTTTTCTTAAAAATTTACACGGAAAGGCTTGGGCACAACTGGGTACTTCAGGTGGTGGAAATCATTTTGTAGAGTGGGGGATTATTGATTTTGCAGAACGCGATGAAATTTTAAATATCGATAAAGGGCGTTATGTGGCCTTGCTTACACACTCAGGATCACGTGGATTGGGCGCAACCATTGCTGGTCATTATACCAAACTGGCGAAAGACATTTGTAAACTCCCTAAAGAGGCTGTAAACCTGGCTTACTTGGATCTAAATTCTGCCGAAGGACAAGAGTATTGGATTGCCATGAATTTAGCCGGAGATTATGCTTCAGCCTGTCATGAGGTGATCCATAAAAGATTAACCAAGGCGATTGGCGCTAAAGTTTTGGCCAAGGTAGAAAACCACCATAATTTCGCATGGAAAGAAATGCTTGATGGAGAAGAAGTGATTGTGCACCGAAAAGGTGCTACACCGGCAGGTAAAGGTGTGATGGGGATTATTCCGGGAAGTATGACCGCCCCAGGATTTTTGGTTAGGGGTAAAGGTGAAATGAGCGCGATCAATTCAGCTTCGCATGGAGCGGGTAGACAAATGAGCCGAACAAAAGCCATTCAATCCATTACCAAATCAGATATGAAAGCGATTTTGAAAGATCACAACGTCACTTTAATTGGTGCAGGTTTGGATGAGGCGCCAATGGCTTATAAAGACATTAACAAAGTGATGGCAGCACAAACCGAACTAGTTGATGTAGTGGCCAAATTTGAGCCTAAAATGGTGAGAATGGCCGATGATGGAAGTAGGGAAGACTAGTTTGATGGTGGGAGTCTGAAATTGAATGTCCATAGTTGCAAATACATCAACCTCGCAGGTTTCAGAAACCTGCGAGGTTTAATATTATTTCAAATAAAAAACTAGAAGAACATTGGTTCCTGTCTATTATCCCAAAAGAAAAGAATTTCTATCCGATCAGACTTAACCTCATAAAATACAGAAGAAAGCTTTTTGATTAATCCTTGTCGGATATTAGGATCAAATTCAGTTTCTTTATAAAGGAATGGAGAATTACTAATTAATTCTAAAGTTTTAATCGTATTCTTTTTAAAATCACTTAATGCTTTAACCCCTAATCTTTCATGTATTTGAGTACAAATGTATTCGAAAGTTATATATGCTGTTTCTGATATGATTACAGGCAAACTCATCAAATAGTTGAGATTTTTTCTTTAAATTCTTCTAAAGAAAAGCTTTTGCCTGCTTTGATATCATCCTGTCCTTTTTTTATCCCAGACACAACATGTGCTGGTAAAGAACTATCCTTTTTTATTTCGTAAGGAACTTCTAAAGCTTTAAGAAATGCCTTTAAAGCTTTTTCTTGCATTTTATCAGGATGTACAAGGTAAGTTTCCATATAAACGTGATTTTAAACTAATATACAAATTTAAAGATTATTAAATAAAACCTTCAAACTTAAATAGTGTCCATCAAAAGATTAAAAACAAAAAACCTCTTCAAAATTAATTGAAGAGGTTTTCTTATTTATTTACTTATAATCTTATTTCAACTTGCTCAAAGCAGTTTTAATCCTAGGTAACATATCTTTAATATCCTGCAGGGTACAAGCACCAACCGAAGCCCTGAACCAAGGCATACTGTCTTCATTTCCAAATGCAGAGAATGGAACCAAAGCTGCTCCGGCTTCTTTAATCAGGTAGAAATTCACATCTGCACTGTCTTTTAAAACTTGACCATCTTCTGTAGTTTTCCCGATATAATCGATTTTAATAGTCAAATAAATCGCGCCCATCGGCTCAACAGCATCAACATTAAAGCCTTCGTTCTTTAATTCGTTAAAACCATTATAAAGTGCATTTAAACTATCCTGGATCTGGCCTTTAAAACTGGTCAAAAAAGTATCTACCTGTGTTTTATCATTAAAATAGTTAGACATAGCCACTTGCTCAGCTTTCGGTGCCCATGCGCCCATATGCCCAACCAATGCTTTCATTCTATTGATGATATCCTCCGGACCAAAACCCCAGCCTACACGTACACCTGTTGCAGCCAAACATTTCGAGCTACCATCAACAAAAATGGTAAAAGGACGCATTGCAGGACGCAAAGAAACTGGGTTTACATGCTCTTTTCCGAAAGTTAAAAGCGAATAAATCTGATCGTACATCATGTACAACGGTTTTTCGTCGGCACTACGTGATGCATTTTCTTCTAAAACAGCATCACAGATTTCAGCTAGTGAATCTGCATCGAACATGGTTCCCGTTGGGTTTAACGGCGAACACAAGGCCAATAAAGTTGCTCCTTTTAAATGCGGTTTTAATTGCGCTGCTGTTGGCATAAAATTATGCGCCGCATCGGTTTCTACGGCAATAGTTTTTGCCGAAGTCAAGTGAGAGTAGTGGTTGTTGTTCCAAGATGGTGCCGGAAAAACCACGGTATCTCCCGGATCAATCAAAGCCAGATAAGTTGCATAAATTAACGGACGTGAACCACCAGAAACTAAAATACTATTGGTGTTGTATTCCAATCCAAATCTATCCTTTAATAATTCCGAAACCGTTTCTCTTAAAGGCAAAACGCCATCAGCAGGCGGATAATTGGTTTGGTTGGCATTGTACGCCTCCACAATTCCGGCCTTTAGTTCGGTCGGGATTGGGTAAATGTTTGCATCAAAATCGCCTATGGTTAAATTAGCGATCGAAGCACCTTTGCGCTTCATTTCGTTAACTTCGTTACCGATTTTTATAATTTCTGAGCCGATTAATGAACTGGCCAATACTGAAACTTTCATATATTATTATTTATTATCGCCTTTATAATTAGCGAATTAAATCTTCTATTGCTTTATTCACTTTTCCGAAACCAAATTGCGACAACACACCCTGCATAGCTGCTGCAATCTGCTCGTTACATAGGTTACCGATGCTTCCTTCGTGTGTATGATGTATTTGGCCAGATGGTGCAAAACTACCATTTTCTATCTGTTCGCCAACAATTTTATACGCCTCTCTAAATGGAACACCTTGTAACGCCAGATCATTCACGACTTCAACGCTAAACAGGTAATCATATTTTTTATCCTTCAAAATATCATCCTTTATCGTGATGTTCTGGAACATAAAAGTAGCGATCTCCAAACATTCGTTTAAAGAAGTGATTGCCGGGAAAAGGTTTTCTTTTAGCAATTGTAAGTCGCGGTGATAACCTGATGGCAAATTGGTAATCATCATGGCAATTTCATTCGGCAAAGCCTGGATTTTATTGCAACGCGAACGGATCAACTCAAAAACATCAGGGTTTTTCTTGTGTGGCATAATGCTCGAACCTGTGGTAAGCTCTGCCGGAAAACTAATGAATCCGAAATTCTGATTGATGAACAAACACACATCCATAGCCATTTTAGCTAAAGTTGCCGCAACGGCGCTCATTGCCTGTGCTAAAATTCTTTCTGTTTTGCCACGCCCCATCTGTGCATAAACCACGTTATAGTTCAAACTTTCAAAACCCAATAAATGGGTTGTTAAAGTTCTGTTTAAAGGGAATGAAGAGCCATAACCAGCAGCTGACCCTAGTGGATTCTTATTGCAGATTTTCCATGCAGCCAACATCAATTCCATATCATCTGCCAAGCTTTCGGCATAAGCACCAAACCATAGGCCAAAAGACGATGGCATGGCAATCTGCAAATGCGTATAACCTGGCATCAATTTATCTTTGTGCGTATTGCTTAGCTTAATTAGCTCATTAAACAAGGTTGAGGTTTGGCCAACCATATCTTCAATACAAGCCCTAAAGAACAGTTTCAAATCAACCAGCACCTGATCGTTACGCGACCGGCCACTATGGATTTTCTTACCTGCTTCGCCAATACGCTGAGTAAGTAACCACTCTACCTGTGAGTGTACATCTTCCACACTCTCTTCAATGGTGAAATTTCCAGCTTCAATTTCAGCGTAAATATTTTTCAATTCTTGTTGAACCGTTTTAAGTTCTTCAGCTGTTAGCAAATTAATGGTTTCTAACATTTGGGTATGCGCCAAAGAACCCAATACATCAAACTTTGCCATTTGCAGATCCAGTTCACGGTCTTTACCAACCGTAAAACGCTCTACAAACTGATTTACATCTATATTTTTTTGCCAGATTTTCATTCTTGTGATTGCTCTATTATATACCTGCACAAAGGCAGTCGAAATACCCGCAAAAGTACAATAAATACATTAGAAATCAGGAATGAGATTGATTTGTAATGCACATTAAAACGCCAATAAACTCAATTTTATATGGCTACTCATAATTCTTGGTTTAAAAGCTTATTTTCGTATAAACTTAAACTTATTATGAAATCCCTAAAACTGTTCTCCACCGTTTTTTTCATGCTTGTTATACACCAGCTACAAGCACAGGAAAAACCAGCATTAGGCTGGAAAGAAGTTTCTAAATGGACCTTTAACAGACCTGCTACTTTATCGCCCAACGGCGAATGGATTGCGCTGGCCAGTGGACCAGTTGAGGGAGATCTAAAGATGACGATCAGAAAAACCAATGATACTTTAAGCCGCAATTACCCAATTGGAGCAATGGCCAATAGCATCTCATTTTCAAACGATTCAAAATTTGCTGCTTTTAAAGTTGCACTTAAGGATAGCGAAGCCAAAGCAGCAAAGAAAACAAACAAACCAGTTTATGATAAACTCTTGCTGGTTTCGTTAAGTGATAATAAACAGACGACTTTCGAAAAGGTAAAAAGTTTTAGCTTTTCTGAAAAATCACCTGAATGGATTGCCATCCAATTTGCTCCGGCAGAAAATGCTTCTAAAGAGAAAGATGCACCAAAAGGTACCGACGTACTGCTTTACAGCCTTATCACCAAAAAAAGTTACAACCTCGGTAATGTTTCAGAGTTTGCATTTAACAAAACAGGAAGCCAGTTTGCTTATGTTATCGATGCAGCAGGGCAAAATGGAAATGGTATTTTTTTACGTGATATGAAAACAGGCATTACCACGGCGCTTGATAATGATAAAGCTGTTTATCAGAAACTGGGCTGGAATGAACAGGGAACTGCATTTGCTTTGCTTAAGGCCAATAAAAACGATAAATATAAAGATGATGTTTACAGTATGCTTGGTTTTAACAAAATCAATGGAGATTTAACAAACAAAGTAATATACAATGGTATTGACGACAAAATATTCCCGGCCAATATGGGCATCAACACCAATGCCGCCCCATTCTGGTCTGACGATCAAAGCGTGTTGTTCCTTGGCGTTAATACATTAACTAAAAAGGAAGATAAGAAAGAAGAAAAAAAGGAGGATAAGAAATCAGACACTTTAGCCAAGGCAAAACCCGAAGTTAAAAAAGATGATATTGAGAAACCTGATATGATTATCTGGAATTGGCAGGATAAGAGACTACAATCGGCCCAACAAACGCAAGAAATGCGCGATAAAAATTTTAGTTATTTAAGTGCTTATCGCATTGCGGATAAAAAATTCATTCAACTTGCAGACAGCAACATGCGCTCAGTTAGTGTAAACCCGAAAAGTTTATATGCGATTGGGTACGATAATTCGAAATATGAGCTGATGGGAAATTTAGATGGGCAAAGTTATGTGGATGTTTATCTGATCAACCTTAAAACCTTTGGCAAGAAATTACTATTTGAGAAAATGTATGCCTCTAATGGTGGAAGACTTGTGGTTGCACCAAATGGAACTTTAGCCAGCTATTATTTAGACGGTGTATTTTATAGCATTAATTTAGAAAGCGGAAAAACGGCTAACCTTACCGGTAAGATTAAATCTTCTTTTGTTGATGAATTAGATGACCATAACGTAATAAAACCAGCCACGCAAAACCTGGGCTGGTCAGCTGATTCTAAATATGCATTGATTAAGGATAATTACGATTTATGGAAAATCTCTGCTGACGGAAACAGTATTACTCCATTATCTGATAATTGGAAAAGCAAAAAAACCGAAGTGGCAACCCGTTTTCGCGTTGACACTGATGAGAAAGGTGTTGATTTAAGCAAAGACCAGTATTTTGCGGTATTTAATACCAAAAACAAGAAAAACGGCATTGGCATTTTACCTGCAGGTAAATCTAAGATCAATATTTTGTTTCTAGATGACAATGCTTACCAAAGTTTTTCAAAAGCCGAACAAGCTAAAGTTTTTACTTATACCAAAAGTAATTTTCAGCAATCGCCAGATTATTATGTAAGTACAACGGGCGATTTAAGTACTGCCAAAAAAGTAACCACAAATACTCCAGATCAGGCCAAATATGCATGGTCTTCGGGTGTAAAACTAATTGACTATGTGAGTGCAAATGGCGATAGCTTGCAGGCGGCCATTTATTTACCTGCCAATTATGTTCCCGGAAAGGCTTATCCTACCATCACATACATTTATGAAAGGTTAACTGATGACCTGAATACTTATACCATGCCTACATTTCCTGGTGGAGGTTTCAACAAAGCGATGTATACCAGCAATGGATACGCAGTTTTAATGCCCGATATTAAATATAAGCTAAATGATCCGGGCATGTCGGCCGTTGCCTGCGTAGTACCTGCAGTAAAGGCAGCCATTGCTACCGGAATTGTTGAAGAAAAAAATGTGGCTATCCATGGTCACTCATGGGGTGGTTATCAAACTTCATTTTTAATTACCCAAACCAATATTTTTAAAGCGGCCGCAGCAGGAGCACCTTTAACCAACATGATCAGCATGTACAGCTTAATTTACTGGAATAGCGGCGGCACAAACCAAGCCATTTTCGAAGCCAGTCAAGGCAGGTTAACCCCTGGTTATTGGGATAATTGGGATGCTTTCGCACGCAACTCTCCAGTGTATCACATCAAAAAAGTACAAACCCCATTATTGCTTTTACACAATGATAAAGATGGGGCTGTAGATTTTACCCAGGGCATTGAATATTACAATGGTTTAAGAAGGTTAAACAAACCTGTTGTGATGATTACCTATCGTGGCGAAAATCACGGAATTGCAAAATTACCAAACCGTAAAGATTATGCTGTACGGATGATGGAATACTTTGACTATATGCTTAAAGGAAAACCCGCTCCTGAATGGTGGAGCAAGGGGGTAAATCGATTAGATATGGAAAAACACTTAGAGGCAAGAGCTTTTGATGGTGGCGAAGAGAATTGATTATTTTGAGAAAGCCTCAGATCTATTAGACCTGAGGCTTTCTTTTTACTTACCGTTTATTACCGGTTTCAGCATGTTTACATATCCCTCAACTCCTTGGGCTACTTCTCTAACATATAAAAACTCATCAGCCATGTGCGAGCGGCCAGAAAAACCCGGACCACATTTTACAGATGGAATATCTAATAATGCCTGATCGGAAGTAGTTGGCGAACCATAAGTAGTTTTTCCAAGGGCAACACCAGCCTGAACAACCGGATGGTTTTTATCAATCGATGATGGTTTTAAGCGGATAGACCGTGGGGTAACATCACAATCAACATTTGCCCTGATAATCTCTAAAACTTCTTCATTCGTGTAAGCATCGGTTACACGAACATCAACCGTAAAAGTACAATTTGCCGGAACCACATTATGTTGCGAACCTGCATTGATAATCGTAACTGTCATTTTTAATGGCCCGAAAACCTCCGATACTTTTTGAAACTGATAGTTTCTAAACCATTCGATATCTTTTAATGCTTTGTAAATGGCATTCTCTCCCTCTTCGCGGGCAGCATGACCGGCTTTACCATGCGATACACAATCTAATACCAACAAACCGCGCTCTGCAATAGCTAAATTCATTTCGGTCGGCTCGCCTACGATCCCAAATTCAAGCGCTCCTAAATCTGGCAGAACAAGCTCTAAACCATTATTACCAGAAATTTCTTCTTCGGCTGTTGCCGCTAAACAGATATTATATTTTAAATCTTCCTGTTGGTAGTAGTATAAAAATGTACCAATTAGTGAAACTAAACAACCACCTGCATCGTTACTGCCCAAGCCAAACAGTTTATCATCTTCAATTGCAGCATCATAAGGATCGCGGGTATAACCAGAATTAGGCTTTACCGTATCATGATGTGAATTTAACAAAAGTGTTGGCTTAGCAGGATCAAAATGTTTGTTGTAAGCCCAAACGTTATTCATTTTACGCTGGGTCTTAACCCCTCTCTCCTCCAAAAACTGCGCAATTAAATTCGCCGTCCGATCTTCTTCTTTACTAAAAGACTGGATACGGATCAACTGTCGCAATAAATCCAGACTTTCTTTTTGTATATTTTCTAATAACATAGTATCAAGTAATTAGTATTAAGTATCAAGACTAAACCCGCCTTTAAACTTTCTACCTTTTATTTTGGCTTTCAGTTTTATGTTTACGATTAAGACTTTATGCTCTATACCGCTAACCCTCTTTAGTATACAGATTTCCTGCTTTTAAAGCCGAAAGTTTGATACCTTTTATCAATGATGAGCTAAAACCGTTATGTTCCATTTCATTTAAACCTGCGATGGTACAACCTTTCGGCGAAGTTACCTTATCTATTTCTGATTCTGGGTGTGTTCCGTGTAATAAAAGCAAATCGGCAGCTCCTTTAGCCGTTTGAACAGCCATTTTTAAAGCTTCATCAGCATGAAAACCAATTTCTACCCCACCTTGACTTGCTGCCCTAATTGCCCTCAAAAAAAATGCAATACCACAGGCACAAAGCGCTGTTGCTGAAGTCATTAAATCTTCATTAATTTTCACAACGGAACCAACCGTTTCGAACATTTTGGTCACCTCTGCAATGTTTGCTGCTGAGGCATTATCACTGGCCATACAGGTCATCGATTGACCAATAGCAATTGCTGTGTTAGGCATTACCCTGATCACCTCCACATCATCGCCTAATTTCTCCCTAACAGCAGCACAGCTCACGCCAGAAATTACCGAAATAACCAAATGTTTGGCCGGAACAATTGAAGTTTGAATTTCATCTAAAACCGTATTTAATTGTTGCGGCAGAACAGCCAAAATCACAACATTAGCATCAACCACAGCCTGTTTATTGTTATTGCTTACATTAAAACCGGCTTCGGCGAAAGATTTTAAATAGTCAGTATTTCTACGGGTAAGCGTAATGTCGCCTGCTTGAGCAAAGTCGGCCTTTACCAAACCTTTCGCTAAAGATAAACCGATATTTCCGCTACCAATTATGGTTATTTTTTTTGTCATGATTATTTTCCCTTTAGTTTGCTTACACAGATTTTATTTCTTTTTCTCCTTCGGTTTGATTGCACCGATTATTTGATTGCACCGATTTTTTTGTGTTTGAAAAGCAAACGATAAGTTTAGGCACCTCGACTAAAAACCTTACACCCTCAACCTACTTACCTTCTACCTTTACTTCAGCATTTTTGTGCCAAAAGTTCCCTCAGCAAGTTCAGCGAGCTCATCGGCTTTGCCGATATAAACCGCAGAAACTCCTTTTTTAATCGCTTCAAAGGCATTGTGCAGTTTAGGGATCATTCCACCTTGCACAGTTCCATCGGCTTTTAAATCTTCAAACTCATCAGCTTTGATTTCTCTTACAACAGAAGCATCATCATTAACGTCCCGAAGTACTCCCTTTTTCTCAAAGCAATATACCAAACGTGTTTCATATAAGTTCGACATCGCTACTGCAACAGAAGAAGCAATGGTATCAGCATTGGTATTTAGAAGCTGAGTGTCACCATCATGTGTAATGGCACATAAAACTGGAACCAATCCGGCTTTCAGCAAATTATCTAAAGTTGTTGAAGACACCGAATTTTCATCCAAATCGCCCACAAAGCCATAATCGATTACGGCTCCAGCCATAGGACCAGCTTCCGGCCCATAGGTTTTGGTACTAACCGGTCGTTTTTTTGCTTTGATCACATTACCATCAGCACCACTTAAACCAATGGCATTACTACCTTTGGCCTGTAGTTGGGCAACCATGTTTTTATTGATCAAACCCGCATAAACCATCGTCACAATCCGCAGCGTTTCGATATCGGTTATTCTTCTCCCCTCAACCATTTTGGCTTCAATGCCCAACGATTCGCCCAGTTCAGTTGCAATTTTACCCCCGCCGTGCACCAGGATTTTATCTCCTGGCAATGCAGTAAAATCCAATAAAAACTGGTGTAGGTTTTCTGAATTATCGATTACGTTTCCGCCGATTTTTATGATAGTGAGTTGTTTCATAATTTATTCTTACCGTGGTTCGTGTCTCCACGAACCACATTAATAGTTTTGTTTCACCAATAATTTCGGTTCGTGAAGACACGAGCCGAGGCATATGATTTACAATTCCTCCAACATTGCTTTTATCACCGCCTGTGCTGCCCATAAACGGTTACCTGCTTCGTGGATAACCAATGAATTTGGTCCATCCAAAATCTCTGATGATAATTCCAGATCACGACGAACTGGCAAACAGTGCATCACTTTCGCATCGTTTGTGAACTTTAACTTCTCATTATTCATCATCCAGCCATCGGGATAAGTTAACACTTTTCCATACTCTTTATAACTGCTCCAGTTCTTCACATACACATAATCAGCACCTGCTAAAGCTTCTTCTAAATTATATTGAATATTGGCATTTGGTGTAAAATCTTCCGAAAGCTCGTAACCTTCAGGCTGAGCGATGGTAAAATCGATCATACCTTCTGCCTGAGCTTTGCACATCCATTCTGCAAAAGAATTCGGCACCGCCTGAGGCAACGCTTTAACATGAGGTGCCCAGGCTAAAACTACTTTGGGTTTACGGCCATCAGGTTTCTTTGTCCAGGTTTCGTGAATGGTAATGATATCGGCAAAGCTTTGTAAAGGGTGACGTGTTGCACTCTCTAAACTCACTACTGGCACAGCACAATATTTCACAAATTTATTGAAGAAATCTTCGCTATAATCTTCCTCGCGGTTATTCAGTTTTGGAAAAGAACGTAAACCTAGGATATCGCAGTATTGTCCCATCACCGCAGCAGCTTCGCGGATATGTTCAACTGTAGAGCCATTCATCACCACGCCATCCTGTGTTTCTAAAGCCCAGCCTTCTTTATCCAGATTCATCACCATTACATTCATACCTAAGTTTAAGGCCGCTTTTTGGGTACTTAACCGGGTACGTAAACTTGGATTCATAAAAACTAAACCTAAGGTTTTGTTCTTACCTAAATCTTGGTGCGCATAAGGATTCGCCTTTAACGCTAGCGCATCATTTACAAACTGTTTGATGCTTGGAACATCGTGTACGGAAGTGAAAAGTTTCATTTTTTAAAGCTTAAAAGGGTGCTTCGACAGGCTCAGCATGACAATATCTATTTTACTAATTCTCTAAAAGCTGCCAAAAACTCGTCAGCATGTGCTTTTGTTAAATTTAAGGCTGGCAATAAACGAATCACGTTCGGTTTTGCCTCTCCAGTAAAAATATGGTGTGTAAACAATAATTCTTTTTTAACATGCGCCAGTTCGGCAGGTAGCTCGATACCGATCATTAATCCACGGCCACGTACTTCTACCACCTGCTCAAATTTCTTCAATTCGCTAATTAAGTAACTTCCCACTTCTTCAGCATTTTTCATCAGGTTTTCCTGTTGCATTACCTCTAAAACAGCTAAAGCCGCAGCGCAAGCTAAATGGTTACCACCGAAAGTTGTACCCAATTCTCCATGCCAAGGTTTAAATTTAGGCGCAATAGAGATCCCTGCCACTGGAAAGCCATTACCCATTCCCTTTGCCATGGTATAAACATCTGCTTCAACCCCAGAATAATCGTGCGAGTAAAACGTTCCTGTACGTCCGTAGCCGCATTGTACGCTATCGGCAATGTAAACCGCATTATATTCATCACAAAGTGAACGGATTTTCTGTAAGAAACTCTTCGAAGCTTCTTTGATGCCGCCAACACCTTGAATGCCCTCAATAATAACGGCCGAAATTTCATTGCCTTGTGCTTTAAAAGTTTCCTCTAACGCAATCTCATTATTTAAAGGTAAAAAAATTACATTTTCGGTCTGGTTAACCGGTGCCACAATTTTAGGATTATCGGTTACGGCAACTGCCAAAGATGTACGTCCGTGAAAAGCACCTGTAAAAGCGATCACCTTTTTTCTTCCGTTGTAAAATGAAGCTAATTTTAAAGCATTTTCATTTGCCTCAGCTCCAGAATTACATAAAAAAAGCTGAAAGTCTTTCTTACCAGAAACGGTTCCCAATAATTCTGCAAGCTGAACCTGCAAAGGGATTTTTACTGAATTTGAATAAAAACCAACTTTATTTAACTGATCGGTTAAACGGTTTACATAATGTGGGTTGGTATGCCCGATTGAAATTACAGCATGGCCGCCATATAAATCTAAATATTGTTGATCATTAGCATCCCAAACATTGCTGCCTGCCGCTTTTGTTATTTCTATATCGTTAAGTGGGTAAACGTCGAATAAGTTCATTTTTTAATAAGGTTTGAAGGTCGAGGGTTGGAAGGTAGAAGGCTGATACTGCCTAACCTTTTCCACCGCCTCTCAAAAATTTAATAAATGCGATTAACATCGCCTTAATTTCATTAACACTTTTATTCACAGCTTCGTAAACTTCTAAACTGATATAAGCTAAATCACGTATGAGAATAAAAGTATATTCTATTTCTTTTGTAGAGCCAAGTGCGTTATCAAGATAATGAACAAAATCCTTATCTGTGTTTTTACCGCTTCCTTCTACAATATTTAAAGGGATAGAATAGGTGGCCCGCCGAATTTGTTGGGTTAAAGCAAATTTTTCTTCAATAGGCATGATAGGTAGGATTTCCTTATAAACTTGTAAAGTAAATAAGTGAGCCTTTTTCCAAACATCTAGTTTTTGATAGTCTCTCATACATTTAAAATTTTAGATCTGAATCCAGACCTTTTTGCCTTCCACCTTCCAGCCTTCCGCCTAAAAGTTGGCTGCTTTTAATTTGAGTCCCACTGTTTCATCCAAGCCGAACATTAAATTCATATTCTGAACCGCTTGTCCGCTGGCACCTTTTAACAGGTTATCAATGATACTGATGATAAATAATTTACCACCGTGTTTTTCTATATGTACCAATGCCTTGTTGGTGTTCACAACCTGTTTTAGATCGATGTTTTTCCGGCTTACATGCGTAAAAGGATGAGTACTGTAGTACGCTTCGTAAATGTTTTGCGCTTCTTCTAAACTTAAATCACTTTCCAGGTACATCGCAGCTAAAATACCTCTGGTAAATGCACCACGCTGTGGGATAAAGCTTAAAGCTTCAGAAAGTGATGGTTGCAACTGTAACAAACTCTCACTAATCTCATTCAAATGCTGGTGCTCAAATGCTTTATAGACAGAAAGGTTATTGTTTCTCCAACTGAAGTGCGACGTGGTAGATAAACCCTGCCCCGCTCCTGTTGATCCCGTAGTTGCATTAATATGAACCTCATTTTTAATCAGCCCTTTAGCAGCCAACGGTAACAAACCCAATTGGATACAAGTTGCAAAACAACCAGGATTAGCAATATTTTTAGCTGCTTTAATTTTATCGCGGTTTAACTCGGGTAATCCGTAAACAAAGTCTTTGGTCGAAAAACTGGCATTTGCATGCAACCTGAAATCTTGCGACAAATCGATGATTTTAATGCTGTCGTTAATTGGATTAGCGGTTAAAAACGTCTTCGCATCCCCATGGCCAACACAAAGAAAAAGCACATCGATATCCTGTGAAATATCGCTTACAAACTTTAAATCTGTATCGCCAATTAAGTCAGTATGTACATCAGAAATTAAGTTTCCGGCATTACTTGTGCTGTTTACAAAAGCAATTTCAACATTTGGGTGGTTAACCAAAATGCGTAACATTTCGCCTCCGGTATAGCCCGCACCACCAATTATTCCTGCTTTAATTTTCATATTTAAAAGGGTTTAGGGTTTGAGGCTTAAGGTTCGGGCGCTTTAACCTTACGCCTTCAACCTTATACCTTAAACCTCCGAGGTTATGCCTCGTTGTTTACTTTATGCCAGATCATTACCTGGTTACCAAATATTTTAGAGAAACCTTTAACGTCTTCTCCGCTCCAGGCGTTATTCATTTCGCCATAGCTACCAAATTTATTGCTCATTAAATCATGGTTAGATTCAATTCCGATAACCTGGAAACGGTACGGCAACAATTCTACAAATACTTTACCGCTCACAAATTTTTGTGTATCGGCTAAAAAAGCCTCAATATTCCGCATAATTGGATCGTGGAACTGACCTTCGTGCAGCCAATTGCCATAGAAAGACGATAGCTGTTCTTTCCAGCTTAACTGCCATTTGGTTAAGGTGTGTTTTTCTAAAGTATGGTGTGCTTTGATAATAATAATGGGGCCAGCAGCCTCAAAACCTACGCGACCTTTAATACCAATGATGGTATCACCAACGTGGATATCTCTACCGATGCCAAAAGGCTGAGCGATTGCCTGTAATTTTTGGATTGCCCTAACAGGTGCTAATTTTTCACCATCAATAGCAACAAGTTCACCTTTTTCGAAGGTTAATTCTATCCTGCGCGATTCGGTTTCTGAAACCTGGGTTGGCCAGGCGCTTTCTGGTAAGGTTTCGTGAGAAGTTAAGGTTTCCTTTCCTCCTACCGAAGTTCCCCATAAACCTTTGTTTATCGAGTATCTTGCTTTTTCTGCACTATATTCTACACCATGTTGTGCTAAATATTCTATTTCCGCTTCGCGGGATAATTTTAAATCTCTAATTGGGGTAATGATTTCAACCTCTGGAATAAGGATATTGAAGATCATATCGAAACGCACCTGATCGTTACCTGCACCGGTACTTCCATGAGCTACATAATCTGCACCAATTTTTTTCACGTAATTGGCAATAGCTGTTGCCTGACTAACACGCTCTGCACTTACGGATAATGGATAAGTAGCATTTTTTAATACGTTACCAAAAACCAGGTACTTAATGCATCCTTCATAGTAACTTTCAGTTTCATCTACAACAGCATGCGATTTTACGCCTAAAGCATATGCTCTTTTCTCAATTTCCTGTAACTCTTCATCAGAAAAACCACCAGTATTTACAATTACCGAGTGAACTTCCAATCCACGGTCTTGTGCCAGGTAAATACAACAAAATGAGGTATCTAAGCCTCCGCTAAATGCTAAAACAACTTTTTTCATGCTATTTAAATAAAAAGGTAAATAAAAATAAAAGGGCTTTTAAGCCATTTTTTGGCTTAGGTTTAACAACTAAACGCTGCTTAATGCGCATAAAGCGCTCGTATAATTTGGGTTTCTTCTGCAGTTCTTCGGCAAATTGCTTGGCTACCTCATGTTTCTTCTCGGCAGGATCGTAAAGCATAGCTGTACACATACAGTTTTTGCGTTCCTTCATTTTTAAAATTTCGAAGTTTACGCAGCTTTGGCAACCTTTCCAAAACTCTTCATCCTGGGTAAGTTCGCTGTAGGTTACAGGCTCATAGCCTAAATCTGAATTGATTTTCATTACGGCCAAGCCTGTTGTTAAACCAAATATTTTTGCCTTTGGGTACAACTTTCTCGATAAACCGAAAATTTCATTTTTGATTGCTTTTGCTAATCCAGCTTTGCGGTACTTAGGACTTACCACTAAACCACTATTGGCCACAAACTGTCCGTGGCTCCAGGTTTCTATATAGCAAAATCCTGCCCAAGAGCCATCTTTATGGAAAGCAATAACCGATTTGCCTTCTTGCATTTTATTAGAAATATATTCCGGCGAACGCTTAGCAATCCCTGTTCCACGAGCTTTTGCCGATTCTGCCATTTCGGTTACTATTTCTTCTGCAAATACACGATGTTCAGGAAGTGCAACCTGCACTATAAATTCGTTAATATCCATTCGTTTTCTAACGAAAAATTATAAGTATTCTTGTTAATTGGGTTTTTAGAGAGGATCAATTCCTCGTTACGTTTAGTGTAGGTACTAAATACGCGGAGTGAAATTTTGCCGGCTTGTGGGATAATAAAATACAGGCTGAAAATGATTAATAAACACACCTTTTCCAGACACATTTTGTGCTGTGGAAACAGAAAGTTTATGTAAAATTTGTTTAATCATTTCTTGCGTATTAAAACGGCTTTAACTCTATTGAGGTGCAAAGGTTTAAATAAAAATCGAGTTACACAATAATATCATCATTTTTTTATGTTAAGCTTTCCATTTTATGGGACTAATCTGACTTAAACAAGTATTGAGGCTATTTATAAATTTAAAAAAATTCGTGTATCGTACATTTAAGCTACAGGTTCTATTGCCAATTTTAACATTGTTAAAAAAATGCGACGAACTTTAACATCTGCTTAACATCATTTAACATCCTGGAATATGGTTTAAACTCAATATTTGTATGTCTGTAGCGAATGCAATCCGGCTATCGTTTTATGGATACTCTTTAAATATTAAATCAAATTTTAACCGTATGAAGAATTTTACTCCATTCCATTTCAAATCGATCCCTTTATTTGTTCTAATTGCTTTTACAGCATTAACTTCATGTAAAAAAACTGAAACTGCCGATCCTACAATATCTTATCTAAGGGTAATTAATGCATCACCTTCTCTGGCTACCTACAATGCTTACTTTAATGGCAGCATGGTTAATTCGGCAGCTTTACCATTTGGAGGCTCTGCTGCTTATCTTTCTTATGCCGCAGGCGCTTACAGTTTAAAATTTACGACGGCCAGTAGCGCAGAGAGCTTGTTAACCAAAACCGTTACTTTAAATGCAAGCACTTATTACTCTGCTTACTTAATTAATAAACCGGCTGCGCTAGATGTTTATACCATTAGTGATGATCTTTCCATTCCATCAACGGATAAAGCTTACATCCGTTTTATCAATTTATCGCCTGATGCACCGGCTTTAGACCTGGCCAAAACCAGCGCAACTACCATGTTGGTTACGAATAAAGCCTATAAAAGTGCGAGTGGTTTTATTGCTGTAGATGCAGGAACTTATACATTGGATGCAAAAGAAACTTCATCGGGAACAGTTAAAGCTACTTCCGCCAGCACCAGTTTTACAGCGGGTTATCACTATGACATTATTTGTGGTGGTTTGGTAACACCTGCAAATGAAACTGAACGCCCTTTAAGTTTACAGGTGATATTGATCAAATAATAGATAAAAATATTTTATGATCGCTTTATATTATTGGGGTTCAATATATAAAGCGATTTTTTATTTGAGCATGAAACTGTATTTTTTTGCCACCGTATCAACGTTATCCAGATACAACCAATCTTTATAAACCAGTTTGGCATTCTTAAATTCAAAAAAAGCATTTCGTTGAAAGTTGACTCCATATTTTTCCAATTCAAATCCTTCATCAACGATGAATTGTATGTTGGAATTTTTTATCGAATCTAAAACCTCAGCATTATTGCTGGGGATTACAACTATTTTTTTATAATCCCTAAATTTATTTTCCTTCTTGTCTCCAAGCTGCTTGAGAAATTTAATAGTCTTTTCTGTACAGGAACCACAGTTTCCTGAAATTACAACTATGAAAAAATTATTTAATTTAAGTAGATCTGTGTTTTGCTTTTCTTTAAAATACATATTAAGATGTTCCTCGTCTCCCGACATCTTGCGCTTGTTGCATGCGGTAATTATTAATAAGACGACTAAAATAAAGCAGTACTTTTTCATTATGGTTTACTTTTTATAACCTTTATAATATCGAATCTCAAATGTGATGGATCCACAAATTTACTTTTTCTATGCGTTGGTGAAATGAATAAGCCCTCTTTTGTAATAAACCATGTATTTGGCGAATATTTATACATGGGCAATTCTATTTCCTTAATTACTTCGAACTTTTCATTAAAAATCATTAACACCAAAGGCTTATCCAAAATGGAATTAAAATATTTACCATTCTCCTGTAATATATTTCTTAAGCTAAACCTATAATAGACATGCCTGTATTTATCATACATTACATTGAAGAACTGGCTGTTTTCTATATTATGGGTTACCCATTTTTTAGGATCTTCACCTTTAATATAAGATACTGAATCAGCCAGATACTTGCCTTTTGAAGGTGTTCCACCATAACTAGTGATGGTTGAATTTCTAGGGTTATACTGATAGATATTAGATTCATAGAGATAGCTATACGTCAGAACGCCCTGTTTTTGATGTTCACTCGTAACAATAGATGTTAAAAAACCTGCGCTCCCCTTAATTTTGTATAGATAATCAGAATAAGAAATTGGAAGAAATGTGAGTTTCCCAGTATTCATATTTAAAGAAACAAAAGCGGGCATTTTTTTATTCCAATTAAAATCGTAATATACCTGATTCAAAACAAGCCTATTATTATAAAGAAACATTTTAAAATCATGACTGTATGAAATAGGTTTCCCAGGCATATTATTTTTAATTGATATGCTGTCCATTGAAATCTCTTGCTTCTTGTGCAGATTCGTATCAATTATAACCAGTTTTTCATTGCCATAATTAAGTATAATAGAATTAAAATTTATTATAGAAATATCCGCTATACTTCTACTTTTATCTAAATCCTTCTTATCCAGGTTTTTGAATGACCAGCTTTTACCAACTAAATTTAATTGTTTAACTAAAGTTCGGTGCGTCAAATCAAAAATATCAATACTTGATAAGGCAGGATTATATCCAATGAGATAATCTACATTATGCTCGCTATATTGTGTATAAGTAAAATATGGGCCACTATACTCTTGTTCAACTGGGATCTGAATTGAATCTGTGTTAACTTCATATTTCCAGGTATCTTTAGCTGATTTCGAACTTATTATGTATTTATCTTGATCAGTGTTTTTACAAGAAATAACACAAGTACAAATAAAACTAAATAGGCAAAAAACAAATAGGTATTTAAACATAAAAACTATTTAGTCTGGTGGAGTTTGGCAATTCACCAAAGGACTACAACTAGGTCCACCGATTGGTGACCCAGAAAAACATCCAAATGCTATACTTCCAAAATTGCATGGAGATGGATGATTTTCCCCAGGACATATTATTGCAGACGGACAAGTAGGACCGCTTTGGAGGCCAGCTTTGCAACCAATTAAACCTGAGCCCGAACAAGGATATTGACGGAGTATAGGTTTTGGTGGAGTGGTACAAGGTTGTTGAGAGATTTCGCACACTATCCCGGATGTAGCACCACAGCCACTAAATCCATCTGGACATGCCTTTACATAATTTCCAGTATCACCACTAGTGATATTATTTGACGAACTTATACTTTGTTCAAGTGACATTGCCTTTGTTACTTTGTAATTCATTTCATCTTCCTTGCTACAGGAGAACAAACAAATAGTTGCAAAAAAGAGCGAGATAATAAATACTGTTTTCATAAGGTCATAGTTTGTGAGTGTTATTTAAATTATAATATGTTCCCAATATCTGTTTTACAGATATTGATTTTTACATTTCCCTCTTTCAACATATTCACTAATACAGCTTTTCAGTTGATTTAGAATTAGTTACCCTTAATTAATACATAAATATATATGCATTTCACATCGTATTCTAATTTTATTTTAACCATAAATCCCCACATTTTAACACAAAAAATACAACTCTTCATATTTAATTCTACATTACAATGCTGTTATCATAGATAAAAAATAATATTAATCATACTTATACTCACATTCTCAGCTCACGAATTGGCATGTACCTGCTTTTAGCAACACTAATTCATTGGTTTACTTCAAACCCAAATTTCAAAAAACCTAGACAATCATATCCAATAGCTCATTAGTAGAAAAATCAAGGTTTGTTAATTGGATTATGTTATCAAACCACATCTTCTTATTATCGAAACATTACTATTTAGAATAATTCAAAATAATTTGGATAATAAGATTTTCTACCGTTATTTTGCAGCAGTTTAGAATTAATCCAAATAAATATTATAATGCTTAAAATCAGACTTTTCTGTATATCATTTTTTTTAACTCTTACCAGCCTACTCTCCTTTGCCCAGCAGTTTTCGACCATTAGCGGCACAGTTACCACTTCAGATGGTAAACCAGCCGCTTATATTTCGGTTGGTTTAAAAGGCAAAGGACTAGGAAATGTGACCAATGAAAAAGGCATTTTCGAAATCCAAAGGGTTAAACCTGGCTCTTATACCTTAAGGGTATCGGCTGTTGGTATCCAAAATATAGAAAAACCGGTAGTGATTGCCGCCGGAGAGCACAAAACTGTTGATTTTGTAATCAACCAAAATTCAAATCAGCTTAATGAAGTAAATATTAACCAGGGCGTAAATAAGTACATCGCAAAGAAAAGTGAATTTATTTCGAAAATGCCGTTAAATAATTTAGAAAACCCTCAGGTATATACCACGATTACGAAAGAAACAATGGCCGATCAGCTTGTGTTTTCGGTTGATGATGCAGCCCGTAATGCAACTGGTGTTCAAAAAATGTGGGAAGCAACCTCCCGTGGTGGCGATGGTGGTGCTTATTATGCATCAAGGGGTTTTATTGTACAGGCAAAATTAAGAAACGGAATTGCTGGAAATGTAACCGGCCGTAATGATGCTGCTAACTTAGAAAATGTAGAGTTTATTAAAGGCCCATCTGCTACCTTATTCGGTAGTACATTAACCTCATATGGTGGCTTAATTAACCGCATAACCAAAAAACCTTTCGAAGGAATAGGAGGTGCGGTAAGCTTTTCGACAGGTAGTTACGATTTTAACCGGGTTAGTACCGATTTCAATTTTCCTGTTGATAAAGATAACCACATTTATGCCCGGTTAAACACTTCTTACAATTACAAAGGTTCTTTCCAGGAGAATGTTTATGATAAAGGTTTCTTTATTGCACCTAGCTTGTCATATAAAGTAAACGATAAATTAGACTTTCTTTTCGATGCCGAAATTGCGAACGGTACAAGTACCTTAAAACCTTTCGTTTTCTTCTATTTTCCCGTAAAAGACCTCGGTTTTGATAGGGCAGATCAATCTGGAATAGCTTACGACAAATCCTTCACTGCTGATGCGATGAAGCAAAAATACAATAGCTCAAACTTCTTCGGGCAGGCCAACTATAAGTTTAACGAAAACTGGTCTTCACACACCAGCTTTTCAAGCAATTATAGTTTCTCTAACGGCCGTGGTACGTATTTGTTCTTAGTCCCGAACAACTATCCTCCATTGGGCAACCCAACGGCTGCACCAGGTGCCGATTTGATATCAAGAGCAGATCAGTCAACTGATAACAGTAAGGTTTTTACTTATGAGGTACAACAAAATTTTAATGGCACTTTTAACTTAGGTTCGGTAAAAAACAGAATGGTTTTAGGCCTTGATTATTTACGCCAAAACTCCGATCAATTGTTTTATTCGATCGACACTTTTGATCTGACCAATAAAGATGGAAGTGGCGCTAACTACAATAATTTTACTGAACACAATCTAGCGGCATTTTATGCAGCACTCCCTAGTGTTCCTAAATATCCGTATAACTTCAAAACCAATACATACAGTGCTTATGTTTCTGATGTGATTAATGTAACAGATAGGTTAATTGCCTTAGCTGCATTAAGAGTAGACCGGTTCGACAATAAAGGTAATTCTGATCGGGCAGGTTCGGCTCCAAAAGGTGCCTACAAACAAACTGTTTTTTCTCCAAAATTCGGTTTGGTATTTCAGCCGATTAAAGATCAGCTATCATTATTTGCCAATTACCAGAACGGCTTTAACAACTTAAACGGTATAGATTATCAAGGTAATGCTTTTAAACCAGAGCAAGCAAACCAAATTGAAGGTGGGGTTAAAACAAACATATTTAATGGCAAGTTAACAGGCGCTGTATCTTACTATTATATTAAAGTTAAAGATATTGTTAGGGGCTATAACGGAGATCCATCAAATCCAAATGCACAAATCCAGGATGGCAATAAAATTAGCAAGGGTATCGAAGCTGAAATTATTGCAAACCCCGTTGACGGTTTAAATATTATTGCAGGTTTTGCATATAATGATAATCATTTAGAAAATGCATCGCCGGATGTAGAAGGCAGAAGAGATGCTTATTCTGCAGCACCCTACTCAGCAAACTTATGGATCAGTTATAAATTCAATGCAGGCTCGCTAAAAGGTTTTGGATTGGGCGCCGGTGGTAACTATGCCAGCGATAATAAAATTGTAAATAGTGTAAGCCAGGGCGTATTTATATTACCTGCTTATGAGGTTTTCAATGCCTCTGTATTTTACGATCATTCAAGATTCAGAATCGGAGTAAAAGCAGACAACTTTACCAACCAAAAATACTGGACAGGTTACAGCACCATGAACCCTCAGGACCTGAGAACCTTTACCGGAAGTGTTACTTATAAATTTTAGTTAAAAACAACAATAAATATTAAAAAATGAATAAAATTAAACCCATTAGTTTAACGTTCTTACTCGCTCTTTTTAGCTTATTCTCATTTGCGCAACAATTTGGAACAATAAAGGGAAAGATTAGCACTTCTAATGGAAAACCAGCGGCCTTTATTTCAATTGGCTTAAAGGGCAAGGGTCAAGGAACTACATCAGATGATAATGGTTTATACACCATAAACCGTGTTAAAGCCGGTACTTATACAATTAAAGCTTCTGCAGTTGGTATCAACGCCTCAGAAAAAAGCATTACAATCGCTGCAGGTGAGACTAAAATTATCGATTTCATATTGAAAGAAAATGATCAGGCGCTTGAGGAAATTACCATAGCAGGAATTAATCAGAAATACAAAGTAAGCTTACCTTCTGCTACACTTAGATTAAACGAACCATTATTAGAGGCACCACAAAACATTCAAATCGTAAGCAATGGAATCCTTAAAGACCAGCAGATCATTAGCATGAGCGATGGGTTGATTAGAAATGTAAGTGGTGCAGTTCGCCTTGAACACTGGGGAGACATGTACACCAATATTTTAATGCGCGGATCGCAAATTCAGGCCATGCGTAATGGTTTCAATGTAGTTTCATCTTACTGGGGACCATTAACCGAAGACATGAGCTTTGTTGACCATATTGAGTTTGTTAAAGGTCCTGCAGGATTTATGCTGGGCAATGGCGATCCAAGCGGGATGTATAACGTGGTGACCAAAAAACCTACTGGTTTAAACCAGGGCGAGGTTTCGTTTACTGCTGGAAGCTTCGATTTATACCGTACAACAATTGATCTTGACCACAAACTAACAGCTGATGGTAAATTCTTATTCAGGTTAAACGCAGCTGCACAAAATAAGGGATCGTTTAGACCATTCGAACAAAATGATCGCTACAGCTTTGCACCCGTGTTAAGTTATCAAATAACGCCCGGCACTAAGCTAACAGCAGAGTATACTTTACAAAATGCAAAAATGACCGAAGTAGGTTCCTATTACATTTTTAATACCACTGGGTATGCCAGCTTACCAAGAGAGTTTACCTTAACACAACCTGGTGTACAGCCTACCCGAATCAACGACCATAGTTTAACATTGAACCTAACCCAACAACTAGGTCAGAATTGGAAATTAACTGCACAAGCAGCTTATTATAAATATTTACAAAATGGCACAAGCTCATGGCCATCGGCAGTATATCCAAATGGCACCATTATTCGTAATGTTGGTATATGGGATGCTGAAAGCAGCATGAAATTAGCGCAGTTATTTGTGAACGGAACGGTTAAAACAGGCGGTATTGTACACCGCATTTTAGCTGGTTTTGATGGTGGTAAGAAAAATTATATGGCCGATTGGGGTCAGTCTCACGATTTAGATCTCGCCAGTTCTCCATTTAATTTATACAACCCTAATTATGGCTTCCCATCAAATGGTTATCCAAACTTTGACCGTGTTACTCCATTAGAACAAAGGGCTATTGCAGCTGGAGGTTTAATGGATCAAAAATACCTAAGCGGTTATGTTCAGGATGAATTAGGGTTTTTCGATAATATTGTTCGTTTAACCCTTGCAGGTCGTTATACTTATGTAAGTCAATCGGCCTGGGGTGGTTCTCCTGATAAAGCAAAACACGTTACCCCAAGGGTTGGCTTAAGTGTATCCGTTGATAAAAACACTTCTGTATATGCTGTTTATGACGAGGCCTTTACACCACAAACCGGTTTTTTCCGTGATGGTTCTACTGCAAAACCAATTACCGGGAATAACAAAGAATTTGGCATAAAGAAAGATTGGTTTGACGGCCGTTGGAATACCACTTTATCTGTATACAGAATTACCAAACAAAACGAACTTACCGCAGATCCACTTAACAAGGCTGGAGAAACTTTCAGTATTGTAATTGGCGAAAAAAGAGCACAAGGCATAGAGTTCGATTTACGCGGTGAATTGGCAAAAGGCTTAAACCTAATTGCAAATTACGCATATACCGATGGTAAAGTAACAAAAGTTGCTGATGGAGTTTCAGGTGTTTTTGTTGGCCAGGTAGTACCAGGTTTTTCAAAACATACCACTAATGCATGGTTAACCTACTCATTACAAAATGGCCCGCTTAAAGGTGCAGGAATTTCCGGAGGCTTTACCTATTTAGCCGACAGGGCAGTAGGCACCTACAGTGGTGAAAATGCTAACGAAAATCTTCCTGACTATTTCAAACTCGATGGAGGTTTATTCTGGTCACATAAAAAAATAAAAGTGACCGCAAATGTATTTAACATTTTGGATAAGTATTTATACAGCGGTGCGTATTACACCAACTATTGGAATGCTCCAACCTACGATCAACCAGCTTACTCATGGCAAGCAGAAGCCCCAAGAAACTACAGAGTAAGCATAGCATATAAATTTTAATTAAATCAATCGCGGGAGGCTGAATCAGATCAGTCTCTCCCGAGTTTAAAACCCAACCCAGAAAACATGAAAACTAAAATCTCATTACTATTTTTCTTCCTAGCCTTTAGCATTTCGAGTGCATTTGCACATGCTTTATGGATAGAAACAGCCTCAACAGGCAAAAAAGGACAAGCACAGGAAGTAAAAGTTTTCTTCGGAGAATACGAAAGCAACGAACCAGATTCTGCCGCAAAATGGTTCAGCAACTTAAAAGAATTTAAGCTGGTTTTAACTGCTCCAAACGGAACAACGAAGGTTTTAGCCACTGCTCCTGATGTACGTTTCTTTAAAGCAAGCTTCACTCCAGATCAAGAAGGCACCTATAGACTTTCTGTAGTGCATGAAGTTGCTGACGTTTATGAAAAAGCTAAAATTGAATATTATGCTTTTGCTGATGTTGCTGTTGGAAATTCAAAAATAAACATTGCTTTCCCAGCAACTGCAGCATTAACCATCAGACCAGATAAACATGCTTTAAAAGTGGGTGAAACCTCGGTTCACCAGGTAATCTACAACAAAGCTCCTTTTGCAAAACAAAAGTTAACTGTTGTAAATGCAGCGCGAAAAGCACAGCCTATTGAAACCGATGCCGATGGTAAATTTACTTTCAAACCAGAACAAAAAGGAAATTATTTTCTTGAAGCATTTACAGAAGATAAAACACCTGGAAAATTAAATGGAAAAGATTACGATAAAGTTTGGCATTTAGTAACCTATACTACTGAAGTTAAATAATCGAAATTTTTATAAAAATTTAAAGCCAATTAGCCTTAAAAAAGGTTAATTGGTTCTTTTATTCATATAGCTTTGCTAATGGCACTAACAAAAACATCAACCAAATCAAAAAATAAGAAATCGCGTTTAAGGCGGATAAGCGACTGGCTGCACCTATGGCTGGGTATCGCATCTGGTTTAATCGTACTGATGTTGGGCGTTACCGGGTGTATTTATGTTTTTCAAAAAGAAATTACCGAACTCATTCACCGCAAGGAGATTTTTGTAGAGGTTCCATCAAATCCTAAAACCCTACCATTAAGTGTGCTACAGGCCAACGCCGAAAAAGCTTTGGGGAATAAAAAGAAAATCACCTTTGTTTCTGCTTATAAAGCACCAGGAAGGGCATGGGAGCTTGGCGTTTATAAACCTGGCAACCCTAATGCATTCTGGTATTTCGATTCTATAGATTATTACGATGTTGTGCTGATTAACCCTTATACCGGAAAAGTAACTTTAGTTTCCGATTATAAATATGAGTTTTTTGGAGTAGTTAAAATGATCCATTGGAGTTTGTTGATCAATCACCCCATTGGCCAGCAGATTATTGGATGGTCTACCTTCATATTTGTATTTCTTCTCATTTCTGGAATGGTGATGTGGTGGCCTAAAAACCTCAAAAAATCAAACTTCGATAAAAGCTTTAAAGTAAAGTGGAAAGCCAAGTTTAAACGCATTAATTACGACATGCACAATGTGTTGGGTTTTTATGTAATGCTGATCTGCCTAATGCTGGCCTTAACCGGCCTGGTTTGGGCATTTCAATGGTTCCAGACCACGGTTTACGTAGTAGCATCGGGAAGTACCGCGCCCCCAAAAGTAGTAGAAGTTAAATCAGATTCAACCAAAACCATTACTGCAGTTCCTTTCGATATTGCTTTTGAGCAAGCCAAAAAAATATTTAAAAATGAAGATCGCATTGCCATGTCGCCTGCCAATGGCGGTTCGGCAACCATTTACGCCACGGGATACCGGGGCAAGGAAACGTATTGGAATTACGACATACTTCAGTTCGATCAGTACTCGGGCAAGTTATTGCATAGAACAAACCAATCAGAAAAAAATGCTGGAGAAACGGTAATTGGCATGAACTACGATATCCACGTAGGGGCGATTTTAGGATTAACCGGAAAAATAATGGCATTTTTTGCCAGTTTAATTGCAGCAAGTTTACCCATAACCGGATTCATCATCTGGTGGGGGAAAGGAAAAAAGAAAAAAAATACCGCAGTGGCGGAAAGCTAAGTACACCCTAATTAATAATAAAAATGAAATTTTTAAACCTAATTTTAGTATTAACTGGTTTGATTACCCTTAATACTAATGCACAAACAAAAGTCGACTCTCCTGAAGAAAAACTAGAAAAGGATAGAAAAGCAATAAAATCGTTGGCTGGTTTTTATGAAGTGAATTTCAACTACGGTGAAGTTACCGCCCCAGATCCAAACTACAAATTCAGTAAGCCTTACGAAAGCCATGGCAACGAATGGGCAGAGATTATTGTTGATGAACCTAAAAGAATTGTAATCCAGCACATGCTGGCCATTAACGATACCACGGTTATTAAACACTGGCGCCAGGATTGGACGTATGAAGACACCAACATTATGCTTTATACCGAAGGTAATGCATGGAAAAAAGGCAATTTAACGCCAGCTGATGTAAAAGGAAAATGGACACAAAAAGTTTATCAGGTTGATGATAGTCCACGTTACCAGGGTTATGGAACATGGAGTCATGTTGGCGGTCACGATTCTTGGTCGAGCGAAACCGATTCTCCACTACCAAGAAGAGAATCTACTGTGCGTAAAGATTACAATGTATTAAACCGTGGCAGCAGAATTACCATCACTAAAAATGGTTGGATGTTTGAGCAGGACAATAAAAAAATAGTACGTTCTGCTGATGGCGATAAACTTTTAGTTGTTGAAAAAGGTTACGAGGAATTTACGAAAATAGATCCTAAAACTTTTGCATATGCACAAAAATGGTGGGCCAGCCAGCAAACTTATTGGGCAGATGTTCGTGGCGTTTGGGCTGATATTATTAGCTCGCAAAATACATTCAAAGTGCAAACTATGGCAAATGGCAAATTGCTTTACGAAACACTTTTTAACCTGGGCGACCAATCTATTAAAGAAAAATGGACAGCAAGCCAGAACAAAGAAAAAATTAAAACTGCTTTACAGCCTTATCTGGTAAAGTAAAACAGTTGTTTTTATAGTGAATGGTTGGTGGTTAATGGGCAATGGCCGGTTAACTGTCAACCATTTTTTGCATAAACCTTACAAGCGATAAGCCATTTAAACTTCAAATTATTAACCGCCAATTGATAAGGGCGTTTCCCAAGCTACGCAAGGGCCAGGCTTTTCAGGGCTGCGCTCCGGCACCGGTGAAAACCGGCACAGAACCCTTACAATCCCTAACGCAGATTTACAATATTAAAAGACCCCACAGGGTTCAAAATACCCTGTGGGGCTTTGATTAGCTTCGTCTTTAGGCTTAAGAACTACAGGCCCAAGTTAAATAAACCTGATAGAACGGAAAGCCCGGAACGAGACACGAGTGAGGACTTGAAGTGATAGCAGGACTTTCGTAACCGAAGCACACCGAACCTTGATTTCCAAAAAAAATATCGCGCCCCTAAGACACCTTAGCACAGTTATTATAGGGTTTAAGATTCCGCCGTTTAAAAAAACACGAGGTTTGATAACAATTTAATTCACTAAATTTCGGGATGAAAAAATTTGGCTTTATTATCTTCCTGTTTTTAGCAATCAACACTTTCGCACAAGATTCTACTTATACCAGAAATATAATAAACACCCTTACATCAAAAGAATTTTGGGGCAGAGGTTATACCAAAGACGGAATGAAAAAATCTGCCGATTACCTTGCTGCAGCGTATCAGAAAATTGGCCTGTTGCCAATGGGTCTATCTTATAAGCAGCCTTTTAATTTCCCTGTAAATACATTCCCAGGAAAAATGATGGTGGCAATAAATGGTCAAAAACTTATCCCCGGTAAAGATTTCATTGTGAGTAACGAAAGCCCTGGTGCTAAACAAAAGGCAATTTTAAACAAGATGGATAGTCTTAATTATCAGGCTTCTCCATCATTAAAAATTTTATTAAAAGATAAATTAACCTGGTCTGTAGCTACAGAAGTTGGCGATATAACAACGATCCAGCTCAATAAAAAGAACTTTACAGCAGTACCAAAAGAAATTAATGTTGATATTGAAAATAAATTCATTCCAGAATTTCAGGCTGCCAATGTTTGCGGTTTAGTTAAAGGCACTAAATTTCCCGATTCCCTTTTAATCATTACCGCGCATTACGATCATTTGGGCGGAATGGGTGCAGAAACCTATTTCCCTGGCGCAAACGATAACGCTGCCGGTGTAGCCACTTTATTGAGTCTTGCCAAATATTATGCCGCCAATCCCCAACCCTATTCTATTGGTTTTATCTGTTTTGCGGGCGAAGAAGCTGGGCTGTTGGGATCGAGATATTTCGTAGAAAACCCTTTAATTCCTTTAAGCAAGATTAAATTCCTAATCAACTTAGATTTGGTTGGAACCGGCGAAGCCGGCATGACGGTGGTTAATGCATCCGTTTATCCTAAAGCATTTGCGCTGCTAAACGCCATCAACAATCAAAATCATTATCTCTCAAAAATGAACTCCAGAGGTAAAGCAGCCAACAGCGATCACTATTTCTTTACCGAAAAAGGTGTTCCGGCATTCTTCATTTATACTCAGGGTGGTCCTTCAGCCTACCACGACGTATTCGATAAACCTGAAACATTGCCGCTTACGGAGTATAAAGATCTGTTTAAACTGATCGTTGGATTTAACCAGAAACTGATGGAATAGTCTCATTTTTAGGATCAAAGCCTTAAATTGCTATTCGAACGCTTAATGCTAGGCACTCAACGTCTCCAGCTTCCTTTTTACCGGTTGGGATAATATAATAAGCCATTGGGATAATTAAATATAGCAGCCAAGTGTGTATGCTCATCTTTGAATCAACAAAAACCAAAACAAGATTCATTATGAAAACTATACAAAAACTCAGCTTAGCATTTTTATTGTTAATCGCAGTTGCGGTTAAATCGAATGCCCAGAACCAAATCGAAATTGTTATAGTAGGCTCCGCCCACGACAATTCTAAATCGACACAAAACTTTCAGGCAATAATTGATAAGCTTAAAAACTTTAAACCCGATATGGTTTTTGGCGAATACCTGCCTCAGGGCGATTACGCTAAACTCGAAGAAAACAACTGGGCCAAAAAAGCATTTAGAAAAGGGCATGATTATATAGAAAAATTAAATCCGGTATCTCCCAAAAATATTGGTGCACAAATTAAAAATGACCAGAAAGCGCTCGCTAAATTTGCCTACTACCATAAAACCAGAATGGATTTAGCCGTTAATTATGCTAAAAACTGGGACAGGGGCAATGCCGATTATCAAATCTTTGTACTCGAAAATTACATGAAACAAAGCTTTGGCAAAGAAGAACAGGTTGAATATGCAAAAATGTTCGGAAATACCGATTCATTAAAGAAAAAAGGGTTCAGCAGACCTGGAAGTGAGTATAGCAAAATCTATTTCCCTCTTATTTACCAATTAAAACAAGATCGGATTTACAACATGGATTGCCAAACCTATGATAAACCATGGAGTGAAGCCTGGGGCAAAACAGATTCTTTATACAAAATTTTAATCAACAAAGCGAAAGCCGATAGCACCTCGCAGGAAGCCGCTACCATTAAAGCCATAGAAAAATATTGGGCTTACAATGAAGCTGAAGCGAAGGTTTTCAATGCGGATCCATATGCGGGAATGAATACCGTGAAATACGGCATGTTGGATGAGGCCTGGAACTTTTATGGTGGCCGTCATTTTTATGGTTATGCAGGTTTTCCGACCGAGACAGTAAAAGAGATGATTGCACAATGGACTTTAAGAAACGAAGGCATGTGCAAAAACATCATCGATCAGGCAAAGGCAAAAAAAGCAAAAAGGGTTGTAGTTGGTGTGGGTGCCTCGCACCGCAAATGGATGGAAGAAATTTTAGCCAAAAACCCGGATGTTAAAATCATCAATTATAACGATTTGCACTAAACTAATAATATTTGCTTTCTCAGCCCCATTGCATTAGCTTGGGGCTTTTTCTTTTTAGCGTTATGTAATTTTTTCGTTTAGTATTTGCAAAAACACCTTAAGGCAATTACTTTTACCTAAAAGATTAGTTGTTTTAATTAAGTGCAACGTTCAGTCAGCCAGTACGTCTATTAGATTTTTAGTCTGTCACATTTTTTATATCGTTCATCACATTTATCTGTACCATAAAAGCATAGCGCCTAATTTTAGCTTGTTATTTAATATATATATGAAGAAACTCTTACTTTCAATCGCCCTTACCTTAGCAATTTTTAATTTATTTGCACAAAAAAACGGAAGCATTACCGGAATTTTAGCCGATAGCGCCAATCACAAGACCACCTTAAATTACTCAACAATCTCAGTATATAAAGTTGGCGATAGTATATTAAGCACTTATAAATTATCGGATGATAAAGGCGTTTTCAAAATCAATGGTTTAACCATAGGTGTAAAATACCGTTTAGTGGTAACCGCGTGGCAATATGGAACTTACCGAAAAGAGGTCGAACTAACTGCGGCCAATCCCGCATTAAATTTGGGCACCCTCTATCTTTCCGTTAAGGCAAATGACTTAAACGAGGTTGTAATTTCGGGAGAAAGGCCACCCGTAGTTGTACGTAAAGATACCATTGAATTTAATGCAGAATCATTTAAAACCCTGCCATCAGCAGTGGTAGAAGATCTGTTAAAAAAGCTTCCTGGCGTTGCCATTGCAGCCGATGGTTCTATACAGGTTAACGGTAAAACAGTTAGTAAAATTTTAGTGGATGGAAAAGAATTTTTTGGTGGCGACCAGCAGATTGCCACCAAAAATTTGCCCGCTAATATCATCGATAAGGTACAGGTGGTTGATGATAAACAGGCCAAAAGACGTGATCCGGATTTAACGGCAGCAGAAATCCCACAGATTATCAATTTAAAATTGAAAAAAGCAATTAAAAAAGGAGCTTTCGGCAAATTATATGCTGGTGGAGGTTTAAAAGACCTGTATCAGGCCGGTGGATTAATGAACTTCTTTAGAGATACCACACAGGTAAGTATTTTGGCTTATGGCAACAACATCAATCAACCAGGCTTTAATCCCAACGATGTACAGCGAATAGGTGGTTTTAACCGAAGTGGCATTAATTCCATGATGATGAATTCTACAGGTTATTTCGAGTTTAATGGCATTAATTTCGGCGGCAGTTATAATGGTGTTCAAACCTCTTCGGGTGGTGGTTTTAATTTTAACACTTTAACCAAAAAAGGAATCAAAATTAATACCCAATATTTCTTTGGCCGATCGGATAATCTTCTGGAGAAACTCACCAATACCAACCAAACATTAGGTACCGACAGGTTGATTACCAATGCCAGCGAAAACACCAATACACTGATATTGAAACATAATATAGGTGGAAAATTAGACTGGCAAATCGATTCTTTAACACAACTCACTATCGAGCCGGCAATTGTACTAAGTTCTAACAATTCGGTAAGCAAGGTCTCTTCTCGTAACAACAATGCGAATAGTCAGCTCATTAATGCCCTCGATAATCTGAATGACCTGAATACTTCAAACAACAAATATCAGTTAAGGGCCGATTTTAGTAAGGATTTTAAAAAGGCTGGAAGAGCTTTCAATATGGGAGCCGATATTTCTGCAACCCCAAATCCCGTTATCAATTACAACAGAAGCACCAGTGTTTTTTACCTCAGCCCGTCCACTTCAGAGATCGATCAGTTGAGAAATAATACCATCGATAACTTCAGGTCTTACCTCTATAGCAACTATACCGAACCAATCAGCAAAAAACTGAATTTTAAAGCAGATGTAAGCGGAAATATCATCAATAACGAAAATGCATTAAGCACTTTTTACCGCAATCCGGCTAACCAGCTATACGATATTGCCATTCCCAATTTATCTCAAACCGTTAAACAGGACGGCTTTAAAACCAACACGAACATCAGTCTTGGGTATAAAGTAACTAAAGATCTCTACCTTCAACCGGGATTGGTACACAACTATATTTCGTTAAACAACCGCTTTACCAATACTGCAAATATTAATCAGCGTTATAATTTTATATGGCCAACATTTCAATTGAAGTACAAAATATTCCGTCTTAACTATTCTGCCCGGTTTGCGGAGCCGAACGTAAGTTACCTTCAACCCGTTGCAGATAATACCAATGCATTTTACATCAGAAACGGCAATCCGAACCTTTTGCCTGCCCGCACACAGAATTTAAGCATGAATATGTACAAATACGACCCTAAAAGCCTCATCAACTATAATTTATACGGTTATGGTAGTTTCACAAAAAATGGCGTGGTTAATACCATTACCATAAATAACGGCGTTCAAACGATTAATCCCGTTAACAAAAATGGTATCTATAATTTTAGTGGAGGGGCTAATATTTCCAAAGATTTCAAAAAAGATAAAACAAGTTTAAAAATAGGTTTAGGTTTCTGGGCCAATTTTGATCATACACCGGTTATTGTAAACAATATCCAAAGTGATGCAAATGTGTTTTATGTAGGTCCTAATGGAAGTATAAGGTTAAACCTCAATGACAATGTAGAAATTAACCAGTCGTATTCGATAAACCTGAATCGCAGTAGGTACGATGATAGCTATTACACCAACATTAGCTACAATACCCACCAAAGTACATCAGAACTGATTATCCGTTATCCCAAAAAACTGGTTTTCGAAACCAGCTATTCTTTAACCATCAATGACCAAAAAATCGCCGGATATAACAATAACATCAAATTCTGGAATGCCGCGCTTACTTACCTATTCATGAAAAACGACAGGGCGCAGTTAAAATTCTCAGTGAATGATATTTTGCAGAGCAATGTACGCAGGAACATCCAGATTACCGGCAACAGTGTTATCGATACGCAGAGTAATAACCTGGGTAGATATGGCATGCTTACCCTTACTTATAATATCCAAAACTTTGGCCAAAAAGTTGGCGGCAGACAGACGTTTTTTAATTTTTAATCCCGTGGTCTGTGTCTCCACAGACCACATTAAAAACTCTTCTTTTCAAACCCTCATAATCGTCTGTGGAGACATAAACCATGGAAATAGATTTCTCCACTACGTTGCACTGCGGTCGAAATGACGATTTATTAAAAAAATATCTCCGCAAGCAACCCGTACGATCTTATACGGTCTTCAAAATGCTCGGTAATGGTAACAGCCATCAGTTCATCTACATCATAATCTGCAGCCAGTTTGGTCAATCGCTCTTTAATTACCGCAGGGGTACCGTAAATCATCCGTGGTTTATTGGCGTTAATCCGTTCCTGCTCCGCAGCACTATAACTGATATCTTTAATATCGTTCCAACCTACAGCAGTTAAGCCTCCACCCTTTTCTAGCTGGAGAAAACGGTAAGCCATTAAAGCCTCCTGTTGTTTTACCTTTTCTTCGTCTTCTGAGCAGAAAACAAAAAGCGCCACGTTTTCGACTGGTTTTGCCAGATCAACCGAAGGTTTAAAATGTTCCCGGTAGTATTGAACAGCCTGTGGTCCTCCATGTGGGTTAATAAAATGTGCAAAAGAAAAGCCCATTCCAAAATGTGCCGAAAATAAAGCACTTTGTCCGCTGCTGCTTAAAAGCCACTGTTGCGGAACGGTCTCAGCAATCGGAATAGCTTTTATTTTTGCCTGGATACCACCATCAGAAGTATCATGCAGGTAATGCTGCAGCTCACGCAGTTGTTCTACAAAATCCTGCTCGCTCCAATTGTTTGAGGGGTTAAGCATCGAAGCCGTAATGCGGTCGGTACCCGGTGCACGCCCCATACCCAGATCGATCCGGTTAGGGTGCATCGCTTCCAGCAAACGAAAACTTTCTGCAACCTTTAACGCACTATGGTTAGGCAGCATAATGCCTCCAGAGCCTATTCTTAAAGTTTTGGTATGATTGGCCAGGTGCGCAATTAAGATTTCGGGTGTTGAACCCGCTAAACTGGTGGTATTGTGATGTTCTGAAACCCAGAAACGGTGGTATCCCAATCTTTCGGCTTCCTGTGCTAGTATAGTGGTTTCTTCAATGGCACGGCGGGCTGTAACACCCTTGCGCACCGGCGATTGATCTAACACACTTAGTTTAATTTTCGTATTGCTCATATTCGTATCTAACAAATTTATGAGCATACTCATTTAAAATAGACGTGCAAAAAGCTTTATGACTTTTAGATTATTACGCCAAAGTCAATTTGACCAAATACTGATCTTCACCATCATCAAAAATCAATTCAGCATCCCATCCTGTTTCATGGGCCATACGCTTAATGGTTTCTTCATCTATATAAATCCAGTTAAACCAATTGCCTTTTTCGCCTTTATATTCGTACTGATAAGATACCTCTCCATAATACTGGTTTTGCGGCTTCGGCATATCTTCGTATAAATAAGCAATATCAGAAGAATCGAAAATCACCTGCCCATCGGGGTTGATGAGGTCTTTTAATTTGATCAGGAAATCCTTAAAACCGGGCAAAGTTCCGGTTAAACCGATACCGTTCATGAGCATGATAATGGTATCGAATTTCTCCTGATAGGTAAAAATATCCTGTATGAATGCTTTTTTTACCCCACGCGCTTTCATAATATCCACAGCTGCTTCCGAAATATCAATAGCAGTTACATCGATATTAAAAGCCTGTAAAAGTAAAGCATGACTGCCTACACCGGCACCAATATCCAATACCTTTCCCCTGCACATGTGTAACGCCTGAAGTTCTAGAACGGGCATATCTTCATCATCACGGAAGAAGAATTCTAAAGGCATTTCTTCCGGCTCTCCATACGAATTGTGCAACCAAAGCGTATCGGCCTCGCCTGTTCTATAAATATCTGTTAACGCTTTACCAAAAACATCCATGCGGGCAAAGATAGGGAAATTGAATACGATGTAAGAGGGAAAATGAAAGACGTATGGAAAGGGAGCCGATGAAACAAAACTTCTTAACTACCTTTGAGGATGTTAAAAGAAAAATCGTCATCTCGACTGAAGCATAGTCCCGAACCTTCGGGAGAGAGATCTATATTTTAGATTTAGCGTCGCTGAGCCTTCGGGTTCTCGGCTACGTTGCACCCGATAGCTATCGGGTCCGCTCGAAATGACGGCACCCTACAAATCCAGACCAGCACCTCAATATTATTCAATCTCAAATACCTGATGATATTCGGGGATAGCCACATGTTTAAAGCCTGCATCTTTCAGTTTGCCGGCAAAATGTTGCTGTACTTCATATTCTCCATGTACCAAAAACAGCTGTTTTACTTTAGCCGGATCCTGACCTGATAAAAATTGCAGTAAATCTTCATAATCGCCATGTGCGCTCATCGATTTTATCGATTGTACTTCTGCCTTAACCTCATATTCATCGCGGAAAATTTCTACTACCTTTTGTCCGGCAATTAACCTACCGCCAAGCGATTTAGGTTCGCAATATCCTACCATCAAAATGGTATTTTTCTGATTTCCGATATTATTCCTGATGTGGTGTTTTACACGACCAGCCTCAGCCATTCCCGATGCCGAAATAATTACACATGGCCTGGGATCGGCATTTAAAGCTTTAGATTCTTCTACACTTTCGATAAAACGCAAGCCTTTAAAACCAAATATATCATGATCTATCTTTAAAGTTTCTTTAACGCCATTATTGTATACTTCAGGATGGTTTTTAAGAATTTCAGTAGCTTTTGAGGATAAAGGACTATCTACATAATAAGGTACATCAGGTAATTTACCTTTTAATTCTAAACCATTTAAGGCATAAAGCAGCTCCTGTGTACGGCCCACAGCAAAAGCTGGGATAATAACTTTCCCCTTTTTAATTTTACAGGTATGGTTAATAATCTCTAAGAGCATGTTTTCGATCGGATCGAGATCTTTGTGTAACGAATCGCCGTAGGTAGATTCCATTAAGATATAATCGGCCTGATCAAACTGCTGCGGGCTTTTTAAAAGCAGATCACCGTAACGCCCAACATCGCCAGAAAAGGTAATCCGTGTAGGTTTTCCTTCTTCTGTAATGGTAAGATGTACCGCAGCACTGCCTAAAATATGCCCTGCATCAGTAAACTTTAACCGAATGCCCGCCTCAATTTCGAAATCTTCTTCATACTCCACTATCTTCATCAGACTAAGCGTTTTGGTCACGTCATCATCGGTGTAAAGTGGCTCTTCCATTTCTTCGCCTTCGCGTAGGTGGCGGTTAGAAAACTCTGCATCCTGCATCTGGATTTTGGCCGAATCCATCATTAAAATGCGGGCCAGGTCCATCGTTGCCGAAGTACAGAAAATCTTACCTTCAAATCCTTCTGCAACCAGTTTGGGCAATAAGCCGCAATGGTCTATATGTGCATGTGATAAAACCAGATAATTAACCTTTTTGGCATCGAAACCAAAAAAGTCGTTTAATTTATCGGTAACACGGCCCATCCCCTGGAATAAGCCACAATCTAATAAAATCTGGGTACTATTTTTTAAGGTAATAAGGTGCTTACTCCCCGTAACCGTACGGGCGGCACCATGAAAAGCAATGTTCATCAAGATGGTGGTTAGAAATATGTAGCATAAAAATGCCGGATATTTCCGGCACTTCCAATTCTTTATGCATTTATTTCTGCTATTTTATCTTTCACCTTATCGGCTACGCCAGTCGCTTTATCTGCTAAACCAGCTAATTTATCTTTTGAAGCGTCTAATAGATCAGCAAAAAAATCTGATACTTTACCTTTTAAATCGCTTGTCGAATCTGAAGATAATGCCAATGCGATTGTTGCACCAAGTGCTGCTCCAGCTAATACGCCTACAATAATTTTTGTTTCCTTTGTCATAACTTTATTCTTTAATAATTAAACATTAATTGGCACTGGTTGTTTTGCTTTTATTCTAACATAAATCATTCCATTTACATGAAGCATATTTTTTTTATCGATTTAGACAATACCATCTATTTTACCAAACCGAATGAAGAACAGTTGATGGGTGAACTTTATCGTTACTTAGAAAGCCTGGATTTAGGAATCAGCGATGAAAAATTTCAGTTGGCCAAAGGGGAAATGTTGAGAACGCCTTTTGTAAAAGTGGCTAAAAAATATGGTTTTAATGAAGAGATAATGCCTGAGGTGATTTCATATCTGCACAGCAGAGAAGTAACCAAGCCCTTAAAGCCAAGCGATGACTATCATTACATTAAAAGCCTTAATGGCCGAAAATTTATTGTAACGGCGGGTTTTCCGAAACAGCAAACCTCAAAAGTGAAGATGCTGGGTATCGCTGATGATTTTGAAGCCGTACATGTTGTGGATGTTTCGACAACCAACAAAAAAGAAGCTTTTAAACTGCTGATTGAAAAATATGGTCTAAAAAAGGATGATATTTTAATTATAGGAGATGATGCAGAATCGGAAATTAAATTCGGACTGGAACTGGGAATAGCTACTTTTTTACTCGATCCCGAAAACCTGCACCCAAATGCCGAAAGCACTTTTAGGGGAACTGATTTAAGTAACCTACATACAGCGGCTGGGCAGTAAACCAATCTTTTTCTTGGGTTGTTGCCTGGCGTAGTTGAAGGGTAAACAGATTCAGATGAAGTGCATTAACCAACACTTACTTTCATCATAAAATAAACCATTAATGTTTTGGAGAGCCGCTTTCTGCAACTATTTCAGTTTCTCCCCGCTTTCCGTTTTACTTATCCCAGTTGGAAAACTGGGATTGCGTGTTCACTCCAATCGGGTCTAGATAGGCCTGATTATGCTACTATTAATGACTGGGCGTTAAATTAATACCTCATCCAGGTGGAGAGCTGCCATTTTTTGCACAAACCTTTGTTTCTAAACCCGGTAGCAGCGGCAGCCTCCTCCCGATTTTACATCGGGATTCATCGGAGCTATAGCGAATAACGGGACTGTTGTTCCCGAAGCAATGCTGAATGTTCATTCCCAAAACAATAGAGTGAACAAAATCCTTACTTTCTTATTTTAAGATTACAAAGTCTTTAAAATAAAAAAGTCCCGATTTTCATCGGGACTTACCAATCTATCCTCTACCACCTCTTGATGGTCTTCCTCCTTCAGAGCCGCTTCTTTCACCACCTCTTTGTTGCTGTTGTTGTGGTGCTTCTGTTCTTCTTTGTTCTTGTCTTTGTTGCATTTGCTGCTGCTGTTGCTGTGCCCTTTGTTGTTGAGCCTGGGCATCACGCTGTGCACGTTCCTGCTGCTGTTGTTGAGCTTGTTGTGCACGTTGCTGTTGCATCTGTTCATTACGCTGTGCTCTTTCTTGTTGCTGAGCCTGAGCCTGCTGCGCTCGTTGTTGCTGCATTTGCTCGTTTCTTTGCTGTTGCATCTGCGCATCGCGTTGAGTCCTTTCCTGTTGCTGGGCCTGGGCTTGTTGCGCACGTTGCTGTTGCATCTGTTCATTACGTTGTTGCTGTACCTGAGCATCACGTTGCGTACGCTGTTGTTGAAACTGCTCGTTACGCTGTGCCCTTTGTTGCTCCATTTGAGCTGCACGTTGTTGTTGATCTGCCTGACCACGCTGCTGTGTTTGCACATCGCGTTGTGTACGTTGCTGATCCTGGCTCATACGGTCTTGCTGTGTACGCTGTTGTCTCATCTGCTCCAAACGTTGCTGATCCTGACCACGGTTTACATTTTCCTGTCCGTTTCTGCCATCTACACCATTGGCATTACCGCGGCTAAAACGGCCATTAGCATCCCTATTATAAACTTCACCTCTGTTATTAGGCTGATTATTATTGTCTCTGCTTATGTTACCGTTGTTCCTATCAGGTTGCCCGGTACGGTTATCTCCTCTCGATCCAAAACGGTTATCGTTATTATTGCTATTACCACCTCTTTGATCGCGGTTGGTATAACCTTCATTCCTTCCGCCTCTGCTAATGCCGGCATTGCCTTGTTCAAATTTTCTTGGCGCTGCACTACGATTATCAGCATTACGCTCTGGTCTAGGTCTGTAGATAGAAACCTCTCTACCACCAACCCTACTCGCACCGGGTCTTGAACTCTGTGCATACCTGTAAACGGTTACATCCCTGTTGGTTGCACGTCTGATATCTTCAACCCTCGGGCCTCCATAATAGGTCCTTCTGTTATAAACATAAGTATTATTGATAATGGTGGTGTTTCGGATATATACATTGTTGCGTCCGTAATCATATCTTGGAAACACATTGATATAGATATTGCGTTGTGGAATAAAGTTCCAGCAAAATTCTGGTACTACGTAACGGCGGCCAAAACTTAGGTTAATACTAATACTTGGTGCCATTGGAGCCCATCCGTAATAACCATCACCACTTCTCCAATCTACCCAGGCTGGTCCCCAATTGGTATCAGGTAACCAGATCCATTGTCTGTAACTGTTAATTACCCAGCGGCCATAGTGGAAAGGTGCCCAGCCCCAATCGTAATTGGAAACCCAGGTATTGCCATATTCAGTCATCGCCCAACGTCCGTTGGTATAATATGGACGAAATTCGCTTTGATCTACATCCGGACGCCAAACGTAGCCATATTGAGGGTCTTGTATCCAAGTGCCATAAGGCGAAAGTTCATCGTAAAAAGTCTGTAAAGAAACATTGCCAGTGCTGTAACCATCGTCCTGGTAATCGTTTTGATAGTCTTGTGCCCTGACAAGGGTTGTGGTTCCGGCAAGGAGCGCAAATAGCCCCAGCACAAGTGCCGTAGATTTCAGTGTTTTCATTTGTGTGTTTTATTTTAATAACCTAATGTGTGTGTATCAATTAGAGAACCAAAAATGTAGAAGGTTTAATATGCATGCATAGTTTCTGCATTTTCCTTCAAATATTGCCTTATGAGGCATATTTAACTAATATTTAACGTTTTAAGCACATTTTAATTGTGCAGAAAATAAGTCAGTTAGAAATAAAATTTGCTACACCTTTGTTCACAAAAGAGATTATATTGTCAGTACCCTCAATTTTAGAACTTAAATTCTATTTATTGTGAGTATTTTTGCAGCATGCAAAAAGGCACTTTATACCTTATTCCCGTACCATTGGCTGAAGAGGTAGCACATAAAACTTTTACCCCTTATTTGGTTGATACCATTAACCAGATTGATACCTACATTGTAGAAAACAGTAAGACAGCCCGTCGCTTTTTAAAAGAGGCTGGTTTAAAGACTCCACAAAAAGATTTGATTGTACACGATTATGGCAAACATAACCGGACAGATTTAGGTCAGTTTTTTGTTGAACTTGCTGCCGGAAAAGACGTAGGCTTAATGAGCGAAGCTGGTTGCCCCGGCATTGCCGATCCTGGAGCAGATATTGTTGCCGAAGCACATAAACGCGGCATTAAAGTGGTGCCCTTGGTAGGCCCAAGTTCAATTTTACTGGCTTTAATGGCCTCAGGTTTTAACGGACAGAGTTTCGCCTTTTGGGGTTATTTACCTATTGATAAAGAGCAACGTACCAAAAGGATTAAAGATTTAGATTTATCGGCAAGCCGTTACAAACAAACACAGATATTCATCGAAACACCTTTCCGCAATAACCAGCTTTTTGAAGAGGTGCTGAAAAGCTGCAAACCCAATACGCAGGTTTGTGTAGCCAGCAATCTTACTGCAGAAAATGAATTTATTAAAACTCAAAGTGTTTATAACTGGCGCAAAGAGGAAATAGATCTTCATAAACAGCCTACTATATTTTTGTTATACTAGGAATTGGTTCATTAGTTCATTGGCCATTGGTTCATAACAGTATTCGTCATTGCCTCGTCGGCTGAAAAGGCTTCTCTAGCAATGACGAACAATTTCAAAAAATCAAAACATATCCGAGAATAGATTGGTTGTTATCATAGCGCTTTGCAATTATTCGCTAAATTTTACAGTTATGAAAAATACAAGCACACCAAAAAACAATCCAACGGTTCAGGGCAGTTCAATAGCTGATCGGGCTAACCATGATGTTAAAACGGACAAAAAAATCCAGGGAATAACCAATGGCGGTGGCCAACGGTCAGATCAAACTTCCAACAAGGACAATCAACGGAAGTACGACAATAAAAAATAATTGAAGTTTTTTTTAATATGCAAAAAAAGGCTTGTCAGAAATCTTTATTGAATGAGATTTTCTGACAAGCCATTGTCTAAAAAATGGCCATCTATTTCGCCATTACATTATAGAAATTATAATCCGTCATAGGGGCCCCTGTTATGCCTAAATTGTGGCAAATGGTAATGATCTGGCCACGGTGATAAGTACTGTGATTGAAAACATGTAGCACATATTCAAAATTCTGAAAGTCGGAAGTAAACCAAGGACTTTGAATCTCCGTTTTCTGATTAAATCTATCTTCACTTATTGCAGTAATATAAACGGCTAAGTTTTCTGACTGTTTCAACAGTGCATTAAAAATATCATTCAAACTTCCATATTCGCGGAATTCGAATTCGGTTTTAGTTAGAATTGAATACCAATACTCCTGTGCCTGTAAGATATGGGCGAGTGTTAACTTTACACTCTTGAAACTCGATAATACTTCCTGCTCCAATAATTCTTCCGGATGATTTTTTAACCAATTTACCAAGGTTAAATTTGCCCAGAAATTATAGTTTGCATAATTTTTCATTAAATAAACAAGGGAAGTTTCTTCCATTGTTTCTGCGAATAATTGTTCCTGTACCATGTCTTTTTTGTTTTAGTCACACAAAGAAAATACAGGCCACTGACAACCCTATGGCAGTGTAAAAATCAACATAAAAATATTTTTAAATGAAGTGTTTTTATCAATTCAGGCCACATTCCCATCATTCATTTTCCATCTTACCTGATCATCCTGTCAGGAGAAAAAGCAATAAAATATTCCGATCCGGTTTGGATACTAACATTAAGATCTGGCACGTTAATTTTAGGTTGTTCTTTAAGCTGCAATAATACGCTTGCTGCAAAATCATGTATCTTTTTTGGGTCTACCTGAACAGAAACCGTAGGAAAGAAATCGTGTTCTATTTCGGCCTTTCCCTGCTCACTTACCTGGCTAAACTTCCACGATTCTTTGACCCGAAAACCATTTTCGTTGTTGGCATTGTTTAAATGGTATAAAAACACTTTCGCCTGTAAGGCTATACTCTCATTTTGCATATTATAAAATTTGGGCTTTTTTGGCCATAATTTGGCAAGGTAAGAAGAATTAACTGGTAGTACTCTTTTTTTGATTGGTAAGCGATATGGAATTAATCTTGTTTTCTTTAGCAACGCTCATTTAACTAAAATATTATCGATAAAACAGACTATTCATGTAAATTTTTAAATACAAATACAGCTTTAAAACGTTACAAACCGTGTTAATTAAGTTTTCGTGTAAAATTATCCTACGGTCAAAAATTAATGTAACAAGTTCCGTTACATTTGTTTATCAGCTCCGAAAGGACTTAACTAACTTAAACTTCATGAAAAATAATCTAAAAAAGATTACCATCGTTGCCATGGTGGCAGTAGTAATTGCAGCCTGTAAAAAAAATCAGGAATCAATCGCTGAGCCTCAAGAAACGGTAAAAAATTCGGACAAAGTTTTGCAGTACATTAAAGACTTGGGCTTCCCCGCAACAAGTATTGTTGATAATGGAAATGAATTTATCGTAGAAGAAGATATTACATTCCCTAAAAACATGGAAATCCCTGCTAATGGCGCTGGGGCTAAAACTGAGCAGTATTATACCGGAAGCATTGTAAACAGCACTAAAAAGCTAAACATTAGAATTTTTGTAGATCCGTCTATGACTTCTATGAGCAGCGAGATCAATAGTGCAATTGCGCAATGGAATGGTGTTCCAAATTCGACCTTACGTTTTAGCGTTGTAACCACAGCACCTTACGACATCCTGATCAAAGATGAAAATTTAGGAAATGGTGTTTGTGGGCAAGGACAGTTCCCTTCGGGAGGAAGTGCGGGTGCTTTGGTTAAAATCAATAAAAATTATATAGCCGGTAATTCGTTTGCACAACGCGCAAGAACAATATGCCATGAATTCGGTCACTGTATTTCTTTCAGACATACCAATTGGGCAGCCCAGGGCGAATCGACTGCTACAAATGTTCCTGGTGTTACCGGAACTGATGCCCTATCACTTATGAATGGTGGCCAATGTGGATCAGGTGCAACGGTATTATCGCAAAAAGATAAAGATGCTATCGCTGTATTATATTAAAATTTGCTAAAAAACAACTAAACAAACCTAAACTGGTCTATAAGGAGCTGATAATTAATAAGCCTGGGAGCTCGTTGCAGCACCCGGGCTTATTCTTTTGATAAGGCAATAATATCTTTTCCTTTTAAAATACGCCGCTCGCCATTATGGCTTAAAGTATTAATCATGGCATTGCCGAGCTCGGCCATGGTGCAAAACCCACCTGGATAAACGGCCCTTCCAATAGGAAATAACCAGTTGATATATTTATAAAATTTATGGGCATATTTTTGTCCTGGCAGCGGTTTAATAAAACCCGGGCGAAAATTAAACACCTGCGCAAAAGGCAATCTCATTAAATCGTTCTCCGTTTTACCCTTTACCTGCGCCCATTTCAACCGTCCATTTTCATTGGTTCCGCCACCGGAAACATAACAAAAAGTCATCGCCTCATTTAGCTTACTTAACGTTTCGGCAACATGCATGGTTAGTGTATAGGTCATTTTATAATAAGTATCGCTATCAACGCCTACCGAAGTAATTCCTAAACAAAAGAAACAGGCATTATAACCCGAGAGCTGATTTTCAATCTGCGAAAAATCAAAAAAATCGGGATGGATGATCTCCTTAAGCTTTGGATGGCTATAACCACATGGCTTGCGGTTAATCACTAAAACAGCATCAATTTCCGGACTGTTTAAGCATTGCATCAATACGCCTTCGCCCACCATTCCAGTAGCACCGGTGATGATTACATTATTCTGATTTCTGGTTTTTCCCATCGGAAGTTTATTTAATAATCAAAACGAAGATAAGTTAATCTTTGTTTGCTAAATAAGCCAGTTGGGTTTCTTTTGGCTTCGTCAAGGTTAAAGAAGGTAAATTTTATGATAAATTAATTATATTTAATAAAACAGCAATATGATGAATCAAAATTTGTTAAGCATTAAAATGATGGTGCTTACCTGCTTATTATTTATCTCTAGCCAGTTAATTGCACAAAACGAATTAAGTCCGAGGCAAACCTATCCCGATTTATTTGAGAAAGTTCAAATGGCAAGAATTTATCCTGATAGTAAATCTTTTGCAGATGCCATCCCAAAAAAGAGTGCTTCAGAAATCATGAAGGCTTATAACACACTAAAAAACAACCAAAATTTTGACTTAACGGCATTCGTAAATGAATATTTTAATATGTCAGAAAGCCATCATGCGACTTACCAATCAGATATTAGTGCGGGTATAGAAAAACACCTGGATACCTTGTGGACGGTGTTAAAAAGAGATCCTGATACGGCTTCCACCTACCAAACATCACTGCTGCCATTACCGAAGCCTTACATTGTTCCCGGTGGCCGGTTCAGGGAAATTTATTATTGGGATTCTTATTTTACAATGCTCGGTCTGCAAAAGGCCGGCAGATCAAAAACCATAAAAGATATGGTTGACAATTTCGCTTACCTCATTAATAAATATGGTTTTATCCCCAATGGAAACCGTACTTATTATTTAACACGTTCGCAGCCCCCGTTTTTTGCTGCTATGGTTCAGTTGCTTACCCAGCATAATAAAAATGTAAAACTTGCAGATTATAAGGACGTTCTGGAAAAAGAATATAATTTTTGGATGAAAGGGGCTAGCCAGTTAAGCAATGGCAAAGCGATAAACCATGTGGTAAAACTTGCTGACGGCACTATTTTAAACCGTTATTATGATGCCGGCGATCAGCCCCGCGAAGAATCGTACAGGGAGGATTTTGAAGCCGCTAAATTAACCAAACAGGTTCCGTCCACGTTTCTTAGAAATGTACGCTCTGCTGCAGAATCGGGTTGGGATTTTAGCAGCAGGTGGTTTGCTGATGGTAAAAGTTACAACCAGATTATTACCACGGATTTGCTTCCGGTTGATTTAAATACTTTATTATACAATCTCGAAACTGCCATTGCCACGGCAAACAACGAGGCCGGCAACAAAACAAAGGCTGCTCTATTTAATAAAAAAGCTAATCTGCGTAAAATAGCTATCCTAAAATACTTCTGGAATAAAAAACAGGGCTTTTTTACTGATTATAATTGGAAAAACCGGTCACTTTCTAACCAGCTTACCCTTGCAGCAGCATTTCCATTGTATTTTAAATTGGCAACATTGGCACAGGCCAAAGCTGTTAAAGAAAAACTGGAAAGGAATTTTCTTAAAACAGGTGGCTTAATTACCACATTAACCACCACAAAAGAGCAATGGGATTCGCCAAATGCATGGGCACCGCTTCAATACATTAGCATTGCGGGATTGCGCAATTATGGATACGATAAACTGGCCGACACCATTAGTATGCGATGGATAAACCTTAATATTTCTGTATTTAAAGGCACCGGCAAATTAATGGAGAAGTATAATGTGGTAGAAACGGACAGTAAAGGTGGAGGCGGTGAATATCCACTTCAGGATGGCTTCGGTTGGACAAACGGAGTACTCTTAAAGCTGATGAAAAATAATTAAGTAGCATTTCTTTTTTCATGTTTTTTTTTAATCGATTTTTATAAAAATAAAGAAGCCGTAACGTTAACAGTATATAATCAGCCTGTTAACCGTTACGGTCCCTGGTGTAGATATTAAATTTTAATAACCCGGATTTTGGATCAGGTTGGGGTTACCAAGTTGATTATCAGGAATAGGGAAAAGCAGGTATTTAGCCTCACTTGCCGGTTTTTCCTGCCATGCAGCAAGAAATTTACCAAAACGGATTAAATCCTGTCTCCTAAAGCTTTCCCAGTATAACTCACGTCCACGTTCGTCCAATAAAATATCCAATGTTAAATTTGGTAAAATTGAAGCGCCCCTAACGGTTCTGATGGAATTTACAATGATTAAGGCAGGAGCTGGTTGCGATGTTCTTAACTGGGCCTCGGCTTTCATCAATAATACATCGGCGTAACGGAAATAAACCCAGTCGTTATCTGGTTTTTTAGACCCTGAGTTGGCATAGTCAATCGGATACTTGATAACACGGATACCTGCCACTTCCAAATGGTTGGGGTCTCTTTCTATAATGCTTACTTCTGGAGTAAAGGCCAATGGGTTACCTTTTCTATCCTTTAGTGCTACACCATTCTGGTTTACCTGTTGACCAACCAAAAACCCTACCCTAACACCTGAAACGTTGGTTTGGCCAGCATAAGTTCCACCTCTTCGTTTATCAGCAGCCTCAAATTTTGCATAAAAGTTTGATAGGGTCGAAAAACCATTATAACCGCTTGGGTCCTGATTATAGTGTGTGGTACATTTCCATTGTCCATCTAAATCACTACCATTTACCCCCCCTAAGTTTTGTGCAGTAAAAATGTTTTCGGTTGAAAGCACATTATTTGTTGGGGCAAAATTATCGAAATAGTTTGGCGTGAGTATATAACCGCCAGCTGCTATTTCATCTGCCAGCGAAATTACCTTGGCCATATCCGCAGCATCGAAAGTTGGCGTACTGCGGTTTAAAAAAGCTCCTTTGTTAAGGTAAAGTTTCATTAAAAGTGTCCTTGCTGCATTTTTATTGGCAACATTTGCTGGCCCGGCAGGCAGATCGGGGATGATCGCCGTTAACTCGCTAATTAGGTAGGTAATTTCATCGGCAGCATTCCGAACACGCGATGGTTTGGTAACACCCTCTCCCGGATCCCTGTATGGCACCTGTCCCCAGCCATCCAAAACCGAAAATTGGGCAAATGCACGTAAAAAGCGTGCCTGTGCAGCCTGCTCCGCATTCGGACTCGCATTTAGAACACTCGTAGCCACATAAGAAATGCTATTTAAATCCCTAAAAACATCCGAAATCCGAGTATGATCCGGTGACCATTTATGTAGGTGCAGTGCCCGCCAGGCACCGTTATCGTCCCAGTCGCCAGCACGTGTAGGCACGATAATCTCATCTGATGTAACCTCCTGCAAAGCAGCCCAGTTCCATGGGGCCTGGTAAGGGCCGATCATTGCGGCATAAGTGGCACCCAATACCCCTGCAACATTATTTGATGATACTGCTCCACTGCCAACCTGTCCATTCAGGTTTTCATCTAGCTTGGTACAGCCAGAAAAACTCAAGGCAACCACAGCAAAAGTGAAAATATATTTATTTTTCATGTTATTATAGTTAAAAGATTAAAGTGAAAAATTAACACCAAAATTGATGGTTCTTGCCGTAGGGTAAGCCGTATAATCTATACCTGCAGATGGAACCCCGCTTACACCTTTATTCACATTCACCTCTGGATCAAAACCAGTATATTTTGTAATTACGAATAGGTTTTGGCCGTTAACATAAACATTAAGCGATTTGATTGATTTACCGATATTGCCAATGTTATAGTTAAGCGTAGCATTGGCCAATTTTAAGTAATCGCCTTTTTCGATATACCTTGATGAAGCAGCGATTGGATTGGCAAGCGACTCCTGTATAGGCGAATCAATTAAAGCGGCTGAAATATTGCGCTGGGCACCCAGGTTAGATATCGCCAATACCGAATTTGCGGTGTTGTTGTAAATATCCTGACCAAATGCACCGTTAAAGTTTGCCGTTAATGAGAACTTCTTATACCTTAAATTTGTGCTTAAACCCAAAATTACTTTTGGATTGGGATTACCTACATAATAAGCAGTAAAACCATCATCGGTATATTTCGAAAATCCATTGGCATCCAAACCATTATATTGGCGTGTAACCATAGCAAAAAGCGGCAGCCCATTTTGGATCACCTCGGTGGTTACACCACTCAAACCCTGCCCGTTTAACGAACCTGTTTTGATAATGCCATTAATATTCTGTACTTTATTGTTGATAAAAGTAGCATTACCTCCTAAAGACCATGTAAAGTCATCCTGATCGATAATCGTACCGTTTAAGGTCAGCTCCAGCCCTTTATTGATAATCTGGCCAGGTAAATTTACCCAGGTAGGTACATTGCCCCCAACTGCCGGAGAAAATGCAATCTGTGGAAATAATAGATCTTTTGTTGTTTTATTGAAATAATCAATCGATCCGGTTAACCTGTTTTTAAACAAACCGAAATCGATACCCACATTGGCCTGTTTGTCTGATTGCCATTTTAAATCGACATTTTCATTGTTGATCGGTGTTAAAATTGGCGAACCGTTCGCATTTCCAAAATCGTAGCGGAGCTGCGCAGAACCTGAAGGAAAATCCTGGTTACCTGTTTTACCATAACCAACGCGTAATTTAAATAGATCCAACCATTGGATATCAGACATGAAACTTTCTTTTCTGATATCCCAGGCAGCTGCAAAAGAAGGAAAATAACCATAACGATTTGATTTACCAAATTTGGTAGAACCATCAGCCCTAAATGTAGCGGTTAAGATATATCTATTATCGTAATTAAAAATTGCCCTAGCAAAATACGACTGTAATTGGGTTGTAGGATTGTTGAAGGTAGAAAATGTACGGTTAGCCGGGGCCGTGGTTTGAAAGGCATCGGTATAGTCGGCGGCTATATCCCCAAAACCAGTTGCTGTATTGGTTGCTCCTTTATTGATAAAGTTAGAATACTCGTACCCTAAAATGGCGTTCAGATTCAACTTACCCACAATTTCCTTGTTAAAATTTAAGGTATTGGTAAACTGTTGCGTAATTAACTCGTTGTTGGAGTAGCTCGCATAACCGCCAAGAAAAGTTCCTGATGGCTGGATGCCTTGCAGGTTTAGGGTACTTCTTGTAGAAGCCCTTCTGATACCCGTGCTATAATTTACACTAGCCAGCATGCGGTACTCTAACCAGGGCGTAATTTTATAATATGGAGAAACACTCCCCAGAATGGTAGTAACTTTCGATTTATCGTTATTTGCTGCCAAGGCAGCCAAAGGATTAATCGTGGTGGAACCATAATCTATAAATAAGCTGCCATCAGGATTATAAAAAGATTGGGTAGGGTTCCATGATAGTGCCTGCGAAATCAAACTTCCCGTAAAACCTGCATCAGTGGTAATGGGTGCTACACTTTCAAGGTATTGATTACTGATAACGTTAACGTCTAAACCTAGCTTTTTGCTTTCTAGGAATTTGAAATTTCCATTAAAACCAGCACTATATTTTTTAAAATCGGTAGTTTTGATAATCCCCTGCTGGTCCTGATAACCGAGTGAAGCGCGGAAGGTATTGCCGTTGGTACCACCGCTTATGCCCACCGAGTAATTTTGGTTATATGCAGTTCTGGTAATCGCATCCAATGCATCAACACTGGTTCCGAAGTTACCAGTGTTAAGATTATATTTCGATAATGCGGCACGGTACTCATCGCCCGTTAAAACATCAACTTTTTTAGCAATATTGCTTATACCTGCCGAGGCGCTTACATCAATTTTGGTCTCACCTGATTTTCCTCTTTTAGTGGTAATTAAAACCACACCATAAGCAGCACGCGAACCATAAATTGCTGTAGCCGATGCATCTTTTAATATCTCCATCGATTCGATATCGGCCGGATTGATAAAGTTTAGCGGGTTACCATCGGGCGCGGTACCGATACCTGCACTGCTTGATGGTCGTGCCGATCGTCCATCAAGTGCCACCCCATCTACGACATAAAGAGGCTGTCCGGTTCCGGTAATGGCTGAGTTACCCCTTATCCGAACGGTAGAGGCACCACCCGGTTGCCCACTGTTATTGATCATTTGTACACCTGCAACTTTACCCTGTATTAACTGATCGGGTGCATTTAGAGGGCCTTTGTTAAAATCTTTGGCCGATACTGTTGTTGCAGCTCCTGTTAAATCATTTTTTCTTACAGATGCATAACCGATAACTACAACGGCCTCTAAATTATTCAGCGAACTTAAGGTAATGTTTAGCAGGGTTTGATTATTGATATTTACAGTTTGTGATTCATAACCCACAAAACTTACTGTAAGCCGGGCTGTTCCAGTTGGAGCAGTAATCTGATATTTACCTTCAGCATCGCTTTGGGTTCTTGTACTAGTACCGGTTAACTGTACAGTTGCGCCCGCTAAAGGCGTTTTATCACTATCGTATATTATACCTTTTACGGTGATTTGGGCAAAAGCCGCTGTGCTCAATAGTAGCATCAGGAGACTTAAGCCTATCAGTTTCTTTAATGAATACAATTTCTGTTTTAGGGATAAAACAGACCGATTGCCTGTTAAAGTAATGTTCATAATTGATTTAATTAATTGGTTAGAAAATAGGTGTAGTTAAGGATTCAGAATTTCCTGTTTTAAGGTGGAGTATGTTTCATAGTTTCTATTTTTATGTTCGTATTAGTCGATTATACCTTTAATATTTGTGCAGTGGGACAATTCAAAATTTACGGGATCGTTCCCGACATTTATGATGTCAATATGATTGAGCATTTTTAACTCATATTTATTCTTATCTACAAGCGAAAGACATTTTGTAGGCGTATTTTGATAATTGTAAAGATCATTTCCTTTATTTTCAAAACTGCTGGCAATAGGCAGCGGCTGGCCGGTAATGAAAGAAAGCAGGAGGGATAAAATGATAAACAGTTTCAATTGTCTCATAATTTTCGGTACAATAAATCGGATCCCTACGAATAGGAACCTGAGCTATTGTGATTTAGTTTAGTATTTGGTTAATGTAATGATTAAGTGTCTGTGCTGAACGATTAAGTTTACACATCTTATCCATTTTATAATATGAAGATAGCTTATAAATTATGTAAAACCATAAAAAGGATAATAATTTATCGGGGCAACTTACTATCGGAGAACTGCTGCGATTTATAAGATATTGACAAAGAGGGTTTGGCCAGGCAGCAATTTAGCATTAATAACACCGACAAAGCCTTAAAAGGCTACAAATTGACTTTTTGGTAGTATGAATTTAAAATTGATTTCCGTTGTCTTTACACATAGATTTGCTTTGAGAAAAGTTATTTGAAGATATATTTAGTCATGGAGACTCGGAAAACATAACAAAAATTGTGGTCAATTTTGATATAAATAGTGAACCCCAAAAGTTTTATACAACTTTTGGGGTTCAATCAAAAAAATACTGTCTTTAAAAATTATCTTGCTGTGGGGCCTTTCATCTGGTAATCTTTAGGTGGTTCTGCTCCTAAAAGATGTTGTACAAAGTAGTCCCAGCGGCGGCGGGTCATATAAGGTGAGTAATCACCATAACCGTGTGCACTATTTGGAAAAATAACCAGATCGAAAGATTTATTTGCTTTTTCCAATGCCTCTACAACTAATAGTGTATTGTAAGGCGGTACATTATCATCCATCATACCATGCACCAGCATCAGTTTTCCTTTCAGGTTTTTAGCATAGTTCTGGTTAGCCTGCGCTTCGTAATCAGAATTTTCTACCAGACCATTGTAACGTTCGCCCCAATCGTCCTCGTAGTTTCTGTTGTCGTGGTTACCTGATTCTGAAATTCCTACTTTAAAGAAATCCGGATAACGGAACATGGCTGCAGCAGTAGCAAAACCTCCACCGGAATGTCCCCAGATACCTACCTTAGCCGTATCAATAGGGTATTTGGCAGAGAGCTGTCTGATGGCTGCAATCTGATCAGGCAAAGTATTCTCAGCCATATTGCCATAACTCATATCATGAAAACTTTTAGAACGGTCTGGATTACTGGTTCCTTCTATTACCACAACGATAAAGCCCAGTTCGGCCAAAGCCTGATTATCGCCACGTGAAGCCGCAAACGACCAACTGCCTACGCTACCTCCCTGAGGACCCGGATAAATATAATCGATAACCGGATATTTCTGCCCTGCATCCATTTTTGTTGGTGTGAAAACCAATCCGTAGATATCGGTTTTACCATCTTTGGCTTTAACAGAAACTGGGGTAGGTGCTTTCCACCCTATAGCAGCTAATCTAGATACATCTGTTTTCTCTAAAGTGTTGATCAGTTTGCCACTGATACTTCTTAAAACCGTAACGGCTGGTACATCTGGTTGCGAATAAGTATCTACAAAATATTCGAATGATGGAGAAAATACCACCTGATGGTTACCTTCTTCAGGGGTTAGCAATGCCAGGTTTTTTCCGTCGAAACCGATTTTGTATAAGTGGCTAAAATAAGGATTGCCTTTTTCGCGGCCGTTAGCCATGAAGTAAAGCGTGCGTGTTTTTTCGTCAACTTTAATTAAACGGGTCACTACGAAATCGCCTTTGGTAATCTGGTTCTTCAATTTTCCGCTAGTCGCATCGTACAAGTACAAGTGACCCCAGTTATCTCTTTCCGAATACCAGATAATTTCTTTTGATGCCGGAAGGTAACGCCAGTTGATGGCTCCCTGACCAGATTCGTACTGTGTTTTTACGGTTTCTTCGAAAACTTCGCGAACAGCACCTGTTGTGGTATTGGCAATGCGGAATTTTTCATTTTTATGGTCGCGGGAGGTAGACAGAAAGGCCACTTCAGTGCCATCTGCTTTCCAATCGATATCATCAAAAGTACCACTGCTCGAAATATCATCGCTTAAGGTAGCACGGTGTTGATCTGCAGGGATATTTAGCGAAACCATCTTTGCGTTTTCTACATCAATTACCACTCTTCTAATAGTGGCAATCTGCTTATCGCCAGGTAAAGGATATTTCCAGGCTTTTAATACCGGCGCGCCCACATTTGTGGTTACCAGGTACATATCTTTCGAATTTCTTTGATCTTGCTGAAAAGTGGCTATCTTTTTCGAATCGGGCGACCAGCGCAAAATTGGCGCATCGCTATGTTTCCATCCTGCATTATCGGTAGCATAACCATAATCTTTAATGCCATCAGTGGTTAATTGTGTTAATTTTCCTGTAGCTACATCTTTAACAAAGAGGTTATAATCTTTAATTAAAATGGCTTTTTTTCCATCGGGAGATAAAATTTCATTCCGGCTGCCCCCACGACGTGATGGCGTTGCACTGCCTTTATAATCGGTAGTTAAAGTTTTTGTTTTCTTTACCGGATCTACCAAAAAAGTCTGTTCAGTGCCATTGGTTTTAGTGGTATACCAGAATTTATCGCCGTCCACCCAGTTAGGTTGCACGCTGGCATGGTCGATATACTTTGCAGTATTATAACCCATAAAACTTTCCGCCCTTTCGTAATCTTTAACGGTTAAGGCCTTCTGCTGCGCATTTGCTGTAATGGCCAAAGTACAAGCCGTTACGGTAAGCCAATATTTATTCATCATGTTAGTTAATCTTGCGCTAAAAATAAGACTGTTTTAGGAAATGATTGGTATTAATCGTGATACAAATTTTGGGTATATGATCTGTTTAACCGTAAAGGGGAAAAGCAAATGCCACCAAGTTAGATTTTTCTTTTTTGCATAAACACCTCGTACTAACATCATCATTCATCTTTTTAAAGATCCTTCACTGCGTTCAGAATGACAAATCGCGAGTTCGGCTGTGAACGCTGGACTTTGGACTAATTGATTGGTTGATCTGCTCCAAACCCTCTACGCTAAACGCCCAGCTCAAGATAAATTGACTCATGACTCCAGGCTAAAGACTTCAGACTTATTTATAAAATCTCCACATACCCATCCGTTCCGTTTAACCGAATGCGCTGCCTGTCTTTGATCAGTTTGGTGGCATTTTCTACGCCAACCACCGCCGGCAGGCCATATTCTCTTGCAATCACCGCACCATGTGTCATTAATCCACCAACTTCTGTAACCAGGCCTTTTATAGAAACGAACAATGGGGTCCAACTCGGGTCGGTAAATGGGGTAACCAGTATATCTCCATCTTCCAGATCAGCATCTTCCATGTTTAGGATTACGCGTGCCCGTCCTTCAATCATTCCTGAAGAAACCGCTAAACCTACAATGGCCTCTGTCGGAAGGTGCTCGCGATTGTACTTACCTGTGATCACTTCGCCATCAGAGGTAATTACCCGTGGCGGTGTAAGTTTCTCGTATTTGCTATACTCTTCTTTTCTTTCAACAATAAGCTGGTAATCAATTTGATGTGTGCGAACCACGTCATGAAGTTCTTCAAAAGTGAGGTAATAGCTATCTTCTTTTTCATGAAAAACACGAGCATTTACAAGTTTTTCGATTTCTTTTAACAAGGCCTGCTTATAAACGAAAAAGCGGTTAACAATGCCGTATTTTGGATATTCACGATAACCGGCAAAACTTCGGAGCAAACTGATCATTTGTTTTGTTTCCAGGGCTTTTTGTTCACTATCTGGTAAATGAGCCAATCTGCTCAGTAGTTCATTTTCCTTTTTTAAAGCTTCCTGTTTCCCTTGCTCAAATTTTCGCTTACCAGCATTGGGCTCAAAGTTTTTGATATTGCTAAGGATTAAGGGAATTAATATCGATGGTTTTTCGCTCCAGCGTGTATTCGTAATATCAATTTCTCCCGCACACCGCATGCCGTATTTTTCGAGATATGCGTAGATTGCATTCCGGGTTTCCTTGCCGCCATCAAATTGAAGCAGGTCATCTAAAAAATTACCCTTCTTTGTCTCCTGTAAATAATTAATTAGCGCTGGATAAGGACGGATTACATCTGCAACATCCAATAATGCCAAGCCCATTTCTGAAGTAATATTGTTGGGCGCCGACTGAGACAGTGCATCTGCCGGATTTTTTTCACCCAACCATTCTCCCATTTTTTCATTGAGCCAGGATGAAGCATTCATCGCGGCGATGATCACCCCCATGTGCTGCGAATCAAATACCATCTTCTTTGATTGCTCGATGTCTTCCAGGATAAAATCAAAAAGATCAGGTCCTGATTTCGTTTGGATATTTTGTTTTAGTGTTTCTACTGATGCCTCATTAGTTTTGATCAGATCAGCAATTATAGCAGGGTTATTTCCTACTTGTGCTAAAATATCGGCAGCTGACATGCCTTTAGTACTTTTGGCCAGCACGGGTACCTTTCCGTCATCTGGTAGTTGTTTTATAAAATCGCCTCTTTCTGTGATGGTGATCAATGCATCTTTGATGAGCGGATCATGTTGTCCCATCGCATCTAATAAATTCGTCCTCCCAGCTGCGGTAGCCAGACTATCTGTTACATCAACAAACAATCTTCCCCCGGCTTTAAACATAGGCCTGGCTGCCCTTAACTGCCATAACGATAACCCTAATGGCTTCATGGCATCAGTCATCATTTGTTGATGGCCAACAGATATATATACATGATTTTCGGCGTCGTTTGTTTCTGGAATGGGGTATAAAGTGGTAATTGGCCTACTCTGCACCATATAAAAGATATCATCAACCAAACACCATTCGATGTCTTGCGGATGGCCAAAATGTGTTTCGATCTTCCTGCCCAATTGCTCAAGCTGTAAAATCTGTCCATCTGTAAGCACTTGCCTATTTTGCTCTTCCGCTGAAAGCGCTTGGGATTTTGTACCGCCATCCTTTAAGGCATAAATGGCCAGTTTCTTAATTGATATTTTTTTATTGATAATCCTGCCACTGCAAACCTGATAATTATCGGCATTTACCAGACCCGAAACCAATGCTTCACCCAGCCCAAAACTGGCATCAATAGATAACATTTTCCGATTCCCGGAAACCGGATCTGCTGTAAATAAGATTCCTGCTGCCTGTGGAAAAATCATTTTCTGCACAATGACAGCTAATTGCACCTTCCGGTGGTCAAAACCGTTCTGGATGCGATAAATTACCGCCCTATCGGTAAACAATGAAGCCCAGCACTTGCTGATATGTTTTAAGATTGCTGTTTTTCCGATAACATTCAGGTAGGTATCTTGCTGACCTGCAAACGATGCTGTTGGCAAATCTTCAGCGGTAGCACTAGACCGCACAGCAAAAGCCTCATATTTGTCAAAACCAGCAAGATACTTTCCGATCTCTTCGGCAATATCTTCCGGAATGGATATGTTTTCAATAAGTGTCCTGATTTTGGCGCTGGTTTTACTAACCGCCTGCAGATCTCCTCTTTTGAGCTGGCTCAACCCATCCAATAAACGATTAAGTACCTTATTGTTTCCTGTTATTTCTTGATAGGCTCCGGTGCTTATGCAAAAGCCCCGTGGCACTTGCATCCCGTCAATTTTGGATAGCTCGCCAAGATTGGCGCCCTTGCCCCCAACTTCTAAAACATCAGACCTGTCGATTTCCTGAAAATCAATTACATATTTACCCATATTTTTCCTGTTTTTATCTGGTAGATATTTAGTTCTTCCTTAGTCGCTCGAAACCAATTTAGCCTTGTTTATCAACACCTTAAGCTCAATTTTAAAGGAAGTAAAAAGCCAAAAATATAAGCTATAAAGTACCCAAACAACGTTTTTTAACTATATTTTTCAAAGCGCAATAATGGTAGAAGTATTGGCGTTATCCTTACAACAAAGCAGCAATAATTAAGGTAAAATTATCTCGGATTTTCTCCCAAGCAAGGTGCTTTAGCTTCCCTCATTAAAAAAAACCGTCATTTAGACTACAAGCAAACTCAATTTGGCTACATCAGCATCTGCGCTTTGCTGCAACTTTGTATTGTTAATTTAAAACAATCAAAAATGCAAAAGACAATTTTTATTACAGGAGCTTCTACAGGTTTGGGAAATGCTGCTGCCAAATTATTTCAGCGCAAAGGTTGGAATGTAATTGCCACCATGCGCAACCCTGAAAAAGATACAGAATTAGGTGCATTAAGCAATGTTACCGTACTTCCTTTGGATGTGACCGACCTTGCTCAGATCCAATCGACTGCAAAAAAAGCAATTGAACAGGGTGTAGATGTCGTATTTAACAATGCTGGTTATGGTTTAATTGGGCCATTAGAAGCACTGAGCGATGAACAGATCGTAAAACAACTTAACACAAATCTGTTGGGTGTAATCCGTGTTACGCAAGCATTCATTCCTTATTTCAGAGCAAAGAAAGAAGGTTTGTTTATCTCTACAACTTCTATCGGCGGATTAATCGCTTTCCCACTAGGCTCAACCTATCATGCTACAAAATGGGCATTGGAAGGCTGGAGCGAAAGCATGGCTTTTGAGCTAAACACTTTTGGTGTAAACATCAAAACCGTATCGCCAGGTGGAATTGCAACAGATTTTTCAGGCCGTTCTTTAGAACTGGCAAGCAACGAAGATTATGATCCGATGGTACAATCAATGATGGCGGGTTTTGGTTCAATGATGGAAACGGCCTCTTCTCCTGAGCAAATTGCTGAAGTTGTGTATGAAGCGGCCACAGATGGCAAAAACAAACTGCGTTATGTAGCTGGTGAAGATGCCAAGGCCTTATATGCACAGCGACTGGCACAGGGTGATGAAGCTTTTAGGGCAGATTTTGCCAAGCTATTTTTAGGTAATTAATTACCGAGGGCAATGCAGACCCAATGATTTGTGTTGCCCTAATATTTGTACTTTTATATTATGGAAAAGAAAACTCCTTTACGCATTTCAACAATCTCTGAAATACACGCGTTGCTTCAGGTTCCCAAACCTGTCCATCCATTGATCAGTTTAGTCGATAATTCGCTGATGGTCACCGACACAGAAATGTTGGATCGCCCGTTTTTTTTCAACTTTTACAAGATTTCCTATAAATATTCAACAACAGGCCGAATGGGCTACGGACAGGGTTATTACGACTTTAACGAGGGTGGTATGATGTTTACTTCACCAAACCAGGTGATTTCTGCAGATAGTGAAGCTAAATATTACGGGGCTACACTTCTGTTCCACCCCGACCTCATCCGGAACTATCCGCTAGGATCGACCATAAAGAAATATGGTTTTTTCTCGTACGAAACCAATGAAGCGTTATTTCTGTCAGACAAGGAGAAGAAAATAATTTTAGGACTATTCGATAATATTAATGATGAGTTAAACACTTCAATTGATGAAATTAGCCAGGATGTGTTGGTGTCATACATCGAAGTGTTGCTCAATTATAGCAACCGCTTTTACAAACGTCAGTTTATTACCCGAAAAGTGGTTAACAATGATGTGCTGACTAAAATAGAACACTTATTGGAGGATTATTTTACTGATGAAAAATCTTTGATTAATGGATTGCCAACCGTTGAATATCTGGCCGCAGAAGCAAACCTTTCGCCACGTTATTTAAGCGATATGCTCAGGGCTTTGACCGGGCAAAATACCCAACAACTTATCCACGAAAAGTTAGTTGAAAAAGCAAAAGAAAAACTTTCGACGACTGAATTGTCAGTGAGTGAAATTGCCTACCAACTGGGTTTTGAGCATCCACAATCATTCAGTAAGTTCTTTAAAACAAAAACGCATTTATCTCCCCTGGAGTTTAGGCATTCTTTTAATTAGAACGGGGATAGATCTAAAGCGGAGAGGGCGGGATTCGAACCCGCGGTACCTTGCAGTACACACGCTTTCCAAGCGTGCTCGATCGACCACTCTGACACCTCTCCGTGCTGGATTGCAAAAGTATATTTTTTATTGATAAAAAAAATGCTCCCGATTAAAATCAGGAGCATTTTATAAATATGATATTAGAAATTAATCTATAACCGTAATTTTTAACATATTGGTTTTACCTTTTGCTTCCATTGGGATAGCGGCAGTATTGATGATGATATCACCTTGTTTAACCAACTTTTTGCTTTTTAAGAATTCGTTCACCTCAATAATGGTGTTATCGGTACTTTCCCATTTATCGTAATAGAAACCTCTTACCCCCCAAAGTAAACTTACTGCATTTAATAATGCCCTGTTGCTGGTAAAAATAAAGGTTAAAGCTTCCGGACGGTGACTTGAGATTTCGAAAGCAGTGTAACCGCTTAAAGTCATTGATACAATACCCACTGCGTTGGTTTGTTTCGCTAAGAAACAAGCTGAATCGCAAATGGCATCGCTTAAGAAAGATGGCGATTTTGGTTTTAAAAATTTATCAGGATTGAAAGGATAGTTGTTCTGCTCAATGTTCTGGATAATTTTTTGCATGGTTTCGATCACGATCAACGGAAATTCTCCAACTGAAGTTTCGCCGCTTAACATCACTGCATCAGCACCATCTAAAACAGAATTCGCCACATCATTCACCTCTGCACGTGTTGGGCGAGGTGTGGTGATCATACTCTCTAACATTTGTGTAGCCACAATTACAGGTTTAGAAGCTGCTCTACATTTAGCAACGATCATTTTTTGTAATAATGGAACTTCTTCCATCGGACACTCAACACCTAAATCGCCACGGGCAACCATAATACCATCTGTTACTGCAATAATCTCGTCGATATTGGCAATGGCTTCTGGTTTTTCGATTTTGGCAATTACACGTGCAGTTTTACCACGTTCTGCTATAATTTTTTTAAGTTCGATAATATCTTCTGCCTTACGCACGAAAGATAAACCAATCCATTCTACATCATTTTCTAAAACAAATTCTAAGTTTTCGCGGTCTTCTGGCGTTAATGAAGGAATAGAAACTTTAGTATTTGGAAGGTTTACACCTTTTCTTGAAGTTAAAATACCACCGTGAACAATCTCGCAAACTACTTCATCCTTTAAGTTGGTAGAAATCACTTTCATTTGAAGCTTTCCATCATCCAAAAGGATAATTTCGCCTGCCTGAACATCCTGAGGGAAGTTTTGGTAGGTGATGTAAATACGTTCTTCGTTACCAATACATTCGTTAGTAGTAATTACGGTAGTTTTACCATTGATGAGGTTAATGCCACCTTCTTTTACTAAACCGATACGGATTTTAGGTCCTTGTAAATCGGCAAGGATACCTACATTATAGTCGTATTTTTTGTTTAAATCGCGGATGGTATCCAAAACCGCTTGGTGATCTGCTTGTGATCCGTGCGAAAAGTTTAAGCGGCAAACATCTAAACCAGCGTTAAACATACTATATAATACATCTGGTTTTGCTGATGCAGGCCCAAGCGTGGCAACAATTTTAGTTCTCGAATGAAAAGGTTTCATTTAATTAATTGATTTTAGCAATGCAGTTTAAAGCATTAATTATTATCTAAAATAATCAAACTGCATCAAATTTTATATATTTTGTTCTTTTGTTCTTTGTTTGTAACCGTCAAATATAGTGTATTTAATACACCAAGTATATAATTTTTATATTACCAAATTCTCACGGCTCTTTAACTTGGCCGGATCTATCTTTGCAGCCACCTGTATATCAGGCAGTTTATTTAAACCGTTGATTAAATAATCCAAATCTTCCTTATCGATAAATTCTTTAATAATAATAAAAAAATCTACCTTGTTCATCTCCGGAATTAGAAAGCCATCGCTGCTTTTATTGCAAATTAAGTAGTATTCTACCTCACCTTGCTCTACAAAAAAGTAATATTTCGAGAAAGACCAGGCTGGTTCGTCGATATTAAAAAATATTTCATGATCTTCTATTTTTTCAAATTGAGTATTTAACCGGGTATTAATTTTGTGGCAAAGCACATAGTCTTTTAGGGGTGCTGTGATCGCAATTAGTATAAAATCAAGGTCTAAGGTAAGTTTTAGGTAAGTCTTATTCAAAGCGAAATAAATTATTTACAGAACGAAATTAAAAAACTAATTCTATATTCGCTGTGTTATTGAGATACCAAAATTACGTATCGAAATAAAAACATTTGAAAATTGTAAGAATTTATTTTTCTTTGCACAGAATTATTTAACCATTAAATTATAAAATTATGTCTGATATTGCTTCAAGAGTTAAGGCTATTATCGTAGAAAAACTAGGTGTTGACGAAAGCGAAGTTACGCCAGAGGCTTCATTCACCAACGATTTAGGTGCAGATTCTTTAGATACCGTAGAGTTGATTATGGAATTTGAAAAAGAATTCAATGTAGCTATTCCTGATGATCAGGCTGAAACCATCGGTACAGTTGGTCAAGCGATTGCTTATTTGGAAAAAAACGTTAAATAGAATTACGCTTTTTCAGTATAAATGGAATTAAAAAGAGTAGTAGTAACAGGGTTGGGTGCGCTCACTCCTATAGGCAATAATGTTCCCGATTTTTGGGAAGGATTGACTAATGGGGTGAGTGGCGCTGCTCCTATTAAGGGTTTTGATACTGAAAAGTTCAAGACCAAATTCGCATGTGAGGTTAAAAATTTTAATCCGGAAGACTTTTTGGAGAAAAAAGAAGCCCGCAAGCTAGATCCGTTTGTACAATATGCTCTTGTGGCAACAGATGAGGCTGTGAAGGATGGTGGTTTTGATTTCGAAAAATTAGATACCAACCGGATCGGTGTAATCTGGGGTGCTGGCATAGGTGGATTGAAAACTTTCCTGGATGAAATTTCGAATTTCGCCAAGGGGGATGGTACGCCAAGATACAATCCATTTTTTATTCCTAAAATGATTATTGATATTGCTCCAGGGCATATCTCGATCAAATACGGCTTACGTGGGCCAAATTTTGCAACTGTTTCGGCATGTGCTTCTTCAACAAACGCAATGATTGATGCATTTAACTATATCCGCTTGGGTATGGCTGATGTAATTATCAGTGGCGGTTCTGAAGCAATCATTAACGAAGCGGGTATGGGTGGTTTTAATGCCATGCATGCATTATCAACACGTAACGAAGATCCGGCAACAGCATCACGTCCTTTTGATAAAGACCGTGACGGTTTCGTAGCCGGTGAAGGTGCTGGGACGATTATTTTAGAAGAACTTGAACATGCAAAAGCAAGAGGTGCAAAAATTTATGCAGAGCTTGTTGGCGGTGGAATGAGTGCCGATGCTAATCACATCACTGCACCACATCCTGAAGGTTTAGGTGCTAGAATGGTAATGACCAATGCACTAAAAGATGCTGGTTTAACAACTGCGGATATAGATTATATCAATGTACACGGTACTTCTACACCTCTGGGTGATATTAGTGAAACCAAAGCCATTGGTACATTATTTGGCGAAGATGCTTATCGTTTAAACATCAGCTCAACCAAATCGATGACTGGCCACCTTTTGGGTGCAGCTGGAGCTATTGAGGCTATTGCAGCAATTCTTTCTGTTAAAAATGATATTGTTCCTCCAACAATTAATCACTTTACAGATGATCCTGCATTTGACCCTAAATTGAATTTTACTTTTAACAAAGCGCAAAAACGTACCGTTAGAGCTGCTCTAAGTAATACATTCGGTTTTGGCGGCCATAACGCTTCTGTTATTTTTAAGAAATACGAAGATTAATTTAAAACTGCCCTGCTATATAATTTTGTATGCTAGTTAAAAATAGATAACTTAGTTAAATATGCTAATTAGCCGTTAATTGTGTTATTTATTTAATGCCGATATTAAAATTATATAAACTTTACCTCTCTCCCGAAAAGGAGTTTGTTAAAAAGCTGAAAAACATTTTAGGCTTTGTTCCAGGCAATGTTACGCTCTATAAAATGGCGTTCAGGCATCGTTCTGTAGCAAAAGTTTTAAAAAATGGAAGCAGGAGCAGTAACGAACGCTTAGAATTTTTAGGTGATGCTGTTTTAGGTTCAGTGATTGCAGAACTGCTGTTTAAGCATTACCCCTACAAAGAAGAAGGTTTTTTAACCGAAATGCGTTCTAAAATTGTAAACCGGGCTAATTTAAATCAACTTGCAAAGAAAATTGGTTTTGATAAGCTTATTCAGTTCGATCAACGTTCCGTGAGCATACAAACCAAGCACAATTCGATGCTGGGCGATGCTTTTGAAGCCATAGTGGGCGCCATTTACATGGATAAGGGCTACAACTTTACCAAAGAATTTTTATTGCGTAGAATTGTAAAACCTCATATCGATATCCACACCTTAGAACTTACAGAAACAAATTTCAAAAGTAAACTGATCGAATGGTGCCAACGCCATGGTAAGGATGTTATGTTCGAACTGGCAGAGAATGGCGAAGGCGAAAGCGCTAAATTATTTACCATTAGTGCTGTAGTAGAAGGCGAAAAAGTGGGTACCGGACGGGATTACAACAAGAAAAATGCTGAAAAATTAGCTGCAGAGAAGGCTTGCGAAGCATTGAGTATATAAGTTCATGGTTCAGTAGTCATTGGTTTATTTGGTTAATTGTATAAACTGGTTAATCGGTTAACTGAAATAGGAAAGCCTCAAAACTTTCGATTTTGGCTAAAGACACGCTCAACCCGAACACTAAACTGACTAAAGACTTCGGACTAAGGACTCTCAACTGAGAACTAAAACCTACTTACCCTTCCCTAATGTATCGGTAAATTTCTTCGACGACTCTTTAATGTATTTAATGTAATCGTAGCTGTTCCAGTGTTGTGCCTTATCAAATTCCGGGCGACAGTTTAACATGTATTTCTCTAGGGTATCACCTCTTAGTTCGGTGTTGTTTTTAATGATACTCTGATTGAAGTATACGTCAATCTGCGATTGTTTGATTTCATTGTCGGCATACCTGCCAAATCTTCGTGCATTTTTAGGATCGGAGCCAATTAAGTTGTATAGCGCATTTAACGGACTGAATATAGCAGACAAAAGCGTTGTTTTCCCACCGTTATATACGCCCTTGTTTTTAAACTCCTGCTTAATTTCGTCTAGATCCTGTTTTTTGGTATTTCCCCTAATGGTAACATCGGCCAGCGTAGTACTTCCTCTAACCAAATAAATTACCAGATCTTTTTCGCTGTTTACCACCACGCGCTGATCGATCAGATCCCTTTTAATTACCAGCAGCGTATCGCCGATTCTGGCTTTTAACTGGAACATACCGATATCATTACTGCCCACGCCTATTCCCGTACGCAGGTTGGTGATTTCTGATAATGCAATTCTGATATTCGAACCTTTTTCGATCACTACACCTTTCACAATAAAATCCTGTGCCTTTGCGAAGATGCTTATTGAGGTAAAAACGAAGAGTATAACGGCAAATTTAAAGTATTTCATGATGTGTTAATTTGTATGTTGCAAAGTATCGGTATATTTCTTAGCCGATTCTTTGATGTATTTCACCGCATCGTAATTGTTCCAATTAATGGTCATACTGCGCGTTGGATAGTAATCTAGCAGAAATTTGTCCAGATCTTTTCCGGTTAAGGAAGTATTATTCGAGACTAGATTTTTATTAAAAAATTTATCTACCTCGATTAAACTTAGCTCCTTTTTATAATAACGGCTAAAATTACGTGCTCTTGCCGGTGTTTTTCCAAAAAGCTCATAAAAAAATGTTATCGGACTCCCACCAAAAGGGTTTAACAAAATTAATGGAGGTTTACCTGCATAAAATGAGCCATTTCGTTTCAGGTCTCTTTTTATACTTTCCATTTCCTGCTTTTTGGTTTGTCCTTTAACCGTAACTTCCTCTAGCATGGTACTTCCCCTGATCAGATAAACAACCAGATCATCATCTGTTTTAACGACTACTTTTTGCTCATTCAAGTTTCTTTTTTGAATCAATAATGTATCACCAGTGCGGGCACTTAACTGAAATAGGCCAATATCGTTACTTGTGGCGCCCATTTTACTACGCATGTTGGTAATTCCTGCTAAAGCAATCCGTACATTCGAGCCTTTTTCAATTACTACACCTTTTAGCACAAAATCCTGCGCTTTTACTTTTAAGCCCTGCATTAAGATAATTGATAGAAGAATAATTTTTAAATGCTTCATCGCGTTAAATGGCAAGTTAAATTATCTGGTAGCGCAAATTGGCTTTCTATTTTAACAGCAGATCGGTTCTGTTGTTTGTTTCCTGCTTTAATTGTTACATCTTGAACAGAAAACTAATTTATCTTTCTTAATGAAGGGAAATACTTTCCCATCTACCAATATTTTTGTAAAATTAACATTTGTTAACCTTGCAAACTGTTAAATAAACGTTAATAAATATGAGAAAACTAATGGGTGGATTTTATTTGCTCTATTCGGCAATTATATTTTTCTTGCTTATGCTTGTCGTTTGCCCATTTATTCTGATCAGCACAGGTATTTTTAAGGAAAAAACAGGAAGAAAAATTTCATTCTATTTTTTAAAATTCTGGGCATGGAGCTTTAGCGTTTTTACTTTTTTATGGTTTACCGCCGGTGGAGAAAAAATTGACACTTCGCGGGCTTATATCTACGTAGGTAATCACAGTTCATTTTTAGATGCTGTTGCCATTGTAATCTGCATTCCACAGGCCTTCAGTCCGCTAGGAAAGATCGAAATGCTTAAAATCCCTGTGTTTGGCTGGATTTACAAACGTTTGGTCGTGATGATTGATCGAAGTAGCAGAGAAAGCCGCGACCATTCTGTAGCTGAACTGAGAAAAGACCTGGCCGATGGACAATCAATTTTGATTTTCCCCGAAGGAACAATGAACAAATCAAACAAGCCTTTAAATCCATTTTATGATGGCGCCTTTCGCTTAGCCATAGAAACCCAAACACCGATTTTACCTTTTGCGATATTAAACAGTAAAGCACATTTACCAAGGACAAATCCACTTTTACTTAACCCCGGGATGATTAGAACAGTATTTGGAGAAGCCATTGAGGCGAAGGGATTGGTTGCCGAAGATATTGAAGAACTGAAGCGAAAAACATTTAATGCCATTTTGAGCTTGTTGGAAAAGTAGCGTAATGTTGCATTTTATTAGAAAATGAAGGCTCTGGTACTTTTGGCTAAACCAGCCCTGCTGTCCGTTTTATCCCGATGGAAGAATCGGGATGCTCACTTCCATCAGGTTTAGGAATAGCGGTTCTGCACCCTGTAGGTAACAGGCTCCTGCCAAAAACTACTCCACGTTGTACATAGACCCGATTGCAGCGAACACGTAGTGTAACGGAGTAAAGCGTAAAGCGGGGCTGCAATCACCGAAGAAATACTGGACGCTGGTTTTCTAAATGTTAAGGTATTTTATACTGGTATGCTACAACCCTTACCTATTATTATTTCTCCTTTCAGCTTAAAACCCTATCTTTGCGCATGATAAAATCCATGACAGGATACGGCTTAGCAACAGCCGATTATGCAAATGCGAAGTATAGTGTCGAAATCAAATCGCTCAACAGTAAATTCCTGGAGCTGAATTTAAAATATCCTAAAGCTTTTTCTGATAAAGAGCTGATTCTGCGCAATATCTGCAGTAAAGACATCGAAAGAGGAAAAGTAAGTTTAAGCATCAATGTAGAGCGTAGCAATGGTGAAGTTACGGGTGCTACCATCAATACAGCGTTATTAAGCCACTACTACAAACAGCTTATTGCCGTTAACAACGAATTAGGTGCTGATAGCAGTAATTTATTGCAAACCGCATTAACCTTTCCTGATGTAATTAGTTACAAGGAAGAAAGTGTGAGTGAGGATGAGTGGAACCAATTATTTCAGATTTTCACCTCGGCTCTGGCCAATTTCAATAAATTCAGAGAAGACGAAGGTGCTGTTTTAAAGGCCGATTTAGAGCTGAGAATTAAAAACATCCTTTCTTATTTTAAATCTGTAGAAGAATTGGAGCCTAAAAGGATTACCGCTATCCGCGATAAATTTACCCAGTTTTTGGATGATGCGGTAGGCAAAGTAAATATCGATCAGAACCGTTTCGAACAGGAATTGATCTATTACATCGATAAAATAGACATTACGGAAGAAAAAACACGTTTAAAAAGCCACTGCGATTATTTCTTGCAAACTTTAGCAAGCAAAGAAGCAAATGGAAAGAAAATGGGCTTCATTTCTCAGGAAATAGGAAGAGAAATTAATACCATGGGCGCCAAAGCAAATGATGCCCAGATGCAACAATTTGTTGTAGGTATGAAAGAAGAATTAGAAAAGATAAAAGAACAATTATTAAACGTATTATAAGGAGAAAGACTAAAGACTAAAGCATAAATCTTTGGTCTTTTAGCTTTTTGCTTTCAGCTTACAAAATGAAACAAGGCAAATTAATCATATTTTCGGCACCATCAGGAGCAGGTAAAACCACTATAGTACATCATTTATTAACAAAATTTCCTGAGCTGAGCTTTTCTATTTCTGCAACCACGCGCGAATTGAGAGGTGCTGAAACACATGAAAATGATTACTATTTTATTAGTAAGGAAGAGTTTTTACACAAAGTTGCCCGCCAGGAGTTTGTGGAATTTGAAGAAGTTTATAACGGAACTTTTTATGGCACATTACGCTCCGAGATCGAGCGGATCTGGAATGATGGTAAACATGTTATTTTCGATATTGACGTAGAAGGCGGTATCCGTTTGAAAAGAAAATATGAAGAGGATGCTTTGGCCATTTTTGTTCAGCCACCATCATTAGATGTTTTAAAAGAACGTTTAAGCGGTCGTGGAACAGATAGTCCGGAAAAATTACAGGAACGTTTTATCAAAGCTGAAAAAGAATTGCTCTATGCAGATAAGTTTGATGTGATTTTAAAAAATTACGATCTGGCTACAGCCTGTGCTGAAGCAGAGCAATTGGTAGGAGACTTCTTGAAGAAATAAATCCGTCATTGCGAACCGAAGCGATAGGAAAAGAGCAAATGGGTGAAGCAATCTGTTTTGCCTAATAGATTGCTTCGGCTCCCTCAACCCAGCCTCGCAATGACGGATCATAAATACTGAAAACCGCAAACATGAAAACTGGTCTTTTCTTCGGTTCATATAACCCCATCCACACAGGGCATTTAATTATTGCCAATTACATGGCTAACCATACTGAGCTTGATGAAGTGTGGTTGGTGGTTTCTCCACATAATCCCTTAAAAGACAAAAGTGGTTTAACCAACATGTACGACCGTTTGGAAATGGCCAAGTTGGCTACCGAAAATGCAGAACACATCCGTGTGAGCGATATCGAATTTGCATTGCCTCAGCCATCTTACACCATCGATACCTTAGCCTATCTTCATGAGAAATACCCTGAAAAGGAATTTGTGTTGATTATGGGTGCAGATAATCTGGTATCATTCAAAAAATGGAAAAACTACGAGGTGCTTTTAAAAAATTATCAGATTTACGTTTACCCACGCCCTGAGGCGAATGTAAGTGAATGGGAAAATCATCCTTCCATCACTTTTACCAAAACCCCTTTAATGGAAATTTCATCAACATTTATCCGCAAAGCCATTAAAGAGAAAAAGAATGTACAGTTTTTTCTGCCCGATAAAGTGATCGATTTTATTGAAGGCAAGGGCATGTATAAATAGCAGAGATCAATATTTCTCACCTTTACAGCATTAAAAAGCAACAGGCTTACAAAACATTGTATTAAATCGATTAATGGATTGGTTTTTGTTTAATTCGCCTTTTGATTACTAATTTAGCGGCAGCAGATACAACAAAACACGTGAAAAAAAACTTATTTATACTCATTGCGCTTTGTGGCGCTGCATTTTCGGCAAGCGCACAACAGAAAACCTATTTAGAATTACTGGCCAATCAACCTAAATGGGTCGATTCGGTTTTTAACAAACTTAACCGTAGAGAACGTATTGCACAGATGTTCTTTGTTCGGGCACACACCAATTTGGGTAAAAAATATACCGATTCTGTTGGCCAGGTAATTAAAAAAGAACAGTTAGGCGGGGTTATCTTTTTTCAAGGAGGCCCCGGCCGGCAGGTTTTAGCCACCAATGCCTATCAAAAATTAAGTAGGGTACCATTAATTGTGGCCAATGATGGCGAATGGGGCCTGGGCATGCGTTTGGATAGTACCATTTCTTATCCTTATCAAATGACTTTGGGAGCCATCCAAAACAAGGAGCTATTGTATAAAATGGGCCTTGAAGTGGCCAAAGATTATAAACGCATGGGGATGCAGATGAATTTAGCCCCCGATGCCGACATCAACAACAATCCCAAAAACCCGGTAATCAACTACCGCTCTTTCGGCGAAAACAAATACAACGTAACCACTAAGGTTGCCGCTTATATGAAAGGCATGCAGGATGGCGGTTTATTAACTACATTGAAACACTTTCCGGGCCATGGCGATACCGATGTAGATTCACACTACGATCTGCCTCAGCTTACTTTCTCTGCTACACGTTTGGATACCTTGGAGATATATCCTTTTAAAGAGCTGATTAAACAAGGTGCATCTGGTGTGATGATTGCCCACATGAACATCCCATCGTTAGATGCTACACCAAACCTACCTTCTACCCTGTCTAAACCGATTGTTACAGGCATTTTAAAACAGAAACTGGGCTTTAAAGGTTTGATTATCTCTGACGCGATGGATATGAAAGGCGTGGTAAAATATTTCAAAGATGGTGAAGCTGATTTAATGGGTATCATTGCCGGAAACGATATTATTGAGCTATCTGAAAACAGCGACAGGGCCATTAAATTGGTGCGTAAAGCCGTAAGGCAGGATCGTGTAAGCATGGCCGAAATAGACCAGAGTGTGCGTAAAATATTGACCGCAAAATACTGGGCAGGCCTGGCCAAACGCGATACGATTGTAACCCAAGGTGTTGTTGCAGGTGTAAACCGCAAGTCGAGCAATGCTTTGGTACAGGAACTTGCCAATGCATCGGTAACACTGTTAAAAGGTAAAGATTATATCAAGCGCCTCATCCCAATCAGAAGAACCGCCATTATCAGCATCGGTGTACCTTCGGTTACCACTTTCCAAAAAGAGGTTTCGAAAGGTTATTATAATTCTGTTTATTATGTACTGGATAAAGATGCCAGTGCTACACAGATTTCGAACATTGCCCGCGAAATCGGCGCTTTTGACCAGGTGATTGTGGGTATCCACGATAGTCGTGCAAGGCCAGCCAATAATATCCCGCTAAATGCAGGCGTAAAGAATTTTATTAAAGAATTATCGGCAAAGAATGCTGTTTTTGCGCTCTTTGCAAATCCATATAATCTGGCTGGTTTATCAGGCTTAGAAAACAGTAAAGGTTTAGTTGTTGCCTATCAAAAAGAAGATTATATGCAGATTTCTGCTGCTGCCGTAATTAATAACAGATTGGTACCAACAGGAAAGTTGCCTGTAGGAGTGGCGCCATTCTATAAATTTGGAGATGGCCTTTAACCCTCCCCTAAAGGGATGGCTTTAATTCGAAAAAGAATTGCATGCCGGATGAGTAAATCATCCGGCATTTTTTATTTATATATTTTAGCTCCGGAAATACAGCGTTTACGGATAATCAATCTATTGCTTTGCGCTTTCAGCTTTAGTCTTTTAGCTTTCCCTAAAACAATTTTACTTTCAAAACGATTATCTAATATAAAACCTTAATATTATGATAGATCCGGAAAACGACAATTATTCAAACGATCCAAACGATGCTTTACGCAGAGAGGATGATGTAGAAAATATCAACGAAATTAATGGTGACGATACCAGCATTGAACATGATAAAGATCTGCTGGAGCAAGCCGATGAAGCATCGAGGGCTTCTTATGAGTTAAACCTTGATGATGAAGTGGAAGAAGATGATCTAGATGATTAAAAAAGAAAGCCGTTCTGATTTTACATCAGAACGGCTTTTTTATTTTTTAAGTTGTACAGTTTTCTCCCTAAACCTTACACCTTTCTACCCTAAACCTCTATTTAGCCTTCGGCTTATAAGTTTCGGGATTAACCGCAGCGGTTGTCCATCCTTTTAAAAAGGAAGTGATTTTCTTTACATCATGCCCAACCCTCTTTTTACCATTAGCGCCAATTTCTTCGGTTTCTAAGTAAGAAGAATTTTCGATGTGAAGTACTTTGCCTTTCCCATCCAGAATTAAAAATACCGGAAAACCAAAACGTTGAGGGTAGCCTAAGCTCGCTAAAACATTTTCGTTTTTATTTTCAGGGCTGTAATTAACCAGAACGGTTTCAAAATTATCGTTAATGTATTTTTTTAGCGTTGCTGTGCTGTCAACCAGATTATGAAAGGCAATACACCAACTGCACCAGTTACCACCAACCTGCAACAAAACATGTTTATTTTCTTTGGCAGCTTTTGCAACCGCTGCAGCAATTTCACCTTTAGCGTCTGCTTGAGGGTTATAGATATGAACACCTTCTTTTTTCGTCTGACTAAACGCCGCGGTCGAAATTAACACAGCAGTTAATAAAATGATTAATTTTTTCATGATTTTCAATGAATAATAATAGCAAATGTAATAAAGTCTAGGGTTACAATGGATTATTCGCGAATTCTTTACAGAGCAGAAACAGTCCATAGTCCATAGTCCATAGTCCATAGTCCATAGAATGGAACTGCATTGATATGGAAGGTTTAGTTTAATCAATATCTTTACTTTATCCACCTTCCATTTTTATCTATCTTTGTTTTCCAATGGATTTTTTAGACATACACACCCATAAAGTTGCTACCCAACCTGGGGTAATCAGCATTCAAAGTTTGTCGTTAACCAGCGATATCTTTTTAGCGATGCCTAAAACCAAGCCAATTTCTGTGGGACTACATCCCTGGTTTGCTAAAATTGATCAGCTCGAACTCCAGATGAAATATCTAAGCGTTGTGGCTAATCAAACAAACGTTAAACAGATTGGGGAGTGTGGTTTAGACCGGCTGAGGGGTGAAAACCTGGAAAATCAGACCATAATCCTAGAAAATCAGATCGAATTGGCAGAAAAAATTAACAAGCCATTGATTTTACATTGTGTTAAATGCTTTTCAGAGTTAATTTCAATTAAAGAGCGATTAAAAGTTAAAGTACCGATGATTATCCATGGTTTTAACAAAAATGAACAGCTTGGCCAACAGCTACTGGATAAAGGTTTCCTTCTTTCCTTTGGAATAACTGCTTTAAAAGAAAATTCGGGTGCAGCTAAACTGATTCAAAGTACCGATCAATTTTTCCTGGAAACTGATGATTCGGATATCTCAATTGAAGAAATTTACCAAGCCGCAGCCATTTTAAAAAAATGTAGCATTGATGAGCTTAAAGCTCGTATTTTTGCTGACTGGAACAACTTAAAAAGTTAACCACGGAGACAGAAACCAGGGGAGAAAATATTTCCGTGTTAATCCGTGTCTCCGTGGCAAAAATATAATAAAAAACTGACCACAGATTAGCACAGATACACACAGGTAAAAGGCCAAAATCTGTGTTCGTCCTTTTCATCTGTGGTTAAATATAAAAAATTAATATGTCTGATGTTAGCTGGCTTTCGCGCTCTGCCCTCCTTGTTGGAAATGATGGAATAGATAAACTCCAATCGAAACATGTTTTAGTAATCGGCTTGGGTGGAGTAGGTTCTTTTGCTGCCGAATTTATCTGCCGTTCAGGCGTTGGCGAAATGACCATTGTTGATGGTGATGTAGTTGACCCAACCAACCGGAACAGGCAGCTGCCTGCTTTGGCAACCAATCATGGTGTGAGCAAAGCCGCAATCATGCAAGAGCGTTTATTAGCCATTAACCCTGAATTAAAACTCCATGTGGTAAACACTTTTCTTACCCCTGAGAAATGCAGGGAAATTTTAGAATCTGGCTTTGATTACATTATGGATTGCATTGATAGTGTAATGCCTAAAATCACTTTGTTAGGAACTGCGTTAGAAAAGAACATTCCTATCGTAAGCTCAATGGGTGCAGGCGGTAAAATGGACCCTACCAGAATAAGAATTACTTTGCTTCCAGACACCTATCAATGTGTTTTTGCCAGTTATGTGCGTAAAAGATTGAACAAACTTGAAAATGCCAGCAAAATAAAGGCTGTTTTTTCAACAGAAGAAATGGATAAAAACTCTATGATCATGACTGATGGAAGTAATTTTAAACGCTCGGCTTACGGCACAGTTTCTTATCTGCCTGCAGCATTTGGCGGTGCCTGCGCCTCGGTTGTAATCCGCGATCTGCTTGGTCTGCCAATCGAAATGGCCGAGCGCCCTGCAAGAATCAGCCATAAAACACTCAATAAACGGAAGAGTAAAAAAGCCTGATCATGATGGATTGTTGATATCATGATTTCGGGAAAATTTTAAATTGTTGTAAGTTAGGGTAAGATTAAACCACCCCGGGAATAACCCATCTTAAAAAATGCAACAGAAAACTAACCCTCATGCCGGCTTAGGCGCCCAGCATTCCCCTCTCGCAGAGGGGTGTCCGAAGGACGGGGTGTTAAAAAACATTTTGCAAAAAGATATCATAATTAACGGAACAACTTTAAAGCTAACACCAATTACAAATTTGCCTTATCAACCCCGGTTAAAAGAAAGGGCAAAAGCACTTCGCCAAGCTGGAAATTTACCAGAAGTATTATTTTGGATGCAAGTAATCAAAAAACGCTTTCATAAAATAGATTTTGATAGGCAGCGCATAATTGGAAATTACAACGTTGATTTCTACGTCAAACAACTTGGCTTAGTAATCGAAATAGATGGCTGTAGTCATGATGATAAGCAGATTTACGATAAACTAAGAGAAGATTATTTAATCTCTTTGGGATTAAAAGTGTATAGGATTACTGTTGATGATGTAATGAAACAAATGGATTTTGTAATCATGGGTTTAGAAGAATATATTATTGCAGAATATGGAACTCAATCAATCTAGATATTTAGTTAAAGAAAATAATTAAACCACCCCGCCCTACGGCACCCCCTCCAAAGGAGGGGAATTAAGAAAACAATATGCCCCAGTCCCTCAAAATTCTTCAGGCCTCCGCAGGTTCCGGTAAAACCTTCAGTCTTACGGCACATTACCTTACACTGCTTTTCAGTGGAGATAACAAGTATCGCGAAATTTTAGCGGTAACCTTTACGAATAAGGCGACCGAAGAAATGAAAACGAGAATCCTGGAAGTATTACTTGGGCTGGCAAAGGGTAATCCATCAAAAAAAATTGAAGATTATAGAAAATTGATCTTGTTAGCCTACCCGGCAATAAGCCCGCAGGAATTACAGTTTAGGGCGGACAAGATCTACCGGAAAATTTTGCACGATTACAGCCGTTTTTCGGTGAGTACGATTGATGGCTTTGTGCAAAAAGTAATCCGTGGTTTTGCTTTCGAGTTAGGGTTAAATGCCGACTATAATTTAGAAATGAATTATGACAAGGTTAAAGATGACCTTGTAAACAAACTGGACGAGGCTTTAGACCATAATAAACAGCTCTTACAATGGATCATCGATCTGGCTATCGAACGCATCAGCGACAATAAAAGCTGGAACTATAAATTCGAACTTTATAACCTCATTGGAGAAATATTTTCTGAACGTTTCCAGATTTTCGAAGATGCAGTAAGTACCCTCGGTTTGGAAAACATCGATGAATTATTTAAAAAATATATCAGTGTTACCAAGGCAGAAATTAAAAATTTTGAAGAAGAGCTGGTTGCATTAGCAACCGAAGCGAATGAAGCCCTGAACGTAATCGGCGTAGAAACCGAGCACCTCAAAGGAAAATCGAGAAGTCCGCTGGCTAAAATTATTTTGGTGGCCAGGGGCGATTTTTCTAAAATAGAGCCACTTTTCAATTTAATCGACGAACCTGATGAGTGGTTTCAAAAAAATGTAAACTTTCCAGAGGCTTATGATACGGTAAATCCGATCCTCCAGAAATTAAAAACGCATTATTTAGCACATTTACCAAATTACAGTCTCGCCATCGCTTTTAATAAAAATCTTTACTATTTGCGGTTGATGCAGGAAATTGCCGTATTATTAAAACAGTACCGGGCAGAAAATGATAACCTGCTCATCAGCGATGCACAAAAACTGATCTCAGGTATTACCGAAGATGCAGGCGATAACCCTTCTTTTATCTGGGAAAAAGTGGGCAACCGCTACCGTAATTTTCTATTCGACGAATTTCAGGATACCTCTACCAGCCAATGGGGAAGTTTTAAATCGCTCTTAACAAATGCGATGGCTACGCCTAGTCAGGATCTGATCGATCACCTGATTGTTGGCGATACCAAACAATCTATTTACCGCTGGCGCAATGGTGATTGGAACATCCTGCATAAACACGCCAAGTTAGATGTTGGTGCAGAAAATGTATTGGAAGAAAGCTTGGAAGAAAATTATAGAAGTGCCGAGAACATCATCACTTTTAACAATTTCCTTTACAAGGCTATCCCTTTAACGCTGCAGAACGAACTGAACGAAAATCTGGAAAGCAAACCTGAAAGCATTGCTAAATGGTGGCAGGAACAGCATTACCAACAGATTATTACCGATATTTATAGTGGCTCAACCCAAAATTTCGCCACTAATACCTTAAAAGGTGGAACCATTAAAATTAAGAAGTTCGGCAAAGATCATGCGCCTAACGAAGCGCGTTTTACTGAAACCGTTTTCAGGGATATTGCTTTAGATGATATTGTTGAAGAAATAAAGCACCTCAAAAACGAACAACAGTATGCACTAAAAGATATTGCCATTTTGGTTCGTTCGAACAGCGAAGCCTTACTGACGGTTAAAAAATTAATGGGGCATAACTTACCGGTTTTATCTGGTGATGCTTTATTGATTTCGAACAACTCGGCGATACAGCTCATCATCAATACCTTGAAAGTGCTCATCGGTCTAGAATCGCAAACAGCATTATATAAAGCCAATTGTATAGCACTATATCACTCTTTACACGAGAAAGAGATCAATGCCAATTATTATTTAAACCTTAACAATAAGCCTTTAAACACACTCACCGAAATTTTACCTCTAGCTTTGTGCGAGAACTGGCAAAGCTGGTTACAACTTCCCCTACCTGAGCTGGTTGAGATATTAATTGAAAGTTATGGGCTAAAAAACCTGACCGCTAATTTACCCTATCTCTTGGCTTTTAGAGATTTAACCGCTTCTGCCGGCAAGCTTGGCGAAAAAGGTATTATTTCCTTTTTAACCTGGTGGGAAGAAGACGGCATCAAAAAATCACTACCCTCTCCGGAGGGAGCTGATGCCATACAGATTATTACCATACATAAAGCTAAAGGCCTTGCTTTTAGGGCTGTTTTTGTTCCTTTTTGTAATTGGGAAATCAAAGGAAAACCGAATGGTACTTTTTGGGTTTCTTCTGAAGAAACGGTTTATAAAGAGTTAAAAGGCATTCCGTTAAAATATAATGAAGCCCTGGCCGATTCGGCAATCGCGAAAGCATATTATGAGGAATTACTTTATAATAATATGGATGCGTTGAATATGCTTTATGTGGCTACCACACGTTCAAAAGATTATTTGTACATCGCTACGATGGCAAAAAAAGAGCTAAAGTTGTCTAATATCGGCGATGTGATCAATTTTACTTTCGATGAGCAGTTTGATGAAAATGGCGTGTACGAAATTGTTGATTATGTAACCCTTGAAAGTAAATCTAAGGATTCTAATTTTATCAATTTAAAAAGTTACCCTACTACAACCCGCCTATCAGCGCTTTATATCCCATCAGAAGACAAACATTTAAAGCATTTGGTCAATATTGAGAAATCAGGAAGAAAAGGTTCCTTGTTACATGATATCCTGGCCAGTGCCAGTACTTCAAAAGAGGTAAATGATTATATAGGCAATCTGGTTTTGCAGGGCATTATTAAGGAAGAAGAAAGACAGAAATTAATCGATTCAGCGCTTGAAGTATTGAACAATCCTGAACTTCAGGCTATTTTAGGTAAAGCCAGTGAAAGTATCGTAGAAAAAAATATTATTGATGCCCACGGTAAGCTTCATCGGCCAGACCGGGTGCTGATCAATGCCGATGAAGTAATTATTCTGGATTATAAATTTACTTTAGAAGAAAGCGACAAACACATCGAACAGGTAAATAGTTACAGAATATTGCTTTCAGAGATGGGCTATCAAAATATCAAAACCTATCTTTTCTACGCAGTTAACGGCAAGTTGAAGTTGGTATAATAGGTAATTATAAAATAAAAAGCTTATGGAAAATCATTAAATCATCCATCTTAAAACTAAAAACCCGTTTTAACAAATTAACATCTCATTGAAAACCTTTCTGCTCTCACTCTCATCAATCATACTGGTTTACTGCAAGCCAGTTAGTGCACAAATCAATTGCAACATCAATGGTATTGTTGCCGATTCTGCGAAAAAAACGATCAGCAATATTACCGTCAGGCTCTATTTTGGTAACGATTCATTAAATACCAGCACTAATGATAAGGGGTATTTTTCTTTTTCAAACATAAAGGTTGAAGAATTCACTCTAAAGGTAAGTGGCATAGGGTTTAAAACGTACCTGGCAAATTATAATATTAAGGCCGATATGAAAGAAATAGATTTGGGCACCATTATTTTGAAAGGTGGAGAAATCGCACTGGCCGATGTTATCATTAAAGCGAAGCCCGTTGCTATAAAATACAAGCAAGATACTGTTGAATACGATGCAAATGCTTTTCATGTACAGGAAGATGACCGGGTTACTGATCTTTTAAAACAGCTGCCAGGTGTAGAGGTAGATGAAGACGAGCATGTTACGGCTATGGGAAAAAGCATGACGAAACTCCGGGTTAACGGGCAGGACTTTTTCACCAATGATGTTAAGGACTTTATCTCAAAACTACCTGCTGGCATTGTGGCAAAAATACAGGTAATAGATGATTTTGGCGATCAGGCAAACTTTACAGGGATAAAAATTGGAGAATCGCAAAAAATGCTAAACATTGTAACCAAGCCCGGCATGGATAATGGTCAATTTGGAGGCCTATCCATTAATGGGGGTACAAATAAACAAATTGGAAGCCATGGCAATGCTAACTTATGGAATGGCTCGAAACAATCGAGCGCAGGCTTAGGTTATAATATTGGAGACAACGGTGCTGGGCTTTCTCAAAGCAGGAATATCGGAATAAGCCACAGCAATAAAATTGGAACTAATGCCCACTTTGGCCTGAATTATAATTACAATGGAAGCAACAACAATTCTAAAACCTTACAAGCGGTAGAAACCGTTAATACTTTAGGGAAATTAAATAGCCAGATAGAAAACACCAATTACGCGGCAAACAATGGACAGGCTTTGGGTTTAAATTTTAATCAAAGAACAAAAAAGATCTATTTATCAAGTTCGGTTAACTTCAGTTATAACAACAATGATTCGCGTACAGGTTCACTAAATTATCAAACGGGTTTTAGCAGGCAGGACTTTAAAAACAATGCCAATAACAATAATAATTCTCCATCATTGCGTGCCGGTGTAAATTTTTCAAGGAAGCTCAAGAAAAATACTTTATCAGGAAATTTTTCCTTATCAACATCATCAAACCGGTCTGATCAAAATATCATAACCAATACTTCATATTATGATGCAAATGGCACTTTAGAAAAAGACTCTTTACTTAACCGAAGTGTGTACAATAGCAACAACAGTAAACAATTTGGCTTTGGGTTAAGTTATGGCCTCATGCTTAAACAAGATTCGTTAGCAACAAAAAGTATTTCTTTCGATTATAATGGTAGCGTGAATATCATACAGAGCGATCTTCAAACTTATGTGCTCAATCCATTATCAATGGCCTCAGTTAAAGTAGACTCCTTAAGTGTATTTACCAATAATTCAACCATCAATCAGTCGCTTAATCTTTCGTACTATCAATCAGGGAAGAAAAACAGGATAACGGGTGGATTAAATATCAGGCCAAATCTGGTCCGGAATAATTACCCGGAGCTTAATAGCAATTTTAGCAACACCTATATCAACTTTTCTCCAATATTTCACTATTCCAGAAGTATAACCCAATCAAAATCAATATCTGTTAATTATAACGGACAAAACAGTAACCCATCCATTTCACAAATGCAACCGGTTAGGAATACTCAAAACTTACAGAACATTGTGATTGGAAATCCTAATCTGAAATCATCTTTTAGCCATTCTATTTCTTCTAATTTTAATTACTTCGGCAAAAAATCGAATTTTTCTTTTCAAAGCGGGCTAGGTTTCAGCACAACCAGTAATGAAGTTGTTAACAATATCATCATCATCCCCGATACTTTGGGCGCATTTAAACAAGAAACCCGTTTTGAAAATGCAAATGGGAACTATAATGCAAACCTTAACTATAACTTAAATATTCCTTTTAAATCACGTAAATATGTAATCAGTTTCAATGGAACTGCAGGCAATTCAAAAAAAACGGCCATAATCAATAATAATAGAACCTTTAATAAAGGCTTTAATTTTTCACAGAATATCTCAGGCTCGTTTACCGTTAGGAAGTTCAACGCAAATATGGGCATGGGCTATTCGACGAGCACGAACAATGATAATAGTTTAGGAGAATTTTCCACTAATGGCCAAACCCCTTATAACTTACTGCTCAACACAGGCCAGTCTTTTTTTAAGACCAAAAATTTTAACAGTCGCTTTTCGACTTCCTTGAGACTAAAAAACTTAAACCTGAACTTTAACGCCAGCTATAATAATAGTAAGAACGATAACAACAACAATACAGCGCTCAATGTAAATACAAGAATACAATCGTTTAACTTTGGAGCATCGGGTAATGCAACAATATTTAAATCATACCATTTTACTATCAATGCAAATAAGAGAATTACAAAAGGGTATAGCCTAACCAACATTAACCCGCTCATGATCAATATTGGAGCCGAAAAATCTTTCTTAAAGAGCAGAGCGTTAAATTGCAACCTTAGCGTTAGCGATCTACTTAACCAAGGGAACAACATTTCCCAGCGGGTACTAGGGAATTCCATAATAGAGAGTAGAACCAATCAGGTTATGCGCGTTATGACTTTTGGATTGAATTATAATTTATCGACTTTTGGAGGTAAATCGTTCAGATTAAGAAAAGAATAAGTAAAAACAAAATATTTAGAAGGATGATCGCATTTTTACAGGAAGTTGCCGAAGATTTAGTGACCAGATTTGGAAATCAGCTGGAAAACTGTGCCATTGTTTTTAACAATAAACGACCATCGGCCTATTTGCAGAAACACTTCGCCGATATCATTGGCAAGCCTTTTTTCAGTCCCTCTTTTTTTACCATACAAGAATTTTTCGCCAGTTCTACCAGTTATAAAATAGCTGATTTTTATCTCCAGTTCTTTACTTTACACCGTATTTATAACCAGCTGCTTGCCGAAGAAAAACTGGAAAGCATTTCGAGCCATAAGTTTTTTCCCTTGGCCAAAATTATCCTAAGTGATTTTAACCAGATTGATGCCGATCTGGTTGATGCAGAAAAATTGTATCGCGATCTGGAAGATATTTCGGTCATCAATAAAGATTTCGATTATTTAAGCCCTGAGCAATATGAGTTCCTAGCCCAGTTCTGGACATCCTATTCTGAAGGAAAACACAAAAAACAACAGGAACTGTTCATCAAGATGTGGCGCAGGATGCCCAAGCTTTACCATAAATTTCACGCAACGCTTAAAGAGCAGGGATATTTAACCAACGGCTCTGTTTATCGCCACCTGGCCGATGACATTACCAATCACCAGCAGTTTATTTCGAATTTTGATAAGGGTAAAATCATTTTTGTAGGTTTTAATGCTTTGAGCAGCGCCGAAGCTAAAATATTTACCCAGCTACAAGAAGCCGACAAAGCATTGTTTTATTTTGATGCTGATACTTATTATTTGGATGATATATCGCAGGAAGCAGGTTTGTTCTTACGCAAAAACATTAACCAACTGGCTTTAAAAAATGTATTTGCCAACCATGAAAGTTTAATGAAATCTGCAGAACATCATGTGAAGGTTTTCAAGGTTCAGGGGCAATCGGCACAGGCCAAAATCCTGAATAATATTTTAGAGGAAGATTATACAGATAATGAGACTGTTGGTAAAACAGTGGTGGTTTTGGCAGATGAGAGCCTGTTGATTCCTACTTTACAGACTATTCCAACCACCTATAACGGAAAAGAAATCGACCTCAACGTAACTATGGGTTTTGCGCTGTCAACCTCAAGTATTTTTGGTTTGGTAGATTTATGGTTGGGCAGTCAGTTGGAGATTTTACAGCGGGATAAAGTAACCTATAAAAATGTAGAAGCATTTTTAACCCATCCCTTAACAGGACTTACCCAAAAAATGCGGGATAAAATTTTAACCGCATTATTGGAAGAAAACCAGGTGGAGATCGACCATAAACGCTTATTACGCCAAAGCGGACTATTTGAAACTTTCTATAAAAAAATCGATGATCCGCAGCATGTTGTAACTAATTTATTGGATGTGCTCGATTATGTGTTAACACGCTTATCGAATGCGAAAACGCTAAAAAAAATAGACGCCGAACTATTTGTAAAAACCATACAGGAATTAAACAGGCTACACGATACTTTTAGCAACCACATCGGTAAAGAGGAAATCCCCTTTGTTATTTATCTTGTTCAAAAATCACTGCAGGCCATTGCGGTACCGCTTTCTGGCGATCCGTTAAACGGGATACAGGTAATGGGATTACTCGAAACCCGGAACTTAAATTTCGACAAAGTGGTGATTTTAGGCTTCAATGAAGGTCTCATTCCAAAATCATCCATCGGTAATAGTTTTATTCCCGATTCTATACGCCGCGTTTACGGCCTTCCGGTTCTTGAAAATCTTGATGCCATTTCCTCCTATATGGTGTACCGTCTATTACAGAGGGCAAAGAATATCAATTTTGTCTATAATAGCTTAACAGACGAGTCTACTTCAGGTGAAGCCAGCAGGATCTTAAAGCAGCTCGAGTACGAAAGCGGTTTCGATTTCACCTATAATGAGCTTAATCTGGAGGTCAAAACCGAGCCTTTTAAAGAAGTAAAGATCGAGAAAACCAATAATGCCTTTATCCAGGAAACACTTCAGAAATACCTCGATAAAAAGAAAGTGCTTTCCCCATCAGCACTTACGCAGTATATCTCCAACCCAATAGATTTCTTTTTCAATTACATTGCTGGTATTAAAGAACCTAAGGAAGTAAGTGCTGTGGTTGAAGCCAATGAAATCGGGTCGATTTTACACAAAGTGATGGAGTATTTTTACGAGGATTTAAGGTCGGCTGAAATTACTGCAGAGCGGATTAAAGAAAAGCGGAAACAGATTCCCACTTTGATACAAAAAGGGTTTAATGCCGTGATGTTTAAAAATCCCGATACGGTGATGGAATATAAGGGCATGCAAAAGGTAATTTTATCAATTGTTGATGCCTATGTAAACATCATTTTAAATCAGGATGAAGCACAAACGCCATTTACGATCATTAGCCTAGAGCAAAAAGTAGAAGCTGAAATCAGTTTCCCGCTTAAAGGAAGCGAAGCCAGCGTTAAAATATTTGGTTTTATAGACCGTGTTGATGTAAAAGATGGGGTAACTAAAATTATTGATTACAAAACCGGAAATGATAAGTTAACCTTTAAAGACGTTCCTGAATTGTTCAATTCTGATGGTAAACATATCAATAAAGCTTTAATCCAAACTTTATTGTACACCTTTGCTTACGAACAATTCTCGGGCAGAACTTTTGTAGAGCCCAACCTATATGTAGTAAAAACCATGAGCGTAGATGGCGTTTGGTTTAAATCAGGCAGGCAAAGTCTATCAGGAGCTTATTTAGAAGAAATTAAGCCTGAATTTCTTGCTGAGTTAAGAAAAAAGCTAACCGAACTTTTTGAAGCACCTTATTTCGTTGCCAGCACTGTTGAGGATAATTACAAATATTCTATTTATAAAACCTTGTTTGGGAAATAGTTTCAACCGCAAAGAAATAAAGTAAATCGCAAAGCGCGCCAAGTGCTTCGTAAAATAACCATAGCGCACACAAAGTAAGCCGCAGCGTACTCGGAGCTGGATTGAAAAACATCAACTTCGTGCCCTCCGTGAAAATCTCCTTGTGCGTTGTGGTAAAACAAAACTTAGTGTTCTTTGCGAAAAACTTTGCGCGCTTTGCGGTTAATCTCTTAAATTTAAAAATGCTAACCTTAAATTTCACAAAATTCCCGGTTCTTGAAACCGAGCGTTTAATTCTTCGAGAACATGATCTTGCCGATGCCGAAACCCTTTTTGCCATGCGCACCAATGAAACGGTAATGAAATACATTGATAGGGAAAGGCCCAAAGATATTTTTGAGATCAAAGATTTTATCTCACGTTTTAGAAATGGTTACGAAAACGGCGATAACCTCGCTTGGGTAATCGCCTTAAAAGAAAATCCTAAACAAATGATCGGATCCGTAGGTTATTGGCGCACTGATTTTGCTAACCACAGGGCTGAAATTGGTTACATGCTCCATCCTGATTATTGGAGAAAAGGAATTATTTCCGAAGCACTGAAAAAATCAATCGCTTTTGGTTTCGAAGAAGTCAATTTGCATACCATCAGTGCCAATATTAACGTAGAAAATGATGCTTCAAGACAGATGCTAATCAAACATGGCTTTGTAAAAGAAGCGCATTTTAAACAAGATTATTATTTCAAAGGTCAGTTTCTTGATAGTGAGATTTATGGTTTATTAAATCCAAATCATTAAGCCTTAAATATTATCCAGTAAAGATGAACCCTACCTTATTTTTTAAGTATGAAGATGGATATTATTCATTTTCAAGAAGATATTTCGGAAAAAGCATAAGCTTTGATACATTAAGCTAATCAAAAACACAATTGCCCAATATTATTTCTTCTTTTAACAGATAAACAAAAAATACAGCCTCAAAAAGCCTGAATAATTAGGCAGATTGCCTATAATTATTACAAAACATACGCATTTTAGCCTTTGGTTTCAAAGCGATTAATAATTATATTTGCCACCGTTATTAAAATTTACAATGAGAGAAATCCAATTTAGAGAAGCACTACGCGAAGCCATGAGCGAAGAAATGCGTAAAGATGACCGCGTTTTTTTATTAGGTGAAGAAGTAGCAGAATATAACGGTGCGTACAAAGTAAGTCAGGGTATGCTTGATGAGTTTGGTGCGAAACGCATTATCGATACCCCGATTGCCGAACTAGGTTTCGCAGGTATTGCAACTGGTGCAGCAACAGCAGGCCTTATTCCAATTGTGGAATTTATGACCTTTAACTTCTCATTAGTAGCTATCGATCAGATTATCAACGGTGCTGCTAAAATTTTATCAATGAGCGGTGGTCAGTTCTCATGCCCTATGGTTTTTCGTGGCCCAACAGGTAACGCAGGTCAATTAGGCGCACAACACTCTCAAAACTTCGAAAACTGGTTTGCAAACACACCAGGATTAAAAGTGGTAGTTCCGGCTACTCCTTACGATGCAAAAGGATTATTAAAGCAATCAATCATAGATCAGGATCCGGTTATTTTCATGGAATCTGAAGTAATGTACGGCGATAAAGGCGATGTTCCTGCAGAAGAATACTATATCGAATTAGGAAAAGCAAATGTAACCAAACAAGGTACCGATGTAACCATCGTAACTTTTGGTAAAATGTTAACCCGCGTTGTAAACCCGGCTGTAGAAGAATTAACTAAAGAAGGAATCAATGTTGAAGTGATCGATTTACGTACTGTACGTCCTATCGATTATGATACCATTATCGCTTCTGTTAAGAAAACAAACCGTTTGGTTGTTGTAGAAGAGGCATGGCCTTTGGCATCTCTTTCTGGAGAGATTGCTTTCATGGTACAAAAACATGCATTCGATTATTTAGATGCACCGGTTTTACGTATCACCTGTGCCGACGTTCCGCTTCCATATTCACCAACTTTAATCGCAGCAAGCTTACCAAACGCTGAGCGTGTTGTTAAAGCGGTAAAAGAAGTAATGTACGTTAAAAAGTAATTACAAATTATAGTCTGAGTTTAGGCGACGACCAAAACATATAAATCCTCCAAAGCAATTTGGGGGATTTTTTTTATTCCCTCTTTCAGGGCAGAGTCCAAATGTGCTTTACATTGTCAACTATTACACAAATGCGATATCCAGATCAGCGAATAGGTTTTTAAGAAATTTTGTAAATTCAGCTTACAAAACCATCGACTATGGAACAGCCAAAACCAGAAAACATTGACCAATACATTGCTAATTTTCCGGCAGCAACACAAAAGTTGCTACAGCAAATCCGCGAAACTATCCACCAGGCCGTACCAGAAGCCAAAGAAGTAATCAGTTATGGGATGCCCGCCTTCAAACGAAACACCGTATTGGTTTATTTTGCAGGCTATGCTAAACACATTGGCTTTTATCCAACTGGCTCAGGAATCGAGGCATTTAAAGAAGAGTTTGCCCAGTACAAATGGAGTAAGGGAGCTGTACAGTTTCCTTTAGATAAACCTTTGCCGCTAGATCTGATTACCAGAATAACCAGGTTTAAAGCAGAAAAAGATTTAGGGAAAGTTAAAAAGAAGAAATCATAGCGCTTCTGGCATTTTCATCCGGGTAGATGAAGTGTGGATTATGGAAAGCAGCTCAAAAAAGCATCAGTCTAGGAAACCATTTTAAAAAAACGTTAGCCTGATGAAAAAAATACTTTTACTCCTACTCCTCTTTATTTCTACCAAATCATTTTGCCAGAAAGCAACAGTTGTAGAAATTGAAACACTTTCGAAACCAGCAAAACTTATTCCTGTTGTTCCTACTTCGGAAATACTCAAAGTGTTGAAAGCAGATGTAGAAAGAAATATTGAAAATCTACCCGACAGTTTGGTTTATTATGGTGAGCACCCTTTCCTAACGGGCATTTTAAATTCATATATAGATCACAGGCCGTTTGTGATCTCTCCCGATATTTTCTGGTTATTGATCAGCCAGGGTTTTGCCCGGCATATCACTCAAAATGCAGAAGAACTTAGCTCGCAGATGGTAAACTTTGAGGGAAGGAAGACTTTAACCGTTGTTTCAGATAAAATCTGGCTTGGTAACCCCAAATCAGATTGGGCTTCAATTTTTCAGCAATTTAACGCGCAGATTAACGATTATACAGGCAAAAAACTGGTGGGTGTTTTGACCTCCGATTTTAGCACTACCACCCCTACCTCGAAAATTGTAAGCCAGGTTACGATTATGGAAACCGTAAAATCTTATTTCGAATTTAAGGTGATTATTATTGGTTGCGGCATCCCAAAAATTACCATCGAAGGCACCACGCAAGACTGGAAAAAATTACTGGAGAAAACAAAATATCTCTCGCAGTATAAATTAGAGTGGTGGACAAATGAACTCATCCCGGTTATCGAAGAAATAATAGCTGCGAAAAAAGGAAAAGTAAATAAAGATTTCTGGATGAATATGGTAAAATACCATACCGAAAAGAAATATGGAACGGTAAATACAATCGACGGCTGGATTGTAAAGTTCTTTCCTTATACCAAAGAAGGAAACAAAACAGGTTTAAGACCAATTACCAGTGTAAACAATCTGGCTTCGGAAATTGTAAAAGTTCCTTTTATTCTGGAAGATGCAGCACACCACACGAAGCACAATATGGAAATTTGGGCAGGGTTTATCGGTTTATCCCAAAATAACAAAGATTTCACTATGAAACCGGAAATGAGCTGGGCTATTGTAAATAAAGACCATGCACCATCCGAAACTTCCGTTTTTGGCAATAAAACCAGCGCTGATGATCTTTCGATGAGTAACATTAGCGAAATTCCAAAAGAGCTGTATGCTTTAAAAAGCATAGGCACATTGCGGATCAAATTCTTAAAAAACATGCTATTCCTGACGAACTGGGTAAAATTCAAATTGGAAGATTAGAACTTACTGGGCAGGTTACCGAGGCTGAAAAGCAAAGACTTGTAAAATTGTTTCCCAACAACTGGCTGATTATAAATGGGAAAATGATCGAACGCCGGTGAATATAACCCTGGCATTTTCCAAAAACTTACTCACAAATTTCGGTGGAAAACTTCATTCTAAAAATCATTAAATCCCGCAAATCCTGATTAGCTTTGCTTCCTTTAATTTTTACCTTTAGGATATGTTAACCCACCATAAAATAATTGCAGCCGAATTAAAAGTTGCAGAAAAACAAGTAACGGCAACCATAAATCTGTTAGATGAAGGTGCAACGGTACCCTTTATATCGCGTTACCGTAAAGAGGCCACAGGCAGTTTAGATGAGGTTGAAGTAGCTGCAATCCGCGATCGGGTTTTGCAGTTGCGCGATTTAGACAAGCGCCGGGAAGCAATTTTGAAATCGATGACCGAGCTTGGCAAGTTAACACCAGAACTGGAAAAAAAGATCAACGAAGCAGAAACCATTTCGCTTTTAGAAGACATTTACCTGCCATTTAAACCTAAGCGTAAAACACGTGCATCGGTAGCAAAAGAGAAAGGCTTAGAGCCTTTGGCCTTGCAGATATTTGAGCAAAATGCTTTTGATTTAGAGGCATCAGCAGATAAATTCATCGATGCTGAGAAAGGTGTAAACTCACTTGACGAAGCTTTAGCAGGCGCAAGAGATATTATTGCCGAAATGATTTCTGAAAATGTGGAAGCGCGGACCAAAATGCGCACTTATTTTCAGGAAAAAGCTGTTTTTAAATCAGAAGTGATCAAAGGAAAAGAAGAAGAAGGCATTAAATATAAAGATTACTTTGAATGGAGTGAGCCGGTTAAAACAGCAGCTTCACATCGCGTTTTGGCTATGCGCCGTGGCGAAAAGGAATTAATTTTAAGATTAGATGCACTTCCACCAGCAGAAGATGCCATTGCCATTTTAGAGAACCAGTTTATTTTAGGCAATAATACCGCTTCAAAACAAGTTCAGCAGGCTTTAGAAGATGGCTATAAACGTTTATTGGAACCAGCTATGGAAACCGAACTTCGTGTATTTACCAAACAAAAAGCGGACGAAGAGGCTATCAGGGTTTTTGCCGAAAATGCACGCCAATTATTATTGGCAGCCCCAATGGGACAAAAAAATGTACTGGCTATCGACCCCGGTTTCCGTACGGGCTGTAAGGTGGTTTGTTTAGATAAACAAGGTCAGTTATTAGAAAACACAGCAATTTATCCCCATACGGGACAAGGGAATGTAAAAAATGCCGAATTTACCCTCCAACAGCTCTGTGAAAAACATAATGTTGAAGCCATTGCCATTGGTAACGGTACCGCAGGGCGAGAGACCGAGGCTTTTGTTCGTGCGTTGAATTTACCGCACATCACAATTGTAATGGTTAACGAAAGTGGCGCTTCGATTTATTCAGCATCAGAAGTGGCCAGAGAAGAGTTCCCTACACAGGATATTACCGTACGGGGAGCAGTTTCAATCGGTCGCCGTTTAATGGATCCATTGGCAGAACTGGTAAAAATCGACCCAAAATCTATCGGCGTTGGTCAGTACCAACACGATGTTGATCAGAATAAATTACAGGCAAGTTTGGATGATACGGTAATAAGTGCGGTAAACGCTGTGGGTGTAGAATTAAACACCGCCTCAAAACAAATTTTAGCCTATGTTTCTGGCTTAGGGCCAACTTTAGCACAGAATATTGTAGACTATAGAAATACGCATGGTGCTTTTAAAAACCGTGAAAGTTTGAAAAAAGTACCTCGTTTGGGCGACAAAGCTTACGAGCAGGCAGCAGGTTTCTTACGCATACGCAATGCGGAAAATGTTCTGGATACAAGCGGCGTTCACCCTGAACGTTATGCTGTAGTAGATAAAATGGCGAAGGATCTGGGTACTACCGTTTCTGCTTTGATGAAAGATACGCAACTGCAAAAACAGATTAAACCACAGCAATACGTAACCGATGAAATCGGATTACCAACATTAACGGATATTTTAAAAGAACTTGCAAAACCCGGCCGCGATCCACGTGAGCAGTTTGAAGCTTTTAGCTTTACCGATGGCGTAAATGAGGTTTCAGATTTAAGGATAGGCATGAAACTGCCTGGAATTGTAACCAACATCACCAATTTCGGCGCCTTTGTTGATATCGGCGTACACCAGGATGGCTTGGTTCACACTAGTCAGCTGGCTAACCGTTTTGTGGCTAACCCAAATGATGTGGTAAAAGTGCATCAAAAGGTAGAAGTTACGGTGATGGAAGTTGATGCAGCACGTAAAAGGATTTCGCTATCGATGAAAACTGAAGTTAGTCCGAAGTCTGAAGTCCGCAGTCGGGAGTCTAAAGAACATAAGCCTAAGCAAGAATACAAACCCAATAACAACAAGCCTAATTCCAAACCCCGTAATGAACCAAAAGATGCTGATGGCGATTTACAGGAAAAATTAGCAAAGCTGAAAGGCATGTTTAAATAATTTAGGGCAATTGTCATACTGAGCCTGTCGAAGTATTTAGGGAGTCTTCGACAGGCTCAGTATGACATGTAATTACTGTTTCTCAAACTCCAATCTCTTCTTCGGTAAACTTTCAGGATAATTTGTTTGAATAAACGAAATCATAGCTTCCCTTACATGGCAACGTAAATCGAAAGCCCTTGAAGAATTAGAAGCACTCATCAGAAATCGGACTTCGATGGCGCCATCTTTTGTACTATCGGTAACCTGTACCACATTTACACGTTTGTCCCAAAGTGGATTAGCATTCAATAACCTGGATAATTCTTGTCGCATCGGTTCAATAGGTATCGTATAATCCAGGTATAAAAAAACCGTTCCAAGCAGATCGGCGGAAACACGGGTCCAGTTTTGAAATGGTTTTTCAATAAAATAGGTAATCGGCAAAATTAACCGCCGCTGATCCCAGATATTAACCACCACATAGGTTAAAGTAATTTCCTCAACCTTACCCCATTCGCCTTCCACAATCAAAACATCGTCAATCCTGATCGGTTGGGTAAAGGCAATCTGAAAACCGGCCAATAAATTGCCGAGCGACTTCTGCGCTGCAAAGCCTATAATAATTCCGCCGATACCAACCCCGGTAAGCAGCCCTGCTCCGATTTTACGCATACTTTCAAAACTCAATAAAATAATAGCAGCAGTAATTAAAACAATAAGCGAAACCATAAACTTTCGAACAAACTGCAACTGCGTTCTGATCTTACGTTCTTTTAGGTTATTTTCTTTGTTAAGATCATATTTCAGGTAGAAATAATCTTCCAAAACGTTAATTGTCCTCACCAAAATAAGTGCAAAAGTAATCGTCAGGGCAATTTCTAATATTTTCGTTATTGGAAGACGATATGTTGGCGCCATCTCCATCAGCGTTAACGAAAAATTAAGGAGCAACAGGGGAATAAAAATAGCTACAGGTCTCCTCAAATGCTTTACTGTCGATTTTATAATGATAAAATCCCACCAACGCGAAAGCAGGATGAAAGTTTTGTGAATGATAAACTTGATTAAAATACCAAGAGATACTGCTATTACCCCTATAATGAGGTTCTTAAAAAACAAAGGGATTGGATAACCGAAAATCTGGTCGATATACTGCATAAACGAAATTTGTGGTTAATAAATACGGCGATTAGCCAATGGATATTCTTATAACAGCTATATTTTTGGATTGTTTGCCAACAGAAAACCAAGAGCCGCAAATAAATTATTTACATTAGCTTTTTGTAGATCTTCAAAAAAGAAAAGATGGATTTTTTCGATGCCAAAAGTATATTTTTCACGGTTCTTGAATATAAAATGAGCTATCTGGAATTCTTCGCGGTAATTACGGGGATTATTTCAGTTATTCTTTCAGCAAAAGCCAGCGTTTGGAGCTGGCCCGCTGGCATTGTTAATGTATTCTTATCGGCCTTTTTATATTACCAAAACCAGCTTTACCCTGATATGTTTTTGATGGCTTTCTTTTTTATAACCAACATTATGGGCTGGTGGCGATGGACAAATCCAAAACCAGAAGAAGAAGACAAAAACAAAGAACTTAAAATTAGTTTTATGCCTGTAAGGCAGTTTTTAACCTTATTGGCTATAGGTATTGTTGGCACATTGCTGATGGGAACCCTGGCCAGTCAGCTACACAACTGGCTGCCACTATTATTTAATTTACCTAGCGCTTATCCTTTTGTCGATTCATTTATTTTTGTAATGAGTGTAATTACCACTTTTTTAATGATCCAGAAAAGAGTAGAATGTTGGATTATCTGGCTGATCATTGATGTAGTAGCTACTTATTTATACTTTTTAAAAGGCATCAAGTTTATGGGGGTAGAGTATTTAATTTTTACCATCATTGCTGCTTTTGCTTTATGGCATTGGATAAAAGAATACAGAAACTATTCAAAAACCGCATGAAAAGGGGATTAGTGATTGGCAAGTTTATGCCTATTCATAATGGGCATATTGCGCTTATTGATTTTGCTGCATCACATTGCGATGAGCTGATTGTATCAATGAGTTTTACTCCTGCAGACAGGATTGATCCGGTTTTACGTTTTGAATGGATCAAGGAAATTTTTAAAGATCAAATCAACATCAAACCGGCCATTATTGCTGATGATTTTGATGATGAAACCCTGCTATTGGATGAAAGGACAAATACCTGGGCGATCAGGATGCGGGAGGTTTATCCAAAAATTGATATTCTTTTTAGCTCCGAGTTTTATGGAGCACCATTTGCATTTAACTTACAAGCCGAACACATCTTATTTGACGAGCCGAGAAAATCCATTCCCGTTTCAGCAACACTAATCAGAAACCATCCGTTTCAATATTGGGAATTTATCCCAAAACAAGTCCGGCCATATTTTGTAAAGAAGATTTGTTTCTACGGACCAGAAAGCACAGGAAAATCGACCATGGCCGAAAAAATGGCTATGCATTATCAAACTACCTTCGTTCCGGAAGTTGCGCGCGAATTAATTACCTCGAACGATATTACTGTTGATGACATTATCAAAATCGGGACAGCACAAACGGAAAGGGTAAAAGAAAAAACCAAAGTTGCGAATAAAATCATTTTTTGTGATACTGATTTAATTACGACAAAAATATACTCGCGATACTATTTAAATGAGATTCCGGATATCCTAAACGACCTTGAAAATGAAATCAGGTACGATTTATATTTTCTATTGGATATTGATGTAGAATGGGTAGCCGATCATCTCCGCGATTTTGGAGATAGGCGCCTGGAAATGTTTAATCTCTTTAAGGATGAGCTTGAAAAACGTGGAATAAACTATATTCAGATCAGTGGAAATTATGCAGAAAGGGAAGAAAAGATCAAAAAAATTATAGATTCAATTTTGGTTTAAAGCATCTATTTTTTGTATCTTCAATTCAAATCCAAAAAATGATATGACAGCGAAACAAGTGCTTCCTATCATCCCTGACAATATTGTATTTAATAAAATTTACGAGCTAAGAGGTCTTAAAGTGATGCTCGATAGCGATTTGGCCGAGCTTTATGGAGTAGAAACCAAGGTTTTAAATCAAAGTATCCGCCGAAACATAGAACGTTTCCCCAAAGATTTCATGTTCCAGCTAACCGGTGAAGAATGGGAATCTTTGAGGTCACAAATTGTGACCTCAAAAGGTAAAAGAGGTGGAAGAACCTATTTACCCAATGTTTTTACCGAACATGGTATACTCATGCTTTCGAGTATATTAAACAGCAAACAAGCTATTCAAGTGAATATCCAGATTGTTAGAATTTTTTCTCGCATCCGTCAATTTATTGTTGATAATGGCGAGCTCAAACTTGAAATCGAAGAGATTAAAAAGACGCTGAATAGTCATGATAAAAACATCGAATTGGTTTTTACCTACTTGGATAGACTCATCGATAAGAAAATTGGACCGAGAAAAAGGATTGGCTATATGCCTGATGATTTGTGATTTTTTAAGAAAATACTATTTTAGACTTTAATCAGATAATATGAAAGGATACATTTCCCCTACTCACAACCTTAAGTGTATTATTTTTTGCGTACTCAAAAACCAATAAAAAGATCTGAAAATGCTGATAACGATTTGCAGGAAAAACTGGCCAAGCTAAAGGGTCTCTAATTAAATAACTTTTCAAAACCTCTAACACTAAATTTATTATTGAATTTTCAATTAACCCCTCACAATAACATCGTAACTAAACAAATACTAAGCCTTGAACTTCAATTAAAATGAAAAAAATCTTTATTATCATCTTCCTAACTTTAGCATTCAGCAAAATAATATATGCTCAAGACGATTACATTATTAAGCTAAATGGCGATACCATAAAAGGAAAAATTCGCGAACAGGCCCTTTTAGGGAAAGAAATCATAAAAATAAGAGCAACAGGTGAAAAATCGTTTGTTAAGATTGATAATAGTGAGATAAGGGAATACTACAAAGAAAAAATTAAATCCACCTTTACAAGGAAAGCTTTACCAAATACTACAGATACTGTTTATTTAAAAATATGGGAAAAAGGTAAGGTAGATTTTTTTAGTTATTACAGGTCTTCGGGTCAGTTTACTCATGTTGACTATTATGTTTCAAAAGGTAACTCTCCATTATTAAGAGTAAAAACTAATGGAGTTTTCACTTCATCAAGAAATGAAAGACAACAAAGTTTATTTGACCTAATTAGCGATAGACCCGATTTAATTGAATCCTTTAAATCTATTAATGATTATAGTTTTCAATCAATACAGAAATTGATCAAGGCTTACAATGATTCTTTTAAATAGAAAACAAAACAGAGGATATTCGTTTACTTTCATAGTAAAACGTTCATGAAGATTTAATATGGTGTACCTTCTTTCATAATCTCACGCTGGGGTACGAAGAATCTGCAACCGATGAAACAGATTCTTTGTACCTCATAACGACAAAATTTATTTAAAAGATTTATCGTAAAGCCCGACTGAAACCAACCAAAGAATTTCTGGCTTTGCTTTTCACAACCTTAAAAAGATACAGCCTATTAGATGCTGAAATAAATTCAGCATGATCGCCAGGTAAAAACGCAAAACTTTTTTCAACCAACTATTTGATAATAAAAGTATTCTATCTATCTTTGCAGTCCCAAATTTAATGGGAATAATAAATTGTTTAATAAATTAAATACAAGCAAGTGAATACGTTAAGTTACAAAACTGTCTCGGCCAATGCGAAAACTGTTAACAAACAGTGGATTGTTGTTGATGCGCAAGGCGAGATTTTGGGGCGCTTGTCATCGAAGATCGCTATGATCATCCGTGGTAAAAACAAGCCTGAGTACACCCCACACGTAGACTGCGGAGATAACGTTATCGTTATTAATGCGGACAAGGTTAAATTGACAGGAAACAAATTCAGCGAAAAGCAATATGTTTCTTATACTGGTTATCCAGGTGGTCAACGTTTTATTTCTCCTAAGGAGTTAATGGCGAAACACCCTCAACGTGTAATCGAGAAAGCGGTACGCGGTATGCTACCGAAAACTAAATTGGGTAAAAAATTATACACCAATCTTTTTGTGTATGCTGGTGAAACTCACCCTCATGCAGCTCAATCTCCAAAAACCATTAAACTTTAAGAAATGTCAGTTACTAACACTTCAGGAAGAAGAAAAACAGCTGTTGCACGTATCTACTTAAAAGATGGTGCTGGCGCAATTACCGTTAACGGTAAAGATCACAAAGTATATTTCCCAACTTTACCATTGCAATATATCGTAAACCAAAGTTTAGAAGTTTCTGAACTTGTAGGTCGTTATGATATCACTGTAAATGTTCAAGGTGGTGGAGTAAAAGGACAAGCAGAAGCTGTTCGTTTAGCTATTGCTAAAGCGATTGTTGAACTAGATGCGGAGAAAAAACCTGCATTACGTGCTAAAGGCCTAATGACGCGTGATATGCGTATGGTTGAGCGTAAAAAACCAGGACGTGCTAAAGCTCGTAAGAAATTCCAATTCAGTAAACGTTAATCACAGGAGGCAAAGACAATGGCAAGAACAACTTATCAAGACTTATTGGATGCAGGTGTACACTTTGGTCACCTTACCCGTAAATGGAATCCAAAAATGGCTCCTTACATTTTCATGGAGCGTAATGGAATTCACATTATAGATTTAAATAAAACTTTAACTAAAACTGAAGAAGCTGCGGCTGCGATTAAACAAATCGTAAAATCAGGACGTAAAGTATTATTTGTTTCAACAAAAAAACAAGCAAAAGGAATCGTAGCTGAACAAGCTAAAAAAGTAAACATGCCTTTCGTAACCGAGCGTTGGTTAGGTGGTATGTTAACTAACTTTGCTACTGTTCGCAAGTCAATCAAAAAGATGTCTAACATCGATAAAATGACTAAAGACGGTACTTATTCGATCTTATCTAAAAAAGAGCGTTTAATGATTCAACGTGAGCGTATTAAATTAGAATCACTTTTAGGTGGTATTGCTGATTTAAACCGTTTACCTGCAGCTTTGTTCTTAATTGATGTTAAGAAAGAGCACATCGCAGTTACTGAAGCGTTAAAATTAAACATCCCTACTTTTGCGATGGTTGATACTAACTCTGATCCTTCTAACATCGATTTCCCTATCCCGGCGAATGATGATGCTACAAAATCGATCTCTTTAATTACTGATGTAATTATCAAAGCTATTGAAGAAGGTTTAGATGAGCGTAAACGCGAAAAAGATGATGAGGCTGAAAAAGAAGCAGTAGCTGCTAAAGCTGCCGCTGATGCTCCAGAAGCAAAAGAGCCAAGACGTAAAAAAGCTGCTGAGGCAGAAGTTGAAGCGTCAGCATCAGAAGAAACTAAAACAGAAGAATAGTAATATTTTTTTAATTGCAGGTTACTGGTTTCAGGTTTTAAGTTGGCTTAACATGAGTTTAACTTGGCGCTTGTAACTTGTAACCTGTAATTGTTATAACAAGATTGTAAAATTTAAAAAAGGAAATAAAATGTCTACAGTACAAATTACTGCCGCTGATGTAAATAAACTACGCCAACAAACTGGTGCTGGTATGATGGATTGCAAAAAAGCTTTAGTAGAAGCTAATGGCGATTTCGAAGCTGCTGTTGATTTATTGCGCAAAAAAGGTCAAAAAGTATCTGCCGCTCGTTCTGGTAATGCTACTTCTGAAGGTCTGGTATCAATCAATGTTTCAGCGGATGGCACAAATGGTAAATTACTTGCTTTAGCTTGCGAAACTGAACCTGTTTCTAAAGTTGAAGATTTCCGTAATCTAGCTCAGGCCGTTTTAGCTGCAGCAGTTGCCAACAATCCTGCTACTGCTGAAGAATTATCAGCGATTACTTTGGAAGATGGACGTACAGTTGCCGAAACCATAACTGAACTAACCGGTAAAATCGGAGAGAAAATCGTTATTCAAGAGTACGCAAATATATCTGGCGAAAAAATCGTTTCTTATATCCACTCTAATGGTAAAATGGGTGTTTTAGTGGTATTTGAAGGCGCTAATGGCGTAGATATTACTGAAGCTGGTAAAGATGTTGCCATGCAAATTGCTGCAATGAACCCAGTTGCTGTTGATAAAGACGGTGTTGATCCTGCTACTATCGAACGTGAAATTGAGATCGCTAAAGACGTTATCCGTCAAGAAGGCAAACCAGAAGAAATGGTTGAGAAAATTGCTGCTGGTAAATTGAATAAATTCTACAAAGACAGTACTTTATTAAACCAGGAGTTTGTTAAAGATAGCGCTATGGATGTGCGTAAATATTTAGATAACACTTCTAAAGGTTTAACAGTATCTGCTTTCAAACGTGTACAATTAGGTGCATAAGCACTTCTAGAATAATAAAAAGCTCCCAAAAAATTTTGGGAGCTTTTTTTATGCGTGGTATTCCTACAATTCCCTTCCTCTCTCCATTCCAATACCATTACGCATTTCAATAGAAGAAGACATCGTCATCTCGACTGAAACGCTCTCTAGATAGATTTCTCGACTCCGTTGCACCCGATAGCTATCGGGGCCGCTCGAAATGACGATCGCTTAAGTTTTACCTATTTCCTCAAAGCAGTATAAGCACCAACTTCCTTACCCGAATCATCGAGCATACTCGCCACAAGTTTATTTCTATCAGCTTTTATCTTGGTAATTGTTCTTGTCCCTGTCCTCGGGCCACCACCAATAATTAAAGGGTAATGGTTTAATGCTTTATCAGGTTGGTGCACCATGTACTTATGAGTATGGCCACTTAAAACCAAGTCTACTTTACCCTGATTTAACAATGGCTCAAATAGCTCAGTGCAATGTTTTGGTCCATGCGCATCGCCGGAAAAGCGTGGTGGAATATGCATCATCACAACTCTAAACGGTGCTTTTTTAAATTCTCTTGAATTTATTTCTGTTTTCAGCCATTCAGCCTGTTGAAATCTATAATCATCAAAATCTACAATACCCGCGTATACTGGATGCGCATCTTCTTTATCTTCACCAGTATCTAAAATTACAAAACGAACAGGCCCTAAGGTAAAAGCTGCGTGGCCAACATGCATATAATACTGCGGAAATTCGCGTGCAAATTTACCTCTTGTTTCGTGATTGCCCCTTACGTAAATAAAAGGGATACGTTTTGCAAAACTATCTACACAAGGCTGGAGCATATGTTCGATAATCTGTTTCTCATCAGTTTGATAATCGAATATATCTCCGTTAAAGAAAATAAAGTCTTGCTTCTTGTCCTGAACCAGCCCTAACAATTGAGGGATTGATTCTGGGCGATCGTGCGTATCATTCATCATTAAGAATGAAACCTCCTCTTTCGCTCGGTCGGCATTCACAAATTCCTCTACAGCACTGCTTACCGTTACACCATAGGTTAATTTGTAGGGCTGGAAGTCTTTAATTTCTTTCGAAACAATTTTATAATAATATTTTGTTCCTGGTTTTAAATTTTTGAGCGTTACAGCATTTAACTTACTATTAGCCTGCATCAAGCCCAACTCGGCCTTTCCATATGCTTTTTGACTTAGCTGGTCAGCCTGCTCCCCAAATTCTACCCAACCTGCAGCATTTTTATTGGTTAACCAAAGAATGGTCATTTCATTATTGAAATTGGTTTGGAGATAAGGACCTACTGCAATTTTAAAACCTTCTTCCTCAGCGGGTACAGCTGCAATCGCCATTGTTGGAGCTACCAAAGCAGCAGCACCTAAAGTGAGTCCGGCCTTTAAAAAACCTCTTCTATTAGACTGATTTTCATTCATTTGGTTATTTTATCTTATTACCCAAATATATACCTACAATATTTAACTTTGACCGTGTAAGATTAAATTTACTCAAACGTTTGATATGCCTAAAGTAATTTCCAATATCTCCTATTTCCAGGGCAACGATTTAAAAAAAAATCAGGACATCATAATTAATGGTGCTCTAATTTCCAATATTAATGAAAGCAGCAACAAAGAAACCAGCCCTTCGCTTGTTATACCAGGTTTTATAGATTTACAGATTTATGGTGCCGGCGATAGGTTATTTTCAGCCGAGCCAAGCACCGAATCATTAAGTATCATGGAAAATGACCTGCTTAAAAAAGGCACTACAGGCTTTTTAGCTTGCATGGCAACAAATTCTCCTGAAGTTTTTGATGAATGTATCAAAGCAGCTAAAGAACACCGTACATCTGCAAAAAACTTTATGGGCTTACATTTAGAAGGACCGTTTTTAAATCCGAAACGCTTAGGTGCCCATGTTCCTGCCTTTGTACGTAAAGCCTCACTGGATGAAATTAAGAAACTGATTGATTTTGGTGATGGTGTAATTAAAATGATGACGATAGCGCCGGAAATCCAGGATGATGAAGTCATCCAACACTTACTAGACCATGGTGTTGTGGTTTCATTAGGGCATAGTAATGCAACTTTTGATGAGGCAACTAGTGCTTATAACAAAGGCATCCAAACCACTACTCACCTTTTTAATGCCATGAGTCCAATCCATCACCGTGAACCGGGTATTCCGACCGCTGTTTTTAGCCACGACAAAGCTATGGCCAGTATTATTGCCGATGGGCAACATGTAGATTTTGCAGTAGTAAAGTTTGCTCAAAAACTATTAAGAGAACGTTTGTTCCTCATCACCGATGCGGTTACTGCTTGTTCAATAGGGCCATATCAGCATGTTCAAAAGGGCAATAAATATGTGATGCCCGATGGTACGCTTTCCGGCTCATCGCTCACCATGTTAGAAGCGGTCAGAAATTGTGCATTACATTGTGATATCAGCTTAAATGATGCAGTTAAAATGGGAACGCTCTACCCTGCCCAATTGATCGGAATAGAAAATCTTACTGCCACGATAGAAACCGGGCATCAGGCAAACTTATTGGTACTTGATGATGATCTGAATTTAAAAGAAGTCATATTTAAAGGCGAAACGATATAAGTCCAAAGACCTGCCAAACACCATAAAAACGATATCACAAAAGGAACAATATTTTATTTATTGTTCCTTTTTCTTTAAATGAGCATTTCTATTTAAATATTTACATCAATTATTAAAAAGCATAGCTTGGTATTAAAAAAATGTTAATATTTTTGAGGTCATGAAATACAAACGCATCCTATTAAAGCTTAGCGGAGAATCGCTAATGGGCGACAAACAATATGGAATTGATAATGAACGCGTTAAACAATACGCAGAAGATATCAAAGCCGTGCACGATAAAGGTTTAGAAATCGCAATCGTAATTGGAGGAGGAAATATTTTTAGAGGTTTAAGCGCCGAAAAAAGTGGGATGGACAGGGCACAGGCCGATTATATGGGCATGTTGGCAACCGTTATCAACTCTATGGCCCTGCAAGATGCGTTAGAAAAAGTGGGTATTAAAACACGTTTACTTACCGCCATTAAAATGGAGCAGATCTGTGAGCCATTTATCCGCAGAAGAGCTGTTCGCCATTTAGAAAAAGGCCGTGTGGTTATTTTTGGTGCAGGAACGGGAAATCCATACTTCACAACCGATTCTGCAGCAGCTTTGCGCGCTATCGAAATCAAAGCTGATGTTGTTTTAAAAGGAACACGTGTTGATGGGATTTATACAGCCGACCCTGAGAAAGATCCATTGGCCACTAAATATGAAGAAATTTCTTTCAGGGAAGTTTACGATAAGGGGCTTAATGTAATGGATATGACCGCATTTACCCTTTGCGAAGAAAACCAAGTGCCGATTATTGTGTTTGATATGAACAAACATGGCAATTTCATGAAAATCGCCAATGGCGAACCTATTGGAACCTTGGTTAAATAAGGAATAAAAATTATTATTTTTGTAGAAATACACACAATTATGAACGACCTCATACAATTACAATTAATGGATGCTCAATCTGCAATGGACAGAGCTATCGATCATTGTGAATCTGAATTAACTAAAATCAGAGCTGGCAAAGCATCAGCTGGAATGTTGGATGGTATTTTCGTGGATTATTATGGCGCCGCTACAGCATTATCACAAGTAGCTAGTATTAATACGCCAGATGCCAGAACAATCGTAATCCAACCTTGGGAAAAATCACTTTTAACTGCAATTGAAAAAGCTATTCAAGTAGCCAATATTGGTATCAATCCACAAAATGATGGTATTGTTATCCGTCTGGTTGTGCCGCCTTTAACAGAAGAACGTAGAAAAGACTTAGTGAAAAAAGTGAAGGAAGAAGCCGAAAGAGGCCGCATTACTGTCCGCAACATCCGTAAAGATGCCAATACCAAAATTCAAAAACTGAAAGGCGAAGGTGTTTCTGATGATGAGATTAAAACAGGTGAAGGCGAAGTGCAAAAGTTAACCGATGCTTATATCATTAAGGTTGACAAACATGCAGAGGCCAAAGAAAAAGATGTAATGACAGTTTAATCTGTGTAAAATATAAACCGAACGGGAATGGATTTAAATCTATTCCCTTTTTTATTGCTTATTTTTTTGCGCTTGAGCCCCTAACGTTTAAGATGGTAGGTAACGATACCTGCGTATTTTCGACAGACTTTCCGGCTTTTTTGAGCTTATTCAATAAAATTTTCATCACGTTTTCTGCAATGGCCTCGAGAGGCTGTGCAATAGCCGTAACCGGAGGCTCGCAAAACTCCAGGATTTCGAAATCATCGAAAGAAACAACTGCCATATCCTTGTGGATCTGAATCCCTAGTTTCCTAAAAGTTCTTAAGCCATCTAAACAAATATAGTTGGCTGCAAAAACTACCGCATCTAGCTGTTTCTCCGCTTTAAAAAACTTGATCATCTCCTCAATTGAGTCGGCAGAATTTACATATTTGATCTTCTTTACAATTGCCGGCAAGTTATATTTTTCTACAGCGCTTTCATAGCCGGCCAAACGGTCTACCATCTGTTGCTGTAAGGTATCGATGGTTACAAAACCTATTTTTTTATAATTATTTTTAATGAGGTGCGCTGTGGCTTCGTAGGTGCTGCTTAGGTTATCGATTATTACATAATCTGTTTTAACATCCTGTACATACCGATCAAATAGTACTACTGGAGCCTCTGTTTGAATCAATTTTTTAACTTCTTCTTCCAAACCCTCAGGCAAGGCCATAATATAGCCATCAACATGCCTGTCTTTAAAAATCTGTAGCAGTTCTATTGCCTTTTCGGTATCGTTCCTGGTACTGCTAAAAAGTATCTTATAACCAAGGCTCGAAGCAATTTCATCAATTCGGCGCGCTATACCTGAGAAAAAAGGTTCAGAAATATCATCAACCAAGAATCCGATAATTTTTGTTTTGCCTGTTCTTAAACTTGTTGCAAGGGTATTGGGCTGATAATTTAATTCAGCAACCAGTTCTAAAACCTTTTTGGTAAGCGATTCGCTAATATTTTTTTCTCTTGCTTTCCCATTAATTACAAACGATACAGTTGTAATGGAAATATTTAATTGTTTAGCGATATCTTTAATCGAAACGCGTTTCTTCATCACAGGCATTTAACGGATAAAATTTGATGGGTAATATAACAATATATCTATAAATATAGGAGGGTTATGAAAAAAACTAGTTTAAAAAGAAAAAGAGCAACCTATCCAGGATTGCTCGATTAACTAACTTATTATTCATAAAAAATGCTGTTGGGGAAGGAGTCGAACCTTCAAGGGGTAGTTAGCTACAGTTCAAAAAATTAATTTGTGGTCAACCCAATAAACTGCGTTTGTCCCATTATTCCCCACCACCGAGACAAGGAGGCGTGTCTGCCAATTTCACCACCCAACAATTTTAGTCATTAGTCCAAAGCCTGCAGTCGTAAGTCTACTAAAGACTATGGACTCTTGACTTAGGACTAAAGCCGCTGTAGGGGAAGGAATCGAACCTTCAAGGAGTGGTTAGTACCGAAACCGGTATATTCCCATTATTCTCCGCCACCGAGACAAGGAGGTGTGTCTGCCTGTTTCACCACCCTACATTATGTTATGCAATTTTGAAAGAACGTTTCCTTTTTGTTAATTGCTTGATACAAATGTAAAGGAACAACCAATACCTTGCAAATATTTTAAACATTTAATTTTATTTTTATAATATTGATAAATATTCGTAAATTCGCTTATCATAATTCAAAAATATGCTTAAAAAAGACAATTCCAATTTAGAAATTGACAACCTCGACATCGATATATTGAAGCAATTGATGCAGGATGCCACTAAACCTTATACAGAAATCGCTAAAGATCTGATTGTTTCGGGCGGAACGATACATGTTAGGATGAAGAAACTGCAGGAAATGGGCATTATCAAGGGCTCCCACTTAATCATTGATCCGCAAAAGGCTGGATATGATATTTGCGCCTTTTTGGGTATTTACCTGGAGAAAGGAATCCAGTACAAAGATGCCGTTGCACAATTGAGCAAAATTAAGGAAGTGGTAGAATTGCATTATACTACCGGTGCCTACAGCATGTTTGCCAAAATTATCTGCAGGGATACCAATCATTTACGCCATGTTTTAAACGAAGAAATACAGGCCGTGAACGGTATTCAGCGTACGGAGACTTTAATCTCGTTAGAAGAGAGCATTAAGCGTCAGATTGAACTGGGGTAAAAGCAGAAAGACTAAAGCGGAAAGACTAAAGCAAAAGGATGTTATTAGAGCACCAAGCTTAAATGGCCTTAATGCCTTATATGGTAAAATGCTTTTAATTACGCTTAATAATTATTGGGAAATGAACGTTTAGTGGGGTTTCGGGAACGGCAGTCCCGTTATCCGCTATAGCTCCGATAAATCCCGATGTAAAATCGGGAGGAGGCTGCCGCTACTACCGGGTTTAGAAACAAAGGTCTGTGCAATAAATAGCAATTTGCTTATCGACCCTTCGACTACGCTCAGGGTGACAAACGCAACAACCTGTTCAAGATAAGGACTCGGAGAAGGGCACATATACTCCTAGACAAAAATAGTACTACCTAACGGGCCACCTAGACCCGATTGGAGTGAACACGCAATCCCGAATTTCATCGGGATAAGTAAAACGGAAAGCGGGAGCAAACCCAGATCATTTGTACAGGCCCTGCTCTTCCAACCTTTAATATTATAATTTGTAGCGAATGCCTTTCGACTACGCTCAGGGTGACAAAACGCTATAATAGGCTGTTGTAAAACTATTATTTTAGCTTAATCGAGATATTAAGTCTGGAGCAAGGTTTCTTGAGATAGATTTAGCGTCGCTGAGCAGTACCTGGTTCTCGGCTGCGTTGTACTCCGCTCGAAATGACGGATCTATTTATTTCAACAACTGATAAGCAACAAGCGCGGCAACATAGGCCATAGCCGTCATGTAAGCCAATTGGATAACCGGCCATTTCCATCCTTTGGTTTCACGGTAAACAATCGCAACTGTACTCATGCACTGCATAGCAAAAGCGTAAAAAAGCATTAACGAAATACCTGTAGCAAAACTGTACACAGGTAAGCCAGTGCGGCTATTCACCGAGGCCGACATACGTTCTCTAATGGTTGCTGTATCTTCGTCACCACCATCAACACTATAAATGGTGGCCATTGTACCCACAAAGGCTTCGCGGGCAGCAAAAGAAGTAATTAAACCGATACCGATCTTCCAATCGTATCCCAGCGGGCGGATGGCAGGCTCGATCCAATGCCCAAGGATACCTACATAAGAGTTTTCCAACTTCTCTGTAGCCACTATGGTTTTGATGTGATCTGTATTTTTTGTGGTATCGGCCAAAGCGGTTTCGTATTTTTTATCGATACTTTCGAAACGGTTTCCTGGCCCGAAAGAGGCCATTACCCAAAGGATGATGGAAATGGCAATGATTACCTTACCCGCTTCAAAAACAAAGGTTTTCGATTTCTCATACATGGTGTAGAATACATTTTTCCACCTTGGCATGCGGTAAACAGGCAGCTCCATGATAAAATATGACCTTTCTTTGGTTTTGATGATGAATTTCATTACCCATGCCACCAATACCGCAGCGATAATACCTACCAGGTACATCACCATCAGCGCCAATCCCTGCAGGTTAAAAATACCTAGAACGGTTTGAGAAGGAATGATTAAGGAAATGATTAAAATATACACCGGAAGCCTCGCCGAACAGCTTACCAATGGGGTAACCATGATCGTAATCATCCTGTCTTTCCAGTTTTCGATATTTCTTGCAGCCATAATAGACGGAACTGCACAGGCCAAACCACCGATCATTGGCACTACCGATTTACCGTTAAGGCCAACCTTGCTCATAATTTTATCCATCATAAAGGTAACACGGGCCATGTAGCCGGTATCTTCTAAAATGGATATAAAGGCAAAAAGGATTGCAATCTGTGGGATAAATACGAATATGCCGCCCAGTCCGGCAACAATACCATCCAATAACAGATCGGTAAGCATACCCCCCGGCAGATATTCGTGACCGATACTCGTTATAAAACCAAAACCAGTCTCAATCCAGTCCATCGGATAGGATGACCAGGCAAATATAGCATTGAAAATAACAAAAAGAATGAGCAGGAAAATGGCAAATCCCCATATTTTATGGGTTAAAATAGCATCCAATTTATCACTAAGAGAAAACTTCTTTTCAGTACCCTTGTCAACAACCACATCAGATAAAATAGTACTGAGGTGTTTGTACCTGGCAATGGTTTCTGCAGCCTGAATTTTTGAAGATTCGAAATGGTGCGACTGCTCTATATTTTCAATTTCTTCTTGTTCCTTTTCGGTAAAGAAAGTTAAATGCTCATGCTGGTGCAAAACCTGCAGCGCGTAATAATCGTTATCAGAATTAAGTTTCGATTTTATGGCATTAATCGCTTCAGGAGCTAGAAAATTCACATCTACATCCTGCAGCTGTGTGGCAATTTTATTGGTATTGGCAATGGCCTGTTTTAGTTTGTCAATCCCAATGTTGTTTCGTGCTGAAATGGGAACCACCTGGACGCCCAGTTTCTCTGCAAGTTTATCCAGATTAATCTCGATCCCCTGTTTAGCCGAAAGATCGATCATATTCAGGGCTAAAATCATAGGAATGCCTAAATCTGCTACTTGCGAATACAAAAGCATATTGCGCTTTAAATTGGAAGCATCGGCAATGAGGACAATAACATCAGGATGGCTATTGTTTTTTTTATCGGCAAGTACTTGAAAAACGATACTTTCGTCAGCACTTTTCGGATATAAGCTATACGTTCCAGGTAAATCAATGATCTCGGCTTCTTTACCATCAGCAAGTTTGGTAAAACCTGTTTTCTTATCTACAGTGATGCCTGGAAAATTTCCGATTTTTTGATTTAACCCTGTTAAACGGTTAAATAAAGTAGATTTACCTGTATTGGGATTACCAACTAACGCAACTTTAATATCCAAACCCAGCTTTTTTATTGAATAATGACAACATCGGCTTCGCTTTTACGCAAGCAAAGCTGATAACCAGCAACACGGATCGCCATTGGATCGCCCAGAGGAGCAAAACGCTCTACCTCTACCACCTCACCAGGCAAGCAGCCCATCTCCATTAACTTTACAGACATATCTAAATCTGTAAAAGCTACAATTGTTCCTTTTTCTCCAACTTTAAGGTGCGACAGTTTCATGTGCTAAATTTGGCGCAAGTTAACCTTTCTTTAGATTTATTCCAAATAAGATAGTGGTGTGTGGGATATAAATTACACAGCTTTACCCTAAAATGATCTAGTTCCGCTGTCTGCCGCCACCAAAGCCGCCACCGCCATTACCACCACGGCCCCTGCCACCTTCTTCACCTCCCCTGATGCGGTTTTTACCACCCATACGGTTTAAGGAATAGGTAAACGAAACCATAAAATAACGCTGCAATACATTATAACTTACATCCTGAATGGTGTTGTTATTGGCCGTACGGCTTACGCCCTGGTTTTCGTTCAGTAAGTCGTTTACCGCCGCTTTAAAGGTTCCCCTGTTTTTGAAAAACTGTTTGCTGATGTAAGAATTTACGAGTGTAAAATGTGTATCAAAACCCTCTCCCCTTCCGGTATTCTGGTTATAATCGGCATCTATTGCCCAGCGGATATTTCCAGGGAATAAATAACTTACACTCACATTCGGACTAAAGGTATAATAACGTGTATTAGAATTAGGCTGAACCGAGTATGTTGCACGGTTAATTGAGCCACTTACGCCTGCTGTTAAATCGAGCTTATCTAAATTAGAGACCAGACGATAGCCATTGGTAACAGACCAGCTATTGGTGATATTTTTTAAGGCGTTGGTAAAGTTTACATCCCTATCATAACTACCACTAACGTTGATATGGAAATTCAGCTTATTCTCGGCCATAATCGGCAAACTTAATGAAGAGGAAACAGACCCTGAGTAAACACCACTTACATTAACCGGAGTAATGGCCAGTTTCCCCTGGTCTTCGCCACTTTGAATCAGGCTGCTGCTATTCGCAATCCGGTTTGACGTTTGGGTAAGGTTTACATTCACGAATAGGGACCTGTTTTTTCCGACAGTAAATGTATTGTAGGCTACACGAAGGGTATTATTGAATTCGGGTTTCAGATCGGGGTTACCAACGGGAATACTTTGCGTGTTGGTATTGTTCCTGATCGGCTGTAACTGCTGAATGGTTGGCTGGTTTGTACTACCCCTATAGTTAAATACCAGGCGTTTGCTATTGCTAAAATTATACCTGAACATAGCCGAAGGTGTATAATTGAAAACGTTCTGCTTGAGTACAAAGCCCCTGCTGATATTGTTATTTGTGCGATCTGTGTTCTGAACCGCCATGCCCACATTCCAGTTGTATTTTTTTGCCATTTTGTTAAAGCTAAAACCCGCCGAGTTGGTTAAAATGGTATTTTCGTAGGCATTGCTAAAGGTTTCATCCAACAGATCATATTGTAAAGTGGCCGGATTGAAATTATAGGTAAAACGATCGGATGTATTGTGGTTATAACCATTCTGATAATTAAACTCCAGGCTCAAGGTTTTATCCAGGGGTTCGGTATATACCAATCTTGTATTCTGACTGATGGACTCACTCTCCTGTTCGTTAAACTGATCGGTTGTTTTTTGAGTAGTGGTCCCGTTTTCTTTTCTGGTTTCAGGGTTGGTATTGTAATTATCAGCATCGTTATTGTTGATGTTGGTACTGAAGTTTAATGAAAGCGTTCTTCCTCTGCGCATAAATTTTTTACGCAATAAAATGTTGTTGCTAATGGATGGTGCAGTATTGTGATTTCTTAATGTCTGCGTTCCAGTAATCATGTACCTGTTAAAATCTCGGGTATAGGTGCTGTTGTTCAAGCTCTCGTTATCGGTATAACTTAAATTTGGCTGTATCCGAAGCGAGGTCAACGAATCAATCTTGGTATCGACCATAAAGTTTAAGCGGTGATTTAACCGATCGGAATTATTGACCTGGTTGTTATTAAAAACTGTAGTCTCATTACCCAATAAATTTTGCCTTACACTGTTCGACAGAATAAGGTTATCAGATTTATTAACGAAATAACTCAGACTAACTTCGGTTTGATCGGCATATTCATCCGAAAAATTAAAACCGCCGGCTTTGGTATCGGTAATTCCGCCCCGGCCACCATTACTGCCGCCATTCCCTCCACCCAAGCCACCGCCAAAGTTTTGTTTGTTTACATTGTTGAACTGCGCAATTATGCTCAATCGCTTATCTTGGTTAAAATGGTTAATGTTCGCATTTACATCGTAACGGTCATTAGAACCATAGCCCCCTGTGCTATTTCCGAAATAACCGTTTTTCTTATCTTTTCTGGTGGTGATGTTAATGATCTTGGTTCTCGAGCCATCATCGATTCCGGTAAACTGTGCCTGATCTGACAGTTCATCAATAATCTGAATTTTATCGATCATATCGGCCGGAAGGTTTTTAGTGGCCAATAAAGGATCGTTTCCAAAAAACTCTTTACCATCTACTTTAACTTTTGTAATGGTTTCGCCCTGGGCTTTTACTGTTCCAGCCTTATCTACCTCTACTCCTGGCAGTTTCTTTAACAGGTCTTCTACTACTGCATTCTCTACCACTTTAAACGAGCTTGCATTAAACTCGAGTGTATCCTTTTTCACCACAATCGGCGGAATTTCTGCTTTAATATCAACCGTTTGAAGGTCTATTGCGCCGCCTTCTAAAACAATATCGCCCAGAATGATATCAAGTTTATCTGTTGAGATGGTAAAATCTTTAGTGGTATTTTTTAAGCCTAAAAATGCGGCATATAACTTGTAAGTACCAGGTTTTAACCCCTTGAAAACAAATTTTCCATCTTCGGTGGTGCTCACTGCACCAACCATACTGGAATCGGTTAAGTTTTTAACCGCTATAGAAGCATAATCAATTGGTTTTTTATCTTTTGATTGGATAACCCTTCCGCTAACTGAACCCGTTTTCTGGGCGTAAACATAAAAAGATGATAAAATAAGTAGGAGCGTAAAAATTTGTTTCATTCGGTTAGTTTGGTTTATAGCATAAAGACTATCGACTTTTATAAAGGTTTATTTTTACTTAGGTAACATTTGAAATACATAAATGTCAACAATACATTTAATCATAAAACTCCGCGGCTATAAAACAGGAAAGTCCCGGTTAAAACCGAGACTTTTCTAAAGTAAAATCGTCATTTCGACTGGAGTGTAATCCCGAACTTTCGGGAGAGAAATCTTTAAGCATTATTTTAGATTTCTCCTCCAAAGGAGCTCCTTTGGAACACTACGGTCGAAATGACGTATAGTGAAGAAGACAGATTACATTCTCATACGACGACCGCCATCGCCTCCCTGAGCAGGCATCTGCATATCTCCGCTCATATTTCTTCCGCCGATACGGGTTAAAGAATAGGTGAATGAGAACATGTAATAACGTTTTAACACGTTATAGTTTAAATCTGTAATGGTATTATTGGTTGCTGTCCTGCTAATGCCCTGGTTTTGGTTAAATGCATCGTTAACAGCAATTTTAAATGTACCTCTGTTTTTAAAGAACTGGCGGCTGATATAAGAATTTACCAAAGTATATTCGGTATTATATCCTTCACCTCTACCTGTATTTTTAATATAATCTAAATCTACCGCTAAACGGATGTTTCCTGGAAATAAATAACTGATATCAAAACTGGGATTTAAGGTATAATAGTTTGTGGTGGAGTTTGGCTGGGCAGAATAAGTTGCCCTGTTGTATGTGCCAGAAATACCGCCAGTAAGATCAAATTTATCAAAGTTGGTTACAAAATTATATTTGTTGGTAACTGACCAGGAATTCGTGATATTTTTTACCAGATCAGCAGTGTTATTATTACCCGAGGTAAAATTCACATTCCTGTTGTAGTTTCCGTTTAACGATGCATTCAGTGTCAATTTACGTTCAGGTAAAATTGGGACCCCCATATTGATACTTGCATTACCCGAATAAACTCCATCAACATTAACGTAGGTCGTTCTGATTTTACCGAAATCCTTATCATTTTGGTCAGTCACCAATTGACTACTGTTACCAATTGCATTAAAAGTTTGACTCAGACTTAAAAAAGCGAAAAACATCCTGCTCTTGGCGAAATCAAAATTATTATAGTTAATATTTAAATTATTGTTAAACTGAGGCTTTAAACCTGGATTACCGACAAAAACACTTTGTGTATTGGTATTATCAGGTATTGGCTGTATCTGGTTGATTGTTGGCTGTTGGGTTGTTCCTCTATAACGGATATTCAATCTTCTGGAGTTGCTGAAATTATACCTGAAATTAGCCGAGGGTGTTAAATTGATAAAATTCTGCGTTCTTACCAAACCCGTTGTTAGGTTGGTATTTTCGCGATTGGTTTGTTGTGCAGCTAAACCAATATTCCAGTTATATTTCTTTTCGTTGGTGGTAAAACTTACACCCGCAGCATTTGTTAACGTTTGATTCTCATAAATATTGGTAAAATCCAGATTAACAAGATCATATTGTCCGCTTGCTGAGTTGAAATCCAATACCTGGCGGCCCTGGTTATCATGGCTATATCCATTTTGATAGTTAAACTCTAAACTTGTTGTTTTAGATAAGGGCTCGGTATATACCAATCTGGAGGTATTGTTAATAGAGTTTGTGTTCACTTTGTTCAACTGATCGATCAAACTAGCCGTTGGCGTACTGTTAATGGTATTCGTTTCAGATATGTAATTATAATTATCGGCATCATTATTATTAATACTGGTGTTAACATTAAGCGATAATGTTCTCCCGCGTCTTTTAAACTTTTTACGGACCAAAAGATTATTGCTGATGTTTGGAGCAGTACTGTTACTGATATAGCGCTGATTTCCGACAGTTGTAGACTGGATCAGATTTCGGGTATAATCGCTCAAGTTTGTAGCATCACTTTCGGTATAGGATACGTTTGGCTGGATCTTAATTGTTGTAGAAGAATCCAGCTTGGTATCGATCATAAAATTAAACCTATGGTTGATCCGGTCCGTATTATTATCCGCATTGTTCGAAACGGTAGTAATCCTGTCTCCCAATAAATTTTGAGTGAAACTTGTCTGCTGGTTTGAAACAGCCGATTTGTTAAAAAAGTAACTTCCCTGAATTTGGGTACCATCTTTATAGGTATCAGCAAAGTTTAAACCAGCTGCATTTGTGGTTGTAATGCCTCCACTACCGGCACCACTGCCGCCACCGCCAAAATTACCCCGGCCACCGCCGCCAAAACCGTTACCAACGCCATTGCCCTGTCCGAAGTTTTGTTTATTTACGTTGTTAAACTGGCCGATAAAACTAAACTGCTGGTCATTATCGAACTTGTTCACATTTAAACTTGCATCATAACGATCTTGTGTACCATATCCAACGGTGCTATTTCCAAAATACCCCTTTTTCATTCCGGCTTTAGTGGTGATATTTAAGATTTTATTCCTCGTACCATCATCAACGCCTGAAAATTGAGATTGCTCAGACATCTCATCAATTACCTGGATCTTATCTACCATATCGGCAGGTAAGTTTTTGGTCGCCAATAAGGGATCTGTTCCAAAAAACTCTTTACCATCTACTTTAACCTTTGTAACGGTTTCGCCCTGCGCTTTAATACTTCCGTCTTTTGCCACCTCTACTCCAGGTAGTTTCTTCAGCATATCTTCTACAACAGCGTTCTCTCTAACCTTGATCGATTTCCCATCAAACTCTATGGTATCGGTTTTTACAACCACCGGAATGCTTGCAGTAACATTAACATCTTTTAAATCTACACCATCATCACTCATGCTAATTTCGCCCGCATTTACTGCTGCTTTAGCCACTTCTATATCTTTAGTAGCTGTTTTTAAACCTAAAAAGGCGGAGTAGATTCTATATTTACCTGGAGCAATACTCTTAAAACTGAAAGATCCGTCAGGATTGGTTTGACCTGAGGCCACAACACTCGAATCTTTTAAGCTTTTAACCGCTATGGTAGCAAAGTCAACCGGCTTTTTATCTTTTGCGTTAATTACTTTACCGCTTATTGAGCCAGTATTTTGAGCCTGGGCAATATATCCACAAAATAGGAGCACAATGAATATTGCCCGCTGAACGTTTCTTTTCATTAAAAAAAATTAGATATTATAATACAAAACTAAGCTATCAGACTAGGGAAAGGCGCAAAGGTTTGTTAAGGTGTGTTAAAAGCTTGGTAACATTTTAAATACAGCCTTTTTAGGAAGGTGATCAGATCTAAAAGGGAGGTCGATCGGAGAGGGGATTATTTTTGTGGCGAAGGATAAGTTTTGTAGTACACTTTTGGGCAGTTACAGTTCTTTTTAAAGATACTGCATCCACTTAAACCTATAGCCACAATTACACAGATGATACTAATTTTTGTTTTCATTGAAATTTAATTTATGGAGCAATACATAACTAAAAACTGCCATAGTTGCGCCTAACATATCGCAGCCAAAATCCCACCATTCTGCAGATCGGTAGGTAAAAACTTTCCATTGTAACAGTTCAATTGCGCCACCAATGATCGCATTGATAAGCAATATTTTAAAAATGGTTAATGTTCTGAAAGCGAAGGTATGCTGATATCTTATTTTCCCGTAGAAGAGTAATACCGATAAGACAAAGAAAAAACCCATATGGGTCATTTTATCAAAGCCTTCGAAAAAAAAGCCATGCCCAGGTGAATCGGGCATCTTAATATTACAAAGCACTAAAACGACAATAGTCCAGAAAATGGCCCATTTTTGTTGTTTCAGTGCTTTGTACAAAATATAATAATTAAGCGCCTACCAATTCCTGGTATGCTGCTGCAGTTAATAAACTTTCTACTTCAGCTAAATCAGCTAAAGATACTTTTACCATCCAGCCTTTTCCGTAAGGATCAGAATTTACCAATTCAGGATTGTCGTTCAGTTCAGCATTAACTTCTAACACCGTACCCGTAACTGGCATATATAAGTCAGACACCGTTTTAACAGCTTCTACAGTACCAAAAACTTCTTCTTTTGCTACTTCGCTGCCTACCGTATTGATATCAACATAAACAATATCACCTAATTCGCGCTGAGCGAAATCAGTAACACCGATAATAGCTTCGTTACCTTCAACTTTAACCCACTCGTGGTCTTTAGTGTATTTTAATTCTGATGGAAAATTCATGGTTTTAAAATTAGTTTTCGCAAAGTTAAATATTATGTTGGAATGTCGAAGTGTTAATCGATCATTCTGTTATCCAAAATTAAATCAATCAAAATTAGTCTACATACTGCCGCTAAAGAATGAAATAAGATTTGTTATGCTCCTTTCAAGCACATAACACAACCATTAGCAAACCAGCTTTCATTATCATTTAGAAAAGAGATACTCACATTAGAATATTCACCCTTGTAACAAATTAAAGTTTCTTTATTAATACCGGCATTTTTATACACCTCATCTAAATTTATAGTGATCTTATTGAGCACATTATAAACCGCTACTAAAACTAAACCTCGAAGATCATCGTTAGGTTCAAGAAACTTAACTAAACCCAGTTCTTGATATACAGATATTTGTTCGATATCCGAATCTTCTGTTTCATCAACATCTATTGGCATCTTTGGTAAATTGTATGTCTTGCATAATCTATGAAATGCGACTTCAGCCTGTTCTTCAATTGATTTGTTTAAACCCTGTATCTCAACTAAAATAGAAGCCAAAGCACTATCACTATCAATCCAGTTTTTTATGGGGTTAATTTCTTTATTACGCTTTGCCATAAATTTTTTCTCTTATACCACCTTGTAACCACTCTACAAGCCTTAAGTTGCTTGGCATAAATTCGATACCTGTTAATTTTTGATCTTCAACCGTTTTCTTGAATTTTTCTAACACACGGTCATTTATATCCCACCCAAAAAAATATATTCATTATTTCCCTGATAATCAGAATCAAATGTAATATCATTAAGATTTAAGTTATCTACATTGTAATTCAAAATCAAAGTCATTATTTCATTGTCAAATTTCTTTTCCCCTACTGGAGTAATTTCAAATTCATTTATACATCGTTCAACAAAACTCATTGAAATATCTGTATTTTTGAAATCCTTTTTTCTTGGCTTTAATTTTTGAATTCTATCAACGAAATTGCTTGCTTTCATATTTTTAAATGTTATTATGATGATGCTTTCATTAATCATTATCTATTTCCGATAATAATGCATCTGATTCGCTTGTCCAGAACGAATTGTATGCAAAACAGGCATTATCTATATTTTCAAAATCATTTTTTAGCTCTTCGAAAAACTGATCTGTAAACTTTAATCTATGATAATCAGTATTTGAATAATCTAATAATGAGGATATAAACTAATGATGTTTAAAGTGAGGTTTTTGACAGAAAGTTGCCATTAAACACATTTTCATTCTTTGTTAAATATAATGATCTGTGAAAAGTATGTCCGAAATTTTTATCTCATATCGGAATAAGGGATCATCGTCTAGAATTGAAAACTCATCAACAACTTCATTTAAAATATCTCTGCTTAACCAAATTGCCCTAATTGCGTTTACTTTACTACATCTATAAATTTCATCGCAGATTTCTGATTCATTGGTGTTAACAAAATGAGGTTTTTCATATTCGTATCTTCCATCAATAAATTTTACACTATGTTGGTAGACCGAAAAATAATTAAAAACACTTAATTGACATATAAATCTTTTTTCTTCACTTATTTGTATAAGGAACCTTATGCATCGATCTTGATTAAAAAAATGTGTAAAGTTTTCAATTTTAATATTTGGGAAGCTATTATTCAGGTTATTTAAAAAAATAGTTGTAGCATTTGGATTTTCTTTCTCAAATTTTTTGATTTGCACATTGATATTTTCAGTAGTAGTGGCAGAACCCTGATCATAAAAAAAATCTCTTCGAAACAGATTTTTAATTATTTGGTAAATTTTTTCTTTTATATTCATTATTGACAATTTATTCCAGTTACCGGTGTATGAGGTGGAGTGCTTCCAGTTAATTTAGCACTAACTCTTGCTCCAGGTACTGCAGTTCCTAATTGTATCTGCATTAGTTTGGCAACAGTTCTGCCCAATGTACCAGATTTTATAAGAATTGTTAACCCTTTTGTTCCATAGCTTTTTTCCAATTGAACCATCGTCGTATTTGCAGCAATTGCTGCCTCCTTTGCAACAATTGAATTAGGCAGATCTCCAGGCACTCCAACTGTTAAATTAAAAATTCCTTTAGCAAATATGCTCCCTGTTGTAACAATATCCCAAATATTCTCCAAATAACTTTCAGGTAATACATTAATTGTTACATCTTTAATGGCTGCTTCTTTCCAGCCTCTAGAGTTTTGACTAGGATCTGGAATAACAACAGTTGAAAACACAAAACTTGATGAACACAATTTATTTTGTGGTTGAATTACTAAGGTTGGATCAACAGCTATATACTCTGGCCCAGTAAGTATTTTCTTAAAGGTTTCATCATATTCATTTGGATTTGTTATTAAATAACCAACTGCCCAACTAACAAATGCCTTGTTCTCTGGCGTTCGCCAATAGGCATTAATTTTTCCGTTCTATCGAAATTCACGAAATTTGGCTTCAAGAATCCTAATGATGTATTGGATAAATCTAGATTGATTTAGCTTAAACAAGAAACCAAGCAATTCGCCTCAGAAAACATCATATGTTCAGGTTCAACAGCGAAAATTTTATCAAGACGCTGAATAGCTCTACTGTAATCAAGTTCAGTTTTTAGGATTCTCCACTATTGCGCGTTTCCTAATTCAATGTAAACCTTAAACTAAACCCGAAATTACTGAATGAAGTATTAAAAGTCTGCGAAGTATAAGGTTTGGTAATATTCGAATCGTAAAACAATTTGATATTAAATTTCTGATTCAACACATAATCTACACTTGGCCTTAATGTAATGTTCTTTGCGCCTGAAGAAACTTCGGCTTCGGTAACATCGGCACGATAAATAACGGTTTTATTATCGCGGATAGCTACATCCAGTTTGAAATCCATGTTGTTATCCATTTTCAGGCTTTTAAACCATCCGAATGGGAAGCGGAATTTATTGGTACGGTAGCCTAATCCTAAAACCATATTATTTTCTGATAGCTGTGCCAGCTGGCTGTTTGATAAACTTAATCCCAATAAACGTGAACGGTTTAATTCGAAAGAAGCGGTCAGGTTATTTTTAAACCTGGTATCAACACCAACTAATGGAGAAAAATATTCTGAAATGGTTACCTGGGCAAACTGGTATTCCGGTAAAAAGTTATTGTTAACATCTCTACTGCTAACTGCACCATTGGTTTCCTGATAGCGCAATAAGGAGTTAAAGCCATTAATATTATAGGCAGAGCGGTAGCCGTGTCTGATATCGACAGACGAAAACTTATCGGCGATAAAAGGAATACGTGTTAAACCGCTATAGGTTAAACTCCAGTTTGGAAGGGGAATTTTAGGGAAGGCATTCATTTTCGTTTTTCCGGCATCTTTGCCCGAATAAGCGGCCATAAAAGCAGAAATAATTACATCCTGACTTTCTTTACCGTAACCATCGGCATAACTGCCGTTTACACCCCCTGAATTTGGATTCTGAGCACCCAATCTTCGAGAGATGATGATCCGATTGGCCATAAACTGATTAAACAGACCCGAAATTACTGTTGAGTTATTTTCCTTGAAAGCCGTACCCAAAGCAATGTACGACACGCTATAATCGCCCGTAGTGATGGCACTTAAGTTTTCGAACGATGATACACTGGCTACATACCTGAAATTGGTAGAAAAGTTTCTTGTTTGCGCCTTATTGGCTTTTAGCGTAATCCGTAAATCTTTAAATGGCTCTACCTGCCCGGTAAGCTGAAAATCTTCTCTGAGTGTGTTTACATACAGTTGGTTCTGCAAGGTATCGGTGGTTAACCATCCGTTGTTTAAGGCCATATCGCGAATATCGCGCTGACTTCCGAAAGCAAAACCCAAGCCTGGTGCACCAGTTGCATTATCGATACCAAAATACTTGGTGGTTGGCAGATAGCCCGGCAAGAAAATACCTTTGGTTTGTACAAAGCTGGCATTAACGTTTTTTACACTCGTTAATAGATTAATAAAAAATGTCTTGGCACCACTTCCTTCCTGATCGTTGCCTGCCTTTCTGATAAAACCAAACTTGTTGTACAAAGTAGTTAGGTTTAGTGTTGGATTTACCTGTACCGTTCTGCTGTTCTGTACCGTATTACCCAAATTAATATTCGGATCGCGTAAAGTAGAAAGCGGCTCGGTCTGCCAGTTAAAGTTGGTCCCATAACGGGTTTTTACGGTAATCCAGTTTAGTCCTGGTATTTTATCAATTGGCAGGTTATAGGTAACGTTTAAATTATGGTTATAATCGGTTGTACGCCCTAAACGTTTTAAGTTTTGCCAAACGGTATCGCGTTTTAAACCGTCAAGCCTTCCATCCGGTTCATCAATGATCGAATAATTGGTGGCATTAAAATCTAACTGTAACGAACGGGTAAGGTTCCAGGCGATACCATAAATCCGGCTCATGGTAAAGTTTTTGTTAAAGGTAGTGCCATAACCACTCTGGTAAACCCCGATGGTATTATTCGGATCGTTATTCCTTAAGGTATTTTCTGAATATAAACGGTCTACATCAATCCTGAAATTAATGGCACTTGGAAAAATACTGAAGTTAAAATCCTTCAGTAAAGCCAGCATGTTCGATTTAATAATCTTTTCAAACGGCGCTATTGTTTTGGCTTCTCTAGAATAACTGTACTGCAGCGATGCCCTATAGGTATTCTGAATACTACTCTGATTAATAAAATCTCGATGATTATATTGGGTGTAAGCATAACTTGCAGCAAAATTTTCAATATCCCATAGGCGGACAGGCTTACTGTTATTGGTGCGTTCTTTTCTAACGTTGGTAAAGTTTATGCCTCTTCTAACGGTATAATCCTGTGCGAAGTTTAAAATCGAATCTTTTTGTTCTTTCGTTGATTGGTTTAATGCATTTTTAAGCTCGATATCCGGTGTTCTAGGATTGTACTGAGGAGTAGAAACCTGTTTAGAGTAACTTACAAACATCGGGATTTTCACACCCGATTTTTGCGGCAGGAACTTACCTAATTCCATGGCAGAAGAAACATCAAGCAATACATTATCTGCACGGTTCCGCTCGCTCACTTTCGAATCGATAGATCCGAAACCGATGGTAGATTTACTTCCGGAAATATTTACATCTGCAAAATCAGCCAATTTTAAGTTCAATCTTCCGGTAGCTGCCCAACCGCCTTTTTCGTCAAATTCAGTTAACCTCAATTCGTTAAACCAAACCAGTGCATTTTTATCAAGGCCATCATCGTTCCGTTCATCACTGGCGGCACGGAGCGGATTTTTAATCCCCACCATGTACACCCTAACCTTGCTCATATCAGGTTGCCCTTTAACTACAATGGTTCTATTTCCGTCGGTATAGGTAAATGGAACATTTGTAGGCCATGGTTGTCCGTTGGCTTGTTTAGCTACGTTACGGGCGAGCTTGGCATTTTGGAAAAGTGTTAAATCAATATCCATTCTATTGGCTTCAGGCCAAATGGCATCAGGATCGCTTGTACCCGGATTGGTCACCTTTAACGGGATTACATATTCATAATAGTTATCCTGGTTATCGGTTCCGATTCTTAAGAATGCGGCAACATCATTATCATTTAAAATTTGGTTATTAACAGCCTCGGCATGAATAAACATTTCCAAATGTTTGTAAGATCTGAAATCGCTGTAGGCTGTTTTAAATGCCGCTCTACCATAGCCATCTCTTAACGATTTTACAATAACCGATAGCGATTGCTCATTTAAACGTGTATCGCCACGATAGTTGCTATAATCGCGCTCGCGAAGAATGCCCGGAGGGGTAACGTATGGAATCGGTGAACGTTTTCCATTTTCTTCGATGTTTACTGTCGAAACTTCAATAGTAGAATTATCAGGGGTAAGTGCAGGCAACGATGGATCGACGATTACCTGTGCAGCTTGGTTGGAAGCATTATATTCTCTCCACTCTCCACGGATTAACTGCAACTTGGCAAAACGCATCACAGCAGTATCAGCGAAATTGGTCATAAACATCCTGAAGAAACGGATCGATTTAAAATCCTGGATACCGCCTACTTTGTCCTGGTACTGACCGATCGGGATTCTGAATTGATACCATGAAACAGCCTGGGTATTTCCATTAGCCAATTTTACCTGCGAGGTAACCTTATCGGTAATAAAGTTCTGCCCAACATTTAAATCTCCCGGGCGGATCGAAACTTTATACTGAAAATACTCATCACTTTGCGTCATGTTATTATCGCGGTTGATGTCTTCCCCATCGGGTAAAGAAGTAGATGCAGAGTTTTCAAGTCCTAGTTCTTCTTGCGACTGTTGCGAAGTTTTAGAGTTTCCTTCAGTCCCGTTATATTTTTCGTAGCGTTTAAGAATCCCCGCATTGATCTGATCTAATGCCGGACCTCTGAAATAAGTATAATTATCTGATGATGGATCGGCATCAAGTGCGGCAGAAGCGGTGGCATTTAACTGCGATTTAATCTGCGTAATTGCCGCTGCAAATTTTACTTTTTCATCAGCATCTGATAGTCCATCCAAACCTACATCCTGTGCTCTACGCGAACTGGCATTGTTATCGAAAGCCTGTACAACGGGTTGCAGTTTTGGTACACGGCCCCAAGCTGTTTCTTCATATTTGCTTGGGTCGTTTGTGGCTGGCAAACCGTTTTCTAACGATTTCCGGCCATCTTTAAGAATATCTTCCGAGATATTTCCCAAGTTAAAATACATGTCGCCACCGGCAGAATTTGGTTTATAGATGAATGGATCCATTACCCAAAACTCAATAAAGCCTACATTTAAGGCTTCAAAATCGTTGGTTTCGATTTTTCTTTGGAAACCTCCCCAGTTATTTTTAGGCTGCAATAATGTCCCATCAGGCCTAAAGTCGGTAGTACGGAAATTATAAGGCCCTCTAACGGTTGGGTAATATGCCACATCGAAAGTGGTAATGTTTAAGGCCTGCCCAGTTGCCGTTTCTTTAAACGGAAAAACCTCTTGCTCAATTACCTCTCTCACATAGTGATTGGAAAGTTCTCCGCGGTTGCCCCTGATATTGGCCGGAGTGGTAGAAGCCGCAGAATTATAAAAAGTTGGGTCGATGTTATAAAATGCAATTCTTGCCCGATTGTAACCATAAGATAAATCGTTGGATTTATCAAATTCTGAGAAAAGCTGTGGCGTACCCGACAGCTGCCAGGCAATGGCACTCTTTAAATCGATTACCGATCTGGATGCTTCGAAATCATCTAAGTAACTTACCCCGTTTTTACTGCCGGCAAAATTCAATGCCCTTGGGTGGCCAGGAATCAATTGCGCAAATTCCCCATAAAACGTTACACTCGAAGGTGCTTTGGTTGAAATGAACGGAAGTTTATCAACCAGTTTTGTTAAAAATCTTGATGGTGAGCTATAGTTGATATCTGCTCCCCAAATGGTATTCGAAATGGGTTCTTCGCCGATGTTTACCTTTTGGGTTAAAGGTTTCTCGGTCAGGTTCATGATGGTACCGCCAAGGTTTAGTTTATTGTTTACACGGTAATCTAACCGGGTTCCAAAAAGTGATCGTTGCTGCAGGCCAAAGGTTTCACTGTTTTCAGTCGTAATCCGAATCGGCTGACCAGATACCAAAAGTGCCTGATTGATGATGCTCACCCGGCCACCCTGATAATCGACAGTAAAATCTATCCCCTCGGTTAATGGCATTGTTCCGGCAAAAACCTTTACCGATCCTTCCGGAACGTTAATGGCATTTAAACTGAATTCAGAAGAAATATCAGATTGGTAATTTACCTTAATGGTATACCTGTTCTGGTTTTGAAACAACTGCTTAGCAATGGTTTGTGTTGAATCGTAAAGCGCAGTAAAAGTATATTTATTGATCAGAGCCTGCTCACTCGGTAAAAACTTCGAAGCTAAATCTTTACCAAATGGCTCAATAACAGGGAAAATAATCCTTCCATTTGCCGGATCGATGGTGATATAACCCGAATTGGTATTGGTAACCAACGAAGTTTGCCCATTGCTGCCTACACCGAACATACTGGCTTGATTGGCATTGCTTGCAGTAGAATAAGCGCCAAAAGCATTATTTGCGGCCACGAAATCGAAAACCCCATCTGGCCTGCGTTCATTTTGCTGGTTCAAACGATCAAATTCGGTTAAGGCAATCCACTGCTTATTCGCAGTATTTTGTCCTTCAGTCATTACCGGGTTATCCACACCGGTTTCATTATCGATACGGTAAATATCAAGTTTAAAATTCTGACTGCTGATCTGGTACCCTCCGATAGAATAAATATTTTTCATCATCAGATCCCATGTTGGCAGTTGGATCTTGGTGGTTTCGTTCTTTAACAATTTGGCATAAAGCACCTTGGGATTAGCCGCATCGAAAGAAACATCGGTAGAAAACTCACCAACCTGATATTCAACACCGTTATAGGTATAGCGGTAGGCAACAGCTAAAACCTCATCGGCATTTAGCGGGTTGTTCAGCGATAAATAACCCAGTTGCGGCTGAAAGGTAAACTCACGCTCGGTTAACTTTCTGGCGTAAACCAGTTTAGCAAAGTTATCGGTATTGCTACTGTTAGCTGGCGTTGTCTGGAAGAAAGAAAGGACGGCATTTGAATTTGTCTGCCTTACAGCACCGCCCTGATAAGCATTTAACTGCGAGATCAGGTTGTTTGACTGTTGTGGGAAACCCGTAGCGGTAGTTCCTGCCGGCAAACCAGAAGTTCCTCCGGTAATTAAATTATTGTTAAAAGGAACATTTTCTCCCAAGTCCATCAAGCCCAATACATCTCTGGAATCAGTAGTATTACCTGCCTTATTGGTAATCCATACCTCAATTTTGGTAATCTGGATCGGAGAGGTGATAATAGGTGCGTTGGCCAGGTTTTTATTGTAGTTATTCCTAAAATATTGTGAGAGGAAATAGTGTTTGTTGGCCTCGTAGCTATCAATATTTACCGTGGTGGTATTTTGTTGCGCGCCATTGGTAATTTTAATTTCCCGTGATTGTGATTTTTGTTGCGTGTAAACACTTGTTACGTTTAAACGCCCGAATTTTAATTGTGTTTTAATACCGAAGAGGGCCTGGGTTCCGGTAATTAAAGAGGTATTTAAAGGCAGGCTTACGTTACCCGCTTCAATTTTCTGGATAATATCATCAGGTCCGCCGGTATAATCGAGCTTAATCTGATTTTCGAAATCAAACTGGGCCTCGGTATTGTAATTGCTTTTGATTTTTAGCTTGGTTCCGATATTACCAACCAGATCCATCTGGATTCTTTGGTTAAAATCGAAATTGGTCTGCACCCGCTGTCTTTCGTTAAAAAGCGGGTTTTCATTTTTATTTACCCGGCCTAAAAAGGTGAGTTCTGCCTCTCCACGGGGCTGAATATCAATGGTTGTTCCACCGAATAATTTTTCGAAAGCTTTGCTGTTTACCTGGATCTGTGGAATAATACCAGTGCTTCTGTAATCACTTACCTCTGCATTTGAAATGCTACGCCAGTTACCGCGTTTTATCTCACTGTTAACCAATCGCTGGTATTCATCAATGGTTAAGTATTGTGTGTTTAAAACAAATTTTTCGCCAATTAATTCCTTTACCACATAACGTTTATTCTTGGCATCGTATTCTACAACACGCTTTAAATTGCTAGGTGCCGGATAAAACGGATTAACTGCCGGACTAAGTCCTAAATGTTCTTTTTCTCGTAAACTAAAATTATTTTTTGGGGTAATAGTATCCGTTTTGCTTGGAACAACTTGAGAGAAGACGTTTTGAGAAGCAATTAAGAAAAGAGGGATGAGAAACAGAAATGTAGATATTCTCTTCAAAGGCAGTAGATCTATAAAGTTTTTAAAGCTTGTTTAATTAGTTGCTCTACCGAAAGTGTCCCCTCTGTCACTTTTAAAATCTGGTCAATAGTTTTTTCGGCGGTTTGTTTGGCGAATCCGAGCATTACCAATGCTGATAACGCTTCATCTTTAACAGTATTGTGTTGAGGCATAGAAATTAATGAATCTGCCCCTTCTTTTTTTAGTTTATCCTGCAGTTCTAAAACCAGGCGTTGTGCGGTTTTAGCTCCTAAGCCCTTAATCCTCTGAATTAGAGGCAAATCTGCTTTAACAATTGCGGTCTGGATTTCTATAGGTGTAATCGATGATAAAATCATTCTACCTGTATTTGGTCCAATTCCCGATACCGATATTAAGTGTAAAAATAAACGGCGTTCGCCTTCATCGGCGAAGCCGTATAATGTATGTGCATCTTCTTTTACATGCAGCCAGGTGTAGAGTTTACACCTTTCTGCATCAGCTAAAGCGCTGTATGTATTTAAAGAAATGTTTATATGATAGCCTATACCTCCGGCTTCAACCACAACATATGCTGGGTTCTTGAATGTCAATTTACCATCAATATAGGCGTACATGTAATTCTACTTTTTAGTTGTTTTTCCAAATATACCTTTTCGTTTGGATGTTGCAATTTCTTCTTTTGCTTGCACATCTACAACAGCAATGGTAACCATATTGACGATTTCGCGTACAGAACTACCTAATTGAACAATATGAACAGGTTTATTGAGTCCTAACAAGATCGGACCAACCGCTTCGGCACCGCCTAACTCTTGTAACAATTTGTATGCAATGTTTCCAGACTCCAGATTTGGGAACACCAAAGTATTCGCCGGAGCATCGGCCAAAGTGCTAAATGGAAAATTATCTTTCAGTAGTTCGTTGTTGATGGCAAAGTTTCCTTGCATCTCTCCATCCACAATTACCTCTGGGTGATTTTTATGCAGGAGGTTAACCGTTTCTCTTACTTTATTTGGTGTTACCCCATCATTTGAACCAAAGTTCGAATATGATAATAAAGCAATACGGGGTTTGATGTTAAACTGCTTAACAGATTTATCAAGCAATAACGTAATATCTACCAGCTCTTCTGCCGTTGGATCTACGTTCACAGTAGTATCGCCAAAGAAAACAGGTCCTTTTTTGGTCATCATCATGTACATACCAGCAACGCGTTTTACACTCGGATCAACACCGATTACGTGTAAAGCAGGTTTAATGGTAGATCCATAATTTTTGGTCAGACCAGAAATCATCGCATCTGCTTCGCCAAACTCAACCATCGATGCACCATAGTAATTACGGTCTCTCAATAATTTAGTCGCATCAGTTAATGAAACCCCTTTACGCTGACGTTTTTGATAAAGCGCCTCGGCATATTGTTTGGTTTTATCAGGATTTTGCATCTGATCGATGATCTCAACACCTTCTAACTCTAAACCGTGCTCATCAATAATCGCCTGTATTTTATCTTTATTTCCTAAAAGGATCGGAATAGCGATGTTCTCATCGTTAACAATCTGTGCGGCCTTTAAAATCTTGTAATTATCGGCTTCAGCAAATACAACTCTTTTTGGATCTGTTTTAGCTTTGGTCGTAATGGCACGCATAATGGCATCATCCAGGCCTAAACGTTTTCTCAGTTCTTCGCTATAGGCATCCCAATCGGTAATAATTTTACGGGCTACGCCACTTTCAATTGCTGCTTTAGCAACTGCGATAGAAACTTCGGTAATTAACCTGAAATCAACAGGTTTTGGGATAATATATTCTTTACCAAATTTAAGGTTACGCGCATTGTAAGCTAAGTTTACAGCCTCTGGAACAGATTTTTTAGCTAATTCTGCAATGGCTTTAACAGCAGCGATTTTCATCGGCTCGTTAATACCTGTTGCACGAACATCAAGCGCCCCACGGAAAATATAAGGGAAACCTAAAACGTTGTTCACCTGGTTCGGATAATCAGAACGGCCGGTAGCCATAATAATATCTTTACGGGTTTTAATCGCCAGTTCGTAGGCAATCTCCGGATTAGGATTAGCCATTGCAAAAACGATAGGGTTTTTGGCCATCGAAGTCAACATTTCTGCTGTAACACAATCTGCTGATGAAAGGCCGATAAATACATCTGAATCTTTCATGGCTTCTGCCAAAGTGTTGATTTTTCTATCGGTAGCAAATTCAGCTTTAATATCATCAAGCACTTCGCGGTCTTTACGGATCACACCAGAACGGTCGCACATCACGATGTTCTCTTTTTTAGCGCCCAAAGAAACGTAAAGTTTGGTACAAGAAATTGCAGCGGCACCAGCACCATTAACTACAATTTTGATCTTATCCATTTTTTTCTTGAAGATTTCGCAAGCATTCAATAATGCCGCAGCTGAAATAATCGCTGTACCATGTTGATCATCATGCATTACCGGAATGTTCATTTCTTCCTTTAAGCGACGCTCAATCTCGAAACATTCCGGAGCTTTGATATCTTCTAAGTTAACACCACCAAATGTTGGCTCTAATGCCTTAACAATTTTCACAAAATCATCAACATTTTTGGTATCCAACTCTAAATCGAATACATCGATATCAGCGAATATCTTGAAAAGTAAACCTTTTCCTTCCATTACAGGTTTACCTGCTTCGGGGCCGATATCGCCTAAGCCTAAAACGGCTGTACCATTACTAATTACCGCAACCAGGTTACCCTTCGCGGTATATTTATAAACATCTTCTTTATTTTCTGCAATCTTCAAACACGGCTCTGCAACGCCAGGGGAATACGCTAAAGTTAAATCTCTCTGCGATGTTGTAGGTTTTGTGGGTACTACTTGTATCTTTCCTGGACGGCCTTGCGAGTGGTAATCAAGCGCATCTTGCTTTCTAGTGGTCTTACTCATTACGTAACTTATTAGTGACGGGGGCAAAGGTACAATTCTTTTTATGAGGCATAAAATAAAAAGCCCTTCAAAAAAGTTAAATAAGACGTTACATTAAGCTGCCGTTACACTAATTGGGTTAAACCAAGCATTGTTGATAGAATTTCAGATTATTTGATCAAAAAATGAATGCCATTGTCAGATTTACCCTGTTATCCTCTACTGATTTTCAGGATCATTCCTACTTGCAAACCGGCCTTTGATAAACGGTTATCTCTTCTGATGCTCTGAACGGTTGCACCGTCAAATTTTTCTGCAATTTCAGACAGGGTATCTCCAGTTTTAACCTTGTAACTTAAAAACGACAATGGCGCTTTTAATGGCATCCAGTTTTTGGCATAAATCTTTAGTTTTTGTCCAGGCACCAGCGTTTTGCTTTTTAAACCGTTCCAAACCCTTAAATCCTGTACCTCTACACCATATTTATCGGCAACAGTTGTTAAGCTCTGTCCTGAGCTAACTTTATGATAAACCACGGAGGATGTAGCTATACTTTTAGTTTTTTTCTTTCTTAAATCTCTTACATCATCGGTACTGGCGGCTACTACTTTCATGTTCACATCCACCTCCTGATTGTTGAGCACATCATAAATACCTGCGTAGTCGATATCCCTTAACTTGGGCATTACAATACGCTTCGGCTCATCATCGGTACCGTTTACAATCTTTTTCTTGTACGACGGGTTTAAGGCCATAATTGCCGCTTCATCAATATTTAACACTTTTGCAAGCGTAGACAGCGACACGAAACGGGTAGTTTGAACGGTATCGGTTTTTAAGAACATGCTCGAGGCTTGTGCGGTAATCTGATGTTTGGCAGAATAATTCATTACATAAACTGCGGCGATAAATGCCGGCACATAATTTCTGGTCTCTTTAGGTAAAAACTGTCTGATTACCCAAAAATCCCTCGATCCTGCTTTATCAATAGCCCGGTTAACATTCCCCTTTCCGCAGTTATAAGCGGCGATGGCCAACAGCCAATCGCCAAGCTCTTCAAAAGCATCTCTAAAATAAGCTGCCGCTGCATAACTGGCCTGGATGGGATCTTTACGTTCGTCCACAAAGTTATCCATCTTTAGGCCATAGGCCTTACCAGTGCCGAACATAAACTGCCAGATACCTGTTGCCCCTACTCTGGAAATGGCATGCGGATTCATCTGTGATTCGACAATGGTTAAATATTTTATTTCCTGCGGAATATTATAATCCTTTAATGCTTTATCAAAAATAGGGAAGTAATAGCTCGATAAACCGATCATTTTCCCGAACATATCTTTACGCTTGGCATAAATATCGATATACTGCTGCACGTACTCGTTGTAAGGAAGAGGTACTGTTTTAGCGATAGAATCGAGCCTGAGTTTATAGATAAAGTTCTGCCCCATGGTTAATGGGTTTTCTGAAACAACCGGTACAGCTACGGTATCGGTATTGATAAAAATGTTGTTGTGAATCTTCGGAAGACTATCCAGTTTGAGCGTTTGTTGCGCGGAAGAGGAAGAAATGTATCCTAAACAAGCACAAATTGAAGCAAAAAGTAATTTTTTAATCATGGGCTATTGGTTCAAATTTTCATTAACCGTGGCCTGTGTCCTCACAAACCTTTATACATATTCCTTCTTCTTTCCATAATTAGGAAAAGAGTAAGAATCTGCGAACCTTCTAGACAACGCCTAGAAAAACAGTTAATAAAATGCCATTGCCATACTTAACTATGCGCCGTAACTCGCAATGACGATAAAACTATGATAAAAATGCCTGAGAAAAAGCCAGAAGCTTATCTTCCTCAAAATGTTTGGCTGTAAACTGTATACTTAACGGCAATCCTGCTGCATTATTGCCTAGTGGTAAAGCAATAGCTGGATTTCCGCTTAAAGAAGGTAATACGGTAAAAATATCGGCCATATACATCACAATTGCATCCTGAACATTATCGCCAATTTTAAAAGCAGCTGTTGGTGCCACAGGAGAAAGAATTAAATCATAATCCTGAAACAAAACATCCATTTTTTCTCTGATCAACCGGCGAACCTGCTGTGCTTTTTGATAGTAAGCATCGTAATATCCCGCACTTAAAACGAAAGTACCTAAAAGGATGCGGCGTTTTACTTCCTCGCCAAAACCTTCGGCGCGGGATAATTTATAAAGCTCATTTAACGATTTCGCCTCCAGGTTACGATGCCCGTAATGAACGCCATCATAACGCGAAAGATTTGAAGAGGCTTCGGCCGTTGTTAAGATATAATAGGCCGGAACCAGATAATCCAACAGATCAAAAGAAACATACTCAACAGTATGTCCATCTGATTTGAGCTGCTCGATTGATTTTAAAATAGCCGATTTGATTTCGGGATCGAGGGCTTCGCTCTCAATAGTTTCTTTTAATACCGCTATTTTTTGTTTTTTACGCTCGTTTAAATGAGCAGGGTAATTGGGCACTGCACTTGAAGAAACAGTAGAATCGTAATCATCAGCGCCGGCTAAAACCTGTAAAAGCAAGGCAGTATCTTCAACTGAAGAGGTAATTGGCCCAACCTGGTCAAAAGAAGAAGCATAGGCAATAACACCATACCTTGATATACGCCCATAAGTAGGTTTAAGCCCAATCTGGCCGCAAAATGCAGCCGGCTGTCTTACCGAACCACCGGTATCAGTACCCAGGGCAGACAAACACATATCAGCCTGAACGGCTACAGCTGAGCCACCTGAAGATCCACCGGGAACAAGGTCGGGATTTGCAGCATTTTTAGCAACCCCATAGTACGAAGTTTCATTAGAGCCGCCCATAGCAAACTCATCACAGTTTAAGCGACCGATAATAACGGCATCTTCCTGTAACAATCGCTGCACAACGGTAGAAGAATATGGAGATACAAAACCTTCGAGCATTTTTGACGATGCAGTAACGATATGGTCTTTATAACAGATATTATCTTTAATACCAATTACCATTCCTGCAAGTTTACCTGCAGTACCTTCTTCTATTTTTTGCTGTATCGCTTTAGCCTGAACTTCGGCCGATAAAAAAAACACCTCATTAAATGCATTGAGGTGTTCATTATTTTCAATTTGCTTAAAATAATAAGCCAATAAATCGGGTAAAGTTAATTGCTTTTGCGCAATGAGTGTTTGAATCTCTTTAAGAGAGCTGTATTTCTTCAAAACTAAAAATTATTGCAATTAAACGGTTTTATCACGGTTAGACGGATCTACCTGTTCCCCATCAACGCCATCTTTACCATCTTTAAATTCTTTAACACCTTTACCTAAACCTCTCATTAGTTCAGGAATTTTTTTACCACCAAATAATAACAATACCACTACCGCAATAATGATAATTTCTGGTGTTCCAAGCATTGCTGCTATTGTTGTATTTAACATAACTTTTTGTTTAAACTTTTTCTTTGTCAGTTATAATTTTTTCGTCAACTGGTGTGCTGGTTTCAGTATGCCCTGCACTGGCCTCTACCTTTTCATCAACAGATGGTTCTTCTGTTGGATGATGGCGCTGACTATGGTTTACCGCTGTTTCTTCTGCTTCTTCTTTATCTAAATCCATTGCATTGATATTTCTATGGATTTCACGCTTAACACCATCAGAGGCATCTTTGAATTCTCTGATCCCCTTCCCTAGTCCTCTTGCAAGTTCAGGTAATTTTTTACCTCCGAACAACAATAGAACCACCACTAAAATGAGCACGATCTCTGATCCACCCATATTTAAAAACTCTAATAACGTGCCTTGATACATCACTAATATAATTTATACAAATATAGACATTTTAACTTGTCTTAAGTTTATTTACTAATCCAGGCTTCGGGATTTAAAGTTCCCTGGCCTCTTCTAATCTGGAATTTTAAAATGGCGTCGTCACCAGTATTTGCCACAATCCCGATAGCCTGTTTGGTTTCAACCAAATTACCTACACTCACACTAACCGATCTTAAGTTTTGGTACACTGTAAAGTACTCACCGTGGTTAATTACTACGGCAGTTCTACCCATAATATTTTGCACCATAACAACCTTACCTGCAAATATACTTCTAACAGTTGCCCCATCAGTTGTGGTGATATCTACTCCATCGTTGGTATAACTTGCCTGGTCGATCTTATGTAAACCAAACCTTTCGGTTATTGTTCCTGTTGCTACCGGCCAAGGTAATCTTCCTCTGTTATTTTCAAAACCTGCCGATAATCTGGCTGCCTCAGGTGTTGCAGTAAGCAACTCTCCTGTCGATTTTGCTTTAGCAGTTGGTGTAGCTGGTGCAGTAGGTGCAGGTCTATTTTCCGCCTTGGCTTTTGCAGCCGCAATCCGTGCTTCTTCAGCCGCTTTTCTTCTTGCCTCTTCCGCGGCCTTCCTTCTCGCTTCTTCAATTGCCCGCTGTATTGCAGCACTAATGGCCCTGTCTATCTGGGCCTGTTGTTTTTTACGGCTGGTAATATCCTGTTTAAACTGTTTTTCGTCCTTGCTCAGTTTGTTTAATTCTACTGATTGTTTACTTTTATCTTTACTTAAACGCTCACGCTCTCTTTCCTGTTCCTTCAACAGATCACTTTTTTCCCTGAGTGTTTTATCCAGGACTTTGATTTTGCCATTCAGGTCTTGCTGTGTATTTTCAATGTATCCGGCCTGTTTTTTACGGTATTGACTAAACTGCTGTAAATACTTTATTCTTTTATATGCCTGGTTAAAATCTTTCGCCGCAAAAATGAACATCATTTTATCGTACGAATTTCTGTTGCGCTGTGCAAAACGGATCATTCCCGCATACTCTTTTTTAAGATCGCCCAACTGACCTTGTAACGTATGTACGGTATTTGTGTTCTGAGAGATTTGGTTATCCAGATTTTTTATTTCAGAGTTGATTGTGCCGATTTTATCCTGGCGCAACCTAATCTGGGCATTTATCGTATTAATCTGCTGTATAGTAAGCTTTTTACCACTGGCAGTTTTATTCAAATTCTTTTGAAGCTGTTCAATTTCGCGTTGTATAGCTTCTTTTTTCCTTCTGAGCTGGCTTTCAGTTTGTGCAACCGCCGAAAGGGTTAACACGCTTAAAAAAAGGATAAATAGGAGTTTTTGTAGCTTCATTAAGCCAAAAGTATAAAAATTTTGTAGTAAAAAATATTAAAATCGAGATACTAAAGTCATAATTGCTTATTACAGAACTGTCTTCACTCAATCTTCATACATAACAAAGATTGCCAGAGCAGCTGTACTAATGCAGTACTTACCTGCCGGCAAATCATTGATAGAATATTTGAATGGAGTTTTTAAGCCTACTTTACAACCGTAAATCTCTTTGGTACATTAAACGGAAAATCGACAGGAACATTGCCATCAATTTTCACAAACTGTAGGTCGATGTTTATCCGCTTTGCTTTAGATAGTGTTTTGATCTGCAATGCGCTAGGAAATAATGACTCGTTTAATTTTTGATAGTCGGTATAGGTAACTTTTAGCGCCTGGCCGTTTTTAGCATCATTTAAATTGGTTTCAGCCACTTTGAAAAGTGTGTTAAAAAGCAATTTGTAATCTAATTCCGATTTGCTTCCAGAAACCACCCAAACACCATTTTCCTGTTTAACATCCGATTCTGCTGTTAAAAACTCGCCCATGGCATTGCCCGTTAAAATGGATTGTAGGGTGTTAAAGTTAACCTGTTTGTTGGTGAAATTATAAATATAACTAAACGGTTTTTTCAGGTATTCGCTTTTCATGCGGTTCATGATCTTGATGCTATCGGGCGTAATCAAAGCCCTTGCCACCTCTGCCATTCCACCTAAGGCCGTAATGCTTACCCAAATGGTTTCCTTGTCTTTCATCTTGAAATTCATGGTTACGTCGTTTGCATCGCCGGCAATATCTAAAGTTGCTTTTGCTTTTAAAGAAAGTGTATTAAATTTAAGTTGTTTGCTATTTAGTAGTGTTAAAGCTTCTGCTTTCGAATTATCAGTTTTGGTTTCTGTTTTGGTAGGAGGAGCCACTACAATTTCTTTTTTAGGTTTACATGCTGAAACAAAAATTACAGCTCCTAATAGGAATGCGCTATTTAAAATACTTCTTTTCATTTATCTTTTTAATTAATACTTCTGATCCGTTTCCGGCCTCTTTTGCTTTTTGCCATTGAATTAACGCTGCATCCTTTTCACCTTTCATAAAAAGTATATCGCCATATCGCTCCAAGTAAACACCGTTTTTACTGCTATTGTTTTGCAAAGCCTTTTCGATCCATGTTTTCGCCAGATCGTATTTTTGCTGTTTAAACAGAATAAAGGCGTAAGTATCTACAATTGAAGGATTATTAGGCATTGCATTGGCCGCTGTTTCTGCATATTTCGCCGCTTTGGTTAAGTCGTCATTTCTTAACGCCAAATAATAGGCATAATTATTTATGATGAGGTAATTATCGGGCTCTGTTGAAATGGCTTTTTCGAAAGCTGTTTTAGCTAAGGCAAAATTATTCTGGTTGATGTAGATATCGCCCTGTAGCGCATAAATCTGCGCCTGCAGGCTCTTATTCTCCACATCCAGCTGTAAGGAGGTTTTTAAATTGCTTTGAGCAGGATCGTACTTACCTGTTTTAAACAGGGCATAAGCCATATAATAATATAAGCTGGCCTGATTGGGATAAATGCTTAAAGCCTCATCGCCAACCTTTATGGCTTCCTCATAATGCCCGAGCAGTGTTTGGATATTAATGACCTGCTCCCAAACTACATAAACCTGTTCATTAAGTTTTAAAGCAGCCTGATATTGGGCCAATGCATCTTTTAAATGATTCTGCTGATAAAGTACATCGCCATAAAGTGCCAATGCTTTTGCATCAGCCGGATTTTTTTCTGCAACCAGCTTACTTAGTTCAGTTACATGTTTGGCAACAATGGGTTGGTTAAGTTTCGGAAAAAGTGCGGCGATAATCTTCACCTTTTCCGTAAGGGGCATTTCATTGCTTTCGAAAGCCAATTTTAAGGAGGAAAATGCGGCTTCGTCATTTTTCTGCTTGCGGTAAATATCGGCCAAAGCCAGGTTTACCTCAAAATTATTGGGCTCGAGCTGCTGTGCTTTGGTTAACACCTTTAATGCTTCCGGATCATTTCCCTTCTGCAAAAGCAAACCTGCAGCATATAAATAGTTCTTTACATCAGCCTGGTTACCTTCCAATAACTTTACAATATCACTTTCGGTGGCATTGCCGTTAGATTGCAGACGCTTTCTGGCGTTTACCAAATCTCTCGATTCGCCAAATTTAGCCTGGATTTCCTCATAGGTCTTTTTTGCGGCATCTAGCTGATTGCCTAAGAACTGCGCATTGGCCTTATCAAAATAATAGGCATCGTTTTCAGGATCGAGGCGAATCAACTGATTAAAAACCTCAATAAGTTCGGGCATTTTATTGGTGCGCTTGTATACCTCACCGAGTAAACGCCAGTACCATAAATTGCCGGCGTTTAATTTAATTGCCTGTTTTATGTTCTGTTCAGCTTCCGGGAGTTTATCTAAACGCAGGTTTGCATTGGCCAGCTCGAAATAGGCCGCGTGGTTATTCGGATCTAAACCAACAATTTTATTGAAATTGGTTGAGGCAACAACATAATTTTCAGACATTTTCTCCCGTAGGCCCGCAAAAAACAGTTGTTTTACCATATTGCTATCGCGATTGGTACTTGGCGCAACCGTTCCCTGCCCAAAAGCCTGGAAGCTCACTAAAGTAGCTCCAACAAGAAAATGTACTTTGTATTTCATGTTATTTTATCCATCCAAAAATTAACTTCAAACTGAAAACCGTGAACTCCAAACTTATTTCCCCGTATGTCCGTAGCCACCTTCGCCCCGTGCAGTTTCCCCTAATTGTTCAACGGTTTGCCAGCTAACGGTTTCGTGTTTTGCCACAACCATTTGTGCAATTCTATCGCCATTAACGATTTTAAAATCTGTATCTGATAAATTTACCAATAAAACTTTTATTTCACCACGGTAATCAGCATCAATTGTACCAGGCGCATTTACAATGCTAATACCATGTTTATAGGCCAGTCCGCTTCTCGGTCTGATCTGTGCTTCGTAGCCAACCGGCAATTCAATAAACAAACCTGTTGGCACCAGTAATCTTTGTAAAGGTTTCAATATCATTTCTTCTGTTATTGATGCCCTCAGATCCATACCAGCTGCATGCGCAGTTTCATATTGTGGAAGTGGGTGTTCGGATGCATTGATAATTTTTATTTCCATTTTTTTATTGTTGGGTACTTTAGGGTAATGGCTTATAGATCATGGTTTGATGGCCATTGACCATTAACTATGAACCTAACGCAAAAGTCTCTAATTAACCTCTTTTTAATATTTTCATTAAATCATTCTTTTCGAAATAAGCAATGCCTGCAACAAAAACAATTAACATGGCATTGCCAATATAAATGTTTCTATTGAATACGAAAAACGAAGAGAATACCAGTATGATAGAAATGATTAAATAAGCTAAAATCTTTTTAAGGTTATAGGGGATTGGATAATATTTCTGCCCGAGGATGTACGAAATAATCATCATTGTTCCATAGGTTGCCATCGAAACCCAGGCAGAACCCATGTAACTAAACTTTGGAATCAATATAATATTGAACACAATGGTAATAAAAGCTCCAATTAAAGAGATATACAATCCAAACCTGGTTTGATCAGATAACCTATACCAAATAGAAAGGTTCATATAAATGCCTAAACACACATATCCTACCAGTAAATAAGGAACTGCGGGCAAACCGACCCAATACTCGGCCAGGTGTTTTGCATCCCGGCTGATAAAGTATTTGAGGATTTCGATATTTGCAGTAAGCGCCACAAAAAGAATGGAAAGTGCAATTACAAAATACTCCAGAATTTTTGCGTAAGTAATTTTTGCGTTTTCATTTTTGGCATAGCTGAAGAAAAATGGCTCTGCTCCCAATCTAAAAGCCATATTAAAAATACTCAGGAATATAGCCAGCTTACAAACAGCACCATAAATACCAACTTCTGCTTCAGTTGTGTATCGATCCAAAAGTATTTTATCCAGATTTTCATTAACGATGAAAGATAAATTTGCGATCAAGACAGGCCAGCTGTAAGAAAGCATTTTTTTAAATAAATCGCGGTCAAATTTAAACTGAACCTTTAAAAATTCTGGCACTAAAAGCAAAAAGGTAAGGGCACTTGCTACCAGATTGGCGATAAACACATATCCAACCCATTTATCGCGAAACCAACTTTGAAAGAAAGCTGCACCAGGTAAATCGTGTTTAATGATCAGTGGAATACCATAGATGAAAAACAGGCTTAAGAGCACATAACTTAAGATATTCACAAATTTAATGATGCTATATCTAAAAGGCTTTCCGTCAGCCCTGATCCTGGCAAAAGGAATTACACAGATTGCATCCGAAAACAAGAGCCAAAGAAAATACTGCACATATCTTTTTTGATCCTGATAGTGCGACATATTACTGTTTAACAACCATTTGGTAATCGGTTCGGTAAGAACAAGGCCAGTAATTAAAAACAATGTGGATATAAAGGCAACGATCAGGAAAGAATTGTTATAAACCTGCTGTTTTTTATCTTCATGTTTATTGAGATATCTAAAAAAAGTAGTTTCCATTCCAAAGGCCAGTATGGCATTTATCATAGATGCATAAGCATACATTTTGGTAAAAACACCTAATGCACTTGCGCCGTAACTTCTGGTAAATATTGGGGTTAAGATGAAATTGAGTAACCGCGAGGCAATGGTACTGATACCATAAACCATGGTTTGCCCAAGAAACTTTTTATATACAGACATTTATGATTGAGATTTGAGTATTGCGTATTGAGATAAGTTCCTTAGCAGAACAATATAGCAATCCAACAATTCAGCAATTTATTTTCTTAAGATTTCAAAATTACGATAGTTTTTTACTTCACCATCGCTTACCGCCACATTTTCTACACGCGAGCGATCAGGCCCTTCGTGGCACCAGTTTACAAATTCTTCCAGAAAAATGTCTTCGCCTTCTGCTTCGATATAAACCGATCCGTCTTTTTCGTTCTTTACAAAACCCGTTACCATCATTTGGTTGGCAATAATTTTTGTGGTTTCCCTAAAGCCAACGCCCTGCACTTTACCGGTTATAACTATATTGAGGTGTTTCATCCCTAAATCCCCTTGAGGGGACTTTATATTTTTTTCGCTCATGCTAAAATTTATTGTTGCAAAGTTAGTAAAGCAATTTTGTATCCCTATGTTTATAAGCCCAATTCATTTTGTAAACTGTTAAATCTTTGCAGTTCGGACCTAAAACCTAACCATATTTCTTCGAGGATTTCTTTTGCAGGTTTAATTTCATTCAGCATAGCTGAAATCTGACCGATTTCGAGTTCTCCATTTTCCATGTCGCCCTCAAACATGCCCGCTTTTGCCCTTGCTCTGCCCAAAAGCTCTATTAAGCGGCCTCGATCTGCTCCTTCAGCTTCTGCTACCGATATCGCTTCAGCAAATTCATTTTTCAGCAGCCGCACTGGAACCACTTTTTTCATGGCCAGCTTAGTATCCCCTTCAGCAGCAGCAATAATTTTATTTTTAAATGCCGGATGGGCTGATGATTCTTCGGCAACGGCAAAAGCCGAACCGATCTGAACGGCATCAGCGCCTAAAGCAAACGCCGCCAACATGGCTTTTCCACTCCCAATGCCGCCAGCTGCAATGACAGGAATTTTAACAGCGCCCCTTATCATCGGAATTAAACACATGGTGGTGGTTTCTTCTCTCCCGTTATGTCCACCTGCTTCAAAGCCTTCGGCAACGATGGCATCAACGCCAGCTTCCTGCGCTTTTATGGCAAATTTTGTATTGGCAATTACATGAACAACAGTAATACCCTTTTCTTTTAAAAAACTGGTCCATGTGGTAGGATTACCAGCAGAAGAGAATACAATTTTTACTTTTTCCTCAATCACCACATCTATAATTTCCTGAATATTAGGATAGAGCAATGGAATATTAACACCAAACGGAAGATGAGTTGCTAATTTGCACTTTTGAATATGTATTCTTAAAACATCAGGATACATTGAACCGGCTCCAATAATGCCAAGACCTCCTGCATTAGAAACTGCCGATGCCAATCTCCACCCACTGCACCAAACCATCCCGGCCTGAATAATAGGGTATTTAATATTGAAAAGTTTACAAATTGGATTCATATATTCTAAATTAGCCTTTCTACCTGATCATTTTCAATCTTAAAATCAGCAGACAGCTGGATTAAATTCAATCCTGGTTTTTTACCAACCTCTATTGTTCCAATTTGTTGATCAAGCGCTAAAAATTCGGCTCCATTTATAGTTGCCCAACTCAAAAGTTTTTCAAAAGTAACCTGTTTGTGTTTCTGCAAGGTGATCATTTCTGATAGGATATTAAGCTGATGGTTGCTTGCTAAGCTATCTGTTCCCAAGGTAATCTTTACGTTTTCTTCAATTAACAGATCAACATCGGGTAGCGCATTTTCAATATATAAATTGGCCTGTGGACAAAGGCACCAGTACAGATTTTTGTTGTTTTGTTTTGCAAAGGTGATATCAGCTCTATTGGAAACGGTGTTATGCACCAACAAAGTTTTCTGCTCCTTAATATAAGGCAACCAGGTTTGTAAAGATGTTTTTTTGGAGGGGGTAAAGAAAGATATATCGAGCCCCAGAAATTCGTATAGTGCTAAAAATCCACCGGCTTTATTTTCGAAGAAAGCATTTTCATCTTCTGTTTCCTGATTGTGAACACTAATAATGGCATTATCTTTTTCAGCTTCCTCCTTTATTAATCCGAATAATTCAGGTGATACCGAATACGGTGCATGTGGTACAATTGAGGTGGGCAAAGCGCCAAAAGCCTGCTTAATTTCCTTTACATAATCCATTATCGCATTTGCCCGTTCAGGATTAAAGCCCATGGCTTCGATAAAAGTATGGTAGTATATTTTGCTATGCGCTTTTACTTCTTTTGATGAAGTTTGGTTGGAAATGTCGCCAACGGCTACAATCCCATTTTCGAACATTTTCTGATCAGCAGCATACATAGCCGTTTTAATCTCTTCAATATCGCCCTGCCTGCTTTTAATAATACTTTGTACAAATTCTACCAAACCCGTTTGCTCGGGAATTTGCCCCAACAGGTGCGATAGTTCTAAATGGCAGTGGGTATTGATAAAACCCGGAACGATTGATCCTTTATACTTTATGATATCCAAATCAAGATTCAAGGCCTCTTTTTCGGTCAACACTTTTTCAATTTCGCCATCTGTATTTACGGCTACCACTCCATTTTTAATCGGCGGGGATGAAACAGGAAATATCCAATCGGCTGAAAAGTATTTTAACATATCGCAAATTAGTGGAATAACCGGAGCAAATAAAAATATTTTTCTACACCTGACCTATTTTGATGATAAAATGATTTTTGACTTAGTTTCTAAAGAAATTAGAAAACGGGGAAAGAAAAAAGAGCCTCCTATCGGAATCGAACCAATGACCTACTGATTACAAGTCAGTTGCTCTACCAGCTGAGCTAAGGAGGCTTTTAATCGGGCTGCAATGATAGAAAAAAATCTTCTTTTTTGAAAATTGAAAATTATTTTTTTGAAAATATTTAGTGTGCTGTCAGATGGTAACATCTGACAGCTAATTAACTCCAAGGAATTTTTAAAATCCGTCAGATGTTACCATCTGACGGCACAAGAATTTGTTATTCATCATAAATAACGGCAAAACTTGTAGTCATTCGCCCCAAAGTGTGGAGAAGCTCCACAGCGCCAAAATCCTGGCACGCACACAAATACCTAAAAAACAATAACTTAAATAAAAAAAGTGGTTTGGCATCATTGTGAAACATTAGCAAGTATTGTTACACAAATTAAATTTTAAATATATACTATGAAAAAGTTCGTTTTATCAGCAACAGTATTAGCATTAGCAGGATTCTCAGCAGTACAGGCAAGTGAAGTAAATACAATCAAAAATGCTGCGATTGTTGCAGTTCAAGATAGCGCAGTGAAAACTCCAGTTAAATTGGAAGAACTTCCTGAGCCAGTTACAACAGCATTAAAATCTGATGCTTACAAAGGATGGACCGCTACTGAAGCTTTCTCTGTTAAAGAGGGTACTAAAGAATATTATTTAATCAACGTTAAAAAAGAAGCCGAAACTGGTTCAGTTAAAATTGATAAAGACGGTAAGCCAGTTCAATAAATAAGATCGGTTAGCGCTCCATAATTAACGAGTATTTAACGTAACATGAGTTACAAAACCATATTTAAAACACAATATCATGAAAAAGATCATTTTAGCCGCTACTTTAGCATTCGCAGGATTCACAGCAGTTCAAGCAAGTGAAGTTAATACAATCAAAAACGCTGCAATTGTTGCAGTTCAAGATAGTGCCGTAAAAACTCCAGTTAAACTGGAAGAACTTCCTGCACCAGTAACCACCGCATTAAAATCGGATGCATATAAAGGTTGGACCGCTACTGAAGCTTTCTCTGTTAAAGAAGGTACTAAAGAATATTATTTAATTAATGTTAAAAAAGAAGCAGAAACTGGTTCGGTTAAAATCGACAAAGACGGTAAGCCAGTACAATAATCTCAAATAAATACGCCACACAGGCATAATCAATATAAGCGTGGCCTTCGGGCTGCGCATAAACTAAAAATACATACCACGAAACCGTCATGATTTTCAGCACCACAAGGTAAATTGATTAATCATGGCAGCTTCCTCACAAATAAAATTGTAAACAGATGAAAAAATTAATTTTATCAGCTGCGTTCTTGGCTTTTGCAGGATTCTCAGCAGTACAGGCAAGTGAAGTAAATACAATCAAAAATGCTGCAATTGTTGCAGTTCAAGATAGCGCAGTAAAAACTCCCGTTAAATTGGAAGAACTTCCTGCTCCAGTTACAACAGCATTAAAATCTGATGCTTACAAAGGATGGACAGCTACTGAAGCTTGGTCTGTTAAAGAAGGAACAAAGGAGTACTACTTAATCAATGTTAAAAAAGAAGCCGAAACTGGTTCAGTTAAAATTGATAAAGACGGTAAGCCAGTACAATAAAACCCAAATAATTACATCTACCTATTATAAGAAAGCCGGATTATGTCCGGCTTTTCTTATTTTTGTTACATGGCGAGAATCCTGATTTTAGAAGACGACACTACATTTGCTCAATTACTTGAAGGTTTTTTAACAAAAAACGGTCATGAGATTACCCTTGTAACCCAGGTTAAGCAATCATTTAAACAAGTTGAAAACAATGAATTCGACTTACTTTTAATCGATTACCGTCTTCCGGATGGGACAGGTCTTGAAGTGCTTAGCCACATCCGTGATCTGGGACTATCCATACCTGCAATCATCATGACCAGTTTTAATGATGTTCGGACTGCGGTCAGGTCCATTCAATTGGGTGCTTTTGATTATATTACCAAGCCGGTTAACCCAGATGAGTTACTAATGGTGATCAAAAATTCTTTAGCTAAAAAGGATTTAAAAAGTGTTGAACCAAAAGAAACAAACAGTGATTTTATAAAAGGGAAAAGTGCAGTTGCAGATAAACTGTATGAACACATCAGTTTGGTAGCCCCAACCGACATGTCGGTAATTATACAGGGCGAAAGCGGTACAGGAAAAGAATTTGCTGCCAGAACCCTGCACCAACAGAGCAAGCGTGCCGATAAACCTTTCGTTGCAATAGATTGCGGTGCATTATCGAAAGATTTAGCTGCCAGCGAATTATTCGGACACGTAAAAGGTGCTTTTACAGGTGCTTTAAACGACAAAAAAGGTCAGTTTGAGGCAGCAAATGGCGGAACATTGTTTTTAGATGAAGTAGGTAACCTAAGTTACGAAGTGCAGATTAAATTACTTAGAGCACTACAAGAAAGGGTAATTCAGCCTTTGGGCAGTACCAAACAAATCCCTGTTAATGTTCGCATCATTACGGCTACCAATGATGATCTGGCCAATAGTATGCAACAAGGTGAGTTTAGAGAAGATTTATATCATCGTTTAAATGAGTTCAAAATCCAGCTTCCACCATTGCGAGATCGGGGCGGAGATTTAGAACTGTTTATCAACCACTTTATACAGCTATCAAACCGCGATTTAGAACGGAATGTGAAAAGTATTTCTAATGAGGCAAAAACACTTTTGCTTAGTTACGATTGGCCGGGAAATTTGCGCGAGCTTAGCAATGTGATTAAACGTATGGTTTTATTAAGCCCAGGCGATGTTGCCCAAATTGGTGCACTACCTGACGAAATGATGATTTCTGTCCGTCACCAGTCAGCTCCAGGCAATTCATCCGACCTTAAAGCGGTAAACGAACAGAATGAAAAAGCGTTGATTACTGAAACATTGATCAAGGTGAGGCATAATAAATCAAAAGCCGCGAAGATTTTAAACATCGACCGTAAAACCCTTTACGCTAAGATGGAGCGTTACGGCATAGAATAACTATCCGGCATTGGAGTAATCCATCTCTTCCATAATTGCGATTAAGCCATCCAGTTTTCTGATCTGCAATAAAACTTCAGATTTAATATTGTTGGTTAAGCCTTTTTCGGCGATTTCTAATTCCAGGATGCGGAATGCACTTGCCAAGGTCTTCGAACCCATCTGCGCCGTACGTCCTGCCAGGCGGTGAACCAGCAACCTGGCCTGATCTGGGTCATTATCGGTTAAATGTTTTTTCAATTCTACAGCATCAACTATAGAATCCTGTTTAAAACGGTTCAGTATTTTCTCTAACATTTGCTGATCGCCAAAGGTCATTTTCTCAATGGAAGAGAAATCGAATTCGGGCTGTTCAGTCAAAATTTCAGTTCTATCAAATATAGATAGAATATCTACGGCCCTAAACGGCTTCATAATTAGCCCATCAAAGCCTTCACTTAAAACCATTTCACGCTCTTCAGGTAGAACCTGTGCGGTAATGGCGTAAAATTTAATGTGCGCGGGGAGTTTCTTCTTCAATAAATGGCAAAGTTCAAATCCTGTCATTTCGGGCATACGCATATCAACCAGCACATATTTTAAATCAGGCTCAGGCGCTGCGTGCAGGATATCGGCAACATGGGTAAAACTTCTAAACGGGATTTGGTTTTTCTGAAAAATCATTCCGCATAAATCCAGAATGAGTTTATCATCATCAATTACCCAAACTGTACATGGGTTTACAATTGCATAATGTTCTAAATCTAAAATATCGTTTACACGCTCAGTGGTATTTTCATATTTCATATAAATATTAAATGTGGTACCAATGCCCGGTTTACTTTTTACGTAAATTCTTCCTCCTTGTGTTTCGATCAAAGATTTAACGATTGGCAGTCCCAAACCTGTGCCAGCCTGGTTGATGATGTATTTTTCAGGAGATTCTATCTGCTCAAATTCATTAAATATTTTTGGAATATCTTTTTCTTCAAAACCGATACCTGTATCTTTTATTGTAAAATGGAAATGTAGATCATCACCCTGCTTTTTATACGATACTGAAAGTACAATCTCACCTTTCAGGGTAAATTTTACAGCATTGCCCAATAGGTTAAATAGGATCTGTTTTAATCTGAAAACATCTCCTTTTACAAATTCAAGATCGGCAAGATCAAGCTTAGTATTTAATTGAAGTGATTTTTGCTCTGCCAAAGGCCGCATTACCGAAACTACCTCATCTAAAGCTTTTCTGATGTTGAACACCTGGTTATTGAAACTAAATTCGCCCGAAATAATCCGGTTATAATCTAATACCTCGTTCACAATCTGAAGTAAATGAATGGAAGATTGATAAATGGCATCCACATCTTTTTTATTCGGTACTTCCTGCTGGGTAATCATCTCGGCATAGCCCAAAATAGACTGCAGCGGCGTTCTAATCTCATGGCTCATGTTTGATAGGAACCGCTGCTTGGCCTTACCATGGTATTCTGCTTCATCCTTAGCAAGCTCCAATGCCCTTCTATACCTGTTGCTTTTTGTAATATCAGCCAAAATTAAATACAGCAGAATAACTGTTAGCAGGAAAAAGATAATGATAATGGTTGTGATCTGTGTAATTCCATCGTTAACCACTTCTTTAGCCTGAATACCATTTAAATCTACCTGGGCTACTGCCTCCCCCTCAACCTCTCTTAAAATCTGTAACATCTGCGCAGTTAATGCATTACTGGCGTTTGATAAATCTGCTTCGCGTTTTAAAAATTTCTGACTTTTCTGGCGTTGCTCGAGTTCGATGTTTTTTAAGGCCCCTGTCATACTCTTCATAATGCTATCTTCAGCCTTTGCATTCAGCGTATCGCGCTTTACCTTAAACTCCTCATTAATGATTTTATATACATCAGATTTCTTCTTACCAAACAGTTTACTCAAAAAACCCCTCGATTTCTCTTTTTCTTCAGGCGCAACCGTAGTAGTTGAGGTAGTTGTCTCGGTGGTCAGTACCGCACTGTCCGTCTGCCGGGTACGTGTAGCAACCAATTCATTTAATTTCTGAACCTCATTAGAGAACGATTTGGTATTCACCAACGTTTCTCTCACCTTTAAATAATTGATAAATTGTTTATCGCGGTCGGTCAGTAGATTCTTGATCGATTTTATTCTCGCCAACTGGGCAGAATCGCCCCTGTACAATTTACCCAAGGTATCCAGGCTAGCCCTTAGCTTACGCGACTCTTTAAGAAAACTATAATTCCCCTGTTTATTGAAAGCCTCGTCCCTTTGCAGCTGATCTAACCTGGCAATCTTATGTGAAAGATCATTTACGATCCTTAAACGGTCGTTCGGGGCCGAAATTTCTTCAACGGTATCCAGCATCCTTGTAAAAGCAAATTTACTGATACCCCAGGCCAATAGCAATGCAAAACAGGCAAACAGGAAACCTATAATTACTTTACTTTTTATTGCCCGGAAGAAACGCTTTTGGATAACAGCAGCCATTTAATTCAGATTATGTATGATTAACCCTAGTTATAACGGTTTAACCTATAGAATTGATATGTATTTATCTTTTACAAATAACGTACCACAAGAAAAATTGATTAAAAAACTTTAATTTTAATCGCCTAACAAAACATACTATGAACCGTATCGACCGACTTTTCGGAATCTTAACCCTGCTTCAATCCAGAAAATATATTACCGCAGAAAAAATTGCGGAAAGGTTTGATATGAGCATACGCACTGTATATCGCGATATTAAAGCATTAGGCGAGCAAGGCATACCGGTAAGTTTTGAGCAGCACAAAGGCTATTACCTGGTTCAGGGTTATTTCCTGCCGCCAGTTTCTTTTAATATGGACGAGGCCAATGCACTGCTATTGGTTGAAAGTTTGGTGAACGGCTTTGCGGATAATTCTATCCGCACCCATTACGCTACAGCACTGACAAAAGTAAAGGCGGTATTAAAATCGGGACAAAAAGAAAAGCTCGAAACCTTAAACCAGCATATTAAATTGCAGATTCCGGAAAGGTTAAATTTTAACTTCGAATACCTATCACTTATTCAACACGCCATTACCGAAAAAAACCTGATCGAACTCAATTATAAAAACAATAAGGAGGAAGTGAGCAAAAGAGAAGTAGAACCAATTGGCTTAATTTTCTATGCTTTTAGCTGGCATTTAATTGCCTGGTGCCATTACAGGAATGAATACCGTGATTTTAACCTCACCCGGCTTATCTGCCTTAAAAATCTAGGTATTCCTTTCAAAAAAACGCAGCACATGCCACTAAGTGAATACATGCACTTACTTCCAGTAAATTATTAAAAAAATATTTTTCACACTGCCATAGGGTTGTCAGTGGGCTGTATTTTCTTTGTGTAACTAAACATCAAAATCATGAGTATTGCCGATTTACTACTAATGGATTTAAGCACCGCAGAAAAAATAAAACAGAAAAATATGGACATTATTAAATTATTATTGAAAGAGCTAGAAGCTGAATTTAATACGACAAAAAAATTCCTGGCTATTGTACCTGTAGAAAAATTTGACTGGGCACCACATGAAAAAAGCATGAAAATGAAGTCGCTTGCGGTTCATATTGCTGATCTACCGAGTTGGGTTTCACTCGCTTTAACTACTGATGGACTGGATTTTGAAACAGCTCCTTATGTTGAACAACCTGCAGAAAATGCCGATGATCTGGTTAAAATTCTAGAGAAAAATTATGCCCTGGGAAAAGCAGAATTGGAAAAAGCTACAGAAGAAGAACTAAATGGCCGTTGGGTATTGAGCATGGGCAAACAGGTTTTGGCAGATTATTCTAAATACGAAACCATCCGCCATTCACTTAGTCAAACCACTCACCACAGGGCACAGTTAGGGGTTTACTTAAGATTACTCGATATCCCGATCCCAGGCAGCTATGGCCCAAGTGCAGACGATCAAAACTTTTAGTTCTTAATAGTTTAGAATAAGCTGTCGGAACCTGGTGCGTTTCGATGGCCTGTTTTGAAATGACACCACAATTACCAGACTACCTTGATATTCCATTTCCGCTTTACTACTTTTAGTAATGAAAAAAATATTGGCAATCTCTGGAAGCACGAAAGCAGTATCAACCAATGCACTTTACATTACTGCCATCTCCAGGCTTTTGGGTGGAGACTTCGAGGTATTAAACTTTTCATCCATTTCAGATATTCCACACTTCAATCCTGATTTAGACCAGGGAAATCCACCACAGGCCGTCGAAGAGCTTCGCTCAACCATCCAAAAAGCAGATGGAATCATCATCTCCACACCAGAATATGCGATGGGCTTACCAGGCTCACTAAAGAACCTACTCGATTGGACGGTAAGTTCAGCATCATTTTCGGGGAAACCCGTTTTAGCACTTGTTGCTTCAACCCAAGGCGAGAAAGCTTATCAGTCCATCATCGATATTTTAACAGTAATTGAAGCAAGGGTATCGCCCCAGCTTATCTCATTCGCAAAAGCGAAGATCGATAGTGAGGGAGCAATTACCGATAACGAAACCTTAACCGCACTCAAAAGCACCGCCGATTTATTTGTTGCCAGTATGGAGAATGGATAACACAATTTATTTCCGTAAAATTGCAGTATGAACAATAACTCTGCAACCCGTTTAAATAAATTCATCAGCGAAAGTGGATTATGTTCACGCCGTGAAGCAGACCGTTATATCGAAAAGGGCACAGTTTTCATTAATGGGAAAAGGGCTAAAGTAGGCGACCAGGTTTTTCCGGGCGATAAAGTTATGGTAAACGGGCATAATATCGAACCTAAAGAAGAAAGTAATTTCATCCTATTGGCTTTTAACAAGCCTGTAGGCATTACCAGCACTACAGAAGGCAGCGTACGCGATAATATTGTTGATTACGTTAACCATAGCGAAAGGATATTTCCAATCGGCCGATTGGATAAAGATTCATCAGGCCTGATCTTCCTGACCAACAACGGCGACATCGTTAACAAAATTTTAAGGGCAGGGAATAAACACGAAAAGGAATACATAGTAACGGTAAACAAACCGATTACGGAAGATTTTATTTTCGAGATGAGCAATGGTGTTCCTATCTTGGGGGTAAACACGCGCAAATGTAAGGTTCGTCAGATCAGCACATTTGTTTTCAACATTATCCTAATCCAGGGCTTAAACAGGCAGATCCGCAGAATGTGCGAGCATTTTGGTTATGAGGTTACCAAGCTGGAGCGTACGCGCATTATGAATATCAATCTAAAAGGTATTCCTACCGGAGAATTTAGAGAACTTACCGAAGACGAGATGAAAGCCATCACTAAAAGTGTTGAAAATTCATCATCCGAGGCCAAAATAAAACCCAAAGGCACTAAGAAAAAAACAAATGCATGGGAAGAAATCCCCGAACTTAAAGAAGAGCAAACAAAAAAACCGTTTAAACCAAAGCTGTCTGGCCCAAAATCAACAGGAAAAAAGAGCGCAGGTCATTCCGGAGCAAAACCAACAGGTAAAAGCAATGCGGGAAACAGAAATTCCAGACCTGCCAAAGGTAAGGCTATCAGCAAGTCAAACTCAAGAGGCAGAGGAAGATAAAGCTAATTAATTGTAAAATTCGGCATCTTGCAGGCGCCCTCTACCGTCTACCTTTCTGCCTTACACCTTTTTTAAGTACCTTTGCAATAAATGGTAACAGCAAAAAAAACCGATATCCGTGCATTAGATCTACCTCAATTGCAACAACACCTTGTAGCAATGCAACAACCTGCATTCAGGGCTAAGCAGATTTACCAATGGCTTTGGGAGAAATCGGCTACGAGTTTCGAGCAGATGAGCAATCTTTCTAAAGATCTTCGTAAGGCATTGGATGAAACTTTTGCCATTAATGCTGTTCAGGTTAACAATTCACAGTTCAGTAACGACCATACCATTAAAAACACTTTCAGGTTAGCAGACGGCAATATTGTAGAGGGGGTTTTAATTCCTTTAGAAGACCGTATGACTGCTTGCGTAAGCTCTCAGGTAGGCTGCAGTTTAACCTGTAAGTTCTGTGCAACCGGCTACATGGACCGTAAGCGTAATTTAAACGCCGATGAAATTTATGACCAGGTAGTATTGATCGATAAGCAGGCTAAACAGAATTATAACAATCCCCTTACCAATATCGTGTATATGGGCATGGGAGAGCCGTTGTTAAATTATGCCAATGTCTTGAAGTCGATTGAGCGCATTACTGCTCCAGATGGCTTAAACATGAGTTATAAGCGTATTACAGTTTCTACAGCAGGTATTGCTAAAATGATCAAGAAATTGGGCGATGACGGTGCAAAATTTAACCTGGCACTTTCGCTCCATGCCGCTGATGATAAAAAGCGAAATGAGATCATGCCGATCAATGAGGCCAACTCGTTAAAAGCATTGGCCGATGCACTTAAATACTACTTCGCTAAAACCAAAAATCCGGTAACTTACGAATACATTGTTTTCAATCATTTTAACGATGAAATTTCAGATGCAATGGATTTAGCTAAATTTTGCAAACATATCCCCTGTAAGGTAAACCTCATTGAATATAACCCCATTTCTTTTGCTGATTTCACCAATGCAGAAGGCGATAAGATCGATGCTTTTTCCAATTATTTAAAAAGCCAGGGCATCAATACCAACATCCGACGTAGCCGTGGTAAAGATATCGATGCTGCTTGCGGGCAGTTAGCAGTTAAAGAAGAAGCTAACGCTTAATCCTATTATTTTAAAAATTCTAATTTAGTCAAGAGTTTTTTTAGGTAACGCATTTTTTTCGGAGCGCAATAGCAGTAAAATGTAGGTCGGGTTCCGTCCTGCTGTAAGCTACAATCCTTTTTGGAAACCCCTTATGATAAACAAGCTACCTATGCCCAAAAACGATTTCGCTGCCATCAGGGCTATTGAACCTGGGCCAGTAGTGTAAAACTCAGCGGAGATCAGCGTAATCTGCGGGAACAAACCCTTTACTCCTCCTTACTATCAGATGATTGATATTTTAACGATCTGGAGCGCAATAGCAGTAAAATGTAGGTTGGGTTCCGTCCTGCTGTACGCTGCAATCCTTTTGGGAAACCCCTGGGATAAACAATCTACCTATGCCCAAAAGTGATTTCGCTGCCATCAGGGCTATTGAACTTAAGACTGAAGATGTAAACGGAAAATGGATCAGGTTCTGCGGAGATCAGCGTAATCTGCGGGAACAAACCCTCAACTTGCCTTAACTCTTTTTAATAATCAGAAAACTAATATAAATTCATTTACTATTAAGAAGTTAACGGATTAAGAAAATCATACCGGAACAGTGCCTAATTTTTTTTCATTCCTTAACGATAGTAATAAGCCCCGTTACAGTTTTTCACCATTAAGGAATTAAGGCCATTAAGAAAACCAGGGCGAAGCTATAGCCCGACTTTTCTCAACTGCTTAATGGTAATTGAGAGTAGGAGGTTTACAAAAGGCTATAAACGAAGAAACCCTTCAACATTGCTGTTAAAGGGTTTCTTTTAAGATTTGGCACCGACCTACTCTCCCACGTGTTACCGCAGTACCATCGGCTCTGGTGGGCTTAACTTCTCTGTTCGGAATGGG
>NZ_JBWKXA010000001.1:1724117-2042119 GCF_059422505.1 Pedobacter sp. GW821-FHT01D05 | reverse complement strand
AGAAGGCTTTTTCAGCCGACGAAGCAATATTTCTAGCAAGGATGGCTAGCAGGAAAGATTGCTTCGTCGTTCCTTCTCGCAATGACGACCACTCTACTGAACACTGTCAATGGTAGCTTGTCGAAACACCTCAAAGCGTACTTAACAGGCCCTTCGACAGGCTCTCCACAGGAGTCCTTTGGACAGGATGACAACGATATTTACATATACAACTTCTTTTTGCGATTAAAAAGTTTCGAGGCCTAAAATCTGTGCCTTGTATGCTGCCGGGAGAATTAAGTTTCTTAACGGTTTGTTCACTTTCAGTTTTCTGCTTATTTTGTATAAAGTAAGTATTGATTTAATTGGTTTTCCTTCCCCCAGTTTAAGCAATTCATTCACTTTAAGTGGAACGATGAGGGCTTGTATTTTTCGCATTAATAGATACCTCAGTGCACCAAGGTGTTTTTTGTACTGATCAAAAAGATCATGGGAGAAGCAGCTATAAATTAAATTTTCCTGTAGCTGTTGTTCATGCATGGTTTGCCAGGCCGCAAAATGAGTAGGAAGCCCATTTATTTCCATGCGATACCCGACTTTATAAAACGTGGTAAATATTTCCTCCTTTTCTGTTAAAGTAAGCGCTCTTTCCAGTACCTCGAAAGCACGGATGGAATAGTCAATCAGCATAAATAGTACATCTCTATAGGCCCAATCTGGAATTTTAGCATTTCTTCCAGCTTCAACATGCTGATGGATCATGGTAATCTGATCTATCGCTGCATGGGCATCAGTTACAGTGGAAAAAACGATTTTTTGCGCATAGGCAACAGTAGAAAACAATCTTCCCAATGGATCTTTAGGCAGTTTGCCTGTAAAATACAACCAATCAACAGCTTTATTCAGGCTAAATTCTGCTGCGGCGCCGGCAAAAATAAAAAGAACAACATCTGTATTGCCCCATATTTTCCTTACGATAGAATGTTTATCTACAAAGTCCATAATCCATAATGCTCTTCTAATATTTCAATTTTTTTGATATTGATGCGGCATAGTATCAGCGGAATAATGCCGATGATGCCAAAAGAACAATCTATTATTTGCCAAAATACAGGAATATGACGGATGTTTCCGGCAATTAAGGCCAATGGAATAATCGCGATACAACAGATGATACCAAATTCGATCACCCATTTGTTTTTGATAGGATCTTTTAATGGGCCGATAAAAAGCACGGCCAGCATGATATGTGCAAAAGCCAGCCAATCGGTACCATAACTTAAAAATGGATAGCGCAGGTTGGTCGCTTTAAGCGCCTGATAAACCGCTCCGATCCAGATTTGAAGACTACTTGGTAAAATTGTACTGTATTTAAACAGACAGGCCATTTCGGTTTCTAACGGAAAAGCGGTTAAGCCGCTTATGGCTAATCCTACAATGATTGTGCAGATGTATATTTTGGAGTGTAGCCTTAATTTTTGTTCTTCTGTATTCATAGCTTGCTGGTTAAATAATGTTGATTTGCAAGTAATTGTGCCACGTGACGGTGCAGGTCTTTACGATTGTTCGCATTTACATTTACCAGATAAAAAAGCTTCGATCCCGTTGCTCCGGTCCACCTCCAAAATAGCTGATCAATACTTTTAACCGTACCATTGTCGAACCACCAGGCAGCATAAATCCGATCAGTTCCCTTGCTGAGGATGGCAGTGTAAATTTCAGTATTGGCTACTTTTTCTTTTTTAATATGATTAAAGTCATAACCACTGCCTGTCCAACATAGTTTAGGGTCGTGCCCGGGAACATAAAATGCAGCAGGCTTGATATAGATTAAGGCTTCGTTATTTTCGAACTTGGATATTCCTGTTTCCAATTGTTCCTTCTTAAAACCAGATAATTGAATTTGATTGTTTATAGGCGTCAATTGATCGGCTTTTACAATGTTCTGAGCGATAAAAATTAGCAAAGCTATTAAGGAGATATGTAATAACGGAAACCTGATATTATAACTTCCTGACTTGCTTTGAATAGAAATCTGTTTGACCATCGAAAAGCGTTTGATGATAAGTTTAGAAATAAATATTAATGGCAGGATAACATAAATAGATAAGCAGATTAGCCCGATCACATCATGAAAAACGGTACCGGGCATACTTTTAAAAAGTACCAATAACAAGATCCTGAAAAAATTGCTGCAGATGTTTAATCCGATAGTTAGGGAAAACAGCGCTCCAATGACTATAAATGGCAGCTGTTTGCTGGTCCGTTTTTGGTAATATACCAATAAGAATAAACAGATAATTAGCGATATAACAAGCATATTTAAGCCTGCACAGGCCGGATCTACGGCAAAACTATGTTTTTCGAGTTCAATTATATTCCCAACAGCAGTGGCATGCATACCTATTGCATTAAGAAGCCCGGTTACCCTGGTTGTAAGCCATAAGCGAATGGGGAAATCGACAGTGGAGATAAGATATTTAAATACCGGAGAAAGGAGAAAAAGTAAAAACAAAAAGGCTTCGCTTAACTTGCCCAGGCTATTTTCTATAAATAATAATGTTGCAAATAACAACGCAATAAAAAACAGGGTCTTAACTGGTATACAAATAGCTAAAACAATTGTTATAACAGCAGGAATTAAGTACCTTAAAGAGAATTGACCACGTTTAAGGTTACAGATAAATGGCGCAACTAACAGACCAGTATATAAATTTACACCCCAGTTTAAAAAGCCAGGTAGAAACCAAAACAATATAATAAGATACAAGAAACTTATTCCTGCAAGCATAAAGGGAAAAACTGGTTTTTTAAGATTGATAGCTAACATACTATAGGCTTTTTATCTTTCCTTTTAAACAACATACAACTCACAACGATGATGCACAGGGCAAAGAGTGCCCACTCGTGTGGCTCTGGCACGGCACCCGATGATTTCATTGAAGCATTTTTTAAACTGTTTTTGTTCTCCTCAATATTGAAACGATCGTAATCTTTTTGTGTTTCAAGTACGATTAAGCTTGATACAGGCGATACAATGAAAGCTTGCTCTGCCTCTGCAACTAAATCAGGTTTGATGTAATTCTTAGAGAAAAAATCTGGCCCTACTTTTTTCATGATATCATTATAAGCAAATAAGCGTAACAAATGATCAGGTGCATTTTGTTCCTGTATATCATCTACTTTTTTTATCATTAAAGCCGCATCTTCAATTACAACAGTTTGCTCGTTTTCTTGATTCTGAATAAATAAATGATTGGCCATTAATTTATTCAGATCTTCCATACTTCCAGATGCATAGTTAAATACCCGAAGTTCTTTTAATGCTTTCAAATATGGACTTTCTAAGAATCCCAGGTTAAAAAAATGGATCTGTTTTGGCGCTTTTAAATAATTTATAAGCTCCTTACTAAAATGGCTATCTGCCAGGTCGTTTAGGTTAGGGGTTTGAACACCTCCCTTCGATACTAGTAGTGTTTTTTCTGGAGCACTAATTTCCTGAACAGGAAACAAGCTAAAAGTATAGTCAGAAAGCTTGTTAAACAGCGCTTCGCGGTTTAGCGGTGTAAGTTTGATCATCTTACGGTCGAAAACATAAACAGGTTTTTCTTGGGCCATTGTGCAAACCGAATCGAATTCTGCTTTACTCCAGCTGCGGTTAATATCCAGATATATGAGATCGGGACTAAATAATTTATATTTTTTATTGTAATTGGCGAGTTGATAATTGCTGCCGGCAAAAGAAAATGCTGCTGTTGACAATGGAGGAGCCAAACATGAAATGCTTGCGTTCAATTGTTGTTTTTCTTCATTTAAATAAACATTCCGATCCGTTTCTTTAAAAGTTTTGGGCAGTTTTAATCCTGTTATATTGCCTGAATAGGTGAGTTGGGTGGTCTCTAAAACGTTGTTGGCCACCGGACCCTCAAAAAATATTGGTTGATAGATCAGCTGGTTTCCTTCTTTACGCATCGGACTGGTTACGCCAATCTTAAACATGCGATTTTCTTTAGGTGTGCAAGGAAATACCCGTACTGTGATGGTATTACCCTCTTGCCAATGAATTACAGAAGGATCACGTTGTTCTACACCCACAATGGTATGATAAGCAGAATCTGCTTTAGCTTTTGTAGTCAGCCTCGATTTTTCTTCTTTTCCAGCTATCCATAACGATAATGAAGAAACTACAGAACCCGCTGAAAGATGAAAAGTGTAAAGAGCTTCCTGACTGCTCCAGGAAAACTTAGCATTGTTTTTAATCATTAACGTTTTTTCGGTATAAGCCAATCGATATGCCGGAAATAATTTGATGTTATTGATTATACTTATGGTTTCGAGGTGGTCGCCCTCCCATAAACGCTCTTGTGCCTGATGCCTTGCCCCATGTAATGATTTTAAAATATTAATTCTTTCTTTTTCGTCGAGGTTAGTTTTTTTAAACAATAGTGTAGCAATCACCACCAATGGGTCATGTTGTTGTTTCTCCTCAAATGAAATGTTAGGCATCCTTCCCCAAAAAAGATTGTCTATATCCGCTTCGTGATACACTAATCCTATTTTCAATAAACGTTGGGTAACAAAGGTTGGTTCAAGCTGCTGGCTCACTTCGACCCAGGCAGGCAATTTCGAATCATTTAAATGATTTCTATTGATTATTGAGTTTATTTTTTCACTGGTTTGTTGCCATTTTAACGAGAAAAGGCTTTGTGCGATAAGGGGTAACAGGCAACCTGCAACGACTGGATACCACAATTTTCTATCGGTGCGTATAGCCTTTATAATAAGGGAAATGGTAACAATCGTTAAAAATAATGGAACATAAGTATGAATTGAGATGCCTAAAGCCACTAAACCAATCAAACTGATAACATAGAGCGGAAATAAGTATATTGTGTAATAAATGAAAAGTATTAAGGCTAGCCCGACAAAAAAGAAGAGGACATACCTGGCTTTTTGTAAAAAGATCAATTTAAAGTTCGAGGCAAGGATTAGCGTAATCACCGACAGGATAATCCATATGGAGCACCATGTTACTGAGCTATCAAATACATTCATTTCGCGGTTTAGGCTAAATGCGCTAATGAATAATAAAACGAGTAATAAAACCGTATGATGTAATTTTCCTTGCCCCCAATGCCATTTATAATTCGAAAAAAGATGGACGAGTAAACAGATTTGATAAACTGCAGATAGGACATAGTTAACAAAAAATACACCTGTGCTGTTTTCCTGTTCGATATTAATGGTTAATCCGAAAATAATTGCAGAAATGGCTGCCATAATTAATCCACTAAAGTATAGCGGATCTTGTGAGCGTAATTTATTTAATTGATTCATATTTTTTGGTTTTTAAAGTGCTTTGTATTTCAAAGTTAATATTGAGAAAAAAAACAGCTTTAGTGCTGTTTTATAAAGTGCTTTGTATTTCAAAGTAAAAGCTAAAAACTGAATATTCCAAAAAAAATATCAAAGATTTTTGCGAGTGGATTTTTTGGGCTCTTGTATCGGGGTTGGAAATTGAAGATCAGCCAGGCTTAAAATGGCGAAAAGGGCGGTTATTTTACTGTGGCGCTGCACCAGATTATAGTAAGATTTTAAAAAGCAAAAGCGCCAGCATCGCGCTGGCGCTCTTGTTATCATTAACTAAACTAAATCAACGCACTGCTGTTGGCAGTTGTTTCATTCGTTAAACAAATATCTATCGCATTGACAATTAAAACGAAGGGGCTTAATAAATACGGAAAATGTCCTGTTGAATAGGTTTCCGCAGAATTTAATTCTGTTAGTAGTAGTAATTATACTTTTTGTCAAAATTTTGTTCTTTTTTTTTGGTTCCGGTTAAAGCTTTAATGAAGAGTATTTATATATTTGGGCATTCATTATAAACTAAGCCTAGAAAAGAAATAAATAGACTAATCACTATAATGGAATTATACACCCCTGACCAAACAGACAGAGATATTTTAACACTATTACAAAAAGATGCAAGGTTAACCTATAAGGAACTGGCTGCTACGTTGCATTTGTCAAAATCGCCCATTCAGGAACGTGTAAAACGCTTAGAACGTTTAGGCTTCATTTCTTCAGTAGTGGCATTAATCGATCCTAATAAATTTGAGAACTGTATGATATCCTATTTACAGGTTCAACTTACCAATCATTCTGTTAATGCTTTTCGGTTATTTCAGCAGGAGGTAAGCAAACTTGATGAAGTATTGGAGTGTTACCATACTACCGGGGGCTTCGATTTTATGTTAAAAGTTGTTGCAAAAAATATGATCGCTTATAACGATTTTCTAATTAATAAATTCGGTCGTTTGGATAATATAGGCACCCTTAATAGCTCACTTGTAATTACGCAGGCTAAACGCGAAACCGCTTTACCTGTATAACAAGGCCATTAAATTCATAAACGAAAAGGCACCCGACTTTAAATCCGGAGTGCCTTTTTTGATTTTTATAGCTTATATAGCCACATTGATCTGTACATTAATATTACCACGGGTAGCTTTAGAATACGGACAAGTTTGGTGCGCGGCCTCAACCACTGTTTTTGCTTCTTCGTAAGTAAGTCCGGGTAAAACTACATTTAATCTTGCCTGAAGGTTAAAACTACTATCGGCCAAAGCCAGATCAACTTCTGCATCAATTGCAGCATCAGCAGGAAGTGCAATTTGAAGTTGAGGGGCATTGTGTTTCATTGCACCAATAAAACATGCAGCCCAGCCTGCCGCAAATAATTGCTCCGGGTTGGTTCCTTTTCCGGCACTACCAGGAGATGATAAGGTAGTGTCAAGCGCCCCATCGCTACTTTTTGCGAAGCCCTCCCGACCGCCATTTACATGTACTTTTCCGGTATAAAGCACTCTGTTGATGACTACATTTAAAGTATTTGCTGATTCGATTACATTTTGATTTTCCATTTTTTTAAAATTTATTGTGATTATTTAATTCTTAGGATGAATATTTTAGTTTTTTTAGGACATCATTGCTGCCTGGATAATGGCATCTGCAAATGCCTTAGGTGCTTCCTGAGGAAGATTATGGCCAATGCCGCCACTTAGATTATAATGCACATATTTGCCTTTAAACTTAGCTGCATAAGTATCTGGTTTGCCATGCGGTGCGCCATTTGCATCACCTTCGAGCGTAATGGTCGGCACTGTTATTGCCGGAAACGTGGCTAGTATTTTTTCATATTTATCATATTGGGCTTCCCCTTCTGCCAGCCCCAATCTCCACCTGTAATTATGGATTACAATGGCCACATGATCTGGATTATCCAGTTCAACTACCGATTTTTCAAAAACGGCATCAGTGAATTTCCATTCTGGAGAAGCGGTTTGCCAGATCAGTTTAGCAAAATCTTTTCGGTTAGCTTCATATCCTAAACGGCCACGTTCAGTTGCAAAGTAGAACTGATACCACCACGATAATTCAGCTTTTGGTGATAATGGTTTTTGGTTTAGTGCCTGGCTTCCAATAAGGTATCCGCTTACCGAAACCATTGCTTTACAACGTTCTGGCCACAAAGCAGCCAAAATATTGGCAGTTCTTGCTCCCCAATCAAAGCCGCCAATTACTGCTTTATCTATTTTTAAGGCATCCATTAAAGCAATAATATCTGTAGCAATGGCCGATTGTTGTCCATTTCTCGGTGTTTTTGCCGAAAGAAACTGCGTACTGCCATGACCGCGAAGATGGGGAACAATTACCCGATATCCTTCTGCAGAAAGTAGGGCGGCCACATCGGCATAGCTGTGGATGGTATAAGGCCATCCATGTAGCAGTATAACTGGTTCACCATCTGCAGGTCCGCTTTCTGCATATCCCATATTTAACACGCCTGCATGAATCTGTTTTATGGTATCGAAAGATGTATTGCTGTGCGTATTATTATTGTTGGTTTTGTTTTTTGTAGTTTCTTTAGCATTCAAAAGGTTTAACCCTCCAAGTTCTGCAACAGCCACGGTTAGTGCTGCTACGCTTAAAAAACGCCGGCGGCTATAATTATTTTGATTTTCCATAGTTCTAAAATTTGTTGATAAATAATGTTTTACTCCGTTAGGTATGTCAAAATTAATGCGGATAGAAAGGGGAGATTAGCCTTTTCGGGATGAAATAGACAAATTAGGTTTTGACTTATACATTGTTAAACCTGAGTAAGACTGTAATTGAATTCAGTACAATGGTCATCATTTTGTGTTGGCTATTTATGTTGATACATTTTCTATGGTTAGCCTTTACGCGATTTGCTAATTACTTTAACGAAACACAGATTTTACCAAAATAAAAAACATAGTTCTTCTGGTGATTTAAATCTTGCATTGTCTACTTAAGGGCCGAATCTGTCTGGTTCAGGTTTAAAATTGTTTAACTATAAGATTTACGTGGTTACTTTTGGTGAAAAAAGAAGGGATATGTGGTACAGCGATCATATTTAAAAAAATATTATTTTTGATTATCCCAACCCACCTAATTAGCCTGGCTAAAAACTGATATGACCAAAAACCCTTTAAAGATTTCGCCTGCCATTATCTGGGTAAGTTCCATTTTTCTCGGACTTTTATCTTCTGTTCCGCAAATAGCAGAGCATCATTTTAATGCGGCCGAAGCGGCAGTTAATGCAGGTATTACTTCGGTATTTGCATTGTTGATGTGGTATTTGAATATTTACATGCTCTCGCGAAAGAGCAGTAGACCCAACAAACAGGGAATTTCCTACTCCAGGTTATTTAAAAGTCTTTTAATTGGTGTTGGCGTTATGCTTTGCCTGGCCTGGATTCAGCAATTAATTCTTTCGCACATTAATTTCGGTCCGGTGATGTTGATGGTAGAAGTAAGGGGAATATTGATCAATTTAATTTTTTATATGTTCCTTCATCTGTTGCAACAAAATTACGAAAATCAACAGGTGAATATGGAATTGGAGAAAATCAAAAGCGATAGTTTGGGTGCTCAGTACGAATTGCTTAAACAACAGGTTAATCCTCATTTCCTTTTTAATAGCCTCAATACGCTAAAGGCTATGGTAGAAATTGGCGACGAAGAGGCTGTCGATTTTATCCTTAAGCTTTCTAATTTTTATCGGTATACCCTCGAGAGCCGTAAATTAGATCTGATTCATGTTTCGGAAGAAATGGAAATACTCAATGCATACCTATTTTTACAACAGGCAAGATTTGATGGTGGTTTTAGTTTTACTTCCACATTAAATGAAGAAATATTGAACACCTTAATTCCTCCCTTTACGCTGCAGCTGTTAATCGAAAACTGTATCAAACATAATGTGGTTTCGCTAGATAAACCATTGCGCATCAGCTTATATGCCGAAGATGGGCAAATTGTTTTGGAAAACCCTATCCGTTTAAAAACAGCCGATGCCAACTCATTAGGCGTTGGACTTAAAAATATCACGTTGCGCTACCAACATCTTCTCGAAAAACCAATCGAAATTATTAACGATGGCCAAATTTTTAAAATTAAACTCCCATTAATTCATGAACATCATCATCATTGAGGATGAGCTGAAAACAGCTAAATCACTAGAAAATATAATTTTGAGCTTGAGACCCGACGTGAAAATAGTAGGGCAGTACCAGAGCATTGAAGGATCGGTAAGAGCGTTGTCAGAGCAGCCACAGCCCGATTTGATATTTATGGATATTCAATTGGCAGATGGATTATGTTTTGAAATATTTAAACAGGTTAAAGTAAACAGCCCCATTGTATTCTGCACGGCCTTTGATGAGTACTCCTTAGAAGCTTTTAAGCGTAATGGAGTAGATTATGTATTAAAGCCATTTTCCAAAACAGATATTCAGGAGGCCTTTCAAAAGGTAGACGGGCTTCAGAATTTTTTTCAGCAAAAAGTAATCCCCGATTTAAGCAATTTATTGACAAAATTGAGCAGTCCCGCCGGAAAAGAGAGCTTTTTAGTATTTAAAAACCAGAAATATACTACAGTTCAAACCGAAAATATTGCTTTCTTTTATATCAGAAACGATGCTTCAACCATTATGTGCTTCGATAAACAAGAGTTTGCATTAAGTCAATCTCTTGATCAGATTATGGCAATGGTATCGTCTAAACAGTTCTTCAGGGTTAACCGTCAATATTTAGTGAACTTTAAAGCCATTAAAGAAGTAGAACATTATTTCTTAAGGAAGTTGTTTGTTAAACTGGTGATTGAAACTCCGGATAAGTTGCTGATCAATAAGGAAAAAACGCCTGCTTTTCTTTCGTGGATGGAAGACAGGTAAAGAAAAATATTTATCTGCTATTAGGTAACAAGCTTGGCCAGAAACGGATATCCGTTTCTGGCCTTTTTTGCTTTATGGCATGCTCGTAGCTAATTTGTCTTACTTATCGGCTTCCTGTCTAACTCTTCCAGCAATTTGTCCGGTTCAGCTATTTTCACCTAATTCAAGGCATAAACCTCACTTATTTTTGATAAAAAAAGAATAGAAATTATGAAAACACTAAAAAGAATAGCGATCGTAAATGCGGTCATTGTGGCGGTAATAGCACTTAGCGCATTTATTTGGGTAGGATCTGCACAAGAAAAAAAAATAGAGCAGCCCGTTAATGGAAAAGGCTTTGCCGTTTTGGAATTATTTACGTCTGAAGGATGTTCAAGCTGCCCGCCAGCAGAAGAACTGTTGGCCAAAATAGAGAAAGAATCTAACGGGAAACCGGTGTATGTACTTGGATATCACGTCGATTATTTTGATAATTTAGGTTGGAAGGATGTTTTTGGAAGTCCGGAAAATACAAAAAGGCAAAAAAAATATAGTGCCTGGCTAAATGCACAGGTTTATACCCCTCAATTGGTTATTAACGGCGCTCAAGAATTTATAGGTTCTAATGAAAGCGATGTAAGAAATGCCATTAACAAACAGCTTCTGAATAAAGAGCATACAGCCAGTTTAGCTTTCGATACCAAAAGAGATGGGGATGTACTGACAATAAATTACGAAGCCAAAGATACTCAGGCGAGCGACGATCTTCTTTTTGCACTGGTACAAAAGAACGGTAGCACCGATGTACAGCGCGGGGAGAATGCAGGACTTAAGTTATCACACGTCCAAATTGTACGGAGAACTTTAACACTATCTCTAAAAGATTCAAAATCTGGAACTGCAGTATTAAATATCCCTAAAGGTAGCAGCGCTGAAAAATGGGAAGTAATCGGAATGGTTCAGCATAAAACAACAGGCGCAATTTCAGCAGTAAATGCATCAACAACTTTTTAATCATACTTATCATCATGGAAAATCATCAAAATACCACAACCAATAGTTTGTTAGTTGGATTGGCAAGCTTAATGTCGACACTTTTTCTGGTTAGCCCTCCATTTGAAAAAAATCCACAGCAATGTGAAATGGTGCAAAGCATCGGAAAGAAAAAACAGAAAAGAATAGAGAATGAGCCAGTTGTATAATATAAATCCAGTTGCAAATTCATCAGCAAGGTTTATTAATTCGGAGGTCGCCATATATTTGGCGACTTTTTTATTTAAATAATACACTCTGCGGTTTAGTATCAAACAAAGAGCGTAGCAGCGCATTCACAGCCTTTGATGTTTAGCTTTTGTGTAGATTGCCGATCTTGGACCGGTAAAATTTATCACTAATAAAAAAAGAGCGCTACTCGCGCTCTTTTTGAGGATACTGATTTAATTAGAATTTATTCAAACCTTAAACAGCAGTTAAATTTGAATATTTTGTAGGATAAAGTTTTTGGAACATCAGGTAGGTTATTGTAACGATAGCCAATGCTATAATGGCATCGGTAGTGGCTAGTGGACCGATCACAATTAGTTTTGAGCAGAATGCAAAAATGATATCGAAGAATATTCCTGCAAATACCCATTCTTTTAACCTTAACCATTTGTTGGGGATCAGTAGAACCACGATTCCGGCTAACTTAGCAACACCAAGTACATAAATAAAATACGCTGGATACCCCAGTTGTAATGTAATGTCCCAAACAATGGGGTTTTTTGTGAGTTCACAAACTCCGCTGGTGCCAAACCATAACGAAGTTAATGAGGCGCCGATCCAGTAAATGGTTTTTGTTGTTTTAAGTGTCATAATAATTTCTTTTAAGTGTGCCCAAAAATGTTGCATAAACTTTCTAAAAACCAGTTGAATGGATCTGAACCAGACAAATTAAATCCTGAATTAGACAATTGAACGAATTTATTTTATTCGTGGTTTGCGGTGCGTATTAACTTAAAGGCTTTAGTAAAGGTGTGTAGGCGAAGTCAGATATTTGTTACGGATAAAATCCTCCTGAATATTTACTTTAGTTCGATATTGGATATTCATTTACTGTTTATTGACCATATCCGACAATATTTTAGAATTGAAATCAAATTAACACCATAATTAATTAACTATGTCGAATCGAAACAACGCAGCCGATACTACTGGAGCTTTAACAGAGGCGGGGATAAACCCGGATAAGAAAACATTTTTAAAATCACTCACCGAAGATTGGTGGGCAGTAATATTGGGAACGATTATTATTGCCACTGTACTTTATTTAACCAAAAATGGTACTGTAATAAGTTTACCTGCATTTAAATGGGCAACCAGTGAAGACCTTTTGGGTAAAATATTATCAGCATCCAACTTATTGTTAGTTGTCGAAATGGGGGCAGTGTTTCTGGCATTAGCTTCAATAGCGATAGGTTTATCAGGAGGCAATGTTGCACGGTTTGCTGGTGGTTTTGCACTCATCTATTTTTTAGCTATTGTTTCTTTTATTATTGGAGGCAACAAAAGCGTATCCTATTTTGGCTTAGAATATGTGGTATTTGCACTGCTTATCGGTATCGCATTGGGCAACCTGATCAAGTTGCCATTTTGGTTAAAAGAAGCCGTACGGTCTGAGTTTTATATTAAAACAGGTTTGGTGATATTAGGAACCACTATCTTATCGGCCGATTTGATCAAAGCTGGTCTGCCTGGGATAATACAGGCCGTTATTGTTGTTACTGTAGTTTGGTTTTTTTCGATGTGGTTAAGCCGAAAGTTAAAAGTTGATGATGAATTTGGTGTAATATTGGCTTCAGCAGTATCTATTTGTGGTGTTTCTGCAGCAATTGTTGCTGCAGGAGCTATTAATGGGGATAAACGTAAATTATCTTATGTAACCACGCTGGTATTGATTATGGCTATTCCGATGATGATTATTCTGCCTTGGGCAGTAAAGTATTTTCATATACCTGAGGTAATTGGTGGGGCATGGCTGGGCGGTACCTTAGATACAACGGCAACCGTAACTGCTGCAGGCGATCTGGTTGGGCCAATAGCCGTTAAAGCAGGTGTTATTGCCAAGTTTTCGCAAAATGTTTTTATTGGCGTTGCTGCTTTTTTTATTGCTATATGGTGGGCCTATAAAAAACCTAAAGGTGATGATGGTGTACCACTTAAAGCTGAACGCCCCGGGTTGAAAATTGTGTGGGAGCGATTTCCGAAATTTGTATTGGGTTTTGTTGCAGCATCTCTAGTGTTCTCTTTTCTGTTATCTCCCACAACTGCAAAAAGTGTTGGGCCAACCTTAAACGGCTTACGCACCGTGTGGTTCGCAATCGCATTTATTTCAATCGGTATGGAAGCTAAATTTTCATCACTGGTAAAACTTCAGGGCGGTAAACCCGCATTTACATTTGTTACAGCACAAATATTCAACATATTTTGGACCTTGTTATGGTCGTATATTTTGTTTGGCGGGTATTTATTTCCTATACCAGATTTTAAATAGACGAGGAATTGGGTTTAAGGCTATCATTCACAGGTTCCTAGAGAAAGGTCGTCATTGCAATGACGATTATTCGCAGCCTAAAACCGCAAAAAAAAAGCGACAGAGATGTCGCTTTTTTTGTTCTTTTCTTTTCCTTATTTAGCCAATGCAACAGTTTGCGATGCATTTGTATCTGGGTTACTCATTTCTGTTGTTAGTGCAGCAAATTTATCAAGGTTCAATTTTGGTGTTCTACCCATTACCAAGGTATGTTTGTCAGTAGCTCCGCTCAATTTTAAATCGGCATTGTTTTCGATAACGGTATATAAACTTTCTGTCTCAGAATTGATTTCAGCAACCGCATTTCCTTTTAAAAATACCTGAAGATATTTAACATCCAATTTGCCTTGTGTTTTTAAAACGGCATTGTCTGATGCCTTAACCCTATAGATATTGTTAACATAAAGGGTAATCTTTGCCACTTCTTTATCTTCTGAACTGATTTTTAATGCATATCCGTCTTGCGTTACTTTTACTTTGCCAGTATTGTCATCATTATAATTTATGCCTTCTTTCTCTCTTTGTACCAAGGTAACTTCTACATTTCCACTTACTATAACCTGGTTCACGTTTTTAGGCGCAGAAACTTTTGTTGGTTGTTTCTCATCGGCCATTACGCCTGTAGAGAAAATAGAAGAGCTTAAAACGATAGCTGCTAAAAGCGATTTTGTTAGGGTTTTGATTGAGGTTTTCATAATGCTGTTATTTATATTTTTAATTAATATTTTGTGATTGTTTTGTAGATAAGACGCCTTTACCCCAGAAACGTTGCAGTAGAAATACCGCTATTATACCAACACAGCTAAATTGTCGACGAACTGGATTTAAAAACTGCCGAATGGCAGATTATTTTTGCATCTGATTCGAAGCAGCTTCCATTTATTCAGTTTTCTTCGCAATCTGTGATTTTGCTGATACAAAACTTAATGGACAGATTTTATATTATCTTTAAGGAAGAATTCTTAGAAGCTCACCAGCGAGTTGTTCAGTTAAATAGGATAAGGGGGGCTTAAGACTTCATTTTTTTGACCAAATCGTTTAAGTAACAATATGAGAAGTACAAAATTTAGCTATCTGGCTTTTTTTATCTGCCTGATTTATATCGGTTTTTGTGGTTTTATTTCTGATAAACAGGTATATCCGCGTTTAGGGATTGTATCTGGTTTAACACAGGATAGTTTAGCCTATGCCTCTGGTTTTAAAATGATTGGCGAATCTGTTCCGAAGATGCTTTCACCTGCACTAACAGATGACCAGTTTAGTGTCAATTTAAAAAAGATTCAAGCTGCAAAATGTAAAGTGTTAACCTGTAATCTTTTTTATCCCGCGAGTATAAAAATAGCTGGCCCAGAGGTAGATGAAGCGAAGGTTTTAGCTTATGCCGAAACTGTTCTTTCAAGAGCTCAACAAGCGGGGATCAAGTTTATTGTTTTAGGCAGCTCGGGTGCAAGGAGCATTCCAGCTGATTATAATATCGCTAAGGCAAAATCAGATTTTATTGGCTTGGGCAAAAAACTGGCACAAGTTGCCGGGAAATATAAGGTTACAATTTTATTAGAAAATCTCGAAACCACCGAAACTAACTTTATCACCTCCTTAAAGTCGGCTGCAGAAATTGTAAGGGAGATTGATCATCCAAATTTCAGGCTTAATGCTGATATATTTCACATGATGCGTGAAGGAGAGTCTCCAAATGAAATTATTGAGGCCGGAACATTGATTGCGTTTTCTGAGGTTGCCGAAAAACAAAACAGGTCGTTGCCAGGTGTTATGGGCGACGATTTTAAACCTTATTTAAGGGCCTTGCACAAAATAAACTATAAAGGTTTCATCTTTATGGAAGGAAGCATCAAAAATGCCGCTGTAGAAATGCCACTTGCCTTCAAATATCTTTCTGCTCAGATTGCAGAAGTGTATTCGGAAAAGAAAGCAGATTAATTATTGTTCTTTTATACTGAAATAAGATACATAAATGCTGTTATTTCGATAATAGCACCAGCGATTGCGTATTTGATTTATCTGCAGCCTTATCAATATTTGGTAAACGCATTTTGGCAACATTGGTCTCGACGGTTAAAGATGGATTTTCACTTTTGGTAAGTGCAGCTATGTCTCTTACTGTGCTCGATAACATTTTAAGTGTAAGCATAAATTGACGGTCGATATTCCTGATCTTTTGAAAATCAACATTTGGATTAAAACGTTCGGTATTTGACCGCTCACTGTGATTAAACTGGATGCTGTCTAAAAGAACCAGTTTGTCTGTAATCTGGTTCAATACTTCATCCGAAAGGTTTAGACCTTTTATGCCTATTACCCTATTGTTTTTTACATAATAATCTAAGCCATTAAAGCTAATGAGGGTCAAGTCCTTCCTGTTGATGATATATTCTGCCTTTGGAAGGCTGTTTTTCGAACGGTTTTTATTAAATGCACTGCGCTGAGCAGCTAAACGTTCAATCATATCGTTTCCGTTCAATCTTTCTATATTTTCTAAAATATCAGATTGTTTTGTCAGCTTGTTTTGAGCAAGAACATGAATCGATGAGCAAGATAATGAGGCAATTAAAAAAAATACTAGAGCGAATAATTTGGCACTTTTCATGCGGCAAATATATATTCATTATTGCTAATATTAAATTTTTTGTATGTTTAATATTACGTTTTTAGCATGTTTTTGGAATTTTATTGATGACAAAAATCAATTTTTTGTTTAATACTTAAAAAACACATCAAATTGTTCGGTTCAACAATTTAAAATTGAAGAACAGAAATACTAATTAAACCTTTCAACGTTATGTTTTTTGTGCTTTAGAAATAGTTCTATACTTTTGATTTCGCGATATATACTATCACCTCATTATTGATGATCGAGCTCGACTTTTTCTTTAACCAGCCTAATGGCGATATCATGCATTTTCAGCTTATCCAGCTTTCGAGGGGTGAGTTATGGACTGTTCTTGACCATGAACAGGTATTGGAAAGGATCGTAAAAGAAGATGGGAAATGGAAAAGGTTGCTAGGCGGTTCCTTATCTGAAGCGCTTATCCAAAACATAGGACTGTTTATTGACCGGCAGCAATATCAAACTTTGCCCATCGAGATTAAATTGAGATGGCCAAAGCTTATTGAGGAAATTATAGTGAATTCAGATGCTGAATATATTGTGGTCTGCAAACCATTTGTAAATTTCAGATCATTTGAAAAAATGTTTGAAAAATTTGTACCTGCCATGATAAAGGATGAGTGGGCAATCAATTTTAAAGTTTATAACCATGATTTTGGCGAAGACTTTATAAAAAAACTCAGCCGCAAGGAAGAAAAAAACAGTTACCAACCTATTCAGAAATGGTAACCTTGCATTGGAAATCCAGATCTTACTTATGTTAACTATTGAGTATTTAACGCAATGTTAATACTGGGTTTATTTGCTATCTATACTTTTGTTGTGTAGATATTTGGTTAGTATTATACAAGTTTAGTTAGTTGATAAGGAAAGGCCTCAATGGATATTGTGGCCTTTTTGATTTTAATATTTGCTTATCAGCATCACATTAAAAGGTTGGTTTCCTACTAAAGTTTCGATTTGCTCTTAAAAAAATTAATTACAACTGAGCTTGCTTCCTGTGGGTAAACGTGTCCTCCGGGATGTTGGTAGCGTACTACTGGTGTTTTTGTATCTTAAGGATAAAATGTGGCACAGGGCGCGCGCATAGTGTAGTCTACATTCCAACGCATTATTTTTATACCCAGATATGTTGAATTTGGTGAGGCATTGGAGAGGAGTAGAATATTACAGATAAAATCCAGGTAAAGCTATTTTGCTACAGCACCCTTTCGATTTATTGAACATACATTTAGGACAACCGATAGCCAATTAAGTTTAAATCAATGTTAATTTTCCTTTATTAAAACTGCTTGGCTGCGAAGTTTTCATTGAGATTGCTATAGTGGTGTTAATTCTACAGTGTTAGCTAAACATATTTTGGTGGCAGCAAGCCCCCTTGCTGTAAGCGCTATTTCAAAATAAATTTCATCATTAAGCCTGATTTCTTCCTGGAGTTCCATTAAAAAGAATTGAATTTTCTGTTCGTTTTCATCTTTAATAATGCCATACCCACTATTTTGATCTACATAGCATATTGTACCCTTTCTCATTTTTTAATCTGTCTGGTTAAGATTTACAATTAATTTTTCAATGAAGATTTTTCTAAATGTTAGAACGTCAATTAGGAAGGTTTAATATAGTAATAATTTTGTTACATTAATTAGGGGAATCAATAATATTCTTAGTAGTGAAATGTGTTTAAGGGAGGGTGTCCTTATTGCACCAGTTTCACTGTTAAAGTGGGATAATTTGTTCAGTTTTTTTGTCTTGAGATTCTACGATTAATGCATTTAAGGAAATACTTATGCTTAAAATATAGAAACCTTCTTCGTCAATTCCTGCATTTATTTCGGCATTTTGGTGGTATGCATATTTTAATCGGTTACGAATATTGTCCATTCCTGAGCCAAAGCCTACTTTACTTTTCACTAATCTGGGTAAATTTCGGCTTTCGATATGCAGTTTGTCATCAAAGGTGTAAACATCTATAGTGGCCTTGTTTTCGATGTCGTTAAGATTCCCGTGTTTAAACATGTTTTCCAAAATAGTAAGCAAAACCAGTGGAATTAATTTGATGCCACCAAGATCAGGACCGCTAGCAAGTTCGATATAAATTGCACCCTGTGTAATGCGGTGCAAACCAATCAGATTTTCGCATTGTGCAATTTCTTCACTTAAATATACGTAGCCTTCATTGTGTTGCGTATTGGCAGCAAAACGCATCATATCAGAAAGATAAAGCATTACTTTGGCGTCTTCTGGAGAGTAGGTGCTTAGTTTCTGGTGTACAAACTCAAATGTGTTAAAAAGCAGATGGGGATTAATTTGTGCCTTCATGAAAGCATTTTTAGACATGGCTAGTTCCTTGTCCATTTTTTCCTTATCAATAAGCATTTGAAAACGCTGCTTTTCAATACGGGATTTTTCTGCTTTTTCTCTGATGAACCGCTTTAAGAAATAATAACCTGTAGAAAAAATAAGGAAAAATGAGCCTCTATAAAGCACCTTGGCTATTCTGATTCTAAGACTTGGTAGTTCTCCAGGTAAAATATTGGTATAGGTATTTAGCAAAATGTCTACACCAGTAACCAGACCTAAATAAATCAAGATAGTTGATATCACAACCAGAGGAACTTTCCATAGTGCTCCGTTATGAAATGCTGTTGCTTTTTCCAGCAGTAAAGTATAGGTATAAAAGAAGGTGATATTAATGGTGTAATGAATAGCATAGTTACCAAATGTACCGGCCATACCTACCCAGTAAATAACCACAACGGTTTCCCAAAATATAAATACAGACCATGCAATTATATGTATCCGGTAAGTATGTAGCCAGTTTCGTAACATTCCCATGCTCCGTTTTAATCTATCCATAATGACTTATTTACTATCTGTGTAACAACTAAAGTTATAGGGCGCTATCGCTGCTAGTTTTCGAAAAAAAACAATTATGAAGACTCAAAAACTAGCTAAAAGAACACTATTTGTATTTAAAAAAAAACTGAGTAAAGAGATCAGTAACCCAACAACGGTGTCTGATCCAACTACTATAACAGTTTCTACGAATACAGGTATAATTTAATTTATTGAATGTTTCCATCAGTAGCCGTTATTTTTTACGGCTACTGATGATTAGTTTAGTAGACATAAAACCCTTAAATTCATTATAATAAATATCTCCAACGGTAAAGCTAATGTGGTTGTTCATGGTAATCCGGTTACCATCCACATACAAAATCTTATCAATAGCAACAATGTAACCGCGGTGTAACTGTATAAAACCTTTCTTGATGCTAAGCTGTTCCCGAATATCTTTTAAACTTAGGTAAGCAATAATTACTTTTTCTACAGTATGTATTTTAATGTAATTGTGAAAACTTTCAAAAGCAATAATATCTTCATATTTAACCATTACGGCACGGTGTTCCTCTTCTTTGTTTTTAACTAGAAAGTAATCTTCGTTGGTGCCGCCTGTCATTTCCTGTCCAAAAAGCCTGGTAATGGTAGTGGCAAATTTGGCATAACTATATGGTTTAAGCAAATACGCATCTCCTGCAGCTTCAAAAGCATCAAAAGCGTATTCCTGGTGTGAAGTAGTGAAGATGAGTTTTCTGGTTCTAAAGCGGATGGCCTTAGCTAACTCCAGACCCGAAATTTGAGGCATTTCCACATCCATAAAAATTACATCGACTGTTTCTGAGTTGGCTAGCTCTCTTAAAGCAGTAATTGGATCGGTATATTGCTGGACGAGTCGCATGTTCGGGGTATCCTCGATATATTTTTGTAGCCCCGCTAAGGAACTGAACTGGTCGTCTATGGCTATGCACTTAATCATCTTCAAAAATCTGTTTCTCTTATAACGAAATTACGCCTTTTCGTACCGAAAAGGGTACTATCTGTACGGATTAATTTAAATTCCTTTCTTATTTACTAATTTAACGCAAAAATGTGTCAATTAAGTTACAAGATGCGGGCAATAGCTACAATCCATAAAAATATGCTAGAATACCTGTAAAAAATATACTCGCCTTTTGTGGTTTTGCTAATCGAATTACAAGTTTTAATCAAGCTAAGAGCGCTGATTTGTACATTTTGTTACAATAATATATATACTCCTACACCTGTGTAGTTCTGGTTGTCTGATCGTGTTTTCATTTGCATAGATTCCCTGCTAATACCCAATATACTCTTTAGTGTTGGTTAAACGTCATATATATTCAGATAAGCCAGACTTGGTTTTATTAAAGATATTTTTGCAACATAGATTTTATTCCTATTAATTTATGGCTGATCACTTATTGAAAAATATTCCTTATTCCGTTCTCGATCTTGCAACCGTGCTAGATGGTTTTACTGCTGCAGATACCTTTAAAACAAGCCTCGATTTAGCTAAACAGTCTGAAAATTTAGGTTATAGACGTTACTGGTTTGCCGAACATCATAATATGGCCGGTGTTGCCAGTTCGGCAACGGCGGTGCTTATTGGGTATATTGCTGGTGGCACCAATAGCATCCGCGTAGGCTCAGGAGGCATTATGCTACCCAATCATGCACCCTTAATTGTTGCCGAACAATTTGGTACTTTGGCTTCTCTTTATCCCAACCGTATCGATCTGGGCTTAGGCAGGGCACCTGGAACCGATCAGGTTACGGCAATGGCTATCCGTGGCGAAAACTTTAGTGCTGTTCATAGTTTTCCCAGAGATATTGACAAGCTACAACAGTTTTTCTCTGCAGGTAATAATCGTGCGAGTGTAAGAGCCATTCCGGGAGAAGGATTGGATATTCCGATCTGGATTTTGGGTTCGAGTACAGATAGCGCCCGATTAGCAGCAGAAAAAGGCCTTCCTTATGCTTTTGCAAGTCATTTTGCACCAGCTTATTTCGAACAGGCTATCGCCATCTATAGAAATAACTTTAAGCCATCCCCATTTTTACAGGAACCTTATGTAATGGCCTGTGTAAATGTGGTTGCTGCCGATACCGACGCAGAAGCTGAACGTTTATCAAGCTCTGTAAAACGCATGTTCCTCGGTGTAATTACAGGCAAAAGAGAATTATTGAAACCTGCAGTAGACGATATTAATGTTTATTGGGATCAGTTGGAAAAAGAAGCTGTAGAACAAATGTTGTATTATTCTTTTATTGGGAGTGCCGAAACCATTAAAGAAAATTTAGAAGCTTTTGTTGCAAAATATGGCGTAAACGAGATTATGAGCACCTCGCATATTTACGATCATCAGGCAAAATTGCATTCAAATAAAATTTTTGCAGGATTATTTAAGTAATTGATTAGGAGTCATTGCGAATATGTCTCCTTCATGATTCGTCATTTCGAGCGGAGTGCAACGCAGTCGAGAAATCTATCTATCGAGGTAGATATCTCCATTCCATTGCACTCCAGTTGAGATGATGACCATTTTATTGAAGATATCGAATATGCGCAGAGTCCTGTCCATTTTCCATCTTACATTTTCCATAATTAACCACCCAGTTTACAGAGAAAAAGGTCACAAAGGGGTACATTCTATCCGTAGTGTTAAACGCAGTGTCACTACGGATGGAGAGTTTAACAACTCAATGATTTTAATACCGAGTCAGAGACTCTTTTCCATTGTGTTGTCCGTGGAGCCCTTCGGAACGCTACGCACAGCTAAGGCAACGCAGTCGAAAACCCGAAAGCTCGGTGGAGTTAAATCTATTGACATAGATTTCTCCATTTCACTGCGTTCCAGTCGAGATGACGACCGTTTTATTGAAGATGTGGGAGATGCGAGCAGAATCCTGTCTATTTTCCATCATCTACTCTTTAAGATTTGTTAATACTAAGGGAATATTAGCCCCTTAGCTTTGCCCTTTATAAAGCGGCATCCCTTGGACAATTCATTATTTTTATCTTTACAGCTTGGAGATCATCAGGCTATGGAGGCGATCTACCGGATCTACTGGGAGGATGTTTTTGATGTTGCGCTGAAAAAAATGGACGATGAAGTGCTGGCACAGGATATTACACAGGAAATTTTCATATCCCTTTGGGAGAACCGAACGGCAATTAACCTAACGGGAAGTCTTGGCGCTTATCTGCATGGTGCGGTGAAATATAAGGTGATTAATTATTTCAGATCGGGCAATATAAAAGAACAACACCAACGCGCGCTTAAACTACTAATGGGTGAGCAGCATATGGCGGCGGCAGATGATAAACTGATTTTAAAAGAGCTGTATTCAGAAGTTGATGCGGCGATTGCGCTTTTACCCGAAAAAATGCAATTGGTATTCTCAATGAGCCGAAAACAGGAAAAATCCATCAAAGAAATAGCTTCAGAACTTGATATTTCGGTCCAAACAGTAAAAAACCAGATTTCTGCAGCGTTAAAATTGCTTAAAAAAAGCCTTTCCTATATCCTGTTCGTTGCGGCTTTAATCGGCTTAACATAAAGTTAATTTATAGATAACATTCTTGGTTAGTACCGATCTGCTTTTCAACTGACATGTATTTAAATGACAGAAGAACAGGCAAAAGAACTACTGCAGAAATATCTCGATAAGCAGGTAAGTCCGCAAGAGCAAAAAAAAGTTGAAGAGTGGTATGCCAGGCTCCATCAGGAAAATTTTGAATTGGCAGCCGATCGCAAAATAGCTATAGGAGCGCAAATGCTTGTTCGCGTTCAGGCGGCTATGCGCCAAAAGCCAAAACATGGCAAAGTATTCAAACTACAGACTTTTATCAGGGTTGCTGCCACCATACTCATCATCATTACACTGGGAATAAGCATTTGGAAGCTCAATACCAAAGCGAAGCTTGAAAATCAGGTTACCGTAGTTACCGGAAGTACAGAACGGAAGCGCGTTACTTTATCAGATGGTTCGGTGGTTTTGTTAGGCCCCTCTGCAAAACTCTGCTATCCTAAAGCCTTTGCTTCAACCAACCGCCAGATTGAATTAAAAGAAGGTGAAGCTTTTTTTGATATAGCCCACCAGGAAAAAAGGCCATTTACGGTTCACACCACATCTGGGGTCGACATCAAAGTGCTCGGTACCTCTTTTAAGGTTAAGTCGTATCAGGCCAGCAGACAGATCGAAGTTGCCGTAATTACCGGAAAGGTTGCCGTGAGCAACAAAAAAGTAAAACTGGGCACATTGATTAAAGACGAATTTTTAATCTATGATAAAAGTGCTGGTCGAGCTGATATTGGCAAAAGCAAATCTGCAGCCTATATCGAACTCGCTTTTGACGGAGCAAGCTTAGAACAGATAATCAACAAACTCCAATATGTGTACAGCATTAAGATTTCGCTGAGCGATAGCGCTTTGAGCAAACTTAAAAGCACAGCCGTTTTCAGCAGCAGGCAATCGCCCGACGAGATTTTGGATATCATCTGCAGCCTGCACCACCTAAAATTCAACGGATCAAAAAATCATAAAACATTTATTATATACAGATGAGATGAGCAGGTAATATAGAAATACTTAGCGGTGCCGGTTAGACTGGCCACCGTAATTTTCTTTCCGGCCAAAAGGCCAGCATAATTAAAAGCTTTAAAAAAACAAATCAAACAAATGAAACCAACCTCCGCTAAGAGGACATCAGCTCTTTATAAGATCATGAAATACTCATGTTTAACATTTTCAATTCTCTGCATATTTTGCAGCTCAATCCTGGCATCGGCTGGTATGGCACAAAAGTTAGCGAGAACTACTGTCAGCATTACGCTAAACAAAGGCCGTAAAATGACCGAAATTATCAAAGAAATAGAATCGCGCACCGGACTAAGCTTTGTTTACAATCCCGATCAGTTACAACAAAAAAACATGTTTGTAAGTGGCAATTTTACCACGGAGCCAGTAAGGTCACTATTGGATAGGCTTGGATTACAGGTTTTAGAAAAAGGCGAATATGTAATTTTAAACAATGCCATCCAGAATAAACCAGACCGGATTATTACGGGAATAGTAAAAGATTCGACCGGTATGTCATTACCAGGCGTTTCCGTAAAGGTATTGGGCACACAAAGCGGGACCATAACCGATGGTAACGGTGCTTACCGCCTCGAAGTAGGTGCTGATGCGGTATTATCGTTCTCGATGATCGGTTACCGCACCAAAGAAGTAAAAGTAGGTGAAAATCAGGTCATTAATGTGGTGTTGAGCGAAGAACGTTCCATGCTTGCTGATGTGGTGGTTGTGGGTTACGGTACACAGAAAAAAGAAACCCTTACCGGAGCAATCAGCATTGTTGGTCTGGATAAACTTTCTTCGCGCTCCTTAAATAGCGTAGGAGAGGTACTGGCCGGAAAATCACCAGGTGTAATTGTAACCAACGAGGGCGGCGACCCAACTTCTGCTCCACGTATCAATATCCGCGGTGCGGGAGGGATTAACGGAGAAAATGTATTGTATGTCATCGATGGGTCTATATTTTCAGGTACACCAAAGCTTAATCCAAACGATATCGAATCTATTTCGGTGTTAAAAGATGCATCTGCGGCAATTTACGGCGCCAGGGCATCAGGCGGTGTGGTATTGGTCACAACTAAAAAAGGAAAGAGCGGTAAAATGCAGATTAGTTTCGATGCTAAAGTAGGACAACAAAGTGCCTGGAGAAAATTGGAACCATTAAATGCCCAGCAACGTGCACAGGTGGCTGCAACTGCTGCCAAAAACGGTGGTACAACCATATTACCAGCTTTTGATATTTCGAAATATCCTGACGGACAGATTACGCGTACCAACTGGATGGACGAAGTTTTTAGAGATGGATTGTTACAGGATTACAATGCAGCAATAAACGGTGGCAGCGAAAAATCTAATTATTACCTAAGTTTTAATTACCGTAATGCGGAAGGTATTGTGTTAAATACCAAAACTAAACGTTACAATTTCAGGATCAATACCGAACATGAAGTAACCAATTGGTTAAAAGTGGGCGAAAACCTTTCGTATAGCAGTACCAACGGAAACGGAGCAAACACCAGCAGCGATTATACCGGTGCTTTACTTTCAGCTATTTATTATCCAACCAACGGAACACCATATAACGCCGATGGCAGCTTTGCCGGTTTACCTGGCGGACAGTATGCAGGCGATTATGGCGATATCGTTAATCCAGTTGCCGATCTGCAACGTATCGATATCAATAATCCTATAAATGTGCTTGTGGTTAATCCTTATGCCAACATTAAACTAGCAAAGGGTTTAACTTTCAGATCTAACTTAAGCATCACCAAAACAGATGCGGCATTTAAAAGCTTTACGCCTAAAAGGCCTGAGGTAGGAAAACCGGTATTAAGCAATAGTTTACAGGAAAGCAACAGTCGTGCTAACGATTTTCTTGCCGAGCAGGTTTTAAGTTATAAAGCAACCTTTGGTAGCCACCAACTAGATCTTACCGGTGGTTATTCTTTCCAGAAAACTAAAAGCAATAGCTTGTCAGCTTCAGGAGCAGGTTTTGACGACGAATCGCCTCAATACAGATACCTAGTTAACGCAACAGTTATTCAGCCGTCGGTTAGCGGGATGTATGAACAGGCTCTTTCTTCATTATTTTTAAGGGCCAATTATAATTACAAAGAGAAATATTTATTGTCGCTTATTGGCCGTCGTGATGGATCATCGCTGTTAAGTAAAAATAACAGGACCAAAAATTATGGTTCAGCTTCGTTAGGCTGGGTAGTGAGTAAAGAAGATTTTCTTAAAAACGCAACCTGGTTAAACGAACTGAAACTAAGGGGCAGTTATGGTATATTGGGTAATTTAGGATCGCTTAATGCTTCTGCCGTAAATCCATTGTTAAGTGCCACACAAAGTTATTTCGGACAAACACCAACTTTACAGAATGGTTATGTACAGACTGTTTTAGCCAACAAAGATTTAACATGGGCAGAATCAAAACAAACAAACTTTGGTATTGATATGGCAGTTTTGGGCAGATTAAGCCTTAATGCCGATTATTTTATCAAAGAGACCAATAAGATGATCTTAACCAGGTCGCTACCTGGAACAGCAGGTTTAAATACGCAGACCATAAATGCTGGTATTGTAAAAGATAAAGGTATAGAACTGGGTTTAACTTATAATAGCGATAAAAATGCAGCATTTACCTATAGTGTAAACGCTACTTTAACCAAAATAAACAACAAAGTACAGGAACTGGCGCCAGGATTGGAAAACATTGCTGTGGGGACCAACTTCCGTAACGAGCTTGCGCCGCTTACCATTAGGGTTGGCCAGCCTTTGTACAGTTACTACGTGCTAAAAACAGATGGTATTTTTCAGAGTCAGGCAGAGGTCGATAACTATAAAAATGCGAAGGGAACTAAGATTCAACCAAATGCAAAAGCAGGTGATTTTAAATTTGTTGATATCAACGGCGACGGATCAATTGATGGTAAAGACCGTTATTTCGCTGGCAGTGCTTACCCTGATTTCTCCTATGGATTGAGCTTTAATGCAAGTTATAAAAATTTCGATTTCAATATTTTTGCGCAAGGTGTACAGGGTAATAAATTGTTTAATGCGGTAAAACGTACTACCTATAGCGCCAGCGGACCATCTTATAACAAACTGACCGGTATCCTTGATGCCTGGTCGCCAGAAAACCCAGGCGGTAAAGTGCCTATCATTTCGACAAGTGATGCCAATGGAAACTTTAATGCTTCCGATTTTTATATCGAAAATGGTTCGTACCTGCGTATCCGTAACGTAACCCTGGGTTACAGTTTACCAAAATCGTTGACCAATAAATTAAAAACCGGAGCGGTAAGAATTTATGCTACGGCAAACAACCTCTTTACCATTACCGATTATTCAGGCTTTGATCCGGAAATCGGAATGGACAATAACGGATTGGATGTTGGTCGTTATCCGCAGGCAAGAAGCTTTATCCTTGGTTTAAGTGTAAATCTATAATCACAAAACAACAATGAAAACAAATTTTAAATATATGGCATTTGCCGCCCTTGCTTTTTTCGCTTCCTGTACAAAAGAGCTTGATATTGTACCTGAAGGATCTCCATCTGCTCAGAACTTCTGGAAAACCAAAGAGGATGCCATAAAAGCAGAAGCTGGAATGTATGAAAATTACAATGCAGAAGACTTTTACGGTCGTGGGATGTTCTGGTTTATCAATGCGAGCGATGATATGGTTACCGGACGTAACAAACCAGAGGCCGATAATATCAAAAATTTTAACCGTACCTATGTTGGCGGAGGTTATACCGAAACCCAATGGAGCATGCGTTATGCCATTATTAAACGCGCCAACGATATCATTATCAATGTACCAGCCATCACAATGGATGAAACCTTGAAAAAACAGATCATAGGCGATGCTTATTTTAACGCCGGACTGGTTTATTTCCAGTTGGCTGCCAATTATGGTAACGATAAAGCCGGAGTGCCGATCGTAACACCAGAGAGTGATCCTTCACAACCGATTGCCCGTGCAAAAAATGTGAATGAAAACTACGATTATATCATTTCACTTTTATTAAAAGCAGCCGATAACCTTCCCTTGTTTTCGGCAATGAAACCAGCTGATTACGGTAAAGCACATAAAACGGCTGCATGGGCTTACTTATCTAAGGTGTACCTGTTTAAAAAAGATTATGCCAATGCCGCTAAATATGCTGATATGGTCATCACTTCAGGTCAGCATGATTTAATTAATACGGGTTTTGCCGATGTTTTTAAGGCTTCAAATAACTGGTCGAAAGAATATATCTGGTCTGTAGTTTGTACGCCAAGCGGTGGCGGAACAGGCTGGGGAAGCAAGCTCCCTGGTGTAATGTTAACCAACAAAGCATGGGGCATTTACAATGGTTGGGGTTATTATCTGCCAACCAAAGAACTTTACGATTCTTACGAAGCTGGCGATCAGCGCCGTGAAGCTACTATTTTGAAACCTGGAGATAAATTTATGTTTTTTGGTGCCGAGCGTAGCTTTACTAAAGATGGAGGAGCAACTTCAAATTACCAGTTTAAAAAATATATGGAGCCGTTTTCATATGCCAACCCAATTCCAACACATGTTAATCCGAATGGAGACAATGGTACAACAGATTTAAATGTGCCCTTAATGCGTTATGCCGAAGTATTGCTGATTAAAGCAGAAGCCGCAATTAACCTTAGCGGTGCAGGGGCAGGCGATACCGAACTGAACAAAATTAGGCTACGCGCAGGTTTGGGGACTAAGACAGGAATGACTATAGACGACCTTAAACGCGAACGCCGTAACGAGCTTGCGGGAGAGTGGGCCGATCGTCACCGTGATTTAGTAAGATGGGGTGATGCTCAGGTAGCTTATGCCAAACCTTTACACGATTTTGATGGAACTGTAATCTGGCCGGCCAGAACATTCAATCCACAGGTACACGATGTTTGGGCCGTACCACAAAGAGAAATTGATAATAGTGCAGGCGTAATTAAACAAAATCCAGGATGGTAAAAGCAAATAAACTGGTACTCATTTTATTGTTGGGTTTAGGTATACATTCAGTTTCTGCCCAGCAGAAACTGAATACCGGTAACGGACACAGTCATAATGATTATAAGCAGCAGATTCCTTTATTGGAGGCTTATTATGCTGGTATGGGATCTATTGAAGCAGATGTGTTTTACCGTAATGGAGAATTGTTTGTTGCCCACGATAGCAGCGAAATCACCTCAGGCAAAACATTGAAAAAATTATATATCGATCCATTGGTGGCATTTTTTAAAGATCATGCCAAGCATCCGTATCCAGATCCGAAGCAGAAACTTCAGCTGGTAATCGATATAAAAGAGGATTATGAACACGTAATTCCGAAATTATTAACCGATTTAAAAGGTAATGAATCTGTTTTCGATCAAGGGATCGATCCTTCAGCCATTAAAATTGTAATGAGTGGAGCTGTTCCGCCCGCCGAAAAGTTTAAGGATTATCCATCGATTATCAGTTTCGATGGCCGTCCCGCAAATCAATACACAAGCGATCAGTTAAAGCATATTGGTATGATTAGCGATGACATTTCTCATTATTCGGTATGGAATGGAAAAGGTACTCCAACGCCAACCGATTTAGAAAAAATGAAAGCGGTGATTGCTAAGGTACATGCATTAGGTAAACCTTTCCGTTTTTGGGCAACCAAAGATAGTCCGAACAGCTGGAAAGAACTGGAGCATATGGGAGTTGATTGGATCGGAACCGATCTTCCGGCACTGCTAAAAGATTTTTATCAGAACCGGGCTAAGCTCGAATATAACAGTTTAAAGGCTTATATACCTTATCAGCCAACCTACAAAAGCGACGGATTAAAAAGCAAAGCCAAAAATGTAATTCTTTTAATAGGGGATGGAATGGGACTGGCACAGATTCAGGCAGGTTTGAGTGCTAATTTTGGTCAATCCAACATCATCACGATTAAACATCTTGGCCTTTCGCGTACCGAAGCTTCCAATTCTGATTTTACTGATTCTGCAGCAGGTGCAACGGCTATGGCTACAGGGCATAAAACCAATAACCGTTATATCAGTGTCGATTCTACAGGTAAAGCACTTCAGTCTATTCCTGATATATTGGCTCCTTATGGTCTTACAAGTGGGATCATCAGCAGTGGCGATATTACCGATGCTACACCTGCCGCATTTTATGCGCATCAGCTTGAACGATCTATGACGAAGGAAATTGCGGCCGATTTTAAGAATAGCCATGTTGATATTCTAGTTGGTTCGAAACGCAAAAGCTTTACCGAGAACCCAGATCAAAAACTGATGGATAAAATCTCGGCCAAAGGTTATACACTGCAGAACGACCTAAAAAGTTTTGTTGCCTCAAATGCGGATAAGCAAATAGTACTTTTAGACGATTCTGCTACGCGGAAAGTATTGGATGGACGGGGAGAAATGCTGAAGACTTCGTTCTTAAAAACGGTTGAATTGCTTTCGAAAAATAAAAAAGGATTTTTCATCATGGCAGAAGGGGCACAGATTGATCATGGCGGGCACGCAAACGATTTGCCTTTCGCGGTAACCGAACAACAAGATTTCGACCGCCTGGTGGGTGAAGCCTTAAAGTTTGCCGATCGGGACGGCGAAACGTTGGTAATCGTTACTGCCGATCATGAAACCGGAGGACTATCACTTCTGGATGCCTCTTATAGAAAAGGAACCGTTCGTGGCAATTTCAGTACAGACGATCATACCAATATCATGGTACCTGTATTTGCTTACGGTCCTGGTTCAGATGCCTTTATGGGAGTATATCCAAACCATCAGATTTTTTATAAAATCATCGAAGCTTATCGTTTAAAGAAAACTCAATAAATCTTTAAAAAATACCAAAATCTGCATAGCGGTGTCTGTATATCCACAGCACCGCTTTTTCTTAACGTTAAAGTAACGTGGCAGCGCTAATTTTGAAACAATAAAAAGAATGTTATGGAAAGAAGATCCGCACTTAAGCATATAGGCGGCCTGTTTTTACTGCCAACGCTGCCTACATTTTCGGCGGCAGCCGATAAAAAACCGGTGCTAAGAGTGGCACACATCACTGATGTGCATCTTAAAAATCAATTTAATGCGCCCGCCAGATTTGTTAAATGCCTGCACCATTTACAGTCGCAATCACCTAAGATAGACCTGGTTTTAAACGGTGGAGATATCGTTTTTGATATGAATAAAGAAAACATCGGCACCATTAACGATCAATGGAAACTGGTAAAAGAGACGATGAGGAACGAATGTAACCTTCCTGTGCATTACTGTTTGGGCAATCACGATATCTGGTGGAACGAAAACACCAAAGGCGATATTTTTTACGGGAAGAAATATGCCATGGATAAATTGCAGCTGGTTAAGCCTTATTATAGTTTGGTGAAGAACGGATGGAAGATTATTGTGCTGGATAGTACCCATCTGGATATCGACAATACCTGGTATATTGGGAAATTGGGCGACGAACAGTTGGCATGGCTTAAAGACGAACTCGAAACAACAAATGCTGAAATGCCTGTAATGGTGATGTCGCACATTCCAATCCTAACTGCACTTTTAATGATTGAAGATGACATTGTAAACAAATGGACCATGTTGGGTGGCGATATGCATACCGATACGAGCAAAATTATCAATCTTTTTTATCAACATCCTAATGTAAAACTGTGTTTAAGTGGCCACCTGCATATGCGCGATAAAGTGGTTTACAATGGTGTTACCTATCTTTGTAACGGTGCCGTATCAGGTGCATGGTGGGAAGGCAACAGAAGAGAAACCGCACCAGGTTATGGACTGGTCGATTTACACGCTGATGGCAGTTTTGAAGAGCAATATGTGAATTATTGATGTATGAAGAAGTCGTCACCCTGAACTTGTTTCAGGGTCTTTTTAGCAGGGATATCAGTCAATTACTATTCTTGTTATTCCCTTAATATTGCCTTCACATTTAGATCCTTGCTTTGTTCAAAAAAGTTAAATGAAGAAAGAATTACTTACCCTAATAGTAGCCATATCTATCGGTATGGTATCATGTAAGAAAAGCCACGAAGAAAGCCCTGCAGAATTTAGCTATCCTGCCGTTGCAGAAGTTTCCGATCCTTCAGTGCTTTTCACAACTGCTGCCGGCGTAAAAGTGTACAACGGAGGTTTTGGATCAGCAGTTGCCGCCGATCCCAACTCGCCGGATGTTTTTTATATGCTAACCGATAGGGGTTCGAATGTTGCCGGACAGCTCGCGAACTCCATCATCATCGGAAAACCTGATTTTGATCCACAGATAGGAAAATTCAGGTTGAAAGATGGGAAATTGGTGCTCGAACAAACCATCGAACTTAAAAATGCATCTGGTAACAAATTAAACGGACTTCCAAACCCTGCGGGAATGGGGGCTTCTGGTGAAACTGCTTACGACTTAAACGGACAAGTGATTGCCCCAAGTGCCGATGGGATCGACTCAGAAGGTTTGGTAAGGGCAGCTGATGGCTCATTTTGGATCAGTGATGAATATGGCCCGCATATTGCACATTTCGATGCCTCAGGTAAAACAATAGAGCGCATTAATCCATTTGGAACAGGAACCGGTGGGCGTACTATTCCAGCTGTATTTGCCAATAGAAGAGCAAACCGTGGCATGGAAGGTTTGGCCATTACCCCAGATGGAAAAACTTTGGTAGGCATGATGCAGTCGCCAATGTACAATCCGTCTAAAGCTGCAGTTGCTAATTCGGTGGTATTAAGAATTTTGACTTTTGATATCGCAAGCGGAGCAACCAAGCAATATGCTTACCTGATGGATAACGCTACTTTAACAGGCGTGAGCGATATTGTTGCCGTTAACAGTACTACTTTCCTAACCATAGAACGTGATGGATTGTATGGCGGCGCAGCAAGCAACCCGGCAACATTTAAAAAAGTTTTTAAAATAGACCTGAGCGGTGCTACCGATATTTCTGATTCCGGCAATGGTGCAACAGGAAAACTTTATGGTGGCAAAACCGTGGAAGAATTGAACAATGCAGCAGGTTTGAGCACAGCGGGAATTACCCCGGTAAGCAAAACCATTGTTTTAGACCTGTTGAAAGATCTGCCTTCCATTTATCCGCACGATAAAGCAGAAGGTTTAGCCTTACTGCCTGGCAATATCCTCGTAATTTCTAACGATGATGATTTTGGTGTGGTGGATAATGGAGCAAGTGGTTTTGCACAAAAAATATTGCCTTTAACAAATTCGGTTGATAGAAACCGTTTATACTTTGTTAAAATTAAACTTTAAAGGATTTAGCCATGTGTCAATTGACTCATGGCTAATTTATATCATGAAATAGGTACAAGTTGTGATGTATTGTCTTATTAGTATGCCCATTACTACCGTACTTTTACCCTTTTTGTGCCTGGTAATAGGAATTGAAGTTTACATTGTTAAGCTTTGTACAGCCTATCTTAATTTGCCTATGTATTATAGCTGTGCAATTGTTGATGATGAACAGCACGCGATTGATTTACTCCATGATTATATTGGAGGTGTCCGTTTTTTAAAACTGTTTAGTGCCTTTAATAACCCCTTTGATGCCTTAAAAACAATTAGTGCCGGCGATAAAATCGATTTTCTTTTTTTAGATATAGATATGGATGGAATGAAGGGCACTGAATTATCTCAGCATCTCCGCTCAAAAGCCAGGTTTGTGATCTATGCGTCCGCCCACCTCGAAAATGAGGTGAGAAAAATAGATTCCAGCTTTGAATGTTATCTTGGTAAACCGATCTCAATGAAACGTTTTGCTGGGACGATTGATAAACTGATACGACTTAATAATTTGCCGATAACAATTGAAAATAGCTTATGATCGAACTTGCTTACCCTTTTAAACAGGAATTTTTAGAAGATGTATCCTATCAGTTAATGCGGGCCAGCATGGGAGACCCATGGTTGGTGCTGTCTGGATGTAAAGTACTGGGGATTATTGATGAAGTTGAGGGTAGCTGGGCCCAGATAGTAGGTGAAGGCATTCCTCCAATGGCAATTAAAGGGATGGGGGATTTGATTAACATGCAGCAATTTAGCTGGTTGCCAAAACTGATTAAAAAACAGTGGCCAAAGTATGTGCTTGATGTAGTCGTAGAAAATGAAGACTGTTACGAAATAATCTGCCATAAAGAGGCTTGTCCCAAACGTTTTAAACAACGCTTTATACCAGGTATCCATGCACTGGCCCAAAGAGAATCTGCGCTTGTTTTTAAAGTAAGGTGCTTCGGGAAATCAGATTGTTATGAGGTGCTTAAAGCGCCGGCGGTCGATCGATACGTTTAATATTTCCAAAATATTTTAAGGGAATACAGCAGTGTTTTAAAAATTACATTAATTCCTGCTTGTTTTAAGCGCTGATGTGAATGTAATATTTAAATTTGGCCCTACAAAAAACTTCCTCAACATGACCTTTGTAGAAAAATTGCAGGCCTTACGCCAATTAATGGCTGCTCAAAAAGTAGATGCTTATATTATTACGGCTGCAGATCCTCACATTAGTGAGTATTTACCGGCACATTATAAAGCTATTCCCTTTGCCTGTGGATTTACGGGGTCGGCTGGCACGCTGGTCATCACGCAAGATTTTGCTGGTTTGTGGACTGATTCGCGATATTTTACGCAGGCAGAAACACAATTAAACAATACTGGTTACGAATTGGTAAAGTTGAAAGTACCGCATACACCCGAGTATATTGGTTGGCTGCTCGAAGTTTTGCCAAAGGGTGCAAAAGTAGGTTTTAACCATCAGCTCATTACGGTAGGTTTAGCCCTCGAGATGCAGAACAGTTTAACCCAGCGTGGAATTGAAATAACTGACGTTGATTTGATCAGCACCATTTGGCTCGATAGGGCAGGGTTGCCAGAAGAAAATGCCATTTTAATAAGCAAAGAAGCTGCGGGGCTTACCGTTTCCGCTAAAATAACTCAGGTAAGAGCTGCTTTAAAAATAAATGGTGCAGATTATCATTTTATTTCATCGCTTGATGACATTGCCTGGCTTTTTAACCTAAGGGGAAAAGATGTAGATTATAATCCTGTAACCTTAAGTTTTGCTTTAATTGCGCCTGCAGCGCTAAAACTCTTTGTCGACAAACAAAAATTGTCGCAAACAGATATCGATACTTTAAATCAGCAGGGCGTAACCTTGCATCCCTATGGTGAGGTGGCTGAGGTATTAAAAAAATTACCAAAAGACGCGCAGGTGTTTATTGACCCTAAACGCACTTGTTTTGGCTTGTACCAGTGTTTGCCTTCAAGAGCTAAAATCGTTTCAGGCATTAATCCAAGCACACACTTAAAAAGTTTAAAGAATAACACTGAGGTTAACCACATTCGTAAGGCCATGTTAAATGATGGGGTTGCTTTAACCAAGTTCTTTAAATGGATGGAAGATCATTTAGGCAAAGAAAAGATTACAGAATGGTCTGCAGCAGAGAAATTGGCCACATTAAGAGCAGAACAAGCCTCTTTCGTAGGCATAAGTTTTAATACCATAGCCGGTTACAATGCCAATGGGGCCTTGCCGCATTATAATGTAACAGCAGAAAGCAATCAGGAAATTACAGCCGATGGTTTGTTTCTCGTCGATTCAGGAGGCCAGTATTTGTATGGTACGACCGATATTACCAGGGTAATGCCTATCGGTAACTGCTCATCAACCCAGTCCGATGATTATACCTTAGTGCTAAAAGGCCTGATTGAAGGTTCTAAACTGATTTTCCCAGAAGGTACCAAAGGTTATCAGATCGATTCCATCTGTAGAAAACCACTCTGGGAACATGCCATAAATTTTGGCCATGGAACGGGGCACGGTATCGGCTTTTTTCTGAATGTACACGAAGGACCTCAGAATATTAGTCCAGCCAATGTAGATGTTGCCTTTAAGCCAGGGATGGTAACCTCCATTGAGCCTGGAATTTATCGCCCTGGAAAACATGGGGTACGCATCGAAAACCTGGTTTTATGTATTGCTAAGGGCAGTAGTGAATTTGGCGATTTTCTCACTTTCGAAACCTTAACCTTATGTTTTATCGATACCGCGATTATCAATAAAACACTTTTGGCTCCAGATCAGATTGAGTGGTTAAATCAATACAATCAAATGGTGTTTGAGAAGCTTCAGCCACTTCTTTCAACAGATGAAGCAGCGTGGCTAAAAGAGAAATGTAAGCCAATTTAATAATCCGTGTTGTCAGTCTGAGCTTGTCGAAGACCTTTATTGCTATTTAGTGATAAACGGCTTAAATTTCCTTATATCTCTTATGTGGTTAATAATCTGACATAGGAAAGCAATTCCTGCATTTCAATTAAAGTCAGTACCTTTCGGCTGTAGTTCCGACTTTACATCGGGAGCTGCCGCTACAATCGTGTTTTGACACCTGGCGTAGGACTAATGGGCTAGGTCCCTTTATGTGTTAATCTGCGCGCTTTGCGTAATCTGCGGGAACCTATAACCTGTATAGTTCGTCATACTTCCTGCTATTCACCATCGATCCCGCCATCCGCTTACCGTCTCACGCCCCAACTCCCCATAAATACACCAATTCTTTACCGATTTTGCGCTATTTTTAAGTTCGATGCCTGCTTTATTTTTTAAATTTTAATTTTGATTTAACCACATTCCTTAATTTCCTTTGTCATTATGATTTTCAAATTAAAAAATAAGAGTACCTTATCCATAATAACTTTTAAAGCAATATTTTGCTGTATTTTATCTTTTCTAAATATTGAGGTAGTTCTGGCCCAATCGCCTTGGATTGCTTTAGGCAAAAAGCCGTCTACATTGGGACTGGAAAATGGATTTTCGACCTACAATGCAGGAGCATTTAATCTAAAGCTTGTTAAGTCATCCCAAACAGTAGCAGGTCTGCAGCCTAAAATGGTTAAAGATTTCGATTTTGTACCCAGCGACAGTTTAAAAGTGCGTAGCTCAGATGGTTTATATCACTTGGGCGATATCAATTTAAAGTTACGCTCCATTGGCGAAGAAGCCTGGAAAAGCTACAGCACAGCCGCAAAACGAAGCCCTGTGAAAAACATTGTTATGGGTAAAAACGTACTCGCTGCTGCCGATCTTGCTGCAACACTTCCGGCTGATATCCCGCTGCAGGTTAAACGGATGTGGGAAATGTTTAACGGAAAGCTTGTGCTCCGCTTCGAACTGAAAAACAAGAGTAATAAAAACGTAGAAATCGGTGCATTAGGTATTCCGATGATTTTCGATAATATTCTCGAAGGCAGAACATTAGAGCAAACCCATGCGAAAAATGTTTTTTACGATCCTTATATCGGAAAAGATGCCGGTTACCTTCAGGTTACCAGGCTAAGTGGGCATGCACCTTCTTTGCTCGTTGCGCCACTGGGACATACGCCGTTTGAGGCTTACAATCCGCTTAATGATGACCGGACACCAAGAGGAATCGCGTTTGAAGGTTTTTATGAGTGGATGGTATATAGTAAAGCCTATGCAGAAAACGAATGGAAAAATGTCGAGCAGTGGAATACGCCGACTTCAACCACTTTAAAACCTGGTGAAACCAGAAGTTATGCCCTTCAGTTTATCCTTTCTGGAGCAGCAAAAGATATCGAAAACAAACTCATTGAAAATAAACGACCAGTCGCGATCTCGGTTCCGGGTTATGTACTGCCTAAAGATGTAGAGGGAAAATTATTTGTTAACTACCCTAAAAAGATTAAAACTATTCAGGTTCAGCCCGAAAATGCCCTACAGGTAAGTGCATTAGCCTCAACCAAAAATGGTTGGAAAAGTTATACTGTAAAGGGAAATACTTGGGGAAGAGCAAGATTGTCTATTACCTATGAAGATGGCCTGGAGCAAAGTATAAATTATAAGGTAATTGAAGCCGAAAGTGATGTGATTGCTGGTTATGGCAATTTTTTAACAACCAAGCAATGGTTTAACCAGGCCGATCCTATTTTTAAAAGAAGTCCTTCAGCTATTACTTACGATAATGAAAAGCAACAGCAGGTAACGCAAGACAATAGGGCATGGATTGCAGGTTTAAGCGATGAGGGTGGTGCAGGTTCGTGGTTGGGCGCAATAATGAAGCAATTGGTGCAGCCCAAAAAAGAAGAAGTTGATAAACTGAAACAATTTGTAGATAGTGTAATGTTTGGGCGGATACAGCTTAAAAACGGTCCTCAGAAATATGGTGTAAAAAAGAGCTTATTTTACTATGCACCAGATTCGCTTCCTAAAGATACTTATGCTGCAGATATCAATTTTAAAACATGGTCTGCATGGCCCAAAAAAGAAGCTGATAACCTGGGCAGGTCTTATAACTATCCGCATGTTGCAGCATCTCATTGGGTGATGTATCGTTTGGCGCGTAATTATAGTGGCCTGGTAGAAGAGCAGAGCTGGAAACAACACCTGATCGACGCCGCTGAAACAGGTATGGCTATGGTTAACATTGCCCCTTATTATGCACAGTTTGGGCAGATGGAAGGTACAGTTTTCTATCTCATCCTAAATGACCTCAAAAACGAAGGACTAACAGCAGAAGCAGCCAGGTTAGAAAATGAAATGAAAAAGCGGGCCAACCACTGGCGTTCGTTACAATATCCATTTGGTAGTGAGATGCCTTGGGACTCTACAGGTCAAGAAGAAGTTTATGTATGGTCGAGCTATTTTGGCTACCAGGACAAGGCAAATGTAACGCTTGATGCCATATTAGCGTATATGCCTGTGGTGCCACATTGGGCATATAATGGTAATGCCCGTCGGTACTGGGATTTTCTTTATGGAGGTAAACTTTCTCGCATCGAACGGATGATCCATCATTACGGTTCAGCACTTAATGCCATTCCTGTATTAATGGATTACCGTAAAAATCCCGGCGACTTTTATCTTTTACGTGCTGGTTACGGTGGACTTTTGGGTTCGATTTCCAATATCACTCAAGAGGGTTTTGCGCCTGCTGCATTTCATGCTTATCCATCAACCTTAAAAAATGACGGCATTACGGGCGATTATGGATCTGGTTTTTTTGGCTATGCGGTTAATACTTCATCGTATATCTTACAACACCCCGAATTTGGTTGGTTAGCTTTCGGTGGCAATTTGAACAAAACTGGCAATAATATCAATGTTAAATTAACTACAGCAGCAAAATCATCGGTTTACATTGCTGCTGCGGGCCTTTGGGTTAGTCTTGATGCGGGTACCATTGATGAGGTAAATTATAATACGGTAAATGGCGAAATTCGCCTAAAACTGAGCAAAGCAAATGAATATACACCTAATGCCCTATTGAGGTTTTTACAACCTGCAAAAATTAATGGCGTTGGTGCTTATACTGTAAAAAGCAGTGGCGTTAGGAAGAGGGGAGGATACGAGTTTCCACTTGCAAAAGCACATACAACTGAGATCATTCTTCAAAGATAATATCAGTTTTTTCTACTGTCTCCGCCCCGTGAACTAAAATTTACGGGGCTTTTTTTTCTTAATTAATATTGATAACCAATAGGATATGTACTTTATCAATATTATAAATTGATATAAGATGTTTATATTATTTGTATTACAGATTATTAAAGTTAAATATTGAATTTAGTAGAAGTATTTTATAGATTGAAGACCATTGATTTTGTTCTATTTATAGCTAAATAATTACTTCATATTAATTGATTCAAAATTTTGTATTTCAGTAAAATATTTAATTTAATAATAATATAGTCCATTTAAATTGCTTAGATTGTTCTTGTTTGTCACAAAGTGATTCCTCTGGAATAAGAGGATGGTGTGAGAAAAGCGATTTTATCGCCAATAAAAAAACATTTTGATTGAAAAGTGGGGCTCGTTAATTTATTGTTCTTATTTCTTTAAGGGTCGTCATCTCGACTGGAGTGCAACGCAATGGAGAGATCTTTGTAGCAAATTATCGAAATGAAATTTAAAAGATTTTGCTTCGCAGAGCTTTTGGATTCTTCACTAAGGTCAAAATAACGATACTTCAAGGCCGTTTGTCTCCATAAAATTCACTCATTTATATTGATTTTACATAATAGATTGCCCCCTCAGAATGACAAAATAAACTTCATAAATGTTCTGTGCATCCGCGGCTAAAATTGTTAACGATATCATAAACTTTCTTTAACCCCCCTTTAAGTGTGCAGATTTTACCCTTATTTTTCGCTAACCTGAAATTTATTGTGATTTTTGTGCCATAACCATAGCTTATAATTTGCAGATATAAACCATATTTTATCCATTCATTTTAATTCTGATGTAATGAATATGGCTTTTTGGATATTTGCTTAACACATGAAAAATATGTTTGAAAAGAAAATCTACCTCCAACGAAGAGCAGCATTAAAATCAAAGATAAATTCTGGAATATTACTCTTTTTGGGTAATGAAGAAAGTCCGATGAATTATAAGGACAATACCTACCATTTTAGGCAGGATAGTACCTTTTTATATTATTTCGGGATTAGTGAGCCATCATTGGGCGCTATTATCGACCTTGATGAAGATCAGGTTATCCTTTTTGGCGATGAAATGAGCATTGATGATATCGTGTGGATGGGCAGACAGAAAACACTTGAAGAAAAAAGTTTGGATGCCGGCTTGACCAAAGTTCTGCCTTTAGCGCAACTGGATACTTATCTTAAGCAATACCAGGATAAAAAGCGTCAGGTTCATTTCTTGCCCCCTTATCGTTCAGAAAATAAAATTAAATTGGCTGATTGGCTTAATTTGCCTGTCGATCAGCTTAAAGAAAAAGCATCTCTTAGTTTTATTAAAGCCGTTGTAGCACAACGATCAATTAAATCTGTCGAAGAAATTGAAGAATTAGACCGTGCAGCAGCAATATCGGCCGATATCCATTTAATGGTGATGCAACAGGCAAAACCTGGTATGTACGAACGCGAACTTGCCGCAAAAATTCAAGGTGCTGCATTGGCTTCGGGCGGTAATCTGGCTTATCCGGTTATACTAACTGTTCGTGGCGAAATTTTGCACAACCACTATCATGGTAATCAGCTACAGGAAGGTCAGCTGGTTTTGAACGACTCTGGTGTAGAAACAGCTTTAGGTTATGCAGGCGATCTTACCCGTACTTTTCCGGTAGGCAAAAAGTTTAGTGCCGAGCAAAAAGACGTTTATGATATTGTATTGAATGCTTATACGCATGGCAAAAACATGTTGGCACCGGGCGTAAGATATTTAGATGTGCATTTGGCTTCGTGTAAAATGCTGGCACAGGGTTTAAAAGATATTGGCCTGATGAAAGGTAATATCGACGATGCGGTGCAGGCCGGTGCGCATGCGATGTTCTTTCAATGTGGAACAGGTCATATGATGGGCTTAGATGTACACGATATGGAAGATTTAGGCGAGCAATATGTAGGTTATACCGATGAACTGACTAAAAACACCACTCAGTTCGGATTGAAATCGTTGAGGTTGGGCAAAGCACTTGAAGCAGGATATGTGTTAACGGTAGAGCCAGGTGTTTATATTATTCCCGAACTTATAGACCGTTGGAAAGCCGCTAACCAATTTACCGAATTCATTAACTATGATAAATTGGAACAGTTCAGAAACTTTAGCGGTGTAAGGGTTGAAGACGATTTTTTGGTTACCGAAAACGGAAGCAGGATGCTGGGTAAACATTTAGCTTTAACCACCGATGAAATCGAATCGATTAGAAGTGGGGCTTATTAACAAAGGTGCTTATTGGGATTAACAAATCTTTTTGTTTTGGAGCGCGGGACTTTTCGATTTTTGAAAGGATGGCAGGGTTAGAAACCTCGGACAGACGCACAGAACTAAAGTTAAATAAACCTGATAAAACGGATGCTCCCGATTCTTCATCGGAGCAGGAGGGATAGCAGGGCCGAACTAACCGATAAAGTACTGCAATTGCTTTTCAAATTAATAATATACGATCGCAACATGATAACCAGCAAAAGATGAGAAAATTAACACTTACAACCTTAACCATGGTCTTAGTATTGTTCAGTACAATACTTTTCGCACAGTCACCCAAAAAGGTTTACACTTTGGCCGATACCTTAAGGGGGAGCCTTAATGCCGAACGTACCTGGTGGGATGTGCAGCGTTATGAACTTTCTGTTAAACCCGATTATAATGATAAAAGTATAACGGGCTCGAATAAAATCGTATATAAAGTAGTGCAGCATAATAATGGTAGTACCCGCATGCAGATCGATCTGCAGGAACCATTAATTATTGATAGTGTGCTGTATAACGGAAGTTCAAAGGTGAAATTCGAACATGTGGGCAGTGTTTGGTATGTGCATGTTCCGGCACAGAAATTATCAGCACAGAATAACGTACATATTTTTTACCATGGTAAGGTTCACCAGGCCAAAAGGGCACCTTGGGATGGTGGTTTTATCTTCACCACCGATTCGCTTTCGCGCCCGTGGATGACGGTTGCCTGTCAGGGCTTAGGCGCTTCAGTCTGGTATCCGAATAAAGATCATCAAAGCGACGAGCCTAATCTGGGCGCTTCTTTAACGATGACGGTTCCTGATACCTTGGTAGCGGTAGGCAATGGGCGCCTGGTATTCAAGAAAGATAACCACAATGGCACTACAACCTATCAGTACAATGTTAAAAATCCGATCAGTAATTATTGCATTATCCCTTACATTGGCAAGTACGTTAATTTTAAGGAGAAATATGCAGGTGAAAAAGGTGCATTAGATGTGAATTATTGGGTACTCGATTACAATTACCCAAAGGCGAAGACCTACATGCCCGATCAGGTGCATAAAATGATGAAAAGCCTGGAACATTGGTTTGGCCCTTATCCTTTTTACGAAGATGGTTATCAATTGATCGATGCTTCGCACACCGGAATGGAGCACCAATCGGCAGTATCTTATGGTAATGGTTATAAGTTTGGCTATAGAGGTAGAGACATGTCGGGCGATGGTTGGGGCTTAAAATGGGATTTCATCATTATCCACGAAAGCGGGCACGAATGGTTTGGAAATAACATTACCACCAACGATCTGGCCGATATGTGGGTGCACGAAGGATTTACCAATTATAGCGAAACCCTTTTTGTAGATTACATTTTTGGTAATAAAGCTGGAAATGAATACAATTTTGGGATCAGAAAAGGCATTCGCAATGATAGCCCTATTATTCCCCCATATGGTGTAAATGCGCAGGGCAGTGGCGATATGTATCCAAAAGGAGGGAACATGTTACACGCTATCAGGCATAGCTTAAATAACGACGAACTTTTTAGGTCGATATTGCGCGGACTCAATCAAACCTTTTACCATAAAACGGTAACTACTGCACAGATCGAAAATTATGTTTCTAAAAAAGCAGGTTACAATTTTTCAAAAGTTTTTGATCAGTACCTGCGTACGGTGCAAGTTCCTACATTTGAATATTACTTAAAAGATGGTAAAGCTTTTTATCGTTACAGCAATTGTATTAAAGGTTTCAATCTGCCTTTAAGCCTGAAAAAAGAAGGTGTTAAAACGCTTAAAATTATTCCTTCGCAAAACTGGCAACAGGTTACATTGGCTAAAGGTCAAGATGCGCTTTTTACAAAATCGGGTATCGAATTTATGTACTACCTACAGGTGAAAAATATAAAATAGTTCATGCTGAAATAGGCGAGGCAGGAGGGTGTTATGCATCCGATTGATTTTATTAAAGGTATTCTTTTTCGGAAGGCTACCTTTTTTTGTTATATCTCATTTGCTTTACAAAGGTTCCCAGCTTTTTCTGATTAGTTTTGTCTGATTCAAATGGCGTATTTATGACCAATATCGGTTAAAATCCAACAATATTACTGGCTGGCAATCTCCTAACTTTGAATATCGTTTAAATGAATTTATCGACTATAATTTAATTGAATGATTTACCAATTACACCGGTTTGGATTAAAAGCCCAGATTAAATTTTTGAACCTTAATTATTAAAACATAACATTACAATGAGTATCAAATGGACTGGGGTTTTCCCTGCTGTAACTACAAAATTTACAGCAAACGATGAGTTAGATTTTCCGGCTTTCGATTTAAACATCGAAGCGCAATTAGAAGCAGGTGCTGAAGGGATTATTTTAGGCGGATCGCTTGGCGAAGCCAGTGTACTAACCGATGAAGAAAAGTTCGGTCTGTTATCGCATACCTTAACTGTAGTAAATGGCCGTGTACCGGTTTTATTGAATATTGCAGAGTCGACTACCAAAAAAGCAATCGAAGTAGCTAAAAAAGCTGAATCACTCGGTGCACAAGGTTTAATGTTGTTGCCGCCAATGCGCTATAATGCTGCTCCAGACGAAACTTTGGCCTTTTTTGGTGCCATTGCTGAAAGCACAAGTTTGCCGATCATGATTTATAACAATCCTGTTGATTATAAAATCGAAGTTACCTTAGATATGTTCGAGGTTTTGACTAAATACGATAACATCCAGGCAATCAAAGAATCAACAAGAGATGTATCAAACGTAACCCGATTGATTAACCGCTTTGGCGACCGTTTCAAAATCTTTACTGGGGTAGATCCATTGGCGATGGAAAGCATTGTGATGGGTGCGCATGGATGGGTTGCAGGTTTAGTAGATGCTTTCCCGAGAGAAACAGTGGCTATTTTCAGATTAATTAAAGAAAACCGCATTGCTGAGGCGCTAACCATTTACCGTTGGTTTTTACCTGTACTTGAGTTGGATATTCATGCAAAATTAGTACAGTACATTAAACTGGCAGAGGTAGCAACCGGATTGGGAACAGAAGCTGTTCGTGCACCTCGTTTGCCACTAAGCGGCGCAGAAAGAGAAAAAGTGTTGAAAATTATTAACGATGCATTAGCTGTTCGTCCGGAACTACCTGCAGGTAGCTGGGGGAAATAGTTTAAAAACCAAATATGAACGGAAAAAATATTGTAGCCAGCACCTATATAGAAGTTAATGAAAAAAGCCTTAAAGCCGTTAATCCTGCAACAGGATTAACGCTTGACGGTGAATTTTTTAAAGCGAACGATAGTCTTGTTAATGATGCTTTAACGTCGGCAACATCGGCTTTCCAAAGCTATAGAAGCCTAAACAAAGATCTTAAAGCTGCCTTTTTAAATGCAATTGCTGATGAAATCGCCAATCTTGGCGGAGAGCTGGTAGACAGGGCTTCGGCAGAAAGTGGTTTGCCTTTAGGCCGTTTACAGGGCGAACTGGGCAGAACAACTGGTCAGTTAAGGTTATTTGCCAATCTGGTTGCCGAAGGCTCTTGGGTTGATGCAATTATCGATACTGAACTGCCTGAAAGACAACCTTTACCACGGCCAGATATTAGACGAATGCTGATCCCAATCGGGCCGGTAGTGGTTTTTGGTGCCAGTAACTTCCCACTTGCTTTTTCAGTAGCAGGTGGCGATACAGCATCAGCACTAGCTTCTGGTTGCCCTGTAGTAGTTAAAGCACATCCCGCACATTACGGAACCAGTGCTTTGGTAGGCGGTGCCATTATCAAAGCTGCTGAAAAAACGGGAATGCCTAAAGGTGTTTTCTCTTTGTTGTATGATGATGGTTATACCATTGGAGCTGGCTTGGTTCAGCATCCATTAACCAAAGCAGTAACGTTTACAGGTTCGCTTAAAGGCGGAATGGCCTTGATTAATCTGGCGCAACAGCGCGAACAACCTATTCCGGTTTTTGCCGAAATGGGAAGTATTAATCCGGTAATTTTTCTTCCCAGGGCCATAGAAAACCAGGCAGAAGAACTGGCTAAAAAATATGCTGCATCAATTACTTTGGGCGCTGGTCAGTTTTGTACCAACCCGGGTTTATTATTAGCGGTGCAATCGCCGGCACTTGAAAATTTTAAAGCCGTTTTAAAAGAAGCAATTTCAACTATTCCATCTGCAACTATGCTAACCGAAGGTATTGCCAATAATTATGGTAAACTTTCTGCTGAAGTAGTAAATGAAGGTGGTGTTGCGCTTTTATCGGCATCAACAGTAAAAAATACTGAACTTCAAAATCAATCAGAGGCGAAAATTGCTCAGGTTAGTGCTGCCGATTTTATCAAAAATCCAAAACTCCGTGAAGAAATTTTCGGCCCATATTCGCTGTTGGTTGTTGCTCAGGATATTGCTGAACTTGAAAAAGCCATTGATGTGCTGGAAGGACAGCTTACCGTAACCTTAATGGCCGAAAAACAGGAACTTCTGCATTATCAAACTTTGGTAAATAAACTGACTGATAAAACCGGAAGGATTATTTTAAACGGTGTGCCTACAGGTGTGGAAGTTTGCGCAGCCATGCAACATGGTGGACCATTTCCTGCTACCAATGATAGTCGTTTTACTTCAGTTGGTTCAACTGCAATCAACCGTTTTGTAAGGCCATTGGCTTATCAGGACTGGGAGCAGGAATTATTGCCGGATGAATTGAAAGACGGAAATCCTTTAGGTATTTTCAGAATGGTTAACCAGATATTAACGAAATCTCATGAGTAAAACTTTTTTTTGTGTAGATGCACATACTTGCGGAAATCCGGTTAGGTTAGTTGCAGGCGGCGGTCCTCAGCTTATTGGCTCAAATATGAGCGAAAAACGTCAGCATTTTTTGAAAGAATTCGATTGGATCAGAACAGGTTTAATGTTCGAGCCACGTGGCCATGATATGATGTCGGGCAGTATTCTTTATCCGCCTCACGATCCAGCTAATGATGTAGCTGTACTTTTTATCGAAACCAGTGGCTGCCTTCCAATGTGCGGCCACGGTACTATCGGAACCATTACTATTGCCATAGAGGAAGGATTGATTCAGCCCAAAATACCAGGGGTGATCAGAATGGAGGCCCCGGCCGGATTAGTCTTGATTGAATATAAGCAGGAAGGTAAAAAGGTTAAATCGGTTAAGCTGAAGAACGTAGCTTCTTACCTGGCAGCAGAAAATTTAGAAGTAGAATGCCCAGATTTAGGTATGCTTACTTTTGATGTAGCTTATGGCGGTAACTTTTATGCCATTGTAGACCCGCAGGAAAATTTTCCGGGACTGGAAAACTACACCGCTTCGCAACTGATTACCTGGAGCCAGACCATTAGAAAACGCATTAATGAGCAATATACTTTTGTACATCCTTTAGACCCGACGATAAATGGCTGTAGCCATGTGCTGTGGACCGGTAAAACAATCGATCCTACATCAACCGCCAGGAATGCAGTTTTTTATGGCGATAAAGCCATCGATCGTTCACCATGTGGAACGGGTACTTCAGCCCGCCTGGCACAGTGGTTTGCTAAAGGAAAATTAAAACAGGGAGAAGATTTTATCCACGAAAGTTTTATCGGTAGCAAGTTTATCGGAAGAGTAGAGGAGGTTGTAGACCTGAACGGAATTAAAGCCATTATACCAAGTGTAGAGGGCTGGGCAAAAATTTATGGTTACAACACCATTAAAATAGATGCCGAAGATGATCCATATGCATATGGATTTCAGGTGATTTAGGGAGTTTTTAAAAAGAATATCAGCAGTATAAATTAAAAGAATGTCGAAAGTATTAATTATAGGTGGTGGAATTGTAGGCCTAACTTCAGCGTATTATCTGCAGAAAAGGGGTTACGAAGTAACAGTTTTAGATAAGGGAGATATTACAGACAACTGCTCATTTGGTAATGCAGGGATGATTGTGCCCAGTCATTTTGTGCCTTTGGCTGCACCGGGCATGATAAAACAGGGTATCCGTTGGATGTTTGACAGCAAAAGCCCTTTTTATGTTCGCCCATCTTTAAATGGGAACCTCATTAACTGGGGCTTGAAATTTATGAAACATGCCACGGCAAAACATGTGAGCCAATCGGCAGTACCTTTACGCGATTTATCGCTGCTTAGCAAAAAACTATATGAAGGATTGGCTAAAGAGCCTGATTTCGATTTCGAATTAACGAACAATGGTATTCTGGCATTTTATAAAACAGAAAAAGCAGGAGAAGAAGAAGCGCATTTAGCTGCAAGGGCAATTGAACTGGGTTTGGATATGGCTGTGTTAACAGCCGACGAATGCCGCGCGTTACAACCCGATTTAAAATTAGATGTTTTAGGCGCCGTACATTATCGTTGCGATGCACACCTTTACCCAACAAAGTTGATGAATGCTTTGCTTAAGTATTTGTTAAACAATGGTGTTAAAATAGAACGTAATAAAGAGGTTGATAAAATAGAAACGGTTGGCAATCGAATTATGAAGGTTTTTACAGGCAATACCGCCTGGGAAGCCGATCAGTATGTTCTGGCAACTGGTTCATGGTCGCCTGCTGTAGCTAAAATGGCCGATGTTAAAATATCTTTAATGCCAGGTAAAGGTTATTCTTTTATGGAGCCAGAACCTCAGCAACGGCTAACTATTCCGGCATTGCTATGTGAAGCCAGAGTGGCTATAACACCAATGAACGGGCAGATTAGGTACGGTGGTACAATGGAATTAGATAAAATTAATACGCGCATTAATATGCAAAGGGTTAAAGGGATTGTAGAATCGGTTCCGGCTTATTTCCCGGATTTAAAACCCGCACTTCCAGCAGAAAAAGATATCTGGTATGGTTTCCGTCCGTCATCACCAGATGGTTTGCCCTACATTGGCAGAAGCGAAAAAAGAGAAAATCTAATTATCGCTACCGGCCACGGCATGATGGGTTTAAGTTTAGGCCCCGCAACAGGTTTGTTGGTTAGCCAGATTGCTTCGGGCATAGCTACTGATCTAAAAATGGAGCCATTCGCAGTTGTTAGATAGTATTGAATTTATATTATGCATTTCGTCATTCCCAAGATGTCAGTTTTAGAAAGTGGTTGGTATGACATGTTGGGAGGTATCTTCATCTCGACCGTAGTGTTCCGAAGGAACTCCTTTGGAGGAGAGATCCTTGAACTATATTAAAAGATTTCTCCGTTTCGCTGTGCTTCAGTCGAAATGACGCGTGATTTTTGGAATCTGTCATTGATAACTCGATTGGAAATCGTTAGGCAGCAAGCTTAAATCAAGGAAGTCAAGCTTTCAAAACTTGACTTCCTTGATTTAACTCAGTTTCTCACCAATTTTCCCAAAAAAATGCCAGAATAGACTGCTAATTCAAAAATAGCAGACTTTACTCATTCAAATTAATCGTCTTATATCTTGCTTTACAGTAGGTTAAACTAAATTTGTAGTGATTTACGAGCTGCCGAATTCATAATCGAATCCGTCATATATTATCAAATTATAGCAGGATTTTAACCTTATTTAGGTTTTATTGGTTTATTTGAGTTAATATTCATACATTCAATTCGTAATCAAACTCAACCAACTAAACCAAAATTATGAAAGTATTACCATTTACCATGCTTGTTCCCGATGACAAGAGTGTGATATCGGAACATATTGAACTTCCATATTTTTACCAATACCTGCACCGACATGATGAGTGGCAGATAACTTACATAGAAAAAGGAGAAGGTACATTAATTGCGGGGAATGATATGCATGCTTTCCGATCGGGCGATATTTTTGTAATTGGGGCAAAACTTCCACATCTTTTTAAAAGCAATCCCGAATATTTCTGTGCTGAGAACAATAAAACAATCAAAGCATGTTCTATTTACTTCAATCCCAATGGTATTTTAGGTGCTTTATTCAATCTTCCCGAAATGAAGATGGCAAGTGCTTTTTTGGCTAAAAACAAACATGGTTTCAAAATTCCTGCTGCTTTTACTAAAAACATGGTAACCAAAATGTTCAATGTTCATCAGGCATCAGGCGTTGATGTGCTGTTTAACTTTCTGAAATTGGTTAACAGTCTTCAGGATTTAAATGAGAATGTAGAATCGTTGTGTTCAGATATGTATTCTTCTAACGTAACCGAAAATGAAGGTATGCGGTTGAGTAAGATCATTAACTTTATCACCGAAAACTACAATAATCAGATTTCTTTAGAAGATGTAGCCAATGCCGCGTTTATGACGCCTCAGGCTTTCTGCAGGTATTTTAAGAAACATACCGGACATACTTTCGTATCCTTTTTAAACGAAGTTAGAATTAACGATGCCTGTAAAAGTCTTATTTCGGGTGAGAAAGCCGATTGCATTTCAGGTGTAGCCTATAAAGCCGGTTTCAATAGTATTACCAATTTTAACCGGGTATTTAAAAGTATTATTGGTCAGTCGCCAAGAGCATATATCGATACTTATAATAATGTGAGCAGGGTGAGCTATGTAGGCGCCTAAACAAAAAAAACACTTTTATTTTTTAAAAAAAGCGAGCCATTTTTTCAAATGGAGGCAAATGCTATTCGCCAAATTTAACCAAACCAAATGCAAAACAAATTGAAGTTTTTTGTCCTCTTGTTAATGGTAAGCCTGTTATCAGGTACTTTTGTATTAGCCCAAACATCAAACGAAAGTTTGTACGAACAAACCAGCGAAATGGGTACGCTGATAGTAGGCTACCAAAGGGATGTAGATGCCATTAACGATTTCTATTATCCTTATTCCGCAGGAGGTACTTATTCTTTTCCGATGACTACTTTTAAGAGCCCTGAACAAAGAAAACGCCTGCAAGACATCAACAAAGATTATTTAAGCAAGTTAAAATCGGCCAAATTTGAAGGCTTTAGTATTTATGGCAAAGTAGATTATATCCTCCTTAAAAAACAGATAGAGTCTTCTGCCTGGCTCTTAGGTAAAGAGGAAACAGAATATAATGCCCTGTCGAAGTATTTTACCTTTGCCGATGCAATTTATGCACTCGAAAAGCTGAGAAGAAGGGGCACTTATAAAGAAGGATCTTTACTGGCTGTCCAGATGACCGAAATCGCGAAGCAGATTGATACCCTGGGCCAAAATTTCACGAAGCAGGTAAGCCTCAAACCCGATCAGCTTAAAATGGCAACAGCCATAACCTTGAGTTTAAAACACCGTTTAAAAGGTTTTTATCAGTTTTATATGGATTATGAGCCTGGTTTTACCTGGTGGGCACCAAAACCATACGAAAAATTAGATCTCGCTTTGACCAATTACGCTAAGTTTTTTAACGATAAAGGAGATCTTGTACCAGCAACAAAATCAAATAAACCAGAAATTAGGGGCAATCCCATTGGAAGGGAAGAACTGATCAGGCAATTAAATGCAGAACTTATCCCTTACACACCAGAAGAACTGATTAAGCTTGCCGAAACAGAATTTAAGTTTTGCGACGAAGAACTTTTAAAAGCATCGGCAGCAATGGGCTTCGGTAAAGACTGGAAAAAAGCCCAGGAAAAAATCAAGAACAGTTATGTGCCCTTAGGCAAACAACCAGAATTGATTGTAAAACTACAGGATGATGCCTTAAACTTTATAAAAGCCAACGATCTGATCAATATTCCTGCACTGGCAGAAGAAACCTGGGGCATGGTCATGATGTCGGCCGAACGCCAATTGGTAAATCCATTTTTTACCGGCGGGCGCGAAATTAGTATTTCCTACCCAACAAATTCAATGGAAGAAGATGATAAGTTAATGAGTATGCGGGGTAATAATCCTTATTTTTCGAGGGGAACCGTGCAGCACGAACTCTTACCGGGTCATCATTATCAATATTTTATCAATAACCGTTATAAAAGCTACCGCGATCCTTTTAAAACTCCTTTTAGTGTAGAAGGCTGGCCTTTATACTGGGAGCTTTTACTCTACGATAAAGGCTTTGCCAAAACTCCCGAAGAAAAAATGGGCATGCTTTTCTGGCGGATGCACCGTTGCGCGAGGATTCTTTTTTCGCTAAACTTTCATCTTGGTAAATGGACTCCTCAGCAGTGTGTCGATTTTCTGGTCGATCGGGTAGGACACGAACGCGCCAATGCAGAAGGCGAAGTACGAAGATCTTTCAAAGGCGATTACAGTCCTTTGTATCAGGTAGCTTACCTTACTGGTGGTCTTCAGCTTTTTGCGCTGAAAAAGGAATTGGTTGATAGTGGTAAGATGAGCTTCAAAGCTTTTCACGATGCGGTAATTAAAGAAAACTTAATTCCTGTAGAAATGATCAGGGCTACTTTAACCAATCAGCCCTTAACCCGCGATTTCACTACCTCTTGGCATTTTTACGGCCAACTTAAATAAGTAAATAAACTCACCAACCATTTGAACCACCAAGCAACAGAACACATGATTGAAAAAGAAACCACACAATTTAAACCCTCACTTAAATTGATGGATGCAACAATGCTTGTAGCCGGAAGTATGATCGGCTCAGGTATTTTTATAGTAAGCGCCGATATTACCCGGAATGTGGGCAGTTCTGGCTGGCTATTAGTGGTTTGGCTAATTACAGGCTTTATGACGCTTACTGCTGCATTGAGTTATGGCGAATTAAGTGCCATGTTCCCAAAAGCGGGCGGGCAGTATATTTATTTAAAGGAAGCTTATAATCCGCTGATCAGTTTTTTATATGGCTGGAGTTTTTTTACCGTAATCCAAACAGCGACTATTGCCGCAGTAGGCGTGGCATTTGCCAAGTTTACTGCATATCTTGTGCCTGCACTAAGTGAAGATTTAGTCGCCATCGATCTGGGGTTCTTTACCATTTCCCCAGCTCAACTATTGGCCATTGGGGTGATTATATTACTGACCTATATTAACAATAGAGGGGTAAACGGTGGTAAAGTGATTCAAACCACCTTTACAGTAGCTAAATTATTAAGTTTGTTTGGCCTTATCGCGTTTGGCCTTTTCTTTTTAGATAAGGGAATCTGGAAAACAAACTGGGAAAATATGTGGGTTTTAGGACCGCTATCTGCCGATGGAAATATTGGCTCTTACACCACTTTGGCGGCTTTTGGTGCTATTGCGGCGGCGATGGTGGGCTCGATATTTAGTAGCGACTCCTGGCACAACGTTACTTTTATTGCCGGAGAAATTAAAAACCCCGCACGCAATATTGGTTTGAGTTTAGCCTTAGGAACCATCATCGTAACGGTGCTCTACATCCTTACCAATGTGATGTATACAGGGGTGCTTTCATTACACGATATCGCCTATGCTGATAAAGATCGCGTAGCGGTTTCTGCTGCCAATCATATTTTCGGTACAGCGGGTACCGTCATTATTGCATTAATGATTATGGTTTCGACTTTCGGCTGTAACAACGGTTTAATTATGGCTGGTGCCAGGGTGTATTACTCAATGGCCAAAGATGGGCTTTTCTTTAAAAAAGTAGGTACACTCAACAAAAATGCGGTTCCTGGTTTTGGACTGTGGATTCAATGTGTTTTTGCTTGTTTATGGTGCATTAGTGGAAAATATGGCGATCTGTTGGATATGATCTCGTTTGTAGTAGTGATGTTTTATATGCTCACCATTTTCGGAATTTTTATCCTTCGTAAAAAACGACCGGATGCCGAAAGGCCTTACAAAGCTTTTGGCTACCCTGTGCTGCCAATCATCTATATGGCAATGGGACTGGCTTTTTGTGTATTGCTGATTATTTTTAAACCTAAATTTACCTGGCCTGGGTTAATTATCACTTTAATTGGTATACCGGTTTATTACCTGATTAAAGGAAATATTGCCCGACAGGATTTGAAAGCAAAAGAATCGGTTGATGTGAGCGGTTAAAATATTGATGTTATTCATCAAAATCTAAAGGAAATCTGAAAAGCCGTAGCACTATATTTACCACAAAAAATCTGTAATGACCATTTATCCAAACGCTAAAAAAGCAATAGCGATCATCTTATTCAGTTTTGTTTCCTTTCAGCTGCTGGCGCAACAAGCGGGTTTACAGCCTTATGCACCAAGTGCTGCTGAAATGGCAAATGCTTACCAATTATCTGCTAAACTGGATACCGCATTACGGAATATCCCAACCAACAACGATCCTGTTCCCTTTTGGAAAAAAGACGGGAGTGCATTTTGGTACAAAAAGAACCTTCCTAACAGAACATGGGAATATTATTATGTAGATGCTGCAACAGGTAGACGTAAAGCTGCATTTGATAACGATAAACTGGCTGAAAACATAGAAAAGGTAACAGGTAAAAAGCAAAATCCATTAAAACTGCAGTTTGCTGAACTGTATTTCGCCGATCAGGGTAATACGGCAAAACTAAAAATACAGGATAAATGGTATGAATTAAACTTGAACGATTACAGTTTGGCGGACACCAAAGACACTACAATTTATCGTTACAATGCCAAAAGACCTTTGCAGCAAAGCAGATCGCGCTGGCAACGGAACCGTGAGGCCAGAAAATCGCCTGATGGTAAAAGCGAAATCCTTATAAAGGGTGGAAATATATTTGTGGTTGATCTAGCTACCAAAACAGAAACCCAATTGAGTACTGATGGTAATGCCGATAAACCTTATGGCGAATTTGCATGGTCACCCGATGGCAAAAATATTGTTGCCTATAAAATCGATCCGAAAGAGACTAAAAAAGTACATTATGTATTAAGTTCTGTTCCTGGCACTACCCGTGGTGAATTAAAATCAAGAGAGTATGCACAGCCTGGCGACGATTTTACCGCTTATCAACCCTATGTTTTTAATGTAACGGCTAAAACTGCCATTAAAGTAGATGCAGATCCGATAGATTTCTTTGGTGCACCAGAATTGCATTGGCGCGATAACAACAGCAGATATTATACCTATGAGAAAGTAGATCGCGGCCATCAACGTTTCAGGGTAATTGAAGTAGATGTTTTAACAGGCAAAACCAAAAACATTATCGAAGAAAAAACAAAAACCTTCATTTATGAGCGCCGCATTTATACCCGTTACTTACCTAAAACAAATGAAATATTGTGGACCAGTGAGCAGGATGGATGGCAACACCTTTATCTGGTTAATGGCACCACAGGAAAACAGACGCTGATTACCAAAGGCAATTGGGTGGTTAGGGATATCGATAGTGTAGATGTGGTTAAACGCCAGGTTTGGTTTAGGGCCTGCGGAATGAATGCCAGTGAAGACCCTTACTTTATCCATTATTACCGGATTGGTTTCGACGGTAAAGGATTGGTAAATCTTACGCCCGAAAAAGGTAACCATAACCTCAGTTTTTCTCCCGATCGTAAATATTATATCGATACTTATTCACAGGTAAATGTGCCGCCTGTAAGCGAGTTAAGGTTAACTTCGAACACCAAAAAAATAAGTGAAATAGAACATGGCCAAACGGATGTTTATTTGGCTACCGGTGTTAAACTGCCTGAAGTGTTTGTGGCCAAAGGAAGAGATGGCATAACAGATATTTGGGGCATTGTTTGTTTTCCTTCAAAAATGGATGTGAATAAAACTTATCCTGTGATCGAAAATATTTATGCAGGTCCTCATGATAGTTTTGTGCCCAAAAGTTTCTTGCCTGCCAGTGAGATGCAGAGCATTGCCGAATTAGGCTTTATTGTAGTACAGATTGATGGAATGGGTACTGCCAACAGGTCTAAAGCTTTTCATGATGTATGCTGGAAAAACATAGCTGATGCTGGTTTCGCTGATCGGATATTGTGGATGAAAGCCATGGCCGTTAAATATCCAAATGCTGATATTAACAGCGTGGGGATTTATGGCACTTCGGCAGGGGGGCAAAGCTCAACAGGTGCGCTGTTATTTCATCCCGATTTTTATAAGGCTGCGGTTTCTGCCTGTGGTTGTCATGATAACCGCATCGATAAACAATGGTGGAACGAACAATGGATGGGGTATCCGGTAGGACCGCACTATGGAGAACAATCCAACATTACCAATGCAGCAAAATTACAGGGTAATCTATTTTTAATTGTTGGTGAGGCCGATGAAAACGTACCACCAGAATCAACCTATCGACTTGCCGATGCATTGATCAAAGCAAATAAAGATTTCGATATTTTAAGCATTCCGGGTATGGGGCACAGTGATGGCGGTATTTACGGTCGTAGGCGTAAACGCGATTTCTTTGTAAAACATTTATTGCACGCCGAACCACCAAATCCGAATGTATTGGTTCAATAGTCGTTGGTTAATAGGTGATTAGCCCTTTGTTTATCTGTCATTGGCTCCCTAAAAATGTAATGACTCAACGCTACTTTTATTCAATCATTAAAATAAATTGTTACTTTGCTGCATTATCTAATCATCCTTAACCATGTTGCAAAGAATTAAAGTATCCTGTCTGTTTTTATTTGTGCTGTTATCCAGCGCATTTGTGGCCAATGCATCGAAGATAGATTTCTATCAGATCAAAATTTACCATTTGAAAACCGATGCACAAGAAAAAACAGTAGATGATTATCTGCAGAATGCATATTTACCCGCATTGCACCGTATCGGAATTACAAAAGTTGGTGTATTTAAGCCAATTGTAAGCGATCAGGCTGTGGTTACAGAAAAGCTTATTTATGTATTTATTCCTTTGAAATCGTTCAATGGCGTTCTGGACTTGGATGAAAAGTTAGCCAAAGATAAACAACATGCCATTGACGGTAAAACTTACCTTGATGCAGCTTATACTGAAACTCCTTATGAGCGATTAGAATCTATTGTTTTAAAGGCTTTTGAGGATGCTCCTCATTTTATGCTCCCTAATCTAAAATCGCCGATGAAAGAACGGGTTTACGAATTAAGAAGTTATGAGGCACCTACTGAGAAATATTTTAAGAATAAAGTTGAAATGTTTAATAAAGGTGATGAAATCGGTTTATTTAAAAGACTCAATTTTAATGCCGTATTTTATGGAGAAGTAATCGCCGGTAGTCGCATGCCTAACCTCATGTATTTAACCACTTTCGAAAATAAGGCAGATAGGGACGCACACTGGAAGGCTTTCTCTGCAGATGATTATTGGAAGAAGTTATCAGCCATGCCAGAATATCAGCACAATGTTTCTAAAAACGATACTAAATTTGTTTACCCTACAGACTATTCAGATTTTTAAGAAAGGTAAAAGCTGAAAGACTAAAGCTGAAAGCAAAAGGTAAACTAATTTCAGTGTAAATCTGTGTTTCCGTGGCAAAAAAATAATCCAAGCTGGATAGATCAGGTTCAGGATGACGATCGCCGGAAACGAGTTATGAAATCTTAATGTTCTTAACTACTTAATGGTAGAAGCTTAAAGACTAAAGCTTAAAGCAAAATTAAATTCCGTGTAAATCTGTGTTTCCGTGGCAAAAAAATAATCCAATCCAGATAGATCCTGAAACAAGTTCAGGAGGACGATCGCTAGGAATAAGCTATGAAATCTTAATGTTCTTAATTACTTAATGGTAGAAAGGTAAAAGCTGAAAGCAAAAGGTAAACTAATTTCAGTGTAAATCTATGTTTCCGTGGCAAAAAAAATAATCCAAGCTGGATAGATCCAGGTTCAGGAGGACGATCGCCGGGACCGAACTATAAAAATCTTAACGTTTTTAATTGCTTAATGGTAAGAAAGGTAAAAGCTGAAAGACTAAAGCGCAAAGCAAAATTAAATTCCGTGTAAATCTGTGCTTCCGTGGCGAAAAAATAAGCCTGGATAAATCCTGCATCAAGTTCTGGAGGACGATCGCTAGGAATAAGCTATGAAATCTTAATGTTCTTAATTACTTAATGGTAGAAAGATAAAAGCGAATATCATCAGGGAGCTACTTACAAAAGTATTTCTTTATCCTTATGTTCAGTCAGAATCAGCTGATTTACCGTGTCTTCAAATTTTCTAAAATCGAGCGGTTTAAATAAAAAACAGTTGCCCTTAGCAATGGTATTATCGTAATCGTTACTTACAAATACAACAAATTTTACGCTGTTTCGAAGCATTCTGGCTATATCAATTCCTGATATTTCCATCTGGATATCCAGAAATAGAAAATCAATCTTCCCGTAAGTCCAAAAGGCGGCCATGGCATCTATTGCATCTGTAAAACTTCCCTTTAGTTGGAGTTTGTTCATTTTGGAAACAAAGTGCTCAAGTGTTTTTATACTCGTTTGGCTGTCATCTATAATTACACAGCTATAGGATTTTGATAGGGGGGAATTCATTTGTAATAAGCAATTTTATAAACACTTGCAAAATGCTTGCCATTCGATTGTTTTTTAAGTTTATCATGCAAAAATACTTTGTTTAAAATATAACTAATCAATGTTTTATGGTCAGGTAGTATAAAAAATAAACTATTTTGTGCTTTGTATTTTTTTTGATAGTATAGGTAATTGCGGTTCTAGCCCTGTATTTATAGAAACCTGAAGAAATCTTTTTCGCAAATCCTCGTTCCCGATTCCTTTAGCATATAAATCGAAATAAAAATCATTCTTGATAGATATATTATTGCTTTAAATATTGTACCCTATAGCGCATGACAGTTAATCTGATAAGCCAGTTATCTTTGTAAAGAGATAACTGCAGTACCCGTAATTATTTCGCTAACCAAATAATTTTCTCATCATGATTGTACCGATACTTATCAATAAAATAAGCAAGAAGTTGCTGTTGTTTATGCTCGTTTTTCTGTCGTTCAGGGCTGGTGCAAGGGCCATAAATCAGTTTAATCTTTTAGTTGCCCCAGGTACCTTGTCAGAAAATACTGCGGCCTTATTGTGGGATAAACAATATGAGGCGCCGAATGTAATTTATCAAATCTCTTTAAACGGTAAAGTATACGGTACTACAGGAAAAACCAATTATACGATCGAAAATTTGAATCCAAATACCTGGTATACGGTAAGTGTAAATGTTAAAGGAAATAAGACTGCCCGCTTAAATACTCTACGTTTTAAAACCAGGGTAAAGGGAAAAATATTCAATATTTTAGATTTCGGGGCAAAAGGAGATGGTATGGCCAGTAATACGAAAGCGATTCAAGCAGCGATAGACGCCTGTAGTGTGGGCGGAACGGTCTATATCCCTAAAGGGACTTTCGTTTCAGGTGCACTCTATTTAAAAAGTAATATGACCCTCCGGATAGAAGAAGGTGCAGTATTAAAAGGGTCAACAATTGTAGAAGATTATTTGCCGATGATCTTAAACCGTTTCGAAGGCTGGGAGCTGAAAACATATGCCAGTTTACTCAATGCAGGTACGCTTAACCGCAATGGAACTTATAATGTGAAAGATTTAAGAATTACAGGTAAAGGCACCATTAGTGGCGGAGGGAAAAAACTTGGCGATGCGATGATCAAAGCCAGTGGAATAAGAAGCAGAGGCCGTTTAGTCTGCTTAATGAACTGTCAGAACGTAAGTTTGTCTGATTTAACGATTACTGAACCTCCTTGCTGGACCATTCATTATATCTATAGTAACAACATAACCTGTCAGAATTTAAACATCATCACTGTAAATATCCGTAACGGGGATGGTATAGATCCCGATTCTTCTACTGATGCTTATATTTTTAACTGTACTTTCGATACTGGTGATGATTGTATTGCCATTAAATCGGGTAAAAACCCTGAAGGCTTTTTTGTAGCCAAACCAACCAAAAATGTACGGATAACAGATTGCGACTTTAAACGCGGTCATGGTATTTCGATTGGCAGCGAAATGTCTGGTGGGGTAAGCGATGTTTTGGTACAAGACTGCAAAGCTGGGAAATTATTACATGGCATGCAGATAAAAGGAACAAAAGATAGAGGTGGTTATGTAAAAAATGTAACCGTAACCGATTGTCAACTATTGCAGATTACGATCTTCTCAGCAGTTAATTACAACAACGATGGTGAAGCCGCACCACAGATCCCTACCTTCGAAAATTTTGTATTCAAAAATATAGATATGTCTATGGCTTCAGATGCAGGTACAACAATTAATATCAATGGTTTTAAAGATCCAGCCCACCGCTTGAGAAATGTAACTTTCACGAACGTCACACTGCCAGAGCAGTCAAAAGTTGTTGTAAATGATGCCGAAAAGATAAAATTTACTGAAGTGAAATCGGCCGCCGGCGCTAAACCTCAGTACATGGTAAACAATAGTTCGGAAGTGATTTATTAGTTCATTAGTCATTTGTTCAATGGTCATTAGTTCATTACCTGGTGACCATTAAACATCAATTATTGATCTTTTTATAACTTTAATAATCTTTACTACCTTAAACCCCTATCCGCCTATCGGCACCTTTCCCCTGAAAGGGAAAGGGCTAAAAAACAAGTTACTGCATACTGCAATATGCCCCATGCTATCGGCCTAGGAAATGATGGAAGGAGATCCTTCGACTACGCTCAGGACGTTAAAGCTTTTGCACCTTCTTTCAACCTACCACTACCCCGAGGCAGCACGCACTCCCCGATCCTTTATAAGCTTGTCCCGAACATTCTTCGGGAGGGGCTTGTGCTGGCGACCCAAAAAGCTTTGACGAATTTATCTGACATCAGTTCCAAGCCTTTCAGTTATGCCTTGGTCTTTGTTATTTTTAACGGCAGGCATGCTTTCGCTGCGCTCAGGTTTGTTTCTTTTGGGCCAAGCCAACCTGCGAAGCAAGCTTGAAGGCCTATAAAAAAATATACAAAACTGAAAAAAGAAAGAGCCCTCGGCGGCGGTGGACCTGTACCGATTTTTCATCGGCAGCCGAAGCAAGACTGCGCAAAGGACAAGAATAGCGACCGCTTTAAGGTTCCCGCCTGCGCGGGAATGACGACCACATTAAATAACTCCTAATAATATTATTTCGTGCAAATCTGTGCTTCCGTGGCAAAAAACTAACCATAAAGATTCTGAAATAAATCCGATAGCTATCGGATCAGAATGACGCAATTTTAGATCCTGAAACAAGTCCAGGAGGACGATTGCTGAATCAGTTCTGTGAAATCGATCTTCTACTACCTTAATGCCCTTAATTTCTTAATGATAGAAAACATCACTCCATCTCTGGTAAAAAATTAGATAGGCAAACGATTGCGCGGTTTTTATACCTAAAAACGCACTAGATCCTTTAATGTGTTTGCTAACTTTAGCCCACAGCAACTAAAGCTAAATGCTTGCTTACACATAAACACATAACCAAATCAAAATTTAATGACCCCGCATTATTTCTTAAAAAACTTTAAAATAGCCAATCTCAAAAATCAACCTAAAAGCGTTGTTTTGGCATGTGCGTTTTTTTTAATTGCCACTCCATTTTTTGCTTCTGCTCAGCCAGCTGCTCAGAAAACCAATCAGGCAGCAGAAAAAGTTACCAAAGTGATTGGTGCAAAAAAGATTAATACCACCACAGTAGAATTGTTGCTTTCTGATAATCAACGTTTAACGTTAGATTTTTACAATGATCATATTTTCCGTCTTTTCGAAGACCCTACGGGAGGTTTTATACGTGATCCGGAAGCTAAACCAGAAGCCAAAATTTTAGTGGAAAACCCACGCAGACCAGTTTCAAAACTAGATGTTAAAGATGAGAATAATCAACTGTTCATATCTACCGGTAAGATTACCGTTCTTTTCGATAAAAATACTTCCCTGATCAAAATTATCAACCTTGCTACACAAGCTGTGGCTGTTGAAGAATTAGCGCCGGTTCAGTTCGAAAAAGGAAAAGTAACCCTGAGTTTGAAAGAAAATCCGCAGGAGTATTTTTATGGCGGAGGTGTACAGAACGGTCGTTTCTCACACAAGGGAAGAGCCATTTCTATCGAAAACCAAAACAGCTGGACGGATGGGGGAGTTGCTTCGCCAACGCCTTTTTATTGGTCTACCAATGGTTATGCTGTTATGTGGCACACCTTTAGCAAAGGAAATTACAATTTTGGGGCTAAAGAAAAAGGATTGGTGAAATTGGCACATGAAACCGATTACCTGGATGCTTTTTTTATGGTTAACGATGGAGCAGTCCCTTTATTGAACGATTTTTATCAACTTACCGGAAATCCGATTCTGTTGCCAAAATTTGGCTTCTACCAGGGCCATTTGAACGCTTACAACCGCGATTTTTGGAAAGAAGACGAAAAAGGAACTTTATTTGAAGATGGCAAACGTTACAAAGAAAGCCAGAAAGATAATGGCGGTATAAAAGAATCGCTTAACGGCGAAAAAAATAATTATCAGTTTTCAGCCCGTGCGGTGATCGACCGTTATAAAAAACACGATATGCCTTTGGGCTGGGTGCTTCCAAATGATGGTTATGGCGCAGGTTATGGTCAAACTGAAACATTAGATGGCAACATTCAGAACCTGAAAAGTTTTGGCGATTATGCCCGTAAAAACGGCGTTGAAATTGGACTTTGGACACAATCCGATCTACACCCTAAAGCAGAAGTAAGTCCGTTATTGCAGCGCGATATTATTAAAGAAGCCAGAGATGCAGGCGTTCGTGTATTAAAAACCGATGTGGCCTGGGTAGGCGCGGGTTATTCGTTCGGCTTGAATGGCGTTGCCGATGTAGCGCAGATTATGCCTTATTATGGCAATAGTAGTCGTCCGTTTATCATTTCATTAGATGGCTGGGCAGGTACACAACGTTATGCAGGTATTTGGTCGGGTGATCAAACTGGTGGCGTTTGGGAATATATCCGTTTCCACATCCCTACCTATTTGGGGGCTGGTTTATCAGGTCAACCGAATATTACTTCCGATATGGATGGTATTTTTGGTGGTAAAAATCTAACCATCAACACCCGCGATTTCCAATGGAAAACCTTTACGCCTATGGAATTAAACATGGACGGTTGGGGCGCTAACGAAAAATATCCACATGCATTGGGCGAGCCTGTAGCCTCGATTAACCGTAATTATTTAAAACTGAAATCGGAGTTGATGCCCTACACTTATAGCGTAGCTAGAGAAGCGGTTACCGGACTGCCGATTATAAGGGCAATGTTTCTGGAGTATCCAAATGCCTATACCAAAGGTACTTCAACACAATATCAATACCTGTACGGGCCTTCTTTTTTAGTTGCACCGATTTATCAGGCAACCAAGTCAGATGAGAAAGGTAACGATATCCGTAATGGTATTTATTTGCCAGATGGAGTATGGATTGATTATTTCACCGGAGAAAAATATGCAGGGAACAGTATTCTCAATAGTTTTGATTCGCCGTTATGGAAATTGCCTGTTTTTGTGAAAAATGGCGCCATTATCCCGATGACGAATCCTAATAACAACGTTGCTGAAATCAATAAAGCAAACCGTATTTATGAATTATATCCTTTTGGAAAAACTTCATTTACGGAATACGATGACGACGGTGCAACAGAAGCCTACAAATTGGGAAAAGGCGCTTCTACTTTGATTGAATCAGCACTAGATGGGAAGAACAATGCCTTGGTTACCATTCATCCTGCAAAAGGTGATTTCGATGGCTTTGTGAAAGAAAAAACAACCGAATTTGTGATCAACGTTACCGAAAAACCAAAAAGGTTAACGGCAAAAGTTGGAAACAGCAAAATAAAATTGACAGAAACAAACTCAAAAGAAGAGTTTTTAAAACAGTCTAACGTTTATTTCTACGATGCTACACCAAACTTAAACCGTTTTGCTACGAAAGGAAGCGAGTTTGAAAAAGTGGCAATGGTTAAAAACCCTCAATTGTTGGTTAAACTTCAGTCTACTGATATTACCATCAATCCGGTAACACTTAGTATAGACGGTTTTAAATTTGAGCCTGTAGATAAACAACGCATGTTAACAGGGAAATTAACTGCTCCTGTTAATGCAAGGGTAAGTGATAAAAACAGAGAAGCCTATACGCTAACACCAAGCTGGACCAAAGTGAGCAATGCAGATTTTTATGAAATCGATTTTAACGATATGCATTACACTACTATCAGCGATACTGCTTTATTATTTGATGGTTTATTGGCCGAAACAGCTTACACCTTTAAATTGCGTGCAGTAAACAAAGATGGCTACTCGGATTGGACCGAAATTAAGGCAACTACTAAAACCAACCCGCTTGAGTTTGCTATTCAGGGTATTGTTGCCGAAACTACAGTAGAAAATCAAGGAGGTTCTGGTATCAATAAATTGTTCGATTATGACGAAGGTAATACCTGGCATACCAAATGGGGTGTTAAAGCAGTTCCTTTTGATATGATCATTGATCTGAAATCGGTCAATCAACTGGATAAATTCCACTACCTGCCACGCACAGGAAGAGGGAACGGAATTTTATTAAAAGGTAAAGTATTTTATAGCAATAATAAAGAAAACTGGACAGAAGCTGGTGCATTTGAATGGGCCAATAGCGACGAAATTAAAATATTTAATTTCACTGCACATCCTGCTGCACGTTACATCAAAATTGCTGTTGCTGATGGCGTAGGTGGTTTTGGTTCAGGTAGGGAGCTGTATGTGTTTAAGGTTCCTGGTACCGAAAGTTATCTTTCGGGGGATATTAATAACGACCGTTTAATTGATAAGAATGATTTAACTTCTTATATTAACTATACCGGTTTAAGAAAAGGTGATGCCGATTTTGAAGGTTATATCAGCAATGGCGATATCAATAAAAACAACTTGATCGATGCTTATGATATTTCAGTTGTGGCCACACAGCTTGAAGGAGGTGTGAAAAATGCTAAAATCGATAAAATTGCAGGTAAACTGGAAATCAGTACTGCTAAACAAGCTTACAACAAGGACGAAATCATCGAAATCAAAGTAAAAGGAATAAACCTGAAATCAGTAAATGCTTTAAGTTTTGCACTACCATACAGTGCACAGGATTATGATTTTGTAAGCATTCAGCCTTTAAATACCAAACAGATGGATAACCTGACCAACGATCGCCAGCATACAAGTGGTGCCAAGGTTTTGTACCCAACCTTTGTAAACATAGGTAACAAAGATGCTTTAAACGAAACTGCCGATCTGTTTATCATTAAATTAAAGGCAAAACACAAACTACAGTTCATGCTTAAAATTAGTGAAGGCATTTTAGTAGATAAGAATCTCAATTCAGTTAAATTTTAGTTAGTAGTGATTAGTGCAGAGAGGTCGGTTTTTAATCGGCCTCTTTTTTATTGGCACTAACTAGAACACCAGAATAGATTCGGTAATAAGTTTGCAAAGTGTATCTTTACAACTCGTCTATTTTAGAAAGAGGCGGGGTTTAGCTAAGGCATTCTCCCATCAAATTTTGTTGTTCAACTATGAGATTAATTAGTCTAGCTTGTTTTATTCTGCAATTTTTTTTCCTCTTTACTCATGTTAAAGCGCAGGTATTCCCTGTAAATAAACAGCCAGTAATAGCAGGCCATTATGTAATTAAAACATATGGCATAAACGAAGGGCTGCCCTCAAAAAGTACAACAGCTGCCTTAAAAGATAAGCGGGGATTTATATGGGTAGGTACCGAAAACGGTTTGTGTAAGTTTGATGGCTATTCTTTTAAAATTTATGTAAATATCCCGGGCGATACCACATCAATAACCAATAACTATATCAATGCTGTTGTAGAAGATCAGAATGGTGTTTTCTGGGTGGCTACCATGAACGGTTTAAATAAATTCGACCCTGTAACAGAGAAATTTGAGCGTTTTTATCATCAAGAAAACAAGAGGACATCGTTGAGCAATAATAAAATATGGTCGCTGCTCATCGATAGAACAAATAAGCTCTGGGTAGGTACCGACGATGGTTTTAACCTTTTTAACAAAAACTCAGCATCATTTACAGTATATCAGCCCAACATTAAAAATCCAAATGCCATTAAAGGAAAATCCGTTAATGCCATTGCAGAAGATAAAGAAGGTAACTTATGGTTAGGCAATTGGAGCAAAGGATTAAATAAATTTGATAAAAAGACGAGGCGCTTTACCAATTACACGCAGAAGGAAATAGCGGGTGAAAAAAATCCAAATGATATCTGGACACTTAGTATAGATGCCGATGGTATGATATGGGTTGGTTGTTATTGGAAAGGTGATCTGTTCAGATTCGATCCGAAAATAGGGAAATTCAACACCTTCAGTAGTAAAGGCACTGGTAACGCCTCAGTATTTAGTATATTAAGTTTAGGTGCAAAAAAAATGCTGGTTGGCGGAAATGCCGGATTATTTTGGGTAAACACTGAATTAAATAAATGGGAGAAAATAGAAGAACTCGATTTTTTTGCCAATGGGGGGCTATACCGCGATAAAACAGGAATGATATGGGTTTGTGGTAAAAATGGTCTCAGTAAAATAGACTTTAACCAATATAAATTTAATTTTATCTCCCTTCCTTTTGACCAGGCAGAAGTTAAATCCATCATCAGTTATGGTAAGATTTTTTGGATAGGCACAAACAAAGGTTTGTTTAAATATAATCCCGATAATCGTTCAGTAATTAAATTGCTGCATACCGGTAATGCGAATAGTTTATCCAGCTCTGATATTATTAACTTATCTACCGATTTAAAGGGCAGGTTATGGGTGCTGGGCGAAAATGGTTTCGATCTTTACGAGGAGCAAGAGAATAAATTTGTTCACCATCATCACCGCTCGGCACTTGGTAGTTTTTTTAATGAAGATGTTTTTAGAGATTTAATTGAGGTAAACAATAACGAATATTATTTGGCTACCGATGCTGGTTTGAAAGTATATAATGATAAAACCCGCAGTTATACACATTACTTTAACGACCCTAAAAACCAGGCTTCATTAAGTAATAACCATTTGTACTGCCTGTTAAAAGATGCGCAGGGAAATGTTTGGATAGGGACATACGGAAGCGGGCTCAGTCGCTTTAACCCTAAAACCAGAAAGTTTAGCAATTACATGATCGATAATTCAAGAAAAGGTGGCATTAGCAATAATATTGTAAATAGCCTCTATCTGGATTCACATCAAAATGTTTGGATCTGCACCCGCGATGGATTGAATAAATATGTAGCTAAAACAGATACTTTCGAAATATATTCAAAGCAAAACGGTTTTGCGAGCAATGTTTTTACCGATCTGGTAGAAGATAATAATGGCAGGTTATGGGTAACTACCGAACAGGGCATTTCACTCTTTGATCCGGTAAATAAAATGGTGAAAAATTACGATGAGAAAGACGGTGTTTATGCCAATGCCGCTATCTGTAAAAATGCAAAAGGAGAAATTTACCTGGCAGGAAGTAAAGGAATCGTTTATTTTAACCCACAACAGCTAAAATATAATAAAACGGCCCCGGCGGTTTATTTTTCCGATTTTTCTATTTTTAATAAATTAATTCTGCCAGGTGATGATTCTCCTTTAAAATTACCGGTGTACATGACTAAGGAGATTACTTTGCCTTACAGCCAAAGTGTGCTTTCTTTTGGTTTTGTAGCGCTTAATTATACGCTTTCCGAAAAAAACAAGTATGCTTATTTTCTTGAAGGTTTCGACAAGAAATGGAATTACAGTGGCAGTGAGCATAAAGTTACCTATACCAATTTAAATCCCGGTAAGTATGTGTTAAAGGTAAGGGCATCAAATAACGATGGCATCTGGAATATGGAGGGCAACTCTATTATAATTACCATTACACCGCCATGGTATGGTACCTGGTGGGCTTTTTGTATTTATGGACTGGCTTTCTTTGGGATGATTTATGCCTATCTTAAATACCGTGAGCATCGCGCAAACCTCGAATTTCAGGTGAAACTGGCCCATGTAGAGAGTGAAAAAGAGAAAGAACTTAGCGAGAAGAAACTTTCTTTTTTTACCAATGTATCGCACGAGTTTCGTACGCCACTTACACTAATTATCAATCCGGTTAAAGAGCTTTTATACAAGAACGATAAGAATGTTGATACCACTGATTTAAATATTGTGTACCGAAATGCAAAACGGCTTTTAAGTTTGGTAGATCAATTGTTATTGTTCAGAAAAGCAGATACCTACGGCGGGAAATTAAAAGTAGCTCCGGTAAATCTGGTGAGTTTGTGTAAAGAAGTATTTCTTTGTTTTGTGCACCAGGCCAGGTCTAAAAATATTGTATTTGAGTTTATATGCGCTGATGAATTGATCCCATTTTATGCTGATAGGGAAAAAATAGAGATTGTGTTTTTTAATCTGCTTGCAAATGCCATAAAATTTACGGCCGATGGCGGTACGGTTAAAATGATTGTAAAAAGTAACCAGGAGAATATAAATGTACTTATAGAAGATACAGGCTGTGGTATTACCAACTTTGCAGGAGAAAAACTCTATGAAAAATTTTATCAGGATCCAGGAAATAAATCAGCAAAGGGAGGTTTCGGTATCGGTTTGTACCTGGCCAAGAATTTTATAGAAATGCATGGCGGAGCGATAAGTTATACCAGCGTCGAAAATAAAGGCACTACATTTAATATTGCTTTACTAAAGGGAATAAGCCATTTTAAAGATGCGGTAATTTTGCAGGAGGAATTGGTAGATACCGATTCATCGTTGTTTAAAGAGTTAATAGAGGATGAAATTACGGCAAATAATATCGTAAAAGCAGCAGAAGAACCATTGATTGATAGTCAGCTCGCTGTGGATTTGAAAACACTATTGATCATTGATGATAACATCGAGATCAGAGAATACCTGAAACAGGTTTTCAGAATGGATTATCACCTTTATGAAGCGAGCAACGGAGAAGACGGATATGATATGGTAAAAGAGCTATTGCCCGATATTGTGATATGTGATGTAATGATGGATGGTATAACCGGCATAGAACTTTGTAGTAAAATAAAAGAAGATGTAGCCGTTTCTCATATTCCAATTATCCTGTTGACCGCTATTTCTGCACCAGAAGTTAAACTTAAAGGAATAGAAGGCGGGGCCGACGATTACATTAGCAAACCTTTTGATAAAGATTTTTTAAAGGCGAGGGTAGCCAGTATATTAAAAAGTAAAAATGCCCTGCAAAAATATTTTTATAATGAGATTACCCTCAATTCTAACAATACCAAAATCTCTGCAGAATACAAAGAGTTTTTGGATAGCTGTATCCGTATTGTAGAAGAACACCTGATCGACCCCGATTTCAATATCGATATATTAACTGCGGCTATTGGCATGTCGAGATCTAATCTTTACCGCAAAATAAAATCCATTTCTGGTCAGTCAGCGAATGGCTTTATCCGTTTCATCAGGTTAAGAAAAGCTGCCGAAATTTTTATCAATACCGATAAAACCATTCAGGAAACTTCTTACATGGTGGGTATTAACGATCCGAAATATTTTAGAGAGCAGTTTTATAAGCTCTTTAACATGAACCCATCGCAGTACATTAAAAAATTCCGCAAGCCGTTTTCCAATAATATTAATACCACAGTTAAAAAAGGTAAATAGCAAGTAGCCTTCATCTATTTTTTAATAATTGGCCCCGAAGCATTCTTTTGGGGTTTTTTCGGTTTGTTTACCCCTCTAATTTGGATTGTTTGTACCCTATAGGAGTTGTTTGTTGGCGCTAATTTAGCCTTCTATAAAGCAGTGCTATAATCGCGATTCCGATAGAGGGTTCTGTTGGGTAGGTTATAAAATTGATCTGCTAACCAAATATTAAACTTGCAAACCAATATGAGAAGAAAAGTTCTGAAAGGATTTTTGCCAAAAATCTTTACAATTAAAACACTGGCATTTCTATTTATCGTATCCATTAGTTTACCGGCAATGGCATCTTTAGTTTCTGTTAAAACAGCGATAAAGAACAAGCGCAAAGAAATTGTGGTAACGGGTACCGTAACAAACGAAACAGGTACTACATTTCCAGGTGTAGCGGTTAAAATTAAGGGAACCGAAAAAGCGGTGCAAACAGATGCAAATGGTAAATACAGCATTAATGTTGCGGCCAAAACTGATGTACTTATTTTTTCTTTTGTAGGCTATATCAACCAGGAGCAAACGGTTGGTGATAGAACAACCATTAATGTTCAGCTTAGTTCAGATACCAAAACCCTAAACGAATTGGTAGTGGTTGGTTACGGCACCCAGAAAAAAGCAACATTAACAGGATCAATCTCGCAGGTAAAAGGAGCCGACCTGGTGAAGAGTCCGCAACCGAATTTATCCAATTCATTAGCCGGCCGGTTTTCTGGTGTGGTAATTAACAATAGGAGTGGCGAGCCAGGTTTTGATGGTTCAAACATCACCATCAGGGGTTTGGCTACAACCGGGAGCAACAGTGTATTAGTTGTTGTAGATGGAATACCTGGACAAATTGGCGGTCTGGAACGATTAGACCCTAACGATATTGAAAGTGTTTCGGTACTAAAAGATGCCTCTGCCGCCATTTATGGTAACCGAGCAGCCAATGGTGTAATTTTAGTGACTACAAAAAAGGGGAAAACTGGTAAACCAACCATCAATTATAGTTTTAACCAAGGTTTTAGCTCGCCAACAAGATTGCCAAAAATGGCAGATGCTGCAACTTATGCGCAGATAATGAACGAAATTGGTTTCGATTCGAATCCCGCAGGTGGTCTTAATCAATCTTACTCGGCTGATCAGATCGAAAAGTTTCGTAACGGTTCTGATCCGTTGTTGTTCCCTAACACCGATTGGATTGACCAAACTTTAGAAAAAACAGCTTTGCAAAGCCAACACAGCCTTTCCATTAATGGTGGCGGACAAGATGTAAAGTATTACATGTCGTTAGGGACTGTTTCTCAAGACGGTTTGTATAAAAATGGAGTAACCAAATACAATCAGTACAATTTTCGTACGAATATAGATGCTAATGTTTCTAAATACCTTAAAGTTGGCTTATCTGTATCTGGTAGACAAGAAAACCGTTTGTTTCCTCAGGTTGGTGCGGGCGATGTTTTTAGGGCCATTTATAGAGCAAAACCTATTGTAGGTGCTTATTATCCAAATGGTTTGCCAACAACTGGTATAGAAAATGCAAACCCTGCCGTACAGGTTACTGATATTGGGGGAACGAATAAATCGCCTACGCAGGTTTTAAATGGTATTTTAAGAGCTAGTTTTATTATTCCCGGGGTTGAAGGCCTTTCGGTTGATGGTTTCTTTTCTGCTGATAAATCTAATGTATTTACCAAAAGTTTCAGCAAACCATATCTGCTATATCAATACGATCCTACATCTAAAAACTACAATAGTGTTATTGTTGGTGGCAATAACCAAAAAGCTACGCTGACCGAAAGTCATAGAAATGAATCGTTGCTTACTTCGAATATTAAACTAAACTACGCTCGTCGTTTTAACCTGCACGATATCAATGCTTTTGTGGGTTATGAGCAGAGCGAAAATCATTTAGAATATTTCGATGCACAACGTTTTAACTTCCTCTCTACTTCGTTGCCTGAACTTTCTCAGGGAGGTACTGCAGCTACCGATTTCTTAAACTCAGGCTATAGTACAAACTATAACCGCCGAAGCATTATCAGTCGCCTGGCCTATAGTTATGATGATAAATATCTTTTTGAAGGGCAGTTGCGTGTAGATGGATCCTCAATTTTTCCTCAGGGCAAACAGTATGGTTACTTTCCTTCTGTTTCTGCAGGATGGGTAATCTCAAAAGAAAAATGGTTTAGCGAAAGCATTAAATTTGTTGATAATTTAAAAATCCGGGCTTCATACGGAGCGCTAGGTAACGATAATGTAAATGGTTTCCAGTATTTTGATAATTATGTATTGGTTGGGAATGGATTTGTAGCCCAAAGCCCGGGTGCAACCTCATCAACCATACAGCCAGGTGTAAACTTAGTTAAACTCGCAAACCCGAACATTACCTGGGAGGTTGCCAAAAAACTTGATATCGGTTTCAATGCCGTTTTATTCAAAAACTTTAGTATCGAAGCGATCTATTTTCAGCAGAAACGTTCCGATATCTTAAGCACGCGTAACGCATCATTGCCTGGATCTTCAGGAATTGTAAACCCTTTTGGTTCCGATCCGCTGGTACCGTCAGAAAATATCGGTAAGGTTAATAATGCTGGTTTTGAAGCTACTTTAGGGTATAACCACAATGGCGAAAACTTTAAATGGAATGCATCTGGTAACATTACTTATGCAAAAAGCAAAGTAATTTTTATTGATGAAGCAAGCGGTACGCTAGATTATCAACGCCAAACCGGAAGACCATTAAACGCTAACCTGCTTTACAATAGCATAGGCATATTCAGAACACAACAAGAGTTAGATGCTTACCCACATGTAAGTGGCGCTAAAATAGGCGACCTTAAATACCTCGATTATAATAATGACGGTAAAATAACGGCCGATGACCAAACCAGAACACCATATAGCAATATTCCTCAGATTACTTATGGTTTTACGCTTGGCGCATCTTATAAAAACTTTGATGTATCAATGGTATTAGCCGGACAAACCCAGGTAAGCCAATATGTTTTGCCAGAATCGGGTAGCGTAGGTAACTTTTATAGCAGTTGGGCCGATAACAGGTTTAGTTCGGCAAATCCGAACGGAACTTACCCAAGGGTAACTGACCGTGCATCGAATGCGATTAGCGGTGGGCAGTTTAACAATACTTTTTGGCTTAATGATGCCTCATTCTTAAGGCTTAAAAATGTAGAAATTGCCTATAACATTAAGGCCAGTTTCTTGGAACGGATCAATATATCGGGATTAAGGCTTTATGCAAGTGCATTTAACTTGTTCACCATTTCTAAAGTAAAAGATTACGATCCTGAAGGAACCAGTGGCAGCGGGCAATTTTATCCACAGCAACGCATTATTAATTTAGGCGCCAATATTAAATTCTAAATATCATGAATAACAAATCAATATATATAACACTTTTAGGCCTGTCTCTTATCTCAGTGAATATTGTGGGCTGTAAAAAAGAATTTTTAAATGTAGAACCAACAGACCGGATCTCTACAGCTGCTATAGAAACCGATACGGCTGTTTTTGAGGCCTATGTAACCAACCGTTATATCGCCAGTAGATTGCAGGATAAGGAAGGTGACGGTTCTTCACCGGGTTTTGGTAGAGGTTTTGAATATAGCATGTGGAGCTCTTTTACTGATGAATCTATTTATAATAATGACGATGCAACCTGGTTGATACAAAGAGGACAGCTGGCACCTGAAAATTTAGGAAGCGCTGGTGTATATTGGGGAAGGAGTTACAAAAGCATCAGAGAATGTAATTATGCGCTCGAAGTGCTTGGTAAAATTAGCATGAGTGCAGCTCATAAAAAACAATTGGTTGCAGAGCTTAAGTTTATTAAGGCCTTCCGTTATCAGGATTTAATTAGGAATTATGGTGGTGTAGTTTTAATGGGTGATAAGGTAACCAACCTGACCGATAATTTGCAGGATCCGGCTTTGTTTCAACGCGCTTCGATTAAAGAATCTATAGATTATGTGGCAGCACAGCTAGACCAGGCTGCAGCAGATTTACCTTTGGATAACAGCAGTAGCTGGATGGTAGGAAGGGCAACAAAAGGCGCTGCACTTGCACTAAAATCCCGCTTACTTTTATATGCAGCAAGTCCATTGTATAATGCTGGTACCTGGCAGGCGGCTGTTACGGCAGCCCAGGCAGTTATTTCTTTAAATAAATACGGAATTTACACAGGTGGTTATGGGAATTTATTCTTAACCGACCAAAGCAATGAAATTATTTTCGCGAGGCTGTTTACCAAAAATGCAAATCATACCCATTTAGAAATTGCTAATGGACCAAATGGTTACGGTGGTTGGGCGGGTAATACCCCATTGCAAAATCTGGTTGATGATTATGAAATGGCCAACGGTAAAGCCATTACCGATCCTACCTCTGGTTATGACGCGAACAATCCGTACAAAGACCGTGATCCTCGTTTTGCAGCAACCATTTTATACAATGGTGCAGCGTATCGAGAGCGTAATGTAGAAACCTTTATTCCGGGAGGAAAGGATAGTAAAGATGGGAATGATAACTGGAATACAACCAAAACCGGATATTACCTTAAAAAATTCATGAATAATGCCTATCCATTGCAAAATCCTTGGGGCAATGCAGGTTTTCAGCCCTGGATATATTTTAGATATGCAGAAATTTTGCTTAATTATGCTGAAGCTGCAAACGAAGCTTACGGTCCTGATGCTGTTCCTGCCGGATCAACATTATCGGCAAGACAAGCCATCAACATGGTAAGGGCAAGACCAGATGTGAATATGCCTGCATTGGCCGTTGGACTTACACAAACACAGATGCGCGATGCAGTTCGTTATGAGCGGAGGGTAGAACTTGCTTTCGAAGAACATCGTTTTTATGATGTGAGAAGATGGAAAATTGCGGATGTAACCGAAAACAAACCTGCTGCCGGAGTGATTATTACCAAAACAGGCACAGGATTTACTTATGCACCTAAAGTTGCGCTGGATGGGCGTAAGTTTGAAACCAAACATTACTGGTTGCCAATACCAAGGGCCGAGATTTTAGCCTCAGGTGGTAAATTGCAGCAAAACCCGGGTTATTAATAAATAGAAATTAAATTTTACATGATAAAGCCATATCAATACCTGAACCGTTTTTTTGCCTGCCTGGCCTTATTTTTCTATGGCGAAACCGCGCTTGCGCAAGTTGCTGTTGCGAAAATAGAGATCGATCCAGCCATCACATTCCAAACCATAGAAGGTTTCGGCGCTTCTGATGCATGGACTTGTCAGTTTGCCGGATTATGGCCTGCAGAGAAAAGGGATAAGATGGCCGATCTGCTTTTTAGTACCCAAACGACAAAAACAGGTCAACCTGTTGGTATTGGCCTTAACATGTGGCGTTTCAGCATTGGCGGTGGCAGTGCCGCCCAAGGTAAGGCAAGCGATATTGGCGACGAATGGCGCCGTCAATACGCTTTTCTGCAACCAGATGGCAGTTATGATTGGAATGCGATGCCAGGGCAAACCTGGTTTTTAAAGGCCGCAAAAACCCGTGGTGTAAAACAGTTTATCGGCTTTGTAAACAGTCCGCATGTACTTTTTACCAAAAACGGTAAAGCATATTCTACCGATGGTAACTGCAACCTGAATTTTGATAAACTTCCCGAATTTTCTGCCGATCTCGTAGCCACTATTAATGGAATAAAAAAAACAACAGGTATAGAACTAGATTACCTTAGCCCTGCAAATGAGCCACAATGGAAATGGAATGAGCATAACCAGGAAGGCTGCCCCTATAACAACACTGAACTGGCTCAGCTTTATAAAGGTGTAAATGATGCATTCAATAAAAATCAGATCAAAACCAAAATACAGGTAGGAGAGGCAGGTCAGCTCGATTACTTATACGATAATGGAAACACTGCAAAGGGAAATCAGGTATATCAGTTCTTTAATGCTTCATCACCGAACTATGTTGGCAATCTTTCCAATATCGATAATTCTATTTCTGGTCATAGCTATTTTACCACCAGCCCAGAACAAAAATTTATTGATGTACGTAAAAAAACAGGCGATGCTGTGGCCGGTGTAAAAGGTTTAAGATATTGGATGTCTGAATATTGTGTGCTGGGGGATGATGTGCTTAAAGGTGAAAAACGCGACCTGGGTATGGTAACCGCTTTGTTTATTGCAAGGTTAATCCACCAAGATCTCGTTTTATCAAATGCAACGTCATGGCAGTGGTGGTTGGGCGTATCAACTGGCGATTACAAGGATGGTCTGGTTTATATCGATCGAAACAAAACCGACGGACAAGTGTACGAGAGTAAAATGTTATGGGCTTTAGGCAATTATAGCCGTTTTATTGATGCAGGTAGTAAGCGGCTTCAGGTTAAAACAATTGAAGAAAAAGTAGCACAGGTGTATGTATCATCTTACTTACAAAATAAAAAGCTTGTAACGGTAGCCGTTAACCCGACAGAAAACGATCTCGATCTGGATATCGATGTAAAAGGGAATAAGCAAAGTTTTGTACAAACCTATGTTACTTCAGCCGAATACAATTTATCACCCTTTAAACAATATAAGGATACGAAACGTGTTCGTGTTCCAGCTAAATCTGTAACCACTATACTTAGTAATTAACTTTCTTACTCTGTAATTACAAAGCGCCTTATTTTTTTATATCAATCATTTTGTTTTGAGCTGAAAGGCACTTTACAGATCGATATGGGAAAACTATGCTTTTAACTTTTTTAAATATATCTTAAATGAAACCTATCCTCAAACTCCTTAAGATTACAGTAATTTTAATTACTTGTTTTTCCAGCTTTGGTGCTTTTGCACAGGCTCAGCACACTTTTAAGCTTGCAGACTCTGTTTTTCTACTGGATAATAAACCCTTTCAGATCATTTCTGGCGAAATGCATTACCCCCGTATACCGAGAGAAGCCTGGCGCGATAGAATGAAAATGGCTAAAGCGATGGGCTTAAATACCATTGGTACCTATGTATTTTGGAATGTACACGAACCGCAGAAAGATCAGTTTGATTTTTCTGGTAATAATGATATTGCTGAATTTGTACGTATTGCAAAAGAAGAAGGATTATGGGTATTGCTTCGCCCTAGTCCATATGTATGTGCCGAATGGGAATTTGGTGGTTACCCATTTTGGTTACAGAACATTAAAGGTTTACAGGTAAGGAGTAAAGAAGCGCAATATTTAAAAGAATATAAAGAATACCTTAAAGAAATTGGTAAACGGTTAGCGCCATTGCAGATTAATCATGGTGGCAACATCTTAATGGTACAGGTAGAAAACGAGTATGGTTCTTATGGGAATGATAAAGAATACCTAAAAATCAATACCCAGCTCTTTAAAGATGCCGGTTTTGATGGCGTGCTTTCAACCTGCGATCCTGTTCCTGCATTAGAAGGTGGGCATTTAGCGGGTTTGCTTCCTGGCGTAAACGGTATCGACAATCCTGCTCAGATCAGAACGCTGATCAATAAGTATAACAATGGTACCGGACCTTACTTTGTGCCAGAATGGTATCCGGCCTGGTTCGATTGGTGGGGTACAAAACACCATCAGGTGGATCCAAAAATGTATGCTGACAAACTGGATACTGTACTTAAAGGAGGGATTTCTATTAACATGTATATGTTTCATGGTGGTACAACCAGAGGTTTTATGAACGGGGCAAATTATAATGATTCTACCGCATACGAACCACAGATTAGTAGTTACGATTATGATGCCCCTTTAGATGAGGCAGGTAATGCGACGCCAAAATTTATGCTTTTCCGCGAAGCGATTAAAAAGAATTTGCCTGCAAACCAAACACTTCCGCTCATACCTGCTGCCAAGCCTGCAGCTGCGTTGCCTGTAATTACTTTTACCAAATCAACAGACATCTTTAACCTGGTTGGGAAACCACAATTAAGTGAAAAACCATTAACCTTCGAAGCCCTTAACCAACCTTATGGTTTTGTATTGTACAGCAGCACGATAAAAGGTGGGCGCAAGGGCGTAATTAAAATCAATGAGCTGCGCGATTACGGATTAGTATATATTAATAAAAAACTTGCAGGTGTTTTAGATAGACGAGTTTATCAAGATAGTTTAGTGGTTGATCTTCCTGCTGGTAATGTGCAACTTGATATTTTAGTAGAAAACATGGGTAGAATTAATTTTGGTCCTTATCTGCTTAAAAATAATAAAGGGATTACTAAAAATGTAACTTTTAATGGTGAAGAGATTAAATCATGGAAAATGTATCCTTTGCCATTTGATAAAATCGATACCCAAAAAATACAGCCTAAAGTAAATAGCCAATCTGCGGCGGTACTTAAATCGGCCTCCTTTAATTTAACAAAAGTTGCCGACACTTATCTAGACATGCGCCAGTGGGGAAAAGGACTGGTTTGGGTTAATGGACATAATTTGGGTAAATATTGGGCTATTGGGCCACAACAGACCATTTATTTGCCTGCAGAATGGCTTAAAAAAGGAAAGAATGAAATTGTAGTTTTCGAACTGCTTAAACCTAAACAACATACATTAAGTAGCTTAGCTAAACCTATTTTAAATGAACTGAAAAAATAAATAACATTTCGATTTTCTTCTGGTTAACGCCTCACTAACCAAATATTAATTATCAAACCTATGAAAATTAAAACATCAATTGCAACAATGGCCGTTATGTTAAGCGTGTGCTTAATGGGATGTAAAAAAAAAGAATTGATTACAGAGATTCCACCTGATATCGGAAAAACAGATGTTACGGATGCTCAAAAAGCAAATTTAGAATCGGTTGGTGCTGCGGGTATTGCAGGTGTAAATTGGGCGGATGGCCGAGATAATTTTGTTGATGGCTGGGTAATCCCCTCAGGTTTAACCGCTGGTGATGATTACACCACTGTATCGGCAAAGGCAAATGCCATATTAACAGGTTTCCAGAATAACATGGCGGGTGTAAATACGGTAAGGTTGCCAATTAATCCGCCAAGTGTATCCGATTCGTGGTGGGGTGCATATACAGGCGCAATAGATCGAGCATTGAGCAAGAACATGAAAGTGATTTTAGCTTGTTGGGAGAGTGCATCTTCCCATAATGGTACTATTGATGACACTACTCAGTTTTGGGCCATGTGGCAAACCGTAGTTAATAAATATGGAAGTAATGCCAATGTGTATTTCGAACCCATGAATGAGCCCTATGGTTATACATTGGCCCAATTAACCACTATTTATGCCGAATGGCTTTCCCGTTATCCCAATGTAAGCAAAGGGCGGATTCTTTTAGGGGGTACCGGCTATTCGGAAAATGTAACAGCTATTGGTGCAGATAGCCGCTTTTCGAGTTGCCTCTTATCCCTGCATAATTATGCATTTTGGGCTACGAGAACACAATCGGCCTGGGAAGCCGACTGGAGAAACCGTTTTGGTAGTTATGCAGGCCGTACCGTGGTTACTGAATTCGGTGCAGCCATGACTACGGGTAAAAATTATACCGGTTCGGTTGGTAGCGATAATGAGATTGCCTATATAGTTGGTTCTACCAATGTATTTAGAACCGATAAAGTTGCCAGTGTGTACTGGCCAGGGCTTAGGGATAATGATAGCTACAGTATTCAGAACCGTGGCGGAAGCGGAACAAATATTACCTTAACAACTACCAATCAATCGGGATTAACCCGTATCAGGTATGGCTGGGGTTTATAATAAGATTTAAGGAAAAATCCGTCTCATAAATAATAATTTATGAGACGGATTTTGCTTTAATAAATGTACTTAATTGCTAAAAATCTCATCAGGAAAGGCACTACTTTTCCGGTCGATTTTTCTACAGCCATTTGTGTACCGCTGTATTTTTATCTACACTTTAGCTTTCAGGTAATCCATAGGGATATCACCCAAACTTTTATCACCCTTCTACCAAACCGGGCCTATTTGACTTCAGTACTATCTATTTATTCAAAAAATTAAAGTGCAAACGTTTGATGCTCGGCAGGGGGGACTCATATCAGAAACCTGGCGTACTATTCTTTTTCAGTAAGTGCTTTTTTCCTAATCCTGCTCAGTGTTTCGAGCCGCATGCCGATAAATGATGCAATATACTTAAGTGGCACACGGTTTATTAAATGAGGATAGGAAACCAGGAATCTTTGATAACGTTTCAATGCAGTGGGCAGCCTGCTTATATAAGCACGTTCAGTTGCTCCGAGGAAATAAATCTCTGTCATTTTACGGCCCACGTAGTTGGCAATCGGAAACTTGTTGTAAAGCAGTTTCGACATTTCGTGCGGAATGGCAATTGCAAATACCGGATCAATCGTTTCAATATATTCATCAGAGATTTCATTCTCCCACAAATTTCTGATGGTTCCCGCGAGTTCATTTTCGGCAGCAATCCAAGTCGTAATTTTTTTGTTTCCCATTTTAAGGTAACCATGTACTGCTCCTTCCAAAATAAGGAAAATATATCGATTACGCTTTAATGGCGAGGCAATGTGTTTGTTTTTGGCAAAGCGGATGGGAAAGGTTTGCTCGTTAATAATTTTTTCAATTTCATCATTAAGGGGATGATAAGATTTGAAAACTGTAATGAGTGGCGAAAAGCCTCCAAATGCAGCCCACTTATCTTCACCGTAAGTATTTTCAATATTCATTAAAGGAATGGTAATTTATCTGTAAAAATGGAAATAATAGTGAAAATAAAAAATCACTTTTATAACTACAAAGGTTTTATTCAGCCAATACTTTAAATCAGATTTCGGTATAGAAATATATTTTTTTACTGCAGTGCTTATTTTGATGATGATGAACAAAAAAATAGAAATAATATTTTTTGTTGTTCTAGTCTGATGTTTAATTATTTAGCTGCTTTTTGTTTCGTTAATGTTAAGTTTTTATTAAATAGATTGACTTTGTTCTTTGCAGGAATGAATTTAATTTCTAACTTCGCAGCCTCGAAAGGGACAAATGATTCCGTAGCTCAGCTGGTAGAGCATTACACTTTTAATGTAGTGGTCCTGGGTTCGAATCCCAGCGGGATCACAGAAAGCCTCACAGAAATGTGGGGCTTTTTTGTTTTATCCCCGCTGGGATTCGAACAGAAGCGCCGGCCTGGGTTCGATTTGTAAAAGGCTCAGGACTAAGTTCGGGGTTTGCAGACTGAGCCAATCCCAGCGGGATCACAAAAAGCCTCACAGAAATGTGGGGCTTTTTTGTTTTAGACCTGTACCTCCAAAATTTGCAAAAATACTGATCACTGCATTTAGTGTTAAAACGGTCACTCGGCTCATTTTAAGTGGTTTTAAACTTCTAAAAAACAGGGTTGGATTCAATGGTCGTTTCGTCTGGAGAAAAGAAATGGAGATGCGCTAATAGTCTTAAATCAAAAATTGTATTTTTTATTCTGATATGTTTTTTTTTAAGAGGGCTGGTTTGCCGTATATCGTGTCTCCGACACAGCTATACACCAACAATACCTTAAGATAACTTTCTCTTTACATATCATTTAGCTATTGTTAACACGCCGATCTAAAGCAAAGCAAATTTTTGACCTACCTGATCTACACCAGGGCTATAACTCAACCAAAGCAAGTGCGAAGCAGTATGAAAGCAAGTACCTAGTAGGCCTGGCCGGAAGGTGGCCTAAACGTGGGGTAAATGTGGCGTAAAGGTGGATTTTGGAATATTTTTTTGAGGATTTTAATCAGATGGATTGATTTGGGTGATCATCCCTTTTGATTATCCTAATATACTAAAATTATGGCTGTTTGGAATGGAATTATCAAAATTAACGGGCAAACAGGATCTTGTTTTTTTTCAAACGCAGAATTAAGGCTATTAATAAGGTACCTCATTCCGGGCGTTCGAATTTCAAAGCCACTCTAAGATATTGCAAACGTTGATTTTTACACTAGGTGTAAATCCCAGCGGGATCACAGAAAGCCTCACAGAAATGTGGTTTTTTTTTGTTGGCGTGCATTTCTGTTAATTACACATGTTTGGTGGGATAAAGTTCATTAAACCCCAAAGTTACAAAGTAGTGGATTTTGAATATAAAATTGAGTTTAGAAGGGCGATGCACCCACAATTCTGATAGGATATTTTCTGAGAAATCTAATTTCTTATCCTTCTTGCAGGAAGCCATAACTGCTCATGGTTATAATTCAGACCAGGTAACTGAGGTGTCTTTTTGTACTTTGGAACACTAATCTTCCAAACTACTTTTGGTGATAGTGCTATTTGTTTTGATAATCTTGATCACTTTTTTTTGACTATGAATATTTATGCTAAATTTGTGAGGCATGAATTTTTCTTAATTAATTAACAATCTCGATAATGTTTTTTCTACACTGAACCCCTCTCACACTTATTTGGCCTTCTGCCTTTCAGTGTTATAATCGAACTATATTTTAATTGGCTAGTTATTTCTTATTCATGATTACAGGTGGATAGAGATGGCTACAGCTTAACCAAACAAAAACGCCTCGTTATGTGCCTAAATAAATGCCTAAAATTCAATTTAAAACCCTTGGGAAAAGCAAGTAGAAATCAATTGCTTTTAATGTGGGGTAACTTTGGCCTATTTAAATTTGTTCTGCCTTTTTTTTTCTTGATAATATCGTTCGGATCGTACGCACAAAAGCCAAATATTAGTTATACAAGCCCACAAACAGTTTTTCTTGAAAAAGAAATAACACCCATTAATGTTACAAATACTGGTGGAGCTGTTCCAGCCAGAGTATACCCTCAAGTCCATCAACTTTTTTCATCAAACCCATTGTTTATTGATCATTTCGTGAAATCTTCGTCGGGGGATTTTTATGGCATTCAATACGCTTCAATAATCCGTGTAAAACCGGATGGAAGTTCTTCCGTGTTTGCTGGAAGTATAACTTACGGTTATGCCGATGGAGTAGGTACGTCTGCACTGTTTGGTAAGATGAATGATATTATAAAAGATAATGCCGGAAATTTGTATGTGGCTGAAAATAATAGCAGGGATGAAACAAATGGGCGAATAAGAAAAATAACGCCAGCAGGTGTAGTATCAACTTATGCGCAAGGGCTGTTTATGCCAAAGGCGCTTGCTATGGATGCGAAGGGCATAATCTATGTTGCCGAAGCGCCGGGCAGGATAATGAAAGTTGCTACCGATGGTACTGTTTCTTTTCTGGCTGGCAAGTCTGGAGTTTCAGGAAAAGCAAACGGTACAGGTGCCGCTGCCTCATTTTACAATGTGGTTGCCATAACGGTAGCTACTGACGGGAATATATATGCATTAGAATCGGGCAATAGTTTGATTAGAAAAATCACGCAGGAAGGTGTTGTAACAACCTTTGCCGGCTCGAGCTTTGGTAGTGTGGATGGCAGCGGGCCATCTGCTTCTTTTTGGGCTCCAATCATGATGCAAATGGATTCGAAAGGAAATTTAATTGTTGCGGATGGAAATTCATTGTTTCGCCGTGTAAGTCCTGCTGCAGATGTGGTTACCATTGGAGGACCAGTATATTATGATCCAAACGGACAAACGAAAGCTCAAGACTATTATAACAACTTCATACTTGATGAGGATGATAATATTGTATATTTCGGAGCAGGTCTTTATAAGATCTTAACAACGGGCTTTACCGTCACCCCAACATTACCAGCGGGGCTCTCGTTGCGTACCGATGGTACTATAACTGGTACACCAAAGGCACTTTCTACTGCCACTAATTATAAAATTTCCGCATCAAACGAAGTCGGAATAAGCACCTATAATTTAAATCTCACGGTCGCTGTTTCTACAGAACCGCCCGTAATTACTTCCTTTTCACCAACATCAGCATATACAGGGCAAGGGCTTACCATTACAGGAAGTTATTTTACAGGCACAACTGCGGTAAGTATAGGTGGAAAGCCCGCCTCAAGTTTTTATTTAACATCTCCAACCAGCCTTTCTGCAACTGTTGCTGCTGGCAGCTCAATATCAGGAGATGTTACAGTAACTAATCCGTACGGAACAGCCAGTTTATCAGGATTTACCTTTATCCCTCCACCTACTATTACAGCGATCTCTTCTTCTAGCGGGGCAGCAGGTAGTATTATAACGATTACAGGTACAAATTTTATCGGAGTATCTCAGGTTAATTTTGGAGGATATTACGCTTCGTTTACAATCGTTTCGCCAACACAAATAAATGCAGTAGTAGGAAATAGTGGGGGATCGGGGTCGGTGACTGTTTATGCCCCTGCTGGAAGTGCAAATTTTCCTGGCTTTACTTATATTGCTACTCCAAGTATTAATACCGTATCTCCCTATAGTGGTGGTACAGGTGATAATATAACGATAACCGGTAGTAATTTTAGTAATGCAACAAATGTAAGTTTTGGAAACACTCCTGCAAGTTCATTTACAGTGGTTTCTCCAACAACCATCAAGGCTGTAATTGCCGCTGGCTCAGGTAATGGCATTACTGTAACTACACCCGGAGGAAAAGCAATATATAGTAATTTTATTTATATTTTACCTCCGGCTATTACTCAGGTATATCCACTTAAAGGCGGACTAAATAGCTCAATTACAATCATTGGATCTAATTTAAGTAATTCACAGGTAAGAATAGGTGGTGTGCCGGCCAATATAGGTTATAATAGCAGTAACCAGATTTTGGCTTACGTTGGCAGTGGTGCTTCATCGGGTAATGTAACCGTTACAAATACCTACGGAACGGCATCTGTGCCAGGATTTATCTGGGTGGCAGCTCCAACTGTTACCGCTTTTACACCAACAACTGCGGCTAGTGGAGATGTTATTACGATTAGTGGTACGGATTTAACAGAAGTAAGTACGGTAACAATTGGTGGTGTTAATTCGTTATTTACCATTTTATCGCCCACCTCAATCAAGGCCACTGTTGGTGCTGGGGCGAGCGGTGCTATTGGGGTTAGTTCGCCAGGTGGTTCTGCAAGTTTACCTGGTTTTAGTTATCTAGGGCCGGCTATTACTTCGTTTACACCAACAAGCACTGGTGCTGGTCAAACTGTTGTTATTACCGGGAATAACTTTACAAATGCTTCCGATGTTTATTTTGGGGGTATTGCCGCTACTTCATTTATTGTCAATTCATCAACTCAAATTACTGCTGTTGTTGGTTTAGGGAAATCAGGAAGTGTAACGGTAGTAACACCTTTGGGACGGATTTCCGCACCTGGGTTTACCCATCCAGGTCCATCGATCTCTTTTTTTAATCCACAGTATGCCGGTACATTGTCAACATCACCAGTAACAATTACCGGTGTAAATTTTACAAATGCTACCGCTGTGCGTTTTGGAGGAGTGCCAGCCAGATCATTTACAGTATTGTCGCCAACTTCTATAAGTGCTATGCCAGCTGAATCTACATCGGGAGATGTGGTAGTTGTAACACCACTCGGTCAGGATGCTAGATCAGGCTTTGTGTGGGCTCAGCCACCAACAATTACAACGTTTTCTCCTGCTGCACAAAAAAGTGGTGGACAGGTAACCATTACCGGAACGAATTTTATTGGTGTTACCGGAGTGAAAATTGGAGGTGTTGCGGTTTCATATTCTACAGTTTCACCTACTAGCATTTTCGTTTACATCAATAATACCGTTGTGAGCGGTAGTATCAGCGTGAGTACAGTTGGGGGGAGCGCTTCAATAGATGGATTTATTTATAATTCACCGGTTATCCAAAGCATTAGTCCGCTAATAGCTGCTGCCGGCCAAACAGTTACCATTACCGGCAACAATTTTGACGGTATACAATCAGTAAACTTTGGAGGTGTTAATGCAGCTTCTTTTTCTGTTGTCTCCTCAACCACAATAACGGCTACAGTTGGAACAGGCAATACTGGCAATGTAAATATTGCCGGTACTGAAGGAACGGCAAGTATAGCTGGTTTTACATTCTTGCCTCCGCCATCAATATATTCATTTACCCCTACTTCAGGTGGTTTAGGAACATCTGTATCTATCAATGGTTCAAATCTTATCACTACATCGGCAGTAACGATAGGTGGTATTGAGGCAACAATAACCAGCGTAACTAACAATGTGGTGATGGTTACAGTAAATGCTGGAGCCAGCGGCAAAATTTCTCTAACAACTATTGCAGGTACTGCGCAGATGGATGGTTTTATCTGGTATCCTGCCCCAATCATCGCCAGTGTAAGCCCGCTCATTGCGAATGGGCAAACTCCAGTTACTATAACGGGGAGTAATTTTAATGGAATAACACAGGTTAAATTTGGCTCATCTACGGTTGGATTTACAGTGGTATCGCCAACTCAGATTAAAGTCACGCCTGCAAATGCCTCCAGTGGAACCATTACCGTAACAAATTCCGGGGGAACTGCTTCTTTTCAGGGGTTCATTTTTTTGCCTGCTCCGGTAATCACTTCATTTACAACAATTGGTGAAGGCGCTACGGCAGAAGTCAAAATTATCGGGGCTAATTTTACTAATGTTACCAGTGTGAAATTTGGTAGTGTGGAAGCAAGTTCATTTATCGTAAATTCACCTACCAGTATTCAGGCAATACCCGGTTTAGGTGAAACCGGATTGATTACTGTTACGGGTGATGGCGGATCTGGAGCAATAGCCGGATTTTTATATAGTAAGCCGCCTGTGGTACTTTCATTTTCACAAACATCTGGACCGGTTGGAACAGCATTAAGTATAACGGGAGATAACTTTAATACCGTACCTGAAAAAAACGTGGTTTATTTTGGCCCCGTTAAAGCCCAGGTTACTAATGCAACCAAAACGAAATTAGATGTTGTGGTACCGGCCGGCGCAAATAATTTAGTTACAGTAACCAATATAGATAAGGGGTTAACCGGATATTCGAACCTGCCATTTTTGGTTACCACTACAGCCACCTTTTCGGGCTATTCGAACAAGCATGATATAAATTTCAACGCTGCAGTTTCTTCAATAGTTACCAAAGATTTTGACGGCGACGGCACTCCTGATTTTTTAATTGCAAAAAACGATTCGCTGTATGTCCTTTTACATGGTAGCGATAAAGTGTTATCCGGATCATCGTTTACTCAAAAAGTTAATTTAATGAGCGGGAAACAAGTGATAAACACAGTAGTAGATGATGTAGACGGAGATGGAAAACCCGATATTTTATTTGGTACAGGACTCAGTATTGTTTTTTTACGGAATACATCAACCGGGGGTAATATATCTTTTAGCACAACTGCATTTGAATCATTAAACAGTTCATACTCGGGTATGACGCTTAGAGACATCGATATGGATGGCAGACCAGATTTATTTTCAGGTACAGATGGAACTTATTATCCTAATACTTCAAGGGTGGGCACTGTATCTTTTGGTACCGCAGGATACTTTCAAAATATCCCCTCGAGCAGCAATATTTCATTTAGCTTAACCGATATTGATGGTGACAATATGCCTGATCCTATATATGGAAGTTCTTATAATGGATTTACAATATTTAAAAATAATACGGTGCCAGGTAGTTTAAATCCTCAACTTTTTCCAACTACGTATATCCAGCACTCGAGTTATTATCCTTCAACTTTAATGTCTGCCGATTTTGACGGAGATAACAAAGTGGATGTGCTTGAAAATGATTATGGCTATAATGCTGGCAATGTATTTCTGGTTTCAAGAAATATAGCAACAAAGGGAACGATTACCACCTCGTCGCTCGAAACACCTCAAGTGTTTTCGAATACGGGACTGAAATATCGAAACGGTTTGGCTGATGTTGATGGAGACGGTAAGATAGATGTAACGGGAGGGGTAAATTCTACTATTAGCTATTCGCGTAATTTATCTAGTGTTGGCAATATTCTGTTTGCAACGCCTGTTCAACTAATTTCAGGTACTAACGATAATTTAAATAATTATAAAGTATGTGATATGGATGGCGATGGCAGGAATGATCTTGTGGTTCTAGACCCTATAAAAAATAAAATAACGATTTATAATAATGGCCCTATACCTATACCGCAAATAACCTCAGTATCTCCTCTTATTGCAGCAAAAGACTCAACTGTTTATATTGTCGGTAAATATTTTGACCAAACATCGGTTGTGAATTTTGGTACTAAGGCTGCAAAATCATTTAGGATAGTTTCACCTCAAACTATTATAGCAATTGTTGGTGAGGGAGAGAGTGGTAGCGTCACTGTTCAAACTCCGAATGGCCAAGATTCGTTTCCAGGTTTCGTTTTTGTAAGCCCTCCGGTTATTACATCAGCAGTAGCAGCAACAGATGGTACTGGGCAATTACTAATATCGGGAAGTAACTTTACCAAAACTACTCATGTATCTATAGCGGGTGTGTCTGCGGTGTCGTTTATGGTTAAGTCTGATACACAGATCGCAGCAACCTTTTTGGGAATAAGCGGAATGTTATCGGTAACTAATATAGCAGGTACTTCAACCTTTACTGAACGGGTTACCGTTTTGCCTATGCCAATCATCACGGCTTCAGGACCGCTTGAATTTTATCCAGGGGGTAGTGTATTGTTATCGGCAAATTCGGAAGCAGGCTATACCTACCAATGGATGAAGGATGGGGTTAACATTGTAGGGGCAACTTCGGGTACTTATACAGCTAGCCAAAGCGGAGCATACACTGTTACTATAACGTTGGCCGGAGTGAGTAAAACATCGGCGGCTACGGTAGTTACCTCAACATTTGCATTGCCCGCTTCTAACTTTACGATAACGGCTAATAGTGCTACTTGTCACGGATCAGCCAATGGTACAATTATGATTAATGCTGCGCAAAGTTTGAATTATACTGCCACAATAACTGGAGGAAGTGTAAATGCTACCTATCCTTTTACCAGCACAACCAGTATTAACAATCTGGCATCGGGCACTTATAATGTTTGCTTTACCATTGGCGGCCAAAGCAGTTACCGGCAGTGTTTTAATGTAGTAATAACCGAACCTAAAAGTTTGGCTGTATACGCCGCTGTTAATAATACTGCACAGAGCTTAAACCTTACCTTAAATGGTAGCAGTACTTATTATGTTACGCTGAATGGGGTAACCACTACAACTACAGCAAGTAATATCACACTTAGCCTGAGAAATGGTGCAAACGATGTAACCGTTGCTACAGATAAATCTTGTCAGGGCATTTATCAAAAACGTTTCGATCTGTCAACCGGAATTCTGGCCTATCCAAATCCGTTTACATCAATATTTAATGTAAATCTGGGCAATGAAGAGGTTCCTTTGGCAACCATTGAATTATTTAAAATTACCGGTGGAAAGGTTTATAGCAAACAATTTACCAATACTTCTGGGACGGTGCCAATCGAACCTCAGAATCTTACTCCTGGAGTTTATCTGCTTAAGGTGAAAACCGGTAAAAGTGAAAAAACACTTAAAGTTGTGAAATTATGAGAAAGTACATCGCCATTATATTAATAACTGCTGCCTTATTTACTAGTTGTAGCAAAAAAGACACTACAGATATTAAACCTGACCCCCAACCTGCAGTACTTACCTATCCTGCTCAAAACTCAGTATGTACGTCCGGAACTGTTATATCAACCACTCAAAGCACCATAACCTTTACCTGGAACAGCGCAAGCAATACTGATAATTATGAGATAAACATCAAAAACCTGCTGACAAATGTTGTTACTACAGTAACGACTTCTACCAATCAGTTATCGGTAAACCTTGATCGGGATATGCCTTATTCTTGGTATGTTTTGTCAAAAGCTAGTGCATTATCAACAACGGCTAAGAGTGAGGTGTGGAAGTTTTATAATGCAGGTACAGGTATTGTATCTCATCCTCCATTTCCCGCCGACAATCTTTCTAATATTTTCGGGCAAGGCACTGCATCTGGCACGGTTAACCTAACTTGGACAGCAAGCGATCCGGATAATGACATTTCGGGCTACGATGTATATTTTGGTACAAGCAGTACACCGCCATTCTATAAAACCAGTATTACCGATAAATTTTTGAACAGTATAGCAGTAACTTCAGGTACAACTTACTATTGGAAGGTGATCACGAAAGATGTAGCAGGTAATACCTCAGATTCTGGAATATTCCAGTTTAAGGCAAATTAGGAGCAGTAAAGAAGTAACAAATGCCGGATGTTTATCCAGGGTCATATCCAACAAACAACAAGGGAAGAGAAAAAGCTGGAGTAAGCACTAGCTTCTGAATTTCACTGGGAATTAAACGGCACTTAAGGTATTTTAATAAGACAGCAAGCCCCTGCAAGCTTAGATTGACAGGGGCTTTCAATTTTGAAGATCCTAACTTTGAACATCGGCAATATGAAACTTTATTGGGCTACGGAAAATCGAAAACGGCCAATAACCTTTTTGCAGTCGAACTCGATGCCCGAGGTGCGAAATCTGGTATAAGGGCTTATGCCGTACATCCTAGCTCGGTTAACCATACCGATTTAGGAAGAGAAGCACCTATGGAACTTTACCAGCAAATGGGTACTCATGATGCTGATGGTCATATTTTTCCGGATGTAGAAAAGAAACTGAAACAACTTACACAAGGTGCTGCTACAACGGTTTGGTGCGCTACAAGCCCGTTACTTAATGAGATTGGGGGTGTATATTGTGAGGATGCTGATGTAGCGGAACTGGATTTGGGTCATATTGAACACTTAATGTCTGAACCATTAACCTTGCGTGGCGTAAGGCCTTATTCGGTTGATGAAATAAATGCAAAACGGTTATGGCGTTTGAGTGAGGAAATGCTTAATATAACCTTCAACGCCGATTAATTAAAATCAATTATTTGTATTTTAGCAACAATGGAGTTTCAAACAAAATATATCACTTCAGAGATTAAACTCTCTTGTTATGAAGACAAGTTGTTTAAAACTGAAGTGGTTTTCGACAACCACATGCTGATATGGTTTATTTCAGGAGAAACTAAAATTATTGAGGCCAATAAAGAACATGTGTTTAATGCGGGAGATATTTTTTTGATCCCCCGAAATCAACTGGCCACAATCATCAATTACCCAAAAGATGGGCTGCCGCATAAAACAGTGGTAATGCACTTATCGGCAAAAAGGTTAAGAGATTTTTACGCAGATATAGAGGTGAAGCATAAAGTACAGGTATCACAGCAAATATTGAGTTTTAGCCATCATCCATTACTAAAAAGCTGCCTGGCATCTTTGATCCCTTATTTTGATCTTCAGGAAACTTTTCCAGAACATATTGCTGCATTAAAAATAAATGAAGCCATTAATATTCTTCGGTTTATCGATCCTGAAATTGATAACGTGCTGTCTGACTTTCGGGAGCCTGGTAAAATTGATCTGGTAGACTTTATGGAAAAAAACTATATGTTTAATATGCCTCTAGAGAAATTTGGATACCTCATGGGCCGGAGTTTGTCGACTTTTAACCGGGATTTTAGAAAAGCATTTAACCGTTCTCCACAAAGATGGCTAACTCAAAAAAGATTAGAATTGGCCCATTATCAACTTGTAGAAAAGCATAAAAAACCTGTTGAGGTATATATGGAGTCGGGTTTTGAAGATTTGTCGCATTTCTCTTTCGCCTTTAAAAAAGAATTTGGATATGCACCTTCTACCTTAGTAAAGTGAAATATAGATCATCAGACAACATGAAAATGTTATCTGATTTTGTTGAAATTGCCGGAAGGGATGAACAGATAACCTTAATCTTCCTTTTTAAGCCAGGCAACCTGTTGATGGCTTTCATGCGGCTGACCCAGTATATCTTTGTACAGATCAGGTTTCCTCGCCTGGATATATCGGTATCCTCCAGCATTGGTAAGTCGGTTGGGGTTTAGTTCTGCTATAACAAATTCATTATCCAAAGACCTGCATTCGGCCACTATATCACCAAAAGGATCGATAATCATCGAACATCCATTTTTAAGCTGATCGTCATCCATTCCAATCGGATTGGCAAAAACGGCATATATTCCATTGTCATAAGCTCGGGCAGGTAACCATTTCATTAGCCATTCTCGGCCCTTTAATCCATCAAATTCAATACGTAATAAATCGCTATTCTGCTCTTTGTTCTCCCAAAGTTTAGCTTCTACAAAACCCGCTCCAGGTCGGGTAGAGGGTGTACACATGGTTACATGTGGCATAAAGATGATTTGTGCACCTAGCAGTGTAGTTGCCCGTACATTTTCGATAATGTTATTATCGTAACAAATCAATATGCCGCATTTCCATCCATATAAATCAAATACTGTAAAGGCATTGCCAGGTAAAAGATGAGGGTTTATAAACGGATGCAGCTTTCGGTGTTTGGCAATCAGGCCTGTTCCATCAACACAAACATAAACTTTAAACAGATTGTCGTTTTCATCTTTTTCAAATAATCCGGCAAGAATAGCGATGTTAAATTCTTTGGCGAATTCAATTAACTGCGTAACGCTTGGGCCTTGGGGTACAAATTCTGCGAGCTCAAGCATCTGTGGTTTAGAAAGGTGCCGGGCAAAGGTGTAACCTGTTATTGAGCATTCGTGGAAAGCAATTGCTTGTGCACCCTGGCTTGCGGCTTCCATGGTTAACTGTCTAATCACCGAAAGGTTATACGCTTTATCGCCGCTTTTATTTTCGAACTGTGCTGTGGCTATTTTAAAATTTTTCATTTTTAAGGTGTTTTTGCTAACTGTTCAAAGCTAACGAGTGCGATTCTGAAAAATTTGTATAAAACCGACAAAGATATTAGTGAAGGGGCATGAGGTTTATCGCCAGCATCTGGGTAGTATCTTTATAATGGCTAGGCGTAAATCCGGTCATTTTTCTGAAATTGCGGTTAAGGTGGGCATGATCATAATAGCCAGATTCGTAAATTAACGCTGCTATTTTCTTTTTATGGGGCTGTTTTTGAAGCAACTTAAGGAAGTGCTGAAACTTAATGGTATTTGCAAACCTTTTAGGGGAGGTACCGATATGTTCACGGAATTTACGTTCTAACTGTCTTTCGGTTGTAGGAAGTGCTTTAAGTAAATCTTCTATACTAATCATACCTTGATGCTGATAGATTAGCTTCATTGCCATCATAAAATCGGCGGTCAAGTGCCTTTGCGAAGGCATGTGCTTTAATAAGAAATTTTCAATAATGCCAATAGCGGTATCTGTTGTTAAAGCTGAAAGAATTTGTTCTTGTAAATTGCGGGCTTCCTGTCCAAACAAATCTTCAAGCGGTATGGCATGATCATTTAATTCATAAGCCGCGGTACGAAAATGGGTAAATAAGGCATAAGGTTCTAAAACCACAACGATCATATTTAAATTGCCAGTAGCAACTATGGTATTGTGGTGAGTGAGTTGCCCATAAATAAAACTTTGCGGCTGAAGTTGCGCAGTTAGATTTTTTTCATTCCATTGCAAAAATGGATCTTTTAAATGAAAAACTATGCCTGGATTACCATCCGAAAACATCCGGTAATACTGCTGTGAACTGGTTTTTTGATCTATAATTAAATAGTGTTTCACCAATCCCTGAAGTAAAGGCTGAGGAGGTAATTGCATATTAACAAATGTAGCAGAATCGTAGCAATTTGTCCAGTTCTACCCGATATAATGTCCGCTACACATCCTATCAATTATTTGTCAGTATGTTAACTTTGATATATAATATTATTCTCATTTTTTTAAAACAGGCAGAACCATGGGAAAGCAAGATTTTACAGCTACCATTCTGGTAGATCAAAGTCAGAATGAAGTATTTAATGCAATCACCAATGTTAGGGGATGGTGGTCGGAAGCTATTGAAGGCGCTACCGATATTATTAATGCCGAATCCGTTTATCATTATAGAGATATTCATTACTGTAAAATGAAACTGGTAGAACTGATTCCAGATCAAAAAGTAGTTTGGCTGATACTGGATAACTACTTTAAGTTTACAACCGATAAAAGCGAATGGATTGGTACAAAGTTGGTTTTCGATATTACTAAAAAAGGAGAACAAACCGCTGTAACATTTACCCATGAGGGCTTGGTACCGCAGTACGAATGTTATGAAATTTGCAGGGAAGCCTGGACTAACTATATTAAAGAAAGCTTGTATAAGTTGATTACCACAGGAAAAGGGGAGCCAAATCCGAAAGAAAACGATGGATTTAATACCGAATTGGCAAAAAAGTAGAAACTGGAAGCCTGATCATAACTGCAGAGGCCGATTAAAAAGTTAAATTCGATCCGCATTGTCATTGTCCAAAGGACTCCTACGGAGAGCTTGTCGAAACGCTCTGTTAAGGCTATTTAACCTAGTCCTTCGACAGGCTCAGGATGACAGTCTATATTATGGGGTGGCCACTGCAGTTAATATATACATTAAATTTATTGTTAGTGTTTCCGAAGATTTTCCAGTGTGCCAATAATCTTCTTTTGGCTTTTAATGGTTTCTTCGTAAAGTTCGAGCAATTTATTTTTTTCTTTGATTAAATTTTTAAGCTCATTAAGCTCCTCATCACTTTGGGCAAGGATATCGATCTCAAATTGAGCCAGGTCTTCATCTTTACGGTAGTATTCGAAAAAATTAATACCAAGTACTATAGAGATTTTTGTTAATAAATTGGTATCTACCGAGGCCGATTTAAGTAAAGTATCTACCCGGTGTTTGCTAACGCTTATTTTCTCGGCAAGTTGATTCCTACTCATCGATTTTGCCTTCATCTCTTTCCAGATCAGTAACCCGATATTTATGCTCATGGTTAAATTTATTAGGGTTTCTTTTTAGACTCAAAACCATACAAACCATTTTGGTAGAGGTACGATGCCATCTGGTAATTGGATATAGCCTCATTAATCAATTTCTGATCTGCTGGTATGGCTACAGCATTTCCGTTAGTAAAATCAGGTTTGTAAGTGCTTGCTTTTTTATTCGGATCGAGAATAACCAGCTTATTGTTTTTAATATAGCCTAAGCTCTGGTAGGTGCTGATAAATGCCCTTTCTTCGTTATCTTTCATTTTAAATACATCCTGACCGAAAAACTTACTGTCGTAACTGAAATTCAGGTAACCTAAAATGGTGGGACCGATATCAATCTGTGCGGTAAGTTTCCCGAATTTGCCTGGTGCAATATGCCTCGGACTATAAAAAATCATGGGAATATGATATTTATCTACCGGTAACTGTACTTTACCCGCACTCGAAGCACAATGATCAGCAACAATAACGAATAAGGTATTTGAAAACCAGGGTTTTTGTTTTGCTTCGCGTATAAATTTACCAATAGCGTAATCGGTGTACTTAACCGCCCCCTCTCTGCCGGTATGTGATGGAATATCAATCCTTCCTTCGGGATAGGTATATGGACGGTGGTTCGAAACCGTCATAATCTGTGCGAAGAAGGGTTTCCTATCTTTATAATCTTTATCCAGTTCGCGTAACGAAAGCGTAAATAAATCTTCATCGGCAACACCCCAGATATTAGAATAATGGATTTCTGAATCCTGAAGCGCACTTCTATCTGTTACCTGATAGCCATTGTTCGAAAAGAACTCGTTCATGTTATCGAAATAGCCATAACCACCATAAATAAATCTGCTGTTGTAGCCTTTCGAACGGAATATGCTACCTAAAGTGAACAGGTTTTTATTATCAGGCCGTTTTACGATCGATTGCCCTGGGGTAGGTGGGATGCAAAGTGAAAGTGCTTCCAAACCACGCACCGTACGCGTACCCGAAGCGTATAAATTATTAAATAGCAAACCTTCTTTTGCCAGCGAATCGAGCTGTGGGGTTATGTGCTGTGTATTGCCAAATGCCGATAAAAATTCAGCGCTTAAACTCTCTACGCTAATCAGCACCACATTCATTTTGTTTTCGATGCCGGTGTTATTGATGGTTCTGGAGGTATTTTTAAATGCTCCGTTTTTAGCAGTAGAATCTTGTTGAAGCAAATTGCTCAGAATAGATTCGGCATTTTTAATCGGGAGGATTTTGTAAAAAGTATTGTAATCGAGCTGATTGTTCCAAAAGGCAAATCCAAAATCGTACATGCCATTGCCCGAAAGCTCGTTCACATATTGATTTTTACTATGGTATTTCCATCTATGGCTTATCCCAAAATAAGTAAGCACAGGCAGGCATAAAAGAATCAGGGCAATAATGGTTCGTTTGCCGAAACTGGTTTTATTGGTGGTAGATATCGTGATAGATTTTCTTAAAAGATAAACGATTAGTGTCGTAATGATCACCAAACCTATCATAATGCTGTTGATCGGGTACGATTGACGGATATTCCCAATAACCTCTGTGGTATATACCAGGTAATCGACAGCTATAAAGTTATAACGGACCGAAAATTCTTCCCAGAAGAACCATTCTGAAATGGCATTGAAAATGAGCGTGAAAACAACGAAGAAAAAATAAATGAACAACAATATCTTGTTGAATTTGCTGGTGTACCATTTAGAAGGGACCAACCATAGGTAAATTACAATCGGGATCACTGCAAAAGATGCCGCTGCAAGGTCATAAAACAGACCAATAACCAGGATCTTAAGTAGATTAAATATCGACCAATCAACTGATGATGCACTATAAATTAATAAAGAGAGCCTCGTAAGCAGCGATATGGCAGATAATAGTACTGTAACTAAAAAAACTGGTCCAAATCTATGGTGGAGCAACTTATTTGTTTTTTCTTTAATGCTCATAGTTAATGATGAATCCAAAGCTTGAATTTTACTTGCCAATTGTTTAATAATTGGCGAAGGTAATTTTCAATTCTGAAGGAATCCTGAAGGTTTGGTTAGGGTTTAAAGGTATCATTAAAGTATTGTACTTAACAATTTATTAATATTCGATTTGTTATTGCTTCGAAAAGCTAACACTTAATGTTGAGGTAAATCTGGCAATGAGTTTGTCGTATAAGGCTTTGTTTATCGTGTTCGAAATTATAATTGTGTTATTTGTGCCTGTACGTGTGGTTTGACCGAAATCGCTTGCTGTTAACCCAGTTACCAATGCGTTAAGTTGAATGGTTACTTTCGCTAAGTATGCTCCTGAAGTAACCTCTACTCTGGGAGCTTCTAATTTGATCAATTGAGTTTGGTTCATTTCAAATCTTACCGGGATTTTAGTTCCTGAAGCTTCAATATAATTTCCTGTTAATAATAATGGCGGGTTGGTAAGCGAGCTGCTCATGGTTAAGTTAAACTGGTTGTGCTCATAAACACCAGCCGCTAATGAAACTGTTCCGGATAATGAATCGAGTTTTAATGCATTAACGAGATATAGATTTTTGGATTCTAAAGATATGGGTGCACCTGCTTTTGTAGCGCTGAATTCTATTTTCGCGATATTAATACTCGCCGTAGTCCAGTTTATACTTCCGTTAGTGCCTGGCGCAACAACTGCTCCACTTGCCGTTGCATTGCTACTTAGCGATGCGCTTAAATTACCTGCACTAAAGCTGTAACTTAATTTGGTATCAGCTGCTACCTCTTTTTTTGTACAGTAGGTAAAAAGCATGACTAATAGTGCAGCAAAAGTAATGTTGTAAAGTTTTTTCATCATATTTGGTTTAGGGGTAAAAGGATTAGTTATACGGTATTAAATATATATCCGAATTCTGTAGTAATTCTGAAGATGTACGAGCCAACCCACTTTTTATCTCCTTAACCCATATTTAAAGCTTATAGGTATAATTAAAGCTGAAAGAAATTCTGCATAGAATATGAATTTGTTTGAAAAGCGATCTATGGTCCGACAACTGCCCATAAGTATCATTGCTACAGTTTTTCTTCAGAATTGGCAGATACTATTGTATTGTTTATTGGTAGATAAATGGAAAAAGAGCAGGAAATATTGCTAAAAAAGGTTGAAACATTCGTTAAAGAGCTTTTAGAAAAGGAACTGCCAAAAAGTATGTACTTTCATAGTTTTGAGCATACCTTGTTAGTTGTAGAGGGCGTTAAAATTATTGGTAAGCAAAATAGTGTGAGTGAAAATGAGTTGCTGACGCTTACTTTGGCAGCCTTTTTACATGATGTGGGCTATACTAAACAATATATCGGTCATGAGCTGGCCAGTGTCAAAATTGCATATGAGTTTTTACTGGAAAGTGGTCTTGAACGCGATCAGATAGAAGTGGTGAGCAACTGCATTCTTGCTACAAAATACCCTCAATTGCCAAGTACCGATTTAGAAAAAATAATATGTGATGCCGATTTTTATCATTTCTCACTTCAAAGTTATACTGATTTTGCCACGAGGCTGAAAAGAGAATGGGAAGAAAACCTTCGTTTGGTATACACAGATTGGGAATGGGATGCCATCAACATCAAAATGCTTACGGGGCACGAATATTTTACCACCTTTGGTAAACAAATATTGCAGAAAAAAAAGAACCTGAATATCGAAAAATTGATACAGCGATTTACCTAAAGGTTTTACATAACAGTTTTAATTTTCTGGTTTTAATGACTACTTTATATCCAATTAAATAACAAAATGATTAAGCAATGAAAATTTTAGTCATTGAAGATGAACAGGCTTTATTAGAGAGTATACTTGCCTATTTTACCGGAGAAGGCAATATTTGCGAGCACGCTTCAGATTTTGCCGCTGCTTATGAGAAAATATCGCTTTATAGTTACGATTGTATTCTATTAGATTTGGGCTTGCCTGGTGGGGAAGGACTGGAATTATTAACCAAACTTAAACAACTGAAAAAAAGAGATGGTGTACTCATTATTTCTGCCCGCCATTCGCTGGATGATAAACTTGCCGGACTTGATCTTGGTGCCGATGATTATTTGGTTAAACCGTTCCATTTATCAGAACTTAAAGCAAGAGTGAGCGCCATTGTCCGCAGAAAGAACTTTGATGGTGATAATGTTATTCTTTTCAATGAGATCACTGTAGATGTTTCAGCAATGAAAATTAATGTTAAAGGTAATCAGGTAATACTCACCAAAAAAGAGTTCGATCTGTTGGTGTATTTCCTTTCTAACCGTAATAAAGTAGTCACTAAAAATGCCATGGCCGAGCATCTTTGGGGCGATGAAATGGACCTGTCGGATGATTTCGACTTTATTTATACCCATGTTAAAAATCTCCGTAAAAAATTGCTCGAAGCCGGAGCAGCAGATTATCTTCGTTCTGTTTATGGGATAGGCTATAAATTTGGCGATATATGAAACTCTCCAACCGTTATAACAAAGCAAATATTTTAACCTCTATCGTTGTATTAATCATTACAGGGATTATTTACTATGTTGTAATCCATTTTATTTTAACCGAAAAATTAGATCGTGATTTAGCCGTTGAAGAAAATGAAATTAACCAGTATGTAAACACTTTTCATAAACTTCCGCTTCCTGCAAGTTATCTCGATCAACAGATATCTTATAAAACCCTAAATGGGACTGTTTCTGAAAGAGAATTTCTAAATACAATTTATTTTAACCCAAAAGAACGTGAAAACGAACCTGGGAGAAGTCTGATTACGGTTGTAAACTTAGATGGTAAAACCATTGAGGTAACCATAACCAAATCGAGGGTAGAATCAGAAGATCTTATTAGAATCATTCTTTTAATAACACTCGGAATTACGGTTGTTTTGCTTTTATCCTTATTGCTGATTAACCGATTTGTACTGAACAGGCTTTGGCGGCCCTTTTATTCTACTTTGAACCGGATGAAAGCTTTCGAAGTAACCCGAATGGATACTATTGAACAAGAGCCAACTAAAATTGATGAGTTTAACGAGCTTAATAAGTCTGTAAATGCCATGGCCGAAAGGGTACGGCAAGACTATAAAGAACTTAAAAGTTTTACCGATAATGCCTCGCACGAAATGATGACTCCATTAGCCGTAATTAATTCTAAATTAGATTCTTTACTGCAAACAGAGTCGTTTACCGAGCAGCAGGGCGCATTATTGGAAGATATTTATCATGCTACAGGCAGATTATCAAGACTTCATCAATCTTTATTGTTGCTGGCCAAAATTGAAAATAACCTGATCCCCGATTTTCAGAATATCGAACTTAAAGAAATGGTAGAAGCAAAAAGCCGCCAGTTTCAGGAGTTATTGGAAAAAGACAGACTGATCCTGACAGAAGACCTTGCTCCGGTTGAGGTTAAAATGAGCCGTTACCTGGCAGATATTCTGTTGAACAATCTTTTTAGCAATGCGGTACGGCACAATGTAAGTGGTGGGTACATTCATATTAAACTCGATCAGCAGCGTTTAACCATTTCCAATTCAGGAAACCCCGGTCATCTGCAAACTAAAATATTCGATCGTTTTTCAAAATCTGTAGATTCAGATGGTATGGGACTAGGTTTAGCCATAACCAAACAAATCTGTAATCTTTATGGCTTTCGCATCGATTACCGTGAAGAAAATGGTGAACATGTTTTTACAGTTTATTTTGGTGATTAATGATACGTCATTGCGAACAGAAGCAAAGATTTTAGCATGGGTGTGAAGCCATCTTTATTTACGTGGTGATAGGTGTTACCACCTGTCACTATCAATTACTCATACAGTACGTCAATGCAAAGGAAGGGTATAAGATAGAAAAGACGAAACAACTCCTAGAGAGATGAATATTTTCTGCGTAGATCAGCGCTGTCTGTGGAAGGCTTAAGAGAAGAATTTTGTCATATTTTTTTATTGCCCGCAGATTTAAGAAGATTTCCGCAGATTTTTAGTGGTGATGGATGTTACCACCTGTCACAAGCGATTACTCATTCCCAAACACCCAATTTATAAAATAACTGTACCAACCGATAACTTCAGAATTTCTCCATAATTCGATTATAGTTTTGATTAAAATTTAAGCTATGAAAAGGTTTTTAGGGGTGCTGTTGATTATGAGCAGTTACAGAAGTCAAACTTATGCTGCTGCCGTTATTGGGTACACTCAAAATATAGATTCGGTTAAAAATGTTCCTGCAGATTCTCTAGGGAGATGGTACACTGGTCATCCGATTCCAAAAAGAAAGTTTCAGGCAACGGCATTTATTGCACCCGTTTTACTTGCCGGTTATGGTTTTGCCGCCGTTTACGATCATGGTGCATTAAAACAATTGGATCTAAGTACCAGGACAGAATTACAGGAAGATCATCCTTTATTTGCGGCTCATGTTGATGACTATATCCAATTTGCACCTGCTGCTGCGGTGTATGCATTGAATTTATCCGGCATAAAAGGTAAGCACAATTTGTTTGATGCTTCGATGTTATATGTTACATCAGCTGCAATTATGGGGGTTTCTACCCATTTTGTGAAACAGGGCGTTGGTAGAGAACGACCAAATGGAAATGGAGAAAACTCTTTTCCCTCCGGGCATACTGCATCTGCATTTATGGCGGCAGAATTTCTGCACCAGGAGTATAAAGATGTTAGCCCATGGATTGGTTATGCAGGTTATTTTGTTGCCACTGCCACCGGAACACTGCGGATGTATAACAACAAACACTGGTTTAGCGATGTTGTGGCCGGCGCTGGATTCGGAATTGCTTCTACAAAGATATCTTATCTTGTTTATCCATATATCAAAAGCCTTTTTACCACAAAAAAAGATGGAAATTTTACGTTTATGCCCTTCCATCAACAAGGTAGCACAGGTTTAATGCTTTCGGGCAGATTTTAATATTGTTCAATTTTTTGAGTTGAAATCATCCAAAAATGAATATAAAGTTGAAATACCTGATTTTATGCGTGGTTACTTTTTGGGTGACAAGGGCAGTGGCTCAAATCCCGTCAAAAAATCTCGATTATTATTTAAAACAGGCTGAATTTACAAGTGCGGTGCTTAAAGATTTTCAGAACCAACAACGTTCGGCAGGGATAGATAGTTTGATTGTTCAGGCTACCGGAGGCCCACAGGTTACGGCCAGTGCTGCAGGCATGTATGCGCCAATTGTGCGTGGCTATGGTTACGATGAAGTGCTTACCAATGGGCAGGCGCTAGAAGCACTACTTAATGTGAATTATGATCTGCTGAACAAGAAACGCATCAATAACCAGCTCGAGGGCATTAAAATCCAAAGCGATTCCATTAAATATGCCGGGCAACTGTCACTATATGATTTGCAAAGATCTATTGCCGATCAATATATTCTAGCTTATGCCAGTCAGGAACAGGTAGATTTTAATCGGGAAGTGGTTATGCTGCTCGAACAAGAAGAAGCACTGCTTAAAAAATTAACCAGAAGCAATGTTTACAAGCAATCAGAGTATTTAACTTTTCTGGTTACGCTACAACAACAGCAGTTGGTAGTAAAACAGGCCGAACTGCAGTTTAAAAATGACTATGCCACGTTAAGCTATTTGGCCGGTATTTCTGATACCACACAGGTTAAGTTAGCCGATCCCCAATTGCAGCTCGCTGGCACCTCAATCGATCAAGGCTTTTTTAACAAACGTTTTGATATCGACAGTTTAAAAAACAGCAATCAAAAAAACGCGATCGATTTTAACTATAAACCCAAACTGGGGGTGTATGCAAATGGGGGCTATAATTCTTCATTTGTTTTGCAGCCCTATAAAAATTTTGGGGCAAGTATTGGTTTTACTATTTCCGTTCCGATTTACGATGGTCATCAGAAAAAAATGCAGTACAATAAACTCAGTCTTTCCGCTAAAACCATATCCGGTTACCGCAATTTTTTTGTCCGCCAGCAACAACAACAGCTAAACCTGATCCGTCAGCAGATTAACCAGACCGATGCGCTCTTTCCAAAAATTAACGAGCAGATCCGTTTTAGCAAGGGTTTGATCGAGGTAGACAGTAAATTGATGCATACTGGCGATTTAAAAGTGGCCGATTTTGTTATTGCGATCAACAATTATATGGCCGCTCAAAATTTGTTGCGCCAAACCCATATTAACCGTTTAAAACTGATCAACCAATTTAACTACTGGAACCGATAACCATGAATAGCTATCTAAAATTAATGTGTGGTGGTATTGCCACGCTGTTTATTTTTTCGGGATGTAATCATTCTGCCCCGGCAGAAACCGTAGATGAGCCCTCGCCAATTACGCCTGTTCAGGTAACTACTGTTCGGGATAGTGCGCTTTCAGAATTTGTGGAGCTTTCGGCAGTTTCGGCCTATCTGGAGAAAAGTTTTGTGAAGGCAAATATCAACGGTTATGTAGAAAGTGCCCAGGCCGTAATGGGCAAGCAGGTGGACACCCATCAATTGTTGTTTAGTTTAATCACCAAAGAAGCAAAATCGATTGGTAATAGCGTAAATAAGCTCGATGCCGGGTTTAAATTTTCTGGTATTTCCAATATCAGAGCCGATCAAGCCGGGACGATTATCCAGGTCAATCATCAAAAAGGAGATTATGTGCAGGATGGAGAAGCTTTGGCCACCATCAGCAACCGCAATAGTCTGGTTTTTCTGCTCGATCTGCCTTACGAATATAATCAGCTGATCACTCAGAATAAAAGCTTGGTTATTCTCTTACCGGACGGAACCAAAATGACCGGAACGGTTTCAGGCACAATGCCTGCTGTTGATTCATCAGCACAGACCCAACGTTATATTCTTAAAGTGGGAACAGGCAAAGATATTCCCGAAGGTTTGATTGCGAAAGTGAGGTTAACGAAAGTAAACCATGCACAGGCCCAGGTATTGCCAAAATCGGCGGTATTGGCCAACGAAACCGAAGATGAGTTTTGGGTAATGAAACTGATTAACGATTCAACGGCGATAAGGGTAAACGTAAAAAAAGGCATCGAAAACCAAAATACAATTGAAGTGCTCGACCCTAAATTTTCGAAAACCGACCGGATCATTACAACTGGAAATTATGGAATAGCCGATACCGCCAAAGTTAAAATCCAGAAGTAGCCATGAACAAGTTTTTCATTTCCCATAAAAACCCAATTCTGGCAGTATTGCTTATCATACTAATAGGTGGAGTCTATGCTTTCAGTCAGTTAAAAACAGGGCTTTTTCCAGAAATTACCTTTCCAAAGATCAAGATTATTGCTGATGCAGAACTCCAGCCGGTTGATAAGATGGTAGTTACCGTAACCAGGCCTTTAGAAAATGCGGTAAAACAGGTGCCCGATCTTCAATTGGTTAGGAGTACCACTAGTAGGGGCAGTTGCGAGCTTTCTGCGTTTATGAACCCCGGGGCCGATATCGATCTGAGCCAGCAACGGATAGAATCGCAGATTGCCAAAATTAGTGCTTCGTTGCCAGCGGGGGTTAATATTTCGGTAGAGAAGATGAATCCGTCTATCCTTCCGGTAAGTGGATACAGCTTAGAAAGTCATAATTATTCGTCCGCTGAGCTTAAAAAAATCGCTACCTATACGGTAAAACCCTTTCTTTCGCAGGTTGATGGCGTTTCTGAGATCCGTGTAATTGGCGGTAAGCGCAAAGAATACTGGCTGGAGCTTGATGTGCAGAAAATGCAGGCGCTTGGAATTGCTCCAGATCAGATCAACAATGCACTCAGCCAAACTAATTTTATAAAATCTAATGGCTACCTCACCGATCACAATTACCTATATCTGTCTGTAACCGATGCTACTGTAAAAAACAAAAGCGATCTGGAAAATCTGGTGTTGAGCAGAAAGGGTAACCGGATTATCAAGGTAATGGATGTTGCCAAGGTAAATATTCAGCAGAGTGTAGAATATACCCGCATCAATGCCAACGGGAAAGATGGAATCCTGATTGCCGTAATCAAACAACCTAATGCCAACCTGGTCGATCTTTCTAACGAGATGTTTACCAAAGTGGAACAATTGAAACACATCCTGCCAGCGGGAGTAAGTATTAAACCTTATTACGTACAGGCCGATTTTGTAAACGAATCGGTAAAAAGTGTACGCGACAGTTTATTAATTGGTTTGGCATTGGCCATTTTGGTGGCTATTATTTTTCTGAGATCGTTCAAGGCAAGTATTACCATTTTAATCACCATCCCGGTTACGCTTTGTTTAACCATAATAGTGCTTTATTTTATTGGGTATTCGCTCAATATCATGACCCTTGGTGCCATTGCAGCGGCCATAGGTTTAATTATAGATGATGCTATAGTGGTGGTAGAGCAGATTCATCGCACACATGAAGAACACCCCGAAGAGCTTACCATGAGGTTATTGAGCAAGGCGGTGACTTATCTTTTCCCGGCCATGTTAGGGTCTTCCATCAGTACGATCGTGATATTTGTTCCTTTTGTACTGATGACGGGTGTTGCAGGTTCTTATTTTCTGGTGATGACCAATACCATGATCATTACCCTGGTTTGTTCCTTCTTTGTTACCTGGATTGGTTTACCCGTGATTTATCTTTTGCTTACCCGTAAAGGGGGGAGTTACGCAGCAACTGACAAAAAAGTAGTGGTACATGAGGTTAAATCGCAAAACTGGGTGCGTTATTTTATACAACGACCTTATATCTCGATCATATTTATGCTCGGACTGATCGCATCGATTTTGCTCGTTTTCCCACATTTAAAAACCGGATTTCTCCCCGAAATGGATGAGGGTAGTATTGTATTGGATTATGCTTCACCTCCAGGTACTTCGCTAGAAGAAACCGACAGGATGCTTAAACAGGTAGAAAAGGAAATTATTAAAATTCCTGATGTTCAGGCGTATTCGCGGAGAACAGGAACACAGATGGGTTTTTTTATTACCGAACCCAATACTGGCGATTACCTGATCCAGCTGAAACATAACAGGACAAAAAGCACTGACGAGGTGATCTCGGAGATACGCACGCATGTCGAAAATACACAACCTGCATTGGTAATCGATTTCGGGCAGGTAATTGGCGATATGCTGGGCGATTTAATGAGTTCTACCCAGCCCATCGAGGTGAAGATTTTTGGCAATGATCAGGAAAAACTGCAGGTTTTATCTAAAAAGGTAGCCGATCTGGTTTCACATGTAGATGGTACAGCCGATGTATTTGATGGCATTGTACGCTCCGGGCCAACGGTAAATATTCAGCCCAATTTTAATATGCTGGTGCAGTATGGTATTAGTCCGGTATCCTTTCAATCGCAGCTCCAAACCGCAATGCAGGGAACTTTAATTGGCGATTTATACGATAAACAACAGCTTTCGCCTATCCGCATGGTTTACCCTGGAAGCAGAACTTTTAGCGTGGCTGATATCAGTAAGCTTAAAATTTTCTTGCCCGATGGGACAACAGTACCCATTCAGCAAATGGCAAAGGTTGATCTTAAAGCAGGAATTGCAGAAGTAGCAAGAGAAAACCTGCAAACCATTGGGGTAGTTACGGCAAGGCTCGATAACCGCGATCTTGGTAGTGTAATGAAAGATCTCCAGAAAGCCGTAAATGCCAATGTAAACCTGCCATCGGGTTACCACATCGAATATGGTGGTGCATATAAAGAACAGCAACAATCGTTCTCCGAACTGCTCACCATTCTTATCGCATCGAGTTTGTTGGTGTTTAGCGTAATCTTATTTCTATTTAAAGATTTTAAAATTGCTTTTCTCATTTTATTAATCTCGGTGCTGGGCCTTTCTGGGAGTTATTTAGCCTTGTTTTTAACCCATACCCCCCTAAATGTAGGCAGTTACACCGGGTTAATCATGATTGTGGGTATTATCGGTGAGAATGCTGTATTTACCTTTTTACAGTTTAAAGAATCCCTTGCCAAACAAAGTGTTGATGATGCCATAACCTTTGCCATCTCTACCCGGTTACGGCCAAAATTAATGACTGCACTTGGGGCAATTATCGCCTTAATGCCTTTGGCTTTAGGTATTGGAGCTGGTGCGCAATTGCATCAACCCTTGGCTATAGCCGTAATTGGCGGTTTTATTGTAGCAATGCCTTTATTGCTCATTGCTTTACCAAGCTTAATCAGGGGAATTTATAAATAGTAGAGCGGAATATAGGGCTATTGGGTTAAGCTTTTTAACAGTTAATGTTTACTATGTATCTATATAAAACAAATGAATTTTATTAATCTATAAATTCTATAGGATTTATAGAATTAAATATTATATTTGCCTGCCACCTGCAAATAACGATATGAATACATTTTACTTTCTTTCATTTTCTACCTACGCTATCCACTGTTCGAATTACCACGAATCAATGCGAATGTGTTGTTGTTACGCGTAAACTTATTGTAAAATGGCTTTCTAAATGGCCAGGCGCTCAACAATAATGCTTTGACTTACCAGTCATAAACTAAAATATATCCTTATTATGAACTTTGCCTTATTTTACAGGACATCTCTTGTAATCATTCCTTTGTCTGGTTTTTTCAAGCCAGATCCGATATTACTTAACAGATATGCAGAACAAAGTTTCATTTGGTAATAAATGAGCAGGTATGGTATTGATACAGAAAAAACAACTCATTAAACAATAGGAGGATAGCATATAAGAATTTTACAAACTATATAAAAACGGGGAAACACAGCTGTATCTCCCCTGGATTAAATCATCGAAACAGGTCTTCAATTGGCGTTGGTACCTGAATCAATTTACCACTTAACCTTAAACAAAAGTATGCAAAAATTTGAAGAAGTCAGGTGGCCCTATGGGTCGGCTTCGCAAGTCTCGTTACCAGTTTTCGGACAGGAAAAGCCTGTTCGATCCAGATTATCAGTTCGTTCCTTACGCACCTTGCGCCATTTAGGAATGTTAATTATCGCTCAATTTATTTTTTCGATTGCGGTTAAAGCACAAACCGTACCGCTCATTAACTCTACCCTCAGCGGTTTGGTTACCGATTCGAAAACCAAAGAGCCCATCCCGGGTGTTGTGGTCCGCATCAATGGAACTACCCACTCTGCAGCAACCGATAATGAAGGTAAATTTAGGTTCGTAACCGGGCAGAAGTTTCCTTATACCTTAACCGTAAGTTACATTGGTTATAAAACCATCGAAATTATTGCAAATGGAAGTCCGATTGAAATTAAACTAGAAGAAGCTGCCAACCAGCTCGATAATGTGGTGGTAGTGGGTTATGGAACGCAAAAGCGGAGTGATATTACAGGTTCCGTTTCCTCCATTTCTAAATCGGCATTAAAACAACCATTAAGTTCGGTAGATCAATTGTTAAAAGGGGCTGCGGCAGGTGTGCAGGTTACCCAAACATCTGGTCAGCCGGGTGGTGGTGTAAGCATCCGTGTAAGGGGTGGGAGTTCTGTACAAGGTGGAAATGAACCTTTATATGTGCTTGATGGATTTCCTTTGTACAACAGTTCGGCTTCGGCAGGCACGCTGAGTGGTACGCCACTTAACCCATTGGCCAGTATTAATCCTTCTGACATTGAAACGGTTGATATTCTAAAAGATGCTTCAGCAACGGCGATTTACGGTTCGAGAGGAGCCAATGGTGTCGTGATCATCACTACCAAAAAAGGGAAAGCAGATCGTAGCGCAGTTACCTACGAAGGAAGTTACGGTACGCAATCGTTAAGAAAGAAGTTAGACCTCTTAAATGCCCACGATTTTGCTTTGCTCCGAAACGATGCTTTGTACGATACCGATCCAACCAAAGGCCGTTTCCAGTATTTGAGCCAGGCGCAGATTGACCAGCTGGGTACAGGAACAGACTGGCAGGCTGAAGCATTCGAGCGTGCACCAACCCAGAACCATCAACTCACCATAAGTGGCGGTAACCCAAAAACACGTTACCTCATTTCAGGGAACTACTTTGATCAGGATGGTATTTTAAAGAATACCGATTATTCGAGAATCAGTATCAGGGCCAATGTAGATGCCCAACCCTTTGAGAAATTTAAAGTAAGTGCAAGTATTACCGGAAGTAAGGCCGATGCCAATGTATCTCCTTCGGGGATCATCAATGGCCTGTTGATTATGCCTGCTACCGCTTCTATTTATGATGCTTCGGGTGCTTATACGCTTCGTAATCCTTTCGAAAATATATTTGCCAACCCAATTGCTTCATTAAAAGAGCAGATCAATAAATCAACCACCAATAAATTTTTAGGGACAGCATTTGGAGAATATACCATTATTGAAGGACTGAATTTAAAAGTATTGCTCGGTGCTGATGTAAACAGCGTAAATGAAAAGAATTATATCCCATCAACCATTTATGAAGGAAGTACCATTGGTGGTTCTGCCGGAAAGGGAACTTATAATTCTTATTCCTGGTTAAATGAAAATACCCTTTCGTACAATAAAGCTTTTGGTAAACATGCTTTAGATGCGGTAATCGGTTTTACGCAACAGGAATTTTCGAGTGAAACCACCAGGGCAAATGCCCAGAAGTTTGTAACCGACGATTTAACCTATAACAGCCTGCAAAGCGGTGCAACTTTGGTAGCGCCTTACTCTGATGCCACAAGATGGGTATTACATTCTTACCTGGCCAGGGTAAATTACAGTTTTGATAACCGTTATTTCTTAACATCAAGTATCCGTACCGATGGTTCTTCCCGCTTTGGCAAAGGAAACAAATGGGGTTATTTCCCTTCAGCAGCGGCTTCGTGGAAAATCAGTAACGAGAAATTTTTCGAGTCCTTACAAAAAACAATTAGTGAGCTTAAGGTACGTGCCAGTTTCGGTACAACAGGAAACCTGGAGATTGGTCAATACCAGTCTTTGGCAACCTTATATAGTCTCAACTATGTTTTTGGCGGCACCACTGCCACGGGTTTTGCACCTAACCGCATTGCGAACGATAAACTGGGCTGGGAAACTACCCATCAATACGATGCTGGCCTGGATATCGGCTTTTTTAACAACCGCATCCAATTAACGTTAGATGGTTATTACAAGAAAACCAAAGATTTATTGTTAAACGTAGAGATCCCCTGGACAACAGGTTATGGTACATCGCTACAGAATTATGGATCGGTATTAAATAAAGGATTCGAAATTGGCCTGAATACCCGCAACCTTACCGGCGCATTTATCTGGAATACCAATTTAAACTTTTCTGTTAACCGGAATGAAGTGCTGAGTATTGGCAATGGTGCACAGTCGTACATCAGCGGAAACTACATTGTAAAAGTTGGCGAACCTTTAGGCAGCTTTTATGGTAATGTAACCGATGGAATCCTGCAAACAGGGGAAGAAGCTACTAAAGGTAAATATACGGGTAGCGCCGTGCCAAAACCGGGCGATAGGTTGTACAAAGATATTAATGGCGATGGTTTGTTTACCACTGCTGCAGATAAAGCCATTATTGGCAATGCACAACCCGATTTCATTTTTGGCTTAACCAATAATTTCGAGTACAAAGGGTTCGATCTGTTAATATTTGTACAAGGCTCATATGGTAACAGTATTTTGAACTCGAATATGCAAACCCTGGAGCTGTTTACCGGGCAACAAAATGCCTCGGCCACCGCTCTAAACCGCTGGACACCAAGTAATCCAAGCCAAACCATTCCAAGAGCCAAATTAGATCCTGCACCTGTATTTTCCGATCGTTTTATCGAAAGCGGTTCTTTTTTGAGGTTAAAAGATGTATCACTGGGTTATACCTTGCCAAAAAAGATCGCTGCTAAGGCCAAATTATCAAATGTATATTTCTATGTAGCCGGGCAGAACCTCCTTACCTGGACAAACTATTCAGGCTTCGATCCCGAAATTACCTCTGGAAGTAATGTATCGCCAGGAACCGATGCCGGTATTTACCCCATCGCCAGATCGGTTAGGGCTGGTTTAAGGTTAACATTTTAATCTATATCGCAATGAAAAAGATAAACTTAATATATGCATCCATTTTAGCAGTAGCACTCTCGGCCTGCTCCAAGCTAGAAGAAGATCCCGATGCTGTGCTTGTTACGGCACAGTTTTATCAAAATGAAAGTCAGGCGGTTTCTGCTGTTACGGCCAATTACCGTAAACTTTACGAAAGTGGCCAGTCGCTCTACAACAGTTTAATGCAGATTGGCGTAGAAATGGCTACCGACGATTACGAAGCAGGGCCAAGGGCCAGAAATGCACACGTTAGGGCCATATCTGGCCTAACCCACGATTCATCGAACGATAGGATGGAGCAGCTGTGGAAACAAAGTTACGATGCCATTAACGCTTCAAATATCGCCATCGATAAAATTGCTTTGATTGACGAGGGCAAGATCGGGTCGGTCATTAGAAAACGTTTAATTAACGAATCGAAGTTTTTAAGGGCCTTACATTACTTTAACCTGGTACGCTGGTTTGGCGATGTACCCATTGTATTGCATGAAAATACTTCTTTAGCGCCCGAAGATTTATATGTGCCCAATGCGCCCGAGGCTGCGGTATATGCACAGATCATTCAGGATTTAAAAGATGCAGAATCACTACCTGCACCGGCAGAATACAGCAGTAAAGATTTAGGAAGGGCAACTTCAGGCGCGGCCAAAAGTTTGTTGGCAAAAGTATACCTTACCCATAAAGAGTGGGCTAATGCAGCACAAAAAAGTAAAGAGGTAATCGACAGTAAATACTATTCGCTGTTTGCAAATTTTGCTGATGTATTTAATGTAGCCACCAAAAATGGTAAAGAGCATATCTTCTCGGCACAGTTTGTAGGTAACGCTGGCTTTCAGGGCAATAGTTTGGCCAGCCGTTCGGCCCCGGCAGATGTACCCGGTATTAATGGCGATTATGCCGATGCCCTGCATACCGCTGGCGGTTTGTATACCAGTTTTGCCGATAACGATACCCGAAAGGCCATCACCTTTGTTACGCAGATGGTGAGCCCTACAAATGGCCAGTTATATACCTTTTCGCCACAGTTTAATAAATATTACGATCCGGCTGTGGTGGGCAATCAATCGCAGTCTTCTAAAAATTTACCCATTATCCGCTATGCAGAAGTGCTTTTAATTTATGCTGAAGCCTTAAATGAAGTAAATAACGGGCCAAATGCAGCAGCCTATGCCGCAATAGATGAAGTACGCCAGCGCGCAGGTATTGCCAAACTAGCCGATGTTTCTCCGGCATTAACTGTAGATCAGTTTAGGGATGCTGTTTTTCAGGAGCGCAGAAAGGAATTGGTTTTCGAATATCAGCGCTGGTTCGATCTGGCCAGAAGAGGAGCCGATTATTATGTGGCCACACTCAAAGCAGCCGGAAAAACTTTAGCGGCCAGGCGCCACATTCATTTCCCTATTCCGCAACGCGAGCTTAACCTCAACCCTAAATTAAAACAAAACCCAGATTGGGTAAACTATTAACCGTTTTACACTAAAATTTAATCGCATGAATTTTAAACAAAAACATTCCGCTTTGCCCATAGCAAAAGCATGCCTGCTGGCCTTTGGCTTATTGGTGGTGCAGGGGGCATATGCCCAGAAAAAGCAAAAACCAAATATTGTACTGGTACTGGTTGATGATCTTGGCTTTTCAGATATTGGCCCTTTTGGCGCAACTGAAATAGAAACACCCAATTTGGATAAACTCGCTGCAGGTGGTTTAAAACTGAAAGAATTTTACAACAATTCGATCTGTGCACCTACCAGGGCATCGTTGCTTACCGGGCAGTACCAGCACAAAGCCGGTGTTGGCTTTTTTAACAATAACCTTGGGCTGGCGGCTTATCAGGGTTTTTTGAACCGCGAATCGTTAACCTTGGCCGAGGTACTTAAATCAGGTGGTTACACCACGCTCATGGCAGGTAAATGGCACGTGGGCGACGATCGGAACCAATGGCCGAACCAACGCGGTTTCGATCATTTCTTTGGTTTTATTGGTGGTGCCAGCAACTATTACGAAATCGGAGAAAAAGGCTCTGAAACCGTGCCATTGGTTAAAGATAATGAACCGTATTTTCTGGAACCAGGAAAATATTTAACTGAAGAAATTACCAATAATGCATTAGGTTTCTTAGACGATCAGCAAAAAGATAAAAAGCCTTTCTTTTTATACCTGGCTTATAATGCACCGCATTGGCCACTTCAGGCATTGCCTGCCGATATTGCCAAATACAAGGGCAAATATAAATTAGGCTGGGATTCGCTTCGCGTACAACGCTACCGCAATGCCATTAAAAAAGGACTTATCGGTAGTGATCAGAAAATTGCCGCACACGATGACCAGGTAAAACCCTGGAACAAGTTAACGTATGATGAACAGGAATATTGGCAAACCCGCCAGGAAGTTTATGCCGCCATGATCGATCATGTAGACCAGGGTGTTGGCCGTTTGCTGGCTAAACTAAAAGAACTGAAGCAGGACGAAAATACCTTGATCATTTTTATTTCAGATAATGGCGCTCAGGGTGGCAATGGTACCAGGCCTTACACCCAACGCACCACTGGCCCTGTAGGTACAGCCGGATCTTACGAAACACAGAACAGCAATTGGTCGCAAACGGGCAATTCGCCACTTCGCAATTATAAAGGCGCGCCGTACGAAGGCGGCATTAGTGCACCCTTTATCGCCTGGTTTCCGAATAAAATCAAAGCCGGAACAATTGCCAAAGGCACCGGGCATTTAATCGATCTTGCCCCAACTTTTTACGAATTGGCGGGTATCAGTTATCCAAAACAGTTAAACGGCATAACCAGTAATGCCCTCGCTGGTAAAAGTTTGCTGCCATTGCTCAGCGGATCAACCGATACCGTTCAGCGCGCTGCACCTTTGTTTTGGGAACGTGGAGGCAACAAAGCCGTACGCTGGGGCAAATGGAAACTTGTTTCTCCGGCAGGTTTAACCGAGAAATACGAACTTTTCGATATCGAAAAAGATAGGGCCGAAAATGCCGATGTGGCTGCTCAGCACCCCGAAATAGTAGCACAGTTAAAAGCCGCTTATATAAAGTGGGCTGCAGAAAATGGAGTAGTAGATTACGAATTGCTTAAAACTGCACCCGCCCGGCCTGCACAGGGAAATAATAGGGGCAATCAGAATTTTTAGTATTAAATAAAGAAAAAGATGAACAAAGTAATATTAACATGCATAGGTGCATTAATGGCCATTCAGGGTTTTTCGCAAAATGCCAGGCCGGCAAAGCCTAATATTATCCTTATCCTGGCCGATGATCTGGGTTATTCAGATCTTGGCGCCTATGGCTCAGAAATTAAAACACCCAATTTAGATCGCCTCGCCAATGAGGGCCTCCGGCTAAAAGAATTTTACAACAATTCCATTTGTGCGCCAACACGTGCTTCCTTATTAACAGGGCAGTACCAGCATAAAGCAGGTGTGGGGTATTTCGCCAACGATCTGGGGCTTCCGGCCTATCAGGGGTATCTCAATAAAGAATCGCTTACCCTGGCCGAGGTTTTAAAAACCCAGGGTTACAATACTTTAATGTCGGGCAAATGGCACGTGGCGGGTAAAGATGTAAGTTTTCCCTGGCAGCGTGGCTTCGATCACGTAATGATGTCGGAAAATGGAAGTTATTTCGATCAGGGCGATTACGAAGGGGGTAAAAAACGCGCATATACCATTGATGGCAAACCTTACCCATTAGAAGCGGGTAAATTTTACCAAACCGATGTAATTACCGAGAATGCCGTAAACTTTTTAGATCAAAGCGCTAAAGACAAACCCTTTTTCCTGTATTTAGCCTATACCGCGCCGCACTGGCCCCTGCATGCACTGCCTGAGGATATTGCCAAATACAAAGGCCGCTACGATAAAGGTTGGGATGTGCTCCGTGCCGAAAGAATTAAAAAACAAAAAGAACTGGGTATTATTGATGGTAATTCTACCATCTCAGAAAAAGATGCCGATATCTATAGCTGGAACAAACTATCGTTCGATCAGCGCAGTCAGTGGGCCAAAAAGATGGAGATTTTTGCCGCCATGGTCGATCGTTTAGATCAGGGCATTGGCCAGGTATTAAATAAGTTAAAGGCAACCGGAGCCGATAAAAATACCATCATACTGTTTATTTCCGATAACGGTGCCCCTGCAGAAGATCTGGTAAAGTGGTATAAAGGTGCTGTGCGCAATTCGGGCCCGGTGGGTACCATTGGTTCGTACGAATCGCAAAGCAAAAACTGGTCGTACGCTTCAAATTCGCCATTAAAAGCCTTTAAAGATTATATGTACGAAGGTGGCATCAGTTCACCATTTATTGCCTGGTACCCGGCTAAAATTAAACCGGGTACCCTAAAAAAAGGTACAGGCCATATTATCGATATCGCCCCAACTTTTTACGATCTGGCTGGCGCTAACTATCCAAAAAGCTACCAGGGCATTACGCCGAATGCATTGGCCGGTAAAAGCTTGTTACCAGTACTGTTCGGCAACGATAACGAACTGAAACGCGATGAACCGTTATTTTGGGAACGTGCAGGCAATCGTGCAGTACGCGCTGGTAAATGGAAACTGGTATCTACCTGGCCAGGCTACAATTGGGAACTGTACAATTTAGAAACCGACCGTGGCGAAACCACCAATGTAGCCAGGCAAAATCACGATGTGGTAAGCAGGTTATCGGTAGCTTATTTCGACTGGGCAAAAAGAACAGGTGTGGTAGATTTTGCCACGCTAGAGGCTAAAGAACCACCATCAATGAAAGAGTTCAGAAAAAGTAAGGTACAGGAAGTTGTATCAGAGGGTTTCGGCTTTTAATCGTTTTTTTTAAAATGTCAGTCTGCGCCTGTCGAAGACCTTATTTGTAGCCTCCAATTCTGCTCCTAATTTTGGAGGGGTTGGGGGCTGCAATTAGAAGAAACAAAAAACATTGTCATCCTGAGCCAGCCTGCACTGAGCGAAGCCGAAGTGAAGGACAAATGTTTTTTGTTTCGACTATTAAAAAATACCTTTTATTACATGTTGCCATTTTCATCGGTTGGGCCAGAAGAACCAATTCTTCTCCTTTATTTATAGTTTATACCAATTTCATCAGCAGGTTGAGGTAGTCTGCAATTAGTTTGCGCATTTTCATTTGAAAACGAACATGCATACCTCCGTGGGTGCTGCAGCCCCGTTATTCACTCCAATCTTTTTATTGCAAATTTTGTGCTACCAGCAGCAAGAATAGGAGAGATTACATTTATGCAATAAAAAGGATTTCCGTTGCTACCGGGTTTAAGACTAAAGGGGCGGTGCTTCTTGGCTCAGTAACCCGCCTTGTTAATAAAATTATCTGCAGCCAGAGTACACTTATAGCATACATTTTTGGCTGTTGATAAATAAATATTGGCAGCCAAAATAATGTATTTACTATGTGTTTTGGCCGCGGATAAATGTGGTTTTTGTCTCAGTAAATTTCCTCGATCCATAAATCATGTGTTAGATAATTTGCTGGTATACACCATTAGCGGAATTAAAGAAGCTTTAAAGAGTAAACTCATAAACATGCATATGGATTTATTCTCGTTAATAATCTACCTATTCAGGGTCTGCACCAATAGGCGGTGCTTCTTCCTGTAGTTTTGCAATAATCTCTTTCATTTTAGGTAAACCAAAATAATTGTGCGCTTCTATTATTTTAATCACTTCAGGATGCGAAACAGAAAGATTGTATAATGAAGAACCATGAAAGGTTCTATTCATCGCGGGTGCGGTAATATAAAACGCGGGTGCGGTAATATAAAATGCGGGTGCGGTAATATAAAATGCGGGTGCGGTAATATAAAATGCGGGTGCGGTAATATAAAATGCGGGTGTGGTAATATAATAATTGGGTCTATTTAATAAACTGGGGCATTGATCCAGTCTTTTCTTGGTCATTACACTTAATAGGAGTGTTGAAAATAAGCGTTTGGTTTGCTAATATTTTTAGTATTTTTGTTGGTGTCTAAAAAGTTGTTCTGGAAAACTTAAGACTATGCTAATACAGTAAAAAATATAATGGTAAATGATATGAAAGAGTTAATTGAACTTATAAAACGTTATTTATTGAAAGAGGCTGCAACTTTAAATCAAATTACTGACAAACCTAAGGAACGTAAGAAGAAGTAAGAATCTATATTTAAACTAGCAAAATGAATTCAAAAGAACTTATAAGAAAAAGCGAGTTGGAACAGAAGTGGGAGAGCTACAAGTATGAAGAGCCAATTAAACCATTAGTGACGTGTTTTACGATATACCAGGCCGCAAAAGCTGCTAAACATTGGATATACGACCCTGAAATTAAACGTTGGCAAACACCAGAAGAGTTTTTGGAGCTTGAAAAGCGAATTAGTGGCGGTGAACCTAAGCGATTGGAGCGTTTGCAGATTAAAGACCCTTTAGAGGGCATTAACGCAGCTTATGAACAATTACAGTCGTTAAAGGATAGGATGGAAGTATTTATGAAAAAGGTAATTGATTATTATAGACATAATTTTTAATTACAGTGCGCTATGGTAAAGAAAATGCATAGCTAAATTTGAGTATTTATTTATTCTATTTTGAAAAACTAGAGACTGATCTATAATTTGGCTATATTTAGAATGAATTCTGCTTGCTTAATGTAAATGTCTATGTAAGCTTATTAGGTAACCTTTTAAAAAATAATACTTCAACAATTGGAAGAAAAATTACTTGAAACAATCGTCACAAGCTTTACTAAGACCTTAATAGAGCAAGGCAAATTACTATTTGATGATATATATGAGACATCTTATGATGAAATTAAACAGTTTATTGGTAAGGATCTTAAAAATTATTTGACAAAGCAAAAAGAGAGATATTCGTTTATTAAAACTTTACTCAGAGGAAACACACCGGTTTATTTGTACGATGTTTATTTTCCTTCGAAATTGTTGAGCGATAATGAAGAAATATTAAATACAAATTCATCTACAGAATTATTTAGGAAGATGAATTATATAACTATTATCGGAGATGCTGGAAGTGGAAAAAGTACTCTAGTTAAACACTTATTTTTGAATTCTATTTTTGAACAAAATAAGATCCCCATTCTAATCGAATTACGATATCTAAATGAATCTTCTGGTGAGCTGGAAATCTTTATCAAAAATATTATAACGCAAAACAAGCTCGTAGTTAATAGTGAGATTCTGGAAAAATTACTTGATAAAGGAAAGTTTACTTTTTTTCTAGATGGTTTTGATGAAGTTGATGAAAAAACGAAGAAAAGGTTGGTCAAGCAAATTAATGATTTTGTTAATAAGTATAATGTGAATTATTATCTATTAACCTCAAGACCATATTCAAATATCGAAAATTTACCAATTTTCACCAATTTAAAAATGAAGGACTTGAGTCTTGATAATGGTGAAATCAGAGGTTTTGTCTATAAGCAATTAGGTGAGGAAAAAGAAATTGCCGAAAAAGCTATAGAGTCAATTGAACAAGGGGAATCAAAATATATCCATAGCTTTTTGAAAAACCCCCTTCTACTTTCTTTATATCTGTTAACTTTCCAAAACTACGCAGCAATACCCGATAAAAAATTTATCTTTTACAGAAGAGTTATTAATGCATTATTCTCAGAACATGATAGTAGAACAAAATTAGGTTACGTTAGAGAGAAATTATGTGGCTTAGATCAAGAGGGGTTTGAAATGATTTTAAAATCTTTTAGTTTTCTTTCTTATTTCGAAAATGAATTTTCTTTTAATCGCGATTATATAAATTTAAAGCTAAAATTGATAAAGGAGAAAAAAGAGATCAGTTTCGATAATAATAAGTTTTTAAACGATTTAAAATCAGCGATTTCGCTATTGGTTGATGATGAAGGAATGTATTCATTTGCTCATAGGTCATTACAAGAATATTTCACAGCACTTTTTATAACTGAATTAAAGGAAGAGGAAAATGAAAGAGTTTATAAGAAACTAACTCAAAAATATGCTAGATCAAAAGACGGTCCAGTGCAGGAAATTGAAAACCTTCTGTACTTGTTAAAGGAAATGGATGAGTATAATTACACAAGACACCTATATTATCCTCTTCTTGCTGAACTAAAAACAACCATATCTTCAGGAAAACATTCTAATTTATATATTAATTATATAGACTTCTTTGTTAGTGGCGTGATTGAAGTGACAACAAAATTTACGACAGATGAAAAACCATTATGGAGATATCGGCTCATTCTTAATGATAAAATACATAACACAATTTTTGTTCACCTCCCTTATACCATTAAGTTACACGAGTATCTGTCGAAGGTTTTACGTTCAGATTTATTTTTGCAGGAATTTGAAACCGAATTTGTTCTGCACAAAAACACAAGAAACCGGCGTTTAATTTTTACTGAAAATCAGTTTGATAAATTTTACAATTTACTAGATGTTAATATTCTTAAAAGCCTCACGGAAGAGTTAATGGCATTTATTGATAGAGAATCTGAAGCATGTAAAGCTTTTATATCTAAAACAGATTCTACTGAAAGAGATTTAGTTGATTTAATTTAACCGTTCTTGATGTGATTGACGTTTCTAATCACATATTTTAAATAAAAAACACGGATGCCCTAATCGATAGGCATCCGTGTTTTTTATTTACTGTTATCATAATTATTTTGTCACATTGTTTTTATAATATGTAGTATAATGCGATGATATAAGTGACTTTTAAACTTTTCATCTTCTGGATAGAGTATTAGAGTTAAGATTTTTTATTGACTTTTATTTGGTTTGAAAGATTTGTGCTTAGTCGTATCCTTAATTTTATTTTTTAAATCTAAATACCATTGATCTCTTTCAAAACCATAATATGCTTTACGGCCACCAAAATCGGTTTCAGCCTTTAAAATTTCCCATTTATTCTTAAATAGTTTTAAACTATAATCAAAATATATTTGATCGCCATGGCTTAATAATAAGACTCTTAATGTGTCTTTATTCATATCAAATTTCAAAACACTTATTCTTTTTCTACTATCATAGGGTGAATTAGGGCCAAAATTTACCATTGTAGCTTGTGGCGTATTTTTTATAAAAACAATATTAAAGTAGTTACTCTTTTGCGGCCAACTTTTGTTAAAATATTTAGTTTTTAAAAAATAAAGTGTATCAGGAAGTTTGCGTTTATTTTCTTTAACGAACACTTTATTATTAAGTATTTGCTGGAATATTGCTGTTGTATCTGCGCTACTTAAAGATTTTTTTTCTGCAATTCTACAGGAAAGAAAGCTCATACATAACATAAAGCAGAGTAATTTTAATTTTGTCATCACTCTAATTTTTAGGTTTAATTTTGTAATATTTCATCCATTCAAAAGCATTTTCGGGTATTAGCCTACCTACTCCCGTAGGTGTAATTGTATCTTCAAAATACCATCCTGGCTCATAACCCGGATCTTTAATTCTATTTGTAATCACTGGTAATAAAGCATTTTCATTGGTGCCAAAATGGGCAAATTCATGGAGTGTTGATATCACCAATATTAGACCTATCCCTTGATATCGTGCAGGAGAATTAACAATACTTAATCCATTAACATAGCCATCATCAATTTGTAGAGTTTTAGTGGCTTTATCATAGTGTCCTAAAATGTCATAACCATTTTTATCTTTTAAATTTTTAATAACAATAACCTTTGGGCCTTTGCCCGGTTGCATTAATTGCATAATTTTTTTTTCAGAAAATCCAGTTGTATAACTCATCGCTTTCAATACATTTGGATATTTGGTTAGAAAATTAGGCAAATCTGCTACTAAGCTTTTGAACTCTGGGTAATTACTTAATTCTGACACATCTAAATTCGGTAAAGTGATACTTGAATTCGGGATGTTATTCAAATATAATAAGTCTCGTGCTGAACTGCTTTTATTTTGCATTAAATACCCAACTGCCCAATTAACAAATTCTTTATTCTCCGGCGTATCTCCATTTAAGAGTAAGTAATCTTTAAATGCTTGATAAATTTCATTATTTGCAATCAGGAAATTCTGCTTATCAAGATCGGTCATACCCATAAAGTTAAGGCGGTAAACTATTGGCGTAATGCCATCACCAGGTCTGTAAGGTGTTATAAAATCAATTATTTGCCCGCCAATACCATAATAACTAATACCCGAATTATTGGTTGTTGTAGTGCCATCCGGTTTGCCATTTCCTAAGTTATATTGATTACCTACAGTAAATTTATCAGAACTTACATCAGGTTTAAAATATCCGGCCACTAAATTGCCATCAGTATTGCGGATGGTTGTCAATGTTCCTTCATATGTTTTACCATCGGCAGTTGTGATAGTGGTTTTATATGGAACATCAATAACAAGGCCTGCGGTTTTGGCCTCTGCTAAAAAGCTGTCAAAATCTGCAGTTCTAATCTGGCAGTTATGGCAATTAGGGTCGACGCCATAGTTTTTTCCTCTACCACCAGTACTACCGCCACTAGGGTTTGTAATGGGGGCACTAGGAAAAGAAATTGGCAAAACTGGAAAAATAATTGGTGGAAATTGAGGCATTGGTGGTGGTACAGTAATAGTTACCCCGCCTAAACTTCCTCCATGAACAGTCTCGTCATTGTCAACACCATTATCATTATTGTTAGATCCGCCTCCGCTCCCGGTTGACTCTCCGGTTCCACAGTCATTACAGCCTAAAATAAGTCTTTTTATACTAAGTATGTCGGCACTTTTAGTAACCACAAATTTATTGTCATGAGTAAGAAATCCAGTTTTGATTAGGTTGCCACTTAAAGAATAAACTTTTAGGCTTGTTTCTTTTGCTTTGTGAAAGATGTATTCTTTAATTAAACCGAAGTATTTCCCATTTACCCGATCAATATTAAGTTCTCTAAAGATACTGTCTTTATGGTATAATGGTGCCGAGTAAAGTATACTATTTCCTTCTTGAATTAAGCTGTCCGTATTAATCCAATCAGCATGATTCTGCATGATAAAATCTTTGTTGTTAGATCCTTTAGTTTCATCATCATACCATTTGGCAATTCTTGCTACATTAGGATCCAGTTTGTTATAATTATTGCTAGAAGATTCGAAAAGATCTTTTTTACAGCTTTGCACCAAGAATAGGCAAATCAGAATTAAGCAAGCAATTGCTCTGCCTTTGTTGTGTGTTAATTTAGTCATTGTTAATTTAAATTTTTAGAATGTGAGAGGGATGATGCGGCAAACTTACAGCAACATCATTGTTACTTAAAGCTCAATCGTTAAATTTTACATGAAACTATATGGGCGTGGTATAATGATGCGATAATCACCTATAATTTTAGTTTTTTTTACATGTAATGTGTTTTTTATACAAAAGATTAAGGGAATTAATCTGAATGGGGGATGACTAATTAATTCAGTAATAAAAAAAGGCTATCTTTTTTAAGATAGCCTTGATCAAATTATTATAGGGAGGTATTAAAAATATTCTTACAATTTCATTCTTGTAAAAGTTAGGGCTAAAATATGTTTACGCTGAGGGTGATCAATATTTAATGATGCTTTAATATAACTTTTAACGCCTAATACAGTATCGACCAAGCCGATTTGTTCTGTATGAAAGATATTAAACCGGTTCTTACGTGCATCATCAACAGGTGTCTTAGCAATCGCAACAGCTGTTATATTGCTCTCCATACTCGCTAGTAGGGTTTGGAAAGAGGCAATACTGATATCCTCTTGAGTAGGTTCGTAAACTTTACTCGTGGTTAGCACATCAATGTATTGTTTAAGATTCTCCACTCTATTGTCGTATGATACCCGGGACTTTGACGGGCCAGTGGCACCATCCGCAGGTATGCTATTTTTCCCAATTCCTCTTAAACGATCAGCAAGTGTTTTAGCAGTTTGTAGCTCGGCAGGATTATCAATAGCTGCCTTTAAATAATTATAACTTCTGGTAATTAATGCATTTAAAGATTTGAAAATGAGCTCTTGTCCATCAACAGCTTTACTATAAACTGGCAAAACCAAACTTAGGGCACGATTGGCATCGTCTGCATTTTTAGACAAGATTTCTAAGGCTTCTACTGAGAGTTTGGGTTTGGGAGGATTATAATCATCCCCAAGGGTTTTTAAACGGATAATTAAATCTTTTAAATTGGCGGCTTTTTTTGCGTAGCCGCTTTCTGAATTCGCCATAAGCTTTTCTAATTTAGGTAGGTTTTTAGTTAATTGTAAGAGAATATTAAATTTAAAATCATCCTCTTCAAATGTAGTAGACAAAACTTTGCCTAAATTTTCTCATTTGGTAATCTTAACTAGGCGAGCAAGTATGCCTACCATCAAATTTTAGATTGAAACCCTTTCAAATGATTCGAAAACCCAGATTTAATCTTTAATGCGTAGGTGAAAAAATAACTTCTGCGCATTTTATGTGTGCGAATAAAACTGTAGAGGTTTTTGCCATGTTTCCCCATTTTGCGCTGCCTTTGTGGAAATACTTCCCCATATTTTTATTATTTCTACAGTATGCCTTTGTTAAAATGTAAAGCCTTTAAAATAGTGGTAAAAGGGTTAGGACGAAAAGCTTTAACTACCATTTGCCTGGCAATAGGCGTATGTAGCAAAGGCATTGCAGCGCAGCTTAAATAAGCACAGTAAATAGATCATTTGCTTTGGGCTTAAATAAATGGGTTACGTAAAAATTAGTCAATCGTTTGCGCTGATATTTATGTTGTAATGCTCGTTTGCTTGTTCTACTTTTAAAAAATACAAATCAACAAAACCGATAAAAGCCAGCACAATGCGTACCCATTTGCTTACAAAAACACTTGTTTTAGGGCTATTAATAAGTTTATCTATTAATAGCCGGGCCCAAAAAGAAAACACCTTTGCAATAGGTGCCGAATCTTTTGAGCTTAATGGCAAGCCATATGTAATACGCTGTGGTGAAATGCATTTTGCCCGTATCCCAAAAGCCGAATGGAAACAGCGTTTGCAAATGGCCAAAGCCATGGGGTTAAATACAGTATGTGCCTATTTGTTTTGGAATATGCACGAAAAACAGCCCGATCAGTTTACCATGGTCAAAAACTTTTTAAAAACCTTTAACGCATTAACGTGCTGTAAGTGAATGGGTTTTGGTGTGTACAAGTGCGAAAGAATAGCAGGTAAAACGTTTGTTCAGTATTAACCGGATCAATTAAAAAACTAAACAATAAATATTAAATAACACAAATGGAACGTAGAGATTTTATCAAAAATGGTGCATTTACGGCTGCTGGTTTAACCATCCTGCCAACCGGAAGTTTATTTGCATCATCAGACAGTGGAAAAGTAAGAGTAGGTTATATCGGTGTGGGTGCACGTGGTATGAGCCATATTTCTGAAGGTGCCTTAAGAGACGATGTAGAAATTGTTGCAATTTGTGATACCCAGGAAAGTTCACTTAAAATCTGCCGTAATTTTATTGCCAAAAAAGGCAGACCTGCAGCAACAGAGTATACCGGTGGCTTAGATGCTTATAAAAAACTTTTAGACCGTAAAGATATTGATGCCGTAATTATTGCAACACCATGGCAGTTTCACCGCGACCAGGCAGTTGATGCCATGAAAGCTGGTAAATATGTAGGTTGCGAGGTAATTGCAGGTTTAAGTGTTCAAGATCACTGGGATATTGTAAACACTTCTGAAAAAACAGGCATGCCTTACATGACCTTAGAAAACGTTTGTTACCGTAGAGATGTAATGGCGGCGTTAAATATGGTTAGACAAGGTCTTTTTGGCGAATTGGTGCACCTTGAAGGTGGTTACCAGCATAACTTAAGAAACGTACTTTTTAATAACGGTAAAGATTATTATGGCGGTGGGGTAGAGTACGGGCCAAAAGCATTGAGCGAGGCACAATGGCGTACACAGTTCAACATCGATCAGGATGGCGATTTATATCCAACCCATGGTGTTGGCCCTTTAATGCAATACGCTAACATTAACAGGGGAAACAGCTTTACCAGCCTGGTATCGTTCAGTTCTAAAGCAAGAGGTTTGGCTGCTTACGTAGAAGAAATGTCGCCGGGCCACCCTAACGCTAAAATTAACTATAAAAATGGTGATGTTACCACTACGCTGATCAACTGTGCAAACGGTGAAACCGTAATGTTAAGTCACGATACCCACTTGCCCAGACCATATTCTATCGGTTTCAGGGTACAGGGAACAAAAGGTCTATGGATGGATGTAAACAAATCAGTGCACATCGAACATAAATCGAAAGATCATGCCTGGGATAAAGCTGATGAATGGTTTGCTAAATACGACCACCCGCTTTGGAAAAAATATGAGGCAGAAGCTGTAGGCGCCGGTCACGGTGGTATGGATTGGTTTGTATTTAATGGATTTATCCAGGCGGTAAAACAGAAAAAACAAACGCCTATTGATGTATATGATTCAGTTACAATGAGTGTAATTATGCCACTTTCTACCAAATCGTTAAAAGAAGGAAATATGCCACAAAAATTCCCTGATTTTACAAAAGGAAAATGGAAAGATCGAAAAAATACTTTCGCTTTAGACGATAGCGGCTTTTAGTCTCGATTGCGGGTATTGCTTATGGCTTGCCCGCATATTTTAATACGCAACTTTATTCAGGTTGAACAAATGGTTTGCCTGAAACTATTTTTATTCAAATATATATTAACATCTTATGTTTCAAGCAGTTTTAGGTGCTTATGGACTTAACGCAGAAAAATTTAAAATTGAACCTTTCGGCTCGGGCTTAATTAACCATACCTGGAAAGTTTACGATGAGGGATTAGCCTATATCTTGCAAGAGGTAAATACGGAGGTTTTTCGACAGCCTCAAAATATTGCTCAGAATATTGAGACAATAAAAAAATATCTTGATCAAACAGCCCCTAAATATTTATTTGTTGCCCCAATTGCGGCTACAAATGGAGATGATTTTGTGGTAATCGACGATCATTTTTACAGGATTTTTCCATTTGTGGAAAATTCTTGCGCTATTGATTTTGTACATGAGCCTGAGCAGGCTTACCACGCTGCTAAGCAGTTTGGTAAATTTACCAGGATGCTTTGTGCCTTCAATGTACAAAAATTAAAACCCACTATTGAAGATTTTCATAACCTGCCTTTACGTGTAGAGCAGTTTAAAAAAGCTTTAGAACAAGCTGGCGATGAAAGGATTAACGAGGCAAAGTTTGCTATAGAAGAGATAATCAGACATTACAATATAGAAGAGCAGTATGTACACATGGTAGATAGTGGTGCACTTAATTTACGTGTTGTACACCACGATACCAAAATTAGCAATGTACTGTTACAGGCCGAAACTGGGGTAGGCTTATGTGTAATCGATTTAGATACCGTAATGCCCGGATACTTTATCAGCGATGTGGGCGATATGATGCGTACCTATCTCTCAGAGGCCAATGAAGAGGAAAAAGATTTTAGTAAAATAGCCATTAGAGAAGATGTTTTTGCCGCAATACATAAAGGTTATATGGAAGAAATGGACCAGGTTTTGGCCTTTACCGAAAAACAGTTCTTTATTTATTCGGGTAAATTTATGATTTACATGCAAGCAGTAAGGTTTATAGCCGATTTCTTAAACGGCGATATTTATTATAAAACAAATTATCCTGAGCACAACCTGGTGAGGGGCTTAAATCAGATCGATTTATTAAATAAGTACGTCGCCAAAGAATCGAAATTTGAAGAGATTATCAAGAAAATTAATGAAAATAGAGTAAACGACGCTAAAATAATATTAAACTAATAAGGTAAAGGCAAGGTGTTCAGTTTTTATGCTTCATCGTTTGGGCTGGACATTCCTCTTACCTTTTTTATGGTCGTTTCTTATTCCCCGTTACCCTTAGGGTGGATACTCCTGTTAGCTAGCGCGCAAACGTTTGATAAAGGCAATAATAGCATTATTTGCTTTTTGCTGTTAAGAAAAGGATTTACTTTATTCAGATGGCCTGTTCCTTGCCCAGGGTTTCAAAGCAATCGCTTGTTTCTTCAGCGCAAACAGCCTCCACAGTATTGATTTTAAATACCCAATATTTCATTAGCGGATAGTTAAAGCCATAAGAAACAATACTATCAATTAAAAGCCTGCCGAGTTTATAATCGAGATTTAAACTTCGGTGCAATAAGTAGGTGCCAGCTGATTTTAGTGAAATACTCCCCAAAACCACAGTAAAAAACCGGATTAGCTGTCCGCTTGTCGAACTGCAATAACCATCGTTGCTTTTAAATGCCCAAAAACGGTTAATGCAAAAGTTAACCATCCCACCCATGGTGCCAGAAATCAAGATCGAAATGGTAAAGTGGATATGAAGCCATTCGGTTAGTAGGATCATTAATCCATAATCGGTAACGCCACCAGAAAAAGCCGATACCTGTGCTTTGAGGAAAAGTTTAACAGATGCCCAGGTCATTATAGCTTCTCCTCCTCATCTTTAGCGTCGCCCGCTTTCAAAAGTTTAAACGTATCGATAATATTGATCACCAACAGCAGCGATACCATAGCAATTGCGAAATAAGTAATGGCACCGGTAAATAAGGTTTCGGCAATTAAGATAAGCGAAATAATTACGCGTAATTCTGTGGGGCCTAAATGGCCGGAATCAATTTGGTAAAAGCCTGTAATTTTATAACGCAGTTGAGAAATAATCATCGACCAACCGTACAATACCACAAAAAGAAATGCGAAAATCTGTGTGTTACCATCAGCGTAATAATAATAGCCCAAACCGATCAGGATAATGCTGAGCCAATCCATCACAATATCAAGCGCAAAGCCATACCATTTCCGTGGGATTTTACGAAAGTACGCCAACCGGCCATCGAGCGAATCGCCAAGCCAGTTGATCATAAAACCAAAAATTCCGATCAGCAAATAACTTTTCGCATAAAAACCAGCCAAAATAAAGCTTAAAAACACAATCAGCGATCCGAACATGCCAATCCCTGTCATCATATTGGGCGTAATCCACTTAGGAACCCTTTGAAGCAAAAATAAGATCAATCCCTGTTCGCCTTTTCTTAAAATATTTGTCCTTTCGCGGTCTGCAAATACCCTTTTGCCATCTAAATGGTCTTCTTTTAGTTTAATAATAGCCTCCAATTTAAGTGCCGATCAAAATTGCGCCAAAGAGAATAGCTGTTTCTGCTCGGTAAAATTTTAAACTGATCTTCTTCGGAATACCTTTAGAATAATCAGCCATTCGCTTTAGCTTCCCCGATCTGACCAGGTAAGTAAACAATAGGGCAAATAACATAAATTTATTTTACAATTCCGGCGAAGCGCTGATAAAATACTGTTGGACTATTCTCATTTTTTGGGGCATATTTACCTGCGATGATGGGTACGTAAATTACACGCCTTCTGCTTTCCTCGCCTCGAATGGCCGATTCTGCCACCCTGTGCCACAGTCTTCCATCATGGATGGTTAAATCTCCTGCTTCTGGCAATATCGATACCTCTTCAGCATCAGGTTTATTATCCAGGAAATATTTTTTGCGAAAGAGCATTTGGTAAATACTTTGTTTATGGGTGCCAGGGATAATTTTTAATCCACCATTTTCAGGCTTTAAGGTACTTAGGTGAATGCCTACATTTAGCATCGGGTTAAGTTTAGTGCCGTAGAAAATATCTCTTAAACCATCCGTATGCCAGCCCATTTTACTGAATTTGCTTTCTGGTCCGTTAATGTAATGGTTAAACACCATACCATCTTTTTCTTCAGTACCTAAACGTGCGCCATCGCCAGCCAATTGAAGCAATGCGTTAAAGCGTGGATCCAATAAGAGGCCACTTAGCGTTTGATGCTGTTGATTAATAAAAGCAAACCGTTGCACAATTGCTGAACCATCAAGATCTTTTCCGTATTTAATTGGTACGCCGTTTATTTTTTTAATATCTTCCTGTATCCATTTTTGTTCTACTTGTTTAGAAGCGTCGATAATGGAAGAAACTGTTTCGGGTTTGATGAAATTCTTGAAATGGATAAACCCATTTGTATTAAAAAAATCAAGCTGTTCTTGTGTTAATTTTTCAGATAAGGTAAAGGTTGGATACGATGTGGCCATGTGTAAAAATTTAAAAGATTTAGGAAAAAGATAAATTGGAGGTAGAGTTATGCGCAGCAACAGCACATTCGCATGGGCGAGTGGTTCGGTACTGGAGGAAAATAAAACGTGTTTGTTTTATTCGACATAGTCTATAGAATTAGTAGTATTTAATACAAACCTAACATATTTTTAATATTCCAAAGAATTTTATTTGAAATTTTTTAAAATATTTTTTTTTGGAGGGAGTTGCGGTAGGGTAGAGCTGTGCAAATAAAGGCTATTGGATTTTTTTATCCGTGGTGTTGGATGTTCCCATCCGACACTTATACATCGACAAGAATAATTCATGGAAATGAGGGTATACGATCAGTCAGATGGTAACATCTGACTGCACAACCCTCGAGGTGTTAAATATCCGTAGTTTTGGATGTTCCCATCCGACACTTAGCTTTATTTTAAATGAAATAGATCTTCTGTATTTGGAGCGCAATTGCAGTAGTAATAGGTTATTTTGTTCCCGTTTTCCGCTTATACGCTTCGCTTCGTCGTGCCTCCTTGCTGCAGGGTAGCACTGCACCCGGGGCTAGATGGCAAAAGTTACGGCTATTTTTAAGGTTTTATGGTGCACTAACCTCTGTTCCTAAACCTGATTGACGGGAAAAGCTCCCGATTTTTCATCGGGACTTGTACCAAAAGCAGGACTGCAAACCGCCAAGAATAACTGCCCTTTCCTTTCCAAACAACCAATAGTATTATATCCGTGGTGTTGGATGTTACCATCCCACACTCATGCATCAACTATGATAATTCATAGAAACATCTGACTACACATAGAACTAAGTCTTATAAATCCCCGCGGCCATTTTTTCGATAAATCCCTTTGGCAGGATCCTGTTGGCATAAACACTGATGATATTGGTAAAACCAGGAATAATTTCAGATTTTTTGGCAAACATTCCTTTTAACGCGATTTCAGCCACCTCATCAGGCCTCATGTTAAACTTTTCAGCCATTTTATTAAAGGCATCTAGTCCGGCCCGGTGGGCAAAACCAGTATCAACAGGGCCTGGACTCAAGCAACTTACAGAAACCGGGCCATCTTTAAGCTCGAACCTCAAAGCCCTCGTAAAAGATAAAATAAAAGCTTTAGTTGCCGAATAAATGGCCAAGGTTGGCACCGCCTGGTAGGCTGCAGTGCTGCAAACGTTAAGTATATAAGCTTTTTTTTCTGTTGAAAGGATTGGAAGCAATAAATGGCACAATGAAGTTACCGTAGTCATGTTCAACTGACACATTTCTAACTGGGCACCTAAATCCAGTTCTTCAAATTTCCCCCATAATCCATAACCTGCATTATTAATCAGGATATTAATGGCGTAATTCTTTTCTGTTATCCAATTGTATACTGCTTTTGGAGCTTGAGCCTGACTAAGGTCGATTGACAAGATATCTACTTCAACACTATATTGGTTTTTGATCTCCGTTTGTAAAGCGCTTAATTCACCACCTGAACGGGCAATAAGCAACAAGTTGATTTTTCTCCTGGCCAGCGCAATGGCCATAGATTTTCCAATACCTTTACTGGCTCCGGTTATCAGTGCGTACTTCATCTTTGTTTCCAACATTTTTTTTACTACAAACGGTTTAACGCAAATATCAGATAAATTAAATCTTATGACTTATTTATTTTAAAATCATGAATGATTAAACACCATGTAGGTATCTTTTTTGAGTTATTATTTTTAACAAGTCTAAATAATGCTAGCTTTGCCGAAATTTAAAAATTGCATGAAACTCCAATACATAAAATTTTTCGCCGCTGCGCTTATTCTGTTATCCACAATTCCCCTCTTTGCGCAAACAGGAAAGGGCACACTTACTGGACAAGTTGTCGATTCGTTAGGGAACAGCATACCGTTTGCCAACATACAGGTTAAAAAACAAAATCTTAAAACCACATCAGGTAAAAACGGTGCATTTAAGTTAACGGATGTTCCGGCAGGAAACCAACAGATCAGGATTTCGATAACTGGTTACGATCAATTGGAACAGGCTGTATCGGTTACTGCAAACGATACAGTTCAGGTAATTTTTGTTTTAAAAGAGCAGCGCTCAGAACTTAACGATGTAATTGTTTCGGCAAGTAGACGACCTGAATCTTTGTCGCAAACACCATCTTCTGTAACGGTGCTTACAGCAAAGGAATTAAATACACAATCTACAATTAGTCCGAATTTAGCCAATATACTATCTTACAGCGTACCTGGATTGGGTTTTTCTACCAACCAAACGGGTAACTCTGGTCAAACTTTGCGCGGTAGAAATGTTTTGGTATTAATTGACGGTATTCCGCAATCTACTCCATTAAGGGCAGGAGGAAGGGATATCCGCAGTATCGATCCTTCGGTTATAGAACGTGTTGAAGTTATTAAAGGTGCTACTGCCATTTATGGTAATGGTGCAGAAGGAGGTTTGATTAATTACATTACTAAAAAAGCAGATAAAGGAAAATCATTCGGAGGTTATTCTCAAGCCGGAATTACAGGAAACTTAAAAGGCGATAGCACCATAGGCTACCGCTTTTCGCAACAGCTTTACGGCAAAACAGGTAAGTTCGATTATCTGGTAAGTGGTATGTTCGAAAAAACTGGTGTTTTTCGCGATGCTGAAGGCCTGGTGATTTCTCCTGAGTATGGTTTAGGTGAGACTAAATCTTACAATGGTTTTGTAAAACTGGGATATAACTTTACTCCAAAACAGCGTTTACAGGTGATGTATAATTATTTCAGCTCCAGGCAGCATTCTAAATACCTAACCAAAGATGGGGTTTACGGTCAATCGCCGGCCATTGGTATTTATGGAAAAAGACTGGGTGAAGATGAAGGAACAAGATTTAACCATAATGCTAATTTACAATACACCAATCAGCAGATTTTCGGTAAAACAGATTTAACGGCCAATATATATTACCAGGATTTTTATACCATTTATTCCAACTCAGCATCATTTTTCGGCAGTGGCCAATCGGCTATTACCTCAACCAAAAAAGGCGCAAGGGTAAACCTGAACACACCTTTTAATATTACAGATCAGGTACCAATGCAATTGAACTATGGTTTGGATTTAATGAACGATAAAACTGCTCAAAGCTTAACAGATGGCCGTTTGTGGGTGCCTAATATGAATATGGTGAACTTTGCACCTTACTTACAGGCTTCTGCAACTTTCATTAATGATTTAACCATAAAGGGAGGCTTAAGGGTAGAAAATATAAACATTGATGTTGACGACTTTAATACCCTGGCTACCGGTGCAAACGGTGCAGGAAGTATAGCGGTGCAGGGCGGTAAATTAAATTATAATGCTTTAGTATTTAATGCTGGCGCACGTTATTCGAAATTCAAGTTTTTTAACCCTTTTATCAGTTATGCGCAGTCGTTCTCTGTGTTCGAGCTAGGTAGGGTACTAAGGGCCGCAAAAAGCAATACTTTATCGCAGTTAGAAACTAAACCAATTATTGTAAACAATTACGAAGCTGGTTTTAGCAGTACCGTAGGTAAACTGAATTTTAGTGCTGCTTATTATTACAGTACGTCTAAACTGGGTGCCAATCTTTTAGAAGTTAATGGAACTTACATCTCTCAGCGTATTCCAGAGCGTGTATATGGATTTGAAATCCAGGCAGATTATCAGGTTCTACTCGATTTGAGCATCGGTGGTAACTATGCACAGGTAGAAGGGAAAGGCGATGTAGATAATGATGGCAATTTTAACGGAGAGAAAGATGTATATTTAAACACAACCCGTATCCCACCATCAAAAACCACTGTTTACCTTAAATATTCAGGTATTAAAAACTTAAGTTTAGATGTAAACTGGATGCGTGTTGGAAATCGCGACCGCTTCAAAACCAATGCGGCAGGTAAATATTTAATTGGCGAAGGTCCGGTAAAAGCCTTCAACTTATTTAATGTTGCAGCTGTATATCAGGTTACACAGCCTTTAAAACTATCGGTAGGTCTAGAGAATTTATTGAATAAAGTTTATTATCCTGCCATTTCTCAGTTTTATGGCAGCAATGTAAATTATGTAAGAGGGAATGGACGCAGATTTAACCTATCGCTAGGTTACGCTTTTTAGGCAATGAAGAACAGGAATTTTAAAAATACCATCAGGAACATTCATCTCTGGCTCGGCCTGGTTACTGGCCTGGTCGTATTTATTATTAGTGTAACTGGTGCGCTGTATATTTTTGAAGAAGAAATCAGAGATTTTACACAAAAAGATTTCCGTTACGTAGAACTTCAACAGAAGCCTTTTGTAGGTTTGGATCATATCATTTCAAATTTCGAAAAGTTATCATCCAAAGATCAGTTAAGGCTAATCAGAATTGAAGATGGATTTTCAAATGCAACAGTAGAAATTACCACTAAAAAGGGGATTGTTTACTATTTTAATCCTTACAATGCCGCCTTGGTAAAAAAAGGTGGCGAAGATTGGCTTCAGGTTGTAGAGCACATCCATACCTCCCTGTTGCTAGGAAAAACAGGAAAGTTCATCATGCAATGGTCGGTGGTTATTTTCGTGATCATGCTGATTACGGGACTGGTACTCTGGTTTCCTGGTCAAATGCGGTTATTAAAACAATCTTTAACGATTAAAAGAAAAGCCTCGTTTAAACGATTAAATTACGATCTACACAACGTATTGGGCTTTTATGCATCAGTTGTGCTATTGGTTACTGCTTTGAGTGGTTTGTACTTTGCTTTTAAAGAGGTGAAAAATGCGGCTAGCTTTTTTACCGGGAGCAAATTGGGGCAAGGCAAAGCCATCGTTTTAACCAAACCCACACACATCGATCCCGTACCTGTACGTTACAATAAAATTTATACTGAAGCTAAAATTAAATACCCTGGTGCTATTTCCACTAGTTTTTCGCTGCGTGGTAAAGGTGAACTGCGATTAAGGATGATTTATCCCTATCGTTGGGCACGCAACCAGAATACCTTTTTTTATGAGGAAGCTACCGGCACAATGACCAGGGCTAAACTGTATAAAGATTTTAACGGGGCTGATTTAATAGAAGCCACCAATTACGATCTGCACACAGGCAGGCTTTTAGGATTGCCGAATAAAATTCTTTCTTTTTTAGCGGCTTTGGTTGCAGCGAGTTTGCCGGTTACAGGTTTTATCATCTGGTGGAAGAAAAGGAAAAAGCCCAGGAAAGCTAAACCTATTCTTACCTCAAATTAAATCGAAATCGCAGTGAAACCAGTTCTGTATTAAAACCTGAAGTCATTTATTAAGCTGCTCTGCATATGCTTTAAGCTGGTTCAGCCCCGATTGACAGAATTCCTGTTGCATGGTTAAATCAAGGTTTGGAACGGGTTCAAAGATTTCGGTAAGCGTAACCGGGTTATTTCCTGTAAAAGTGATCAGGCTTTTCCGCTTGTCGTCTAGTGTATAAGCAATTCGCTCATGCTCAATAATTTCGGTGTAAGTTCCGCGAAAATCAAAATTTTCGGTTCCGTCTTTTTTGGCCATAACGTATAAAAAACCACTTCCTACTTCCAGGTTATTTTCAATTTTCTCATTGATCCATTCGTCTGATGGAGCATTCCATTTAATGATGTGCTCGGGTTCATTCCAGATTTTCCAAACCAGGCTAATTGGCTGGTTTATTTCAACGCTGGCAGTTAAAACATTCTTGTTCATATAGGCTAAATTATGTCTAAATTAACTGTTCTAGGCCTACTTTTAGGTGGCCATTGAAGACAAATTCAGAGGTGATTTGGGTAATTTATTGATGTGCAATATTTTTCGATTAAGCCTTAACATAAAATAACATTCCGCTGGGTTGTAAGAGCAGTAATATTTTTATTGTTTTTCTTTCAATAAAGTCCTTAATCTATATTTTAGTTGCATGATGCACTTGATGGTCCAATTTGAGGAAATTAAACCTAAATGAGGATTTAATTGGCCTTATAATTGTTAAGAATGAAATCTTTTGCTTTTCCTAAGCATTATGTTTTTCCAAAAATAAATAGTCAGAAATGTCAGATAAACCAAACTATGATGCAGAATTCTGCGGAAATTTACCAATTCACCACATTAATTCCATTCAAGATTATGGATATTTAATCGTATTGGATAATAAAACCTTGGATATTATACAAATCAGCGAAAACTTAAGTACAATTACCAATGAGGCACCAGCACAGATGATAAATAAACATTTATCATTATGGTTTAGCCAACAAGACATAGATAATATTATTAAACTGATTAAAGGAGATGCGAAAGACAGAATTCCAGTTAATCTGACATTTAAAAATGATGATGAAAAAATGCAATTCAATGGTTTGGTCCACATTAAGAATGACTATACCTTATTGGAAATAGAAACTGCTTTAACGGATGGCCAGAAAAGTTTTTCAGACGTTTTTCAGGAAGTACGGCAGTTTATTTCGGCCATGGAGAGTGCCTCAACACTGGAGGAAGTGTGTAATGTTGCCATTAAGCAACTACGTCAGATTTCAGGTTTCGATGGAGTAAGGATGTATCAGTTCGATTCTGCCTGGAACGGGACAGTAATTGCCGAGGAAATTTCAGGGGCATTGGAAAGTTATCTTGGGCAAACTTTTCCGGCTTCTGACGTACCTAAACAAGCAAGGGCACTTTACCTTAAAAATCCTTTCAGGCTTATTTCTAACCGTGCATATAAACCTGTTAGATTGTATCCGGTTATCAATCCTTTAACCAACGCCTTTATCGATCTATCTGATTGTAATTTACGCGGTGTTGCAGCGGTACACCTGGAATACATGCAGAATATGAACGTCAGTGCATCAATGTCTATCAGGGTATTGCATCACGACAAACTCTGGGGGCTAATTTCATGTCATCATATTGAACCAAAACATCCGAATGTAGATATGCGCTATCTTTTCGAATGGCTTTCGGTAGAAATTTCCAATCGCATCACGGCCATATTAAGCCAGGAAGATTATCAGCAGTCTGCTTTTAGACTTGAAAAACGAACTATAATAACCGATCTTATTTATTCGAAAGATGATATTGTCGAAGGCTTGCTTGAAGATGAAAACTTAAATATTCTTTCTTTGTTTAATGCAGGCGGAGTGGTAGTGAAGATGGGTAACAGAATCGAATCACGTGGAGATGTACCTGATAAAAGTGAAGTATATAACCTGATGTTATGGCTTGAGGGAAAAGAAACTGAAAAGGTGTATGCCAGCGATCATTTGAGTGGGGGGTATGAGGAAGCGAAAGCATATGAAAAATTTGGAAGCGGGATTTTGGTTATCCCGATTGATGGTAGGAACGGCGATTATATCATCTGTTTCAGGCCTGAAGTAATACAGCAGATCAAATGGGGCGGCGATCCTGAGCAGGTGATCAAATTTGATAAAGATGGTAAAAACTATCACCCGAGAAATTCGTTTAAGCTTTGGCTACAAACCGTTTATGGACAGTCGTTGCCTTGGAGCAATAATGAACTGGAAATAGCCGAATCTTTAAGGAATTTTATATTTGAATTTAGAACAAAGCAACTTTACAATTAGCTTAATGGAAAAAAAGCAGGAATCGGTATTGAATAAGCGTTACGATAAATACATTGTTGCCATTGGTGCGTCTGCAGGTGGCTTGGAAGCCATTCATGAGTTCTTTGACCACATGCCGGCAAACTCGAGTTTTTCTTTTGTTGTGATCCAGCATCTTTCTTCCGATTATAAAAGTTTATTGGTAGAGCTTGTAGGAAAGCACACCCATATGAAGGTGTTCGAAGCAGCCAATGATATGGCCATCCAACAAGATTGTGTATATATCATTCCTAATAATAAACTCATGACCTTGGTTAGGGGGCGACTTAAGCTCGCTGATAAATCGCAGATTAAGGCACCTAATACCGCAATCGATCATTTTTTACATACCCTGGCGAAAGACAAAAAAGAGAAAGCAATTGCGATTATCCTTTCAGGAACCGGTACAGATGGTACCAAAGGCATACAAAGCATAAAAGAAAACGGTGGAATGGTTATCGTTCAGGATCCGGGGTCTGCTAAATTTGATGGTATGCCCAATTCGGCCATTGCATCTGGCAATGCAGACCATATAATGGTTCCTTCTAAGATGCAGGAAGAACTTTTTAGCTATGTAAATGAAGAACCTGTTAAAGTGCTCGAAAATGGTAAAGTTAACGAAGAACTGCTCGACGAGGTTTTTAAACTGGTACACAACATTAGTGGAAATGATTTTAACCTGTATAAAACCCCTACTATTATCAGGCGTATTGGCAGGAGGATGAACGAAAGAGGTATAAAAAAACTCGACCGTTATGTTGATTTTTTGTATAACAATACAGATGAAGTAAAGATTTTAGCGCAGGATTTCCTGATTGGGGTAACTAAATTTTTTAGAGATGAGCAGGCTTTCGTAGAACTTAATGAGTTCGCCATCAAGGATATCGTTAACCGGAAAGAAAACGGCGATGTGATCAAAATTTGGGTTTGTGCCTGTAGTACCGGGCAAGAGGCATACTCCATTGCAGCACTTGCGGATGATTGCGTAGAACGATCGGGCAAAAAGATCGAGATAAAAATATTCGCTTCTGATATTGATGAAAAAAGTATTGAGATTGCCTCTCGTGGCGAATACCCGGTGTCGGTAAAAAAAGAAATACCCACTAAACTTTTTAAGAAGTATTTTGTACAGGAAGGGAAGCACATTAAAGTTGTTGCAAGCCTACGTAAACAGGTTGTTTTTGCCAAACATGATGTAATTAAATCGCCTCCTTTTATTAAAAACGACCTGGTTACCTGTAGAAACATGCTCATTTATGTCAATAGCATCCTTCAGGAAAAAATTCTTTCCATATTTCACTTCTCCCTGCTGCCAAATGGATATCTGTTTCTGGGATCAAGCGAAACCGCTTCTTCCATGAAGGCTGGTTTAACAGAAGTTTCGGGTAAATCGAAAATCTATAAGAAGACTGGAAAAATCAATTATTCCAGTTACAATACCTACAATACTGGTGCGAAGGCCGCAATTGGCCAGGAACGTAAAAAAGGAGGTAACACCGCGGTGCTACAAAACCCGTTAGAAAAACGTTTGGCCGATTTTCTTTCGTCAGATCTGGGCTATGTTGCGGTATTTATTGATAAAGCGTACATCATGCAGGATGCGGTTGGCGATTACCGTCAATATTTATCGCTTCCTGAGCAAAGTATCGAACTCAATATTTTAAAGATGGTACCGCGGGAGGTATCTATCGTGCTCAATACCGGGTTACGGAAAGCCTGGAAAGAAAATAAAAAGATTGAATTAAAGAAGATCCGTTTTACACAGATTACTAAAGATATTTTTGTAGACATTTCCATTGTACCGGCATCCCCGGTTCATACCAATGGTTTTACCATGGTAGTTTTTGTAGAACATGTTTCAGAAGTTGTTGCCGATAAGGATGAATTTGTTCTTTCTGGCTTTCATGATGCTAACCAATCCGAATATGTATTTGAACTGGAGGCCGAACTGAACGAAACACGCTCGAACCTGCAGCTGGCTGTAGAAGAAATGGAAACCACTAATGAGGAACTCCAATCAAGCAACGAAGAACTACTTTCAGCCAACGAAGAGCTCCAATCCAGCAATGAGGAGCTTCAATCATTAAACGAAGAGTTGCATACCCTAAATACCGAACACCAGTTAAAAATCAAAGAACTGATCGAATTAAATGATGATTTGGATAATTATTTCAGGAGTACCGATATTGGTCAGATTTTTCTCGACGCCGGAATGTTTATCCGTAAATTTAATCCTGCGGCAGTAAGTATGGTGAATCTTATCGAATCAGATATTGGCAGGTCTATAGAACACATTTCGAACAATATTAAGGCAGAAAATCTAATCAGCGATATTAAGAAGGTACTGCTGAATGGGCATGTAATCGAAAAAGAAGTACAACTGAAAAATAATACCCGATGCCTGATGCGTGTAATGCCTTATTTAAGGAAAGATAAGCGGGCAGATGGTGTGGTGATCTCTTTTGTAGATATTTCCAGAATTACAGAATTGAACAATATCATAAGCGGTGTTTTTAATGCAAGCCTTAATGGGATTTTGGCATTTAAAGCAGTGAGAGATGCTAAACATTTTATTGTGGATTTTGAGTGCAGCACCTATAACGATTCGGCACTAAGTATTTTAAAGAAGAACAAATCGGAGCTCACTGGAGCCAGGTTGATGAAAATGATTCCTGAACTTACGGTAAGTAATCTTTTTAATAAATATGTTGGCGTCGTAGAAAACGGAAAGGTGCTCGAAACAGAGCTCCAGTTTTCTAAAGAACAGTGGTTACAGCTAATTGCGGTAAAAATGTCTGATGGTTTTGTAGCTACATTAACCGATATCAGTCAGCAAAAATTGGCTGAACACAAGTTGAAAAAGAATTATAACGAACTTTTAGGCACGCGCGAGAACCTGCGTCAACTCAATACCGATCTCGAACTAAAAGTGAAAGAGCGTACCATGAAACTTTCAGAAAGTGAAGAACGTTTCAACCTGGTGTCGCATGCCACAAACGATACCATTTGGGACTGGAACCTGGCCAATAACACCATGTGGCGGAGCGACAATTTTACTTCTATGTTCGGTTATCAGAAAGATGCACACACCGAAAATATTGCATTTTGGTTCGATAAAATTCATCCTGATGACCGTGAGCGTGTTAAAGCAAGTGTTTATGAAGCCATTAACCACAACAAAACCCAGTGGACGGCCCAGTATCGTTTAGAAAAAGCAGATGGCAGCTATGCTACATTGCTCGATCGCGGAAGTATCCTGTTAGATAATCTGCACACTCCTTATCGTATGGTTGGTTCTATGGTCGATATATCGAAACTGGTAGATACTGAGGTGAGATTGAACTCAACAGAACGTAAGTTTAGAAAGATTTTCGAATCGAATGTGATCGGAATTTTGTTTAGCGATATTGAAACCGGGCGGATAGAAGATGCTAACGATATCTTTTTAAAACTTTTAGGTTATTCGCGATCTGATTTCGAAAATGGAAATATTAACTGGATGCAGATTACACCGGAAGCTTTTTTGCCGATCAGCAAAATATCGCATAAATTATTAAAAGAAAAAGGCTTCTGCCCACCATTCGAAAAACAATACCTTAACAAAGCGGGCGTTCCGGTAGATGTTTTGGTTGGTTCGGCGTTGTTAGACGAAGATGTTCAGAACGGGGCAATTACTTATGTTATCGATATTAGCAAACAGAAACATACCGAGAAAAAACGTAACGAACTTCAAAAGCTGATCAAGAAACAGCAAGATGAGTTTTATAGCATTTTTAAAAATGCACCTGCTTTAATCACCATCCGTAGGGGGAAAGCCCTCAAATATGAATTTGTTAACGAAGCTTTTAAAACTTTCGATGGCGGAACCGATTATATAGGCCGATCAAGGATTGGAAATGGTTCTAAGTTCGAATCACCTGAATTGCTCGAAATAGAGAGAAATGTGATGAAAACTGGCGAAACTTATGTAGCCAGCGCCTATAAGATCGAGCAGTTAAACCGCGCTACAGGAAAATCGGTTGAAAAGTGGTTCGATATTATCCTAAATCCAGTTTTTTCTGATCAGGGGCAAATTGATGGCATTGCTTTTTTTGGTTTCGAAGTAACCGATTTAATGAAAGCTCAACAGGCTACTAAAGAGCTTATGCACCGAAAAGATGAGTTTATGAGTATTGCCAGTCACGAGTTAAAAACACCGATTACCAGTATTAAAGGCTTTTTACAGTTTGCATTGAGGATGGCCGAACAGCGGAAGTTTGAGAAGATTTATGAATTTGTAGATAAGGCGAACCGTCAGATTGGAAAATTGACTGCTCTTGTTGAAGATTTATTGGATGTAACCAAGATACAAGCTGGTAAAATGACTTTCAATTTCTCTGAATTCAATATTGCCGGCGTTATTGAAGATGCTATTGATGGTTTACAGGAAAGCATGAATGAACACCGGGTTGTACAGGATATTACTAATGTTCAGGTGTATGCCGATCGTAACCGGATTGAACAGGTTTTAAGCAACTTTATTTCCAACGCCATCAAATATTCTCCTAATGCGGATAAAATTATAGTACAGTCTAAAGCAGAGGGCGATTACCTGTTGGTTTCTGTACAGGATTTCGGAATTGGAATTCCTAACGATAAAGCGCAATTTGTTTTCGACAGGTTTTTCCGTGTAGAAGCTTCTTCCTACAGCTTTTCGGGGCTTGGGCTTGGCTTATATATTTCGGCCGAAATCGTTGAACGCCATGGAGGCGAAATCGGTGTAAACAGTAAAGAAGGCGAAGGTTCGGTATTCTGGTTTAAAATTCCGTTAAAAGATAAACCGTAGAACCAGTACGTGTTTTAATACTGGCGTTGTATGATTATCCAGATGAAGCAAACAAAAATTGCTTCATTGTTGTAATTATAGTTCCTCTAACACGGGAGTAATTTGAAACGGGTAGACATGGATGTGGCTACCCTTTTCTCTTTTTGACAACATTTTAAGCAACTAACTTGTTTAGTTCATTTTATTCATTGTTGTTTAGCTGAATCCGAAATTACAACAAAGTATTCTACAGCAAGAACAAAAGTGAAGACGCATCTGCAGATGCTTAATAGGTTTCAACACCCATTTAAAATCTCCATTTTCCATCCCTCCATATTTTTTGTACCCTTGTAAAAAAAATAAAAATGGAGAAACCACTTGTTAATATCACCTATTGCCCTAAATGTGGTTGGATGCTGCGTTCGGCTTACATGGCGCAAGAAATTTTGACCACTTTTGTAGAAGAGGTAAAGGGGGTAACTTTAATGCCGAGTGAAACATCGGGCGTTTTTACTATTCAAATTGGTGAGAAACTAATTTTTGATAGAAAACAGATGCAACGCTTTCCTGAAATTAAAGAACTAAAACAGCTTATTCGTGATGAAGTGAATCCAACCATGAGCCTTGGGCACTCTGATGTTAAGTAAATTTCTTGATGAGGATATCGTTAGCATAAACACCTGGCTGTTTATATTTTACAATTGTTTTATCCCCTTAAAAACAAAAAAAACTTTCCAAAATCGGAAAAGGATCTATGTTATAGGTGATTACCTTAAAGCCAGTATCAGTTTGCCTGATTTGATTCTGAAATAATAGGTTAAAGAAGTTCTGCCTTTCAAAACCTCGGGTTTTGATCTGTAAATGTGTAGGTATTGTAGGTTGAATGTTGAAATATCGGTGAGAGATCATCAAGATAGGACAGGATAGGGCTGTTTTGATGTAGGAGAAGTTTTACAATTTTTACTATTTAATCCTAAACAATTCCGATAGCTGAGTTTTAGGAAAATATGTATATTCGTTTCCTGCCATGCATACCACGGTACGGTTTCTCTATGTTTCTTATTCAGAAAAAAACGGCTTGCTTCATATTTTTTTTATGGATGGGCGCAGGTATTTGTTTTGCCCAGTCTGCAACTGTACGCCTTAAATATTTAGGTGTAGAAAGTGGCCTATCTAATAATGTAGTAAACTCCTTATATCTAGATCATTTTGGATTTATGTGGATGGGTACCTACGATGGATTAAACCGTTACGATGGCTATCATTTTAAGGTTTTTAGAAATGGATGGGGAGAAGAACATTCATTAGTGAATAACCACATTACGGTACTGAATGGAGATGCTAAAAACAAGGTCTGGGTAGGTACGCAAAAAGGCATTTCTTATTATGATTATGCCGATTCCAAGTTTCATCAGTTGATTTATCTAGACAAGGGAAGAAAAAAAGAAGTAAGTTATTCTATTAATTCCATTGCAATAAGTAAAGCATTAGCTGTTTATGTAGCTACTGAAGAAAAAGGCCTGTTTATGCTCGAAAAGAATAGCAGCATAGCAGAACGGATTCCATATGGCAAAAATTTCGATTTCACTGTAAAGGCTTTATATGTTGATGAACAAGAAACCCTATGGCTTTTTATAAAAGATATAGGGCTTTGCAGATATGATAATGAAAAACATAGACTTCGTTTAGTAACCGCTGCTATACGCTCAGTAACTTGCATTGCAAAAGGCACTAACCAAACACTCTGGATTGGAACAGAACACGGACTTTTTCAATTTGATAAAGCCAATAGTAGCCTCATTAAGTTTAATCAGCATTTAAGCAATGAGAATATTATGAGTTTGTTGTTTGATAGGCAACAAAAACTTTGGATTTCGACTGATGGGGGAGGAATTGCTGTTTACAATACAAAAAATCAAAAAACAAATTACCTATCTGCAGGAAAAGAAAAAGGCTTATTAAGCAGTAATTCTGTTGCCCAGGTTTACGAAGACCACGAATCTAGAAAGTGGATCGCAACATTGCGTGGTGGGGTTAATATCATCGATCCAGAAAACGAGCAGTTTACCACCATTAAGCATGATCCATTAAAAAGTAACTCCTTAATTAACAATTTTGTACTTTCCTTTAGCGAAGATGAAAACAATAATATTTGGATTGGGACTGATGGAGGTGGTTTAAGTGTTTGGAACCGAAAGCAAAATACTTTTGCCAATTATGCCAAAACCAGCGATCCAAACGCGTTAACCAGTAATTTTGTTACCAGTATTTTAAGCGATGCAGATCACAACGTTTGGGTGGCCAGTTTTAGCGGCGGGATAGATCGATTTAATAAAACAACCGGTAAATTTGTTCATTATAGCTGTTACAATACCTATAAAGGCGTTGATGACATTAACATTTGGAAGCTTTATCAAGACAAACAACAAAATATCTGGGTAGGTACCACAAAAGGTGGTGCATTGTACCGTTACAATAAAATTGCAGATAAATTTGAGCTTTTTGACCATAATCTAAAGGATATCCACAGCTTGTTCCAGGATTCTAAAGGCAGACTTTGGGCAGGGAACTATACGGAACTGATCGAAATCGATCCAATAAACAAAAAGCATAAATATACGAAGATCAATTTTGCCATCAGAGCTATTCAGGAAGATTTTAATCATCAGATATGGATCGGCACCGAAGGTGGAGGTTTATTGCTTTTTGATCCTGAAACTAAAAAAATAAAGCGGTATATCCAGAGCGATGGATTACCAAGTAATTCGGTGCTCAATATCCTTCAGGATACCCAAGGTAATTTATGGTGTAGCACATACAATGGCTTATCAAAATTTGATGTTAAACACCATAGCTTTAAAAACTATTATGCTACCGATGGCTTACAAAGCAATCAGTTTAATTATAACGCGGCATTAAAACTTACAAATGGTGACTTTTTATTTGGTGGAATTGGTGGCTTCAATTTGTTTTCGCCCGATAGCATTAAGAAAAATAAACGGATACCAAAAATGGTGCTGACCGATTTTAGGATCAATAATATCCCGCTCGATCAGGATTCAGGTTATAATGATATCTCTGTTGTTAATTTAGCACGCATAGAAATTCCATTTAGTGCTGCGGTAATTTCTATCGATTATGCTGCAATAGAATTCTCTTTTCAGGATCAGATTTCTTACGCCTATTACCTGGAAGGTTGGGATAGAGACTGGAATTATGTAAATAAATTAAGCACAGCCTATTATTCCAGGTTAAATGAAGGGGAGTATAAACTACATATTAAAAGTACCGATACCGAAGGTGCCTGGAGCAACAATGAAAAGATTGTAATAATTAAGATTTTACCCCCTTGGTACCGCACCTGGTGGGCCTATACCATTTACCTTATTATTGGATCTTCTCTATTTTATCTTTTTCAAACCTATCGTAACCGCCAGAGAAGATTAAAACACGAGGTAGAAATTACCAACCTTAAAATGGAGCGTGAAAAAGATCTGAATGAGAAAAAACTCAATTTCTTTACCAATATTTCGCATGAGCTGAGAACGCCGTTAACCTTAATTGTTAATCCGATTAAAGATATTATCCATAAGAAAGACCCAGGGCAAGAGAAGAACGATTTAAATATTGTTTACCGTAATTCGAGGCGTTTGTTAAGCCTGGTAGATCAGTTATTACTGTTTAGAAAAACGGAAAGTGAGAACGACGCTTTGAAAATTGTAAGGATCAACCTCTACAAATTTACAAACGAGATTTTCCTTTGCTTTAATTATTTGGCAAAGCAGAACCATATCGAATATACTTTTGAGTGCGAGGAAGAGGAATTGGATATTTATGCAGATAAAGACAAACTCGAAATCGTTTTCTTTAACCTGCTCTCTAATGCACTTAAATTCACCCCGAAAGGCGGTTTTGTGAAATTTAGTGTTAAAACCCTTGGTATGCGGGTTCAGATTGAGGTGAGCGATAGTGGTCCGGGCATACCAGCACACGTGGGTGAAAAGTTATTCGATAAGTTTTATAAGGTAATGTCGAACGAATCGCTGAAGATGGGTTTCGGTATAGGTCTTTACCTGGCTAAAAACTTTGTAGAATTGCATAAAGGGAAAATTTCGTTCCGCTCCAACCAGGGGATGGGTACCATATTTTTGATCGATATTCCGGTAGGAGAACCAAACTTGCAACAGCAAAGCGGTGTTTTTCAAAACGAATTAACCTATGTAAACGAACTCATAGCGCAAGAGGAAGAGGCCGAAAATAACGATGCCGAGCATGTAGGCAACCTCGAATTGCTCATTTCAGATTTGCACTCGATTTTGGTTATTGATGACAACCCCGAAATTATAGATTACATCAAGCATATTTTTCAGGATAATTTCAAAATTTACCGGGCAGAAAACGGTACAGATGGGCTGAAACGCTGTAAAGAATACTTGCCTGATATCGTAATATCTGATGTAAACATGGATGGCCTTAACGGTATCGAACTCTGTAAGGCAATTAAAGAGGATTCTGCCTTGAGCCATATTCCGGTAATTCTGTTAACCGGCGACCCTAGTCCGGAGGTAAAACTTAAGGGAATCGAAGTTGGTGCCTACGATTTTATCAGTAAACCCTTCGATAAAGAGCTTTTTACAGCCAAAATTAATAGCATTATTAAAAACAGAACCAATCTTCAGTCTTATTTCTACAATGAAATAACCTTGAAGAGTGATGCCCACAAAGTATCTCAGGAAGATAAGGGCTTTCTTCAAAAGTGTATTACCATTATAGAAGAAAACTTGATGGAAGACAACTTTAACGTAAAAATACTGGCATCTGATCTTGGAATGAGCCATTCTAATCTCTACAAAAGGATCAAGGCCACTTCAGGCCAGTCTATCAATGGTTTTATCCGTTTTATCAGACTGAGAAAGGCTGCCGAACTGTTAATCAATACCAATTTAAATATTAACGAAGCTGCCTTTAGGGTAGGTATAAATGACAGTAAATACTTTAGAGAGCAGTTTCAAAAGCTGTTTAAGTTAACGCCGTCAGAATTTATTAAGAAACACCGAAAAAGTTTTCATAAATACTATAATATTAATGCCACAACATAAAAGTTACGCTATTTTGAGCTTTTAAAGGCGTTTATCTTAAAACGCCCCCTGCAAAGTATGATTTAGCCCCCTGTTTAAAGCTTAAAAATTTCGGTACTTCGGCTTTACCAAATGTAAGAAACCGAGCAGCCCTAAACCGTATAATGTATCAATTCCTAAATAAAAGTATATTTCTAATCTGCGCATTCATCGGCATCAACCTGATGAGTGTTGCACAAGAAACACAACTGAGTACCATCGCCAGCAACGGCTGGGCGAACAACTCGGTAAATACTGTTATTTTCCGAAAAAATTCTTTAATCAGCTATAAAGATAGCCAGTATGCTGCTTATTATGATCACGAACAAAATGTGGTATTGGCCAAACGCAAAATTGGCTCAACCGATTGGATATTAGTTACCACACCATATAAAGGCGATGCCACCGACGCTCATAAATCAATTAGTATCATGGTAGATGGTGATGGTTTCCTTCATATTGCCTGGGGCCAGCATAATAACAATCTAAACTATGCCAAATCAGTTTCAGCAGGTTCATTAACCTTAGGGAATAAAGAAGTGATGCTTTCTGCAAAGGAAAATAAAGTCAGTTATCCTGAGTTTTATAAGCTGGCCAATGGCGATCTCTTATTTTTTTACCGCGATGGTGGCTCGGGAAACGGAAACCTGATGATAAATCGTTATCATCTGAAGACAAGAAAATGGGTACGTGTACAGGATGGGATGATTGATGGCGAAGGACAGCGAAATGCATATTGGCAGGTAGCCGTAGATCAGGTTGGCACCATTCATTTATCGTGGGTGTGGCGCGAAAGCCCTGATGTAGCCAGTAACCATGATTTATGTTATGCCAAATCAACTGATGGAGGTTTAACCTGGTTAAAATCTACCAATAAAAAATATAGTCTTCCCATTACTGCCGCCAATGCAGAATATGCATTTAAAATTCCGCAAAAAAGCGAGCTGATTAACCAGACATCGATGTTTGCCGATGCCAAAGGAAAAGTATTTATTGCTGGTTATTGGCGCGATGCTAACGAAACCATCCCGCAATATCACCTGGTTTTTAAAACAGACGACCATTGGAAAGTAAGCAAGCTTAATTTTAGAAAAACAGCTTTTAGTTTAAGCGGAGGAGGTACCAAACAGATTCCGATTTCGCGGCCACAGATTATCGTTTGGCCGAATGGAAAACATTACGCTGCAGGATTGTTGTTTAGGGATGCTGAACGAGGTAATAAGGTTTCAATTGCTTTGAACAATGCGCTCGGATCAGGGAATTGGAAGGTTGAAGATCTTACCCAAAAAAGTCTGGGCGATTGGGAACCCAGCTACGATACCGAACTTTGGAAAAGCAAAGGGATTTTGAGCCTGTTTCTTCAGCATGTTACCCAGATAGATGGAGAAGGAAAGGCAAACCAGCCACCAACAATAGTGCAGACCCTAGATTGGAAACCAAAAAATAAATAGCGAATTAACCTTAAAATGAGACATCCCATTATAAAATATAACCTTTCACTACTTGCTGTTTTGTTGTTGTTATCAATAAACCTGGTACAGGCACAAAGCAAAAAAACAACTAAGGTATCTCAAGAAAATACGGCTTATTTATTTACCTATTTTACCGGAAACACTAAAGCCGAAGAAGCGATACGCTTTGCGGTGAGTACCGATGGTTATCACTATAAAGCTTTAAACAACAATAATCCAGTTATTTCTTCCGAAAAAATCAGTAGTACTGGCGGTATACGCGATCCACATATTTTGCGTGGCGAAGATGGCAAAACCTTTTACATGGTGGCCACCGATATGGTTTCGGCCAATGGCTGGAACTCGAACAGGGCAATGGTATTGCTTAAATCAAATGATCTGATCCACTGGACATCGGCAGTTGTTAATATTCAAAGACGTTTTTCTAATAACGAAAATCTGCTACGTGTTTGGGCTCCACAGACCATTTACGATAAAAAAGCCAAAAAATATATGGTTTATTGGTCGATGAAACATGGCGATGACCCTGATAAAATTTATTACGCTTATGCCAACGCTGACTTTACTGACCTGGAAACCGCCCCGAAGCAACTCTTCTTTAGTCCAAGCAATGGCTCATGTATTGATGGAGACATTATTTACGACAAAGGAAAATACAACCTGTTCTTTAAAACTGAAGGGAATGGCAATGGCATCAAAAAAGCAGTTTCTAACCAACTAACGGAAGGTTATGTGTTACAGGATAAATACCTGCAACAAACTAAAGAAGCTGTAGAGGGTGCAGGTGTTTTTAAGCTGAACCACGGTGATGATTATATCCTGATGTATGATGTATATATGAAAGGCCGTTACCAGTTTACCAAAAGTAATGATTTGGCAAATTTCAGTGTAGTTGATCAAGATATTACAATGGATTTTCATCCAAGGCACGGAACTATTTTGCCTATTAATCAACAAGAGCTAAGCAGGTTGCTCAATCAGTGGTACACTATCGAATCTGTTTTGCAAAGTGCACAGAATAAGGCAATCAACCAAAATAATGTTGTTTTAGACAGCGTGAACCAAAAACTTTATCTGCCAGTAAATTACGGCACAGATATAAAGGCTTTCGATCCGCAGTTTAATACTTTTAACCAAATCAGCATCACACCAAAGGGAAAACTAGATTTTTCTAAAGGTCCTGTAAACATTAAGATAAGTATTGCCAATCAACAACCTAAAACTTATTCGGTAAGTGTTGATATAGCCAATAACCCTGTTTTAAAAGGTTATTACGCGGATCCGGAAATTTTATATTCCAATAAAACGGGTAGATATTACCTCTATCCAACCAGCGATGGTTTTACCAATTGGAGTGGAACCTATTTTAAAAGTTTTTCATCAACTGATCTCGTTAACTGGACAGATGAAGGTAAAATATTAGATCTTGAAAAAGATGTTTCATGGGCGAAAAAGAATGCCTGGGCACCTACTATTATCGAAAAGAAAGTAAACGGCGCTTATCAATATTTCTATTATTTCACCGCAGCACAGAAAATTGGAGTTGCCGTTGCTGATCATCCGGCCGGTCCGTTTAAAGATAGTGGAAAAGCTTTAATTTCTAGCAAACCAAACGGAATTAAAGGCGGTCAGGAGATCGATCCCGATGTATTTAACGATCCTAAAACCAATAAAAGTTATCTTTACTGGGGAAATGGGTATATGGCTGTTGCACCATTAAATGCAGACATGGTTTCGATTGATACCAATAACATTAAAATTATTACACCAAACAACGGTTTTAGAGAAGGTACCGAAGTTTTCTATCGTAATGGAAAGTATTACTTCTTATGGTCTGAAGATGATACCCGGAGCGAAAATTATAGGGTACGTTATGGCTTTTCTGATTCACCTACAGGAAAAATAACCATTCCGGAAAATAACCTGATTCTGGCAAAAGATGTAACACAAGGTATTTACGGAACAGGGCACAACAGTGTAATCAAAGTTAACGGAAATGACGAATGGTACATGGTTTATCATCGTTTTACAAGACCAAAAGGAATTTCGATGGGAAGGGCTGCAGGTTACAACCGCGAAGTTTGCATCGATAAAATGGAATTTAATACTGATGGAACTATTAAACCTGTAATACCAACCGTAAACGGCATTAAACCAATACACTAATGAATTTAAAATTGTATCAGGCGCTTTTCTTATTGTTGTTTTTTAGCAGCACTGCTGTAAATGCACAAACTTCAACTTCAAAAGAGGAAGTGCTCGAAATGATCGACCGTGCAAATACCTACTGGCAAAGCACTAATAAACCGGAGGTACGCGCTTTTTGGGATCATGCTGCTTACCATACCGGAAATATGGAAGTTTATGGAATCACCAAGAACGAAAATTACCGTAAATATTCAGAAGATTGGGCCGTTTATAACCAATGGATGGGCGCTAAATCAACTGATAAATCTAACTGGAAATATAAATATGGCGAAACAGATGAGCATGTACTGTTTGGCGATTGGCAGATCTGTTTTCAAACCTACATCGATTTATACCATTTAAAACCCGAAGAATATAAAATTGCAAGGGCAAAAGAGGTAATGGAATATGAAATGAGCACACCCAATAACGATTATTGGTGGTGGGCCGATGGTTTGTATATGGTAATGCCTGTTATGACCAAACTTTATAAAGTAACCGGAGACCCAAAATATCTCGATAAGCTGTACGAATATTTTACGTATGCGAATAGCATTATGTACGATAAAAAGGAAAAACTTTATTACCGGGATGCCAAATATGTTTATCCGAAGCATAAAAGTGTAAACGGGAAGAAAGATTTTTGGGCAAGGGGTGATGGTTGGGTATTTGCAGGTTTAGCGAAAGTGTTAAAAGATCTTCCCCTTAACGATCCACATCGGAACGAATACCTGAGTAAGTACCAGAATATGGCCAAAGCAATTGTTAAAAGCCAGCAAGCAGAAGGCTATTGGACCAGAAGTATCCTAGATCCGCAACATGCCCCTGGACCAGAAACCAGTGGAACAGCCTTTTTTACTTATGGTTTATTATGGGGGATAAACAACGGTTATTTAAAAGAAAAAAACTATTTACCTGCAGCACAAAAAGCATGGACATATTTAACCAAAATGGCATTGCAACCTAACGGTAAACTAGGGTATGTACAGCCGATAGGAGAGAAGGCCATTCCGGGGCAGGTAGTTGATGCAAATTCTACCGCGAATTTTGGTGTAGGCGCATTTTTGTTGGCTGGATGTGAGATGTATCGCCATTTATCAAACAAAAACTAAATTTTATAGGAAAAAATGAGACTTAAAAATATTTTAATTACGGGTTTATTACTCATCTTGGTTGCTGGTTCTGCATTTGCGCAAAAGAAAACCAAGAATACCAAAAATGCGGTTTTGACCGATCGGCAGTTGTGGTTGCAGCAGATGGATAAAATGGTGAAACCCGTTTTGTATAACCTGGCTAAAGACAGCCTTCGTATTGCAATGCCAAAAGTTACTTCTATTCATATTGATAATAAAGAACATCGCATTAAAGTACAATATGTAGAAGTTTTGGGTAGGGTTTTAAGTGGTATTGCGCCATGGTTACAGTTAGAAGGAGGTTCTACAGAAGAAGTAGCTTTAAGGAAACAGTACCGGGAGTGGGCCATCCAGGGACTAAAAAATGCATTGGATTCTAATGCTAAAGATTTTATGAATTTCGATATCGGTGGGCAACAATTGGTAGATGCTTCTTATGTAGCATTGGCTTTGGTGCGTGCACCTTGGTTGTGGGAAAATCTGGATAAGAAGAACCAGGAATTGATGATGAAATCGATCGTTACCACCAGAAGATTCAAGCCTGTTTTTTCTAACTGGTTACTGTTTTCTGCCATGAACGAGGCTTTTCTGGCTAAGTTCGGTTACAGTTGGGATCCTATGCGGGTTGATTATGCCCTACAGCAAATGGAACAATGGTACACAGGCGATGGAATGTACACCGATGGAACATCCTTCGCCTTCGATTATTATAATAGTTATGTTATTCACCCTTATCTGGCCACTTTGGCTAATATCATTGGTGCTAAAACGAACAGTTATAAAGAGATGTTCGAGAAGATTAAAAAACGCAATGAACGGTATGCTGTCATTCAGGAAAGATTAATTAACGCCGACGGCACTTACCCGGCAACTGGTCGCTCCATCATTTATCGCGGTGCAGCATTTCATCATTTGGCCGATATGGCCTGGAGAAAAGCATTACCAAAACAGTTAAGTCCAGCTCAGGTACGTTGCGCTTTAACCGCCGTAATCAAAAAAACTTTAGAGAGCCCAAGCACCTATAAAAATGGTTGGTTAACGATAGGTTTATATGGCGATCAGCCCAACCTGGGCGATTTCTATAACAACCAGGGCAGCCCATATATTGCTTCAAACATATTTTTGCCACTAGGTTTGCCAGAAGCAGATCCTTTTTGGGCCAACCCGGCAGAGAAATGGAGTGCACAAAAAATCTGGAGTGGCGAGAATTTTGAAAACGATCATAGTGCCAGTTTAAAATAAATAGCGGATTAGCTATACAATTGAAGAAGATGTGAGTAAATTACCGTCTTTGTAACGTTAAAAATTATTTAATTAAAATGATGAATAAGAGAATCAGTTTTGTTTTAGGATTTATCGCCTTCAGTTTAGGGCTAAATAGTTATGTTTCAGCACAACAAACATATACTTCTTTTACTCCCGGTAAACTTTGGAAGGATGATAAAGGCGTTCATATTAATGCGCATGGTGGAGGTATTGTTGAATATAAAGGCGTTTATTATTGGTTTGGAGAGCATAAAATTGAAGGCGAAAAAGGAAATACGGCACAGGTAGGCGTGCATTGCTACTCATCAAAAGATTTATACAACTGGAAAGATGAAGGAATCGCGCTTCCCGTTTCCGAAGATTTGAAAAGTGATATTGCTAGAGGCGCTATACTGGAACGACCAAAGGTGGTGTACAACAAGAAAACCAAAAAGTTTGTGATGTGGTTTCACTTAGAACTTTTAGGCAAAGGTTATGAAGCAGCAAGATCAGGTGTTGCGGTGGCTGACCGTCCAACCGGGCCATATACTTTTATCAAGAGTTATCGCCCAAATCCAGAGAAAATGCCTTTTTATGCAGCAGGAACAGCAGAAAAAGATATGGTAAACTGCCAGCAACCAGCCAATAAAAGTGATGGCTTTTTCTGCAGGGATTTACCCGGCGGGCAAATGGCGAGAGATATGACCGTTTTCGTAGACGATGATGGGAAGGCCTATCATGTATTCTCTTCTGAAGAAAATTTTACACTGCATTTAGCTGAGTTAACCCCAGATTATTTAGGGCATACTGGAAAATTTATCAGAATTTATGTGGGGCAGCAAACAGAAGCACCAGCTTTGTTTAAGAAAAATGGAACCTACTATATGGTTGGTTCGGGCTGTACAGGTTGGGCGCCAAATCCGGCAAGATGGTTCAAAGCAAGCTCCATCTGGGGTCCTTGGACTTATATGGGAAATCCATGCCAGGGCGAAGGGGCTAAGTTAACTTATGGTGGGCAGAGTACACATGTATTACCAGCACCAGGCAAAAAAGGAGAATTTATTTTTATGGCCGATAAATGGGAACCGAAAAACGCCATTGATGGCCGTTACTTATGGTTGCCAATCAAATTTGAGAACGATAAAATTTCGATAAGCTGGGCAGATGAATGGGATCTGAGCGTGTTTAAAAAGTAGAAAAAACAAAATTTTTATATAAATCTGGATGATGAATTGCGTAAAAATGCGCGAATTGGAATCTTTTTGCCCAAAATTCGGGTCATCTTAAAAACAACTTTAAAAAAAATGAAAGCAAAATTATTATGGTTGGTGGCGATATGTTTCTCCTTATCAGCTTTTGGCCAGCAAGCTAAACATACGTTTAAGCTAGGAGAAACAGCCTTTCTATTAGATGAAAAACCCTTTCAGATAATTTCTGGTGAGTTACATTATCCCCGTGTACCAAAAGAAGCCTGGCGTGCCCGTATGAAAATGGCCAAAGCAATGGGACTAAATACGATCGGTACCTACGTATTCTGGAATCTGCACGAACCGCAAAAAGGAAAATTCGATTTTTCGGGCAATAATAACATTGCTGAATTTGTGAAGATCGCCCAAGAGGAAGGACTATGGGTTATCTTAAGACCAAGTCCATATGTTTGTGCAGAATGGGAGTTTGGTGGTTATCCTTACTGGTTACAGAACGAAAAAGGTCTTGTGGTGAGAAGTACCGAAAAACAATATTTAGATGAGTATAAGAAGTATATTATAGAAGTAGGGAAACAGCTGGCACCATTGCAGATTAATCATGGAGGTAACATTATTATGGTACAGGTAGAGAACGAGTATGGTTCTTACGCTGCTGACAAAAATTATTTAGATATCAACAGAAAAATGTTTATTGAAGCAGGTTTCGATGGATTGCTTTATACCTGCGATCCGGCTGCAGATGTAAAAGATGGACATTTAGATGGATTACTGCCAGCCGTAAACGGAATTGATAATCCGACAAAAATCAGGCAGTTGGTAAACGAGAACCATAATGGAAAAGGCCCGTATTTTATAGCTGAGTGGTACCCTGCATGGTTCGATTGGTGGGGAACGCCTCATCACACTGTTCCGGCAGCGCAATACACCAAAAAGTTAGATTCTGTTTTAGCGGCAGGTATTTCGATTAACATGTACATGTTTCATGGCGGTACAACCCGCGATTTTATGAATGGGGCAAACTATAAAGATATTTCTCCTTACGAGCCACAAACCAGCAGCTATGATTACGATGCGCCTTTAAATGAGGCTGGGAACGTAACGGACAAATTTAAAGCGTTTAGAAGCGTGATCGAAAAACATCTTCCGGGAGGACAAACTTTACCGCCGATCCCAGCTGCTAAACCAAGTATCGCTATTGCACCTTTTAAACTGGAGAGTAAAGTAGCTTTGTTTAATGCACTGCCAAAAGCGGTGAAAAATACGACCCCTTTAACTTTCGAAGATCTTAAACAGGATTATGGCTATGTATTGTACCGCACCACTATTGAAGGAGGTAAAAAAGGCGAATTGCAAATTAAACAGTTGCGCGATTATGCCCTCATTTTTATCAATCAAAAAAGGGTAGGTATTTTAGACCGTAGGTTAAACCAAAATACGCTGGCATTAACACTCCCGAAAGGTGAAGTACAACTCGATATTTTTATCGAAAATATGGGGCGGGTAAACTTTGGCAAGTATTTGTTAGAGAACAAAAAAGGAATTACTGAACAGGTAACTTTTGCCGGGACTGAAGTTAAAAACTGGTCGATGTATGGCTTCCCTTTTAGCAACATCAATAGCTATACTACTAAAGCTACTCCATCAACAGGCACCGGAAATGGCCCAACATTGCAGAAAGGATCCTTCCAAATTTCAACCATTGCAGATACCTATTTAGATATGACCGATTGGGGAAAAGGAGTAGTTTGGGTTAACGGGCACAACTTAGGAAAGTATTGGGCAATTGGGCCACAACAAACGCTTTATATCCCTCAAGAATGGTTAAAAAAAGGCAAGAATGATATTGCTGTTCTAGAACTGATCAAACCCGATCAAAATATTTTAAAGGCAATAGATCAGCCCATTTTAAATACGCTTAAAAAATTAAACGTAGATTAAACGTTTAAAAATCTTAATAATAGGGGTTAAATGCCAAATTTTAACAAAAAGTAACGATTTAACCCCTACTTATTACCGTATTACCCCTCACTCCATCGGGGTTATAAGTGGTTACTTTGTTGTAATCAATCCATCCCTATTCATGCACGGTTTCTACATCAGGTCAGATTAATGTTTAACAAATATTTTTTTGCTAAGCTACCCTTGAATCACGTTAGCGGTTCAATTATATAACTAACCAAATAATCATAAAAAATGAAAAGAAAACTACTAGACACATCTAAGTGCGCGGTAATATTTTTGTTTGCTTTGATCCTATCCTTAGGTAAATCAAACAAGTCCATTGCACAAACCACTACTCAAATCTCAATTTCAGGAAAAGTAAAAGATAATCAGGGTAACCCCATTCCAGGTGCCTCCATTAGTGTTAAAGGAACTAATAGGGTTGTTGCCAGCGATGCCAATGGAAATTTTAAAATAACAGCCCAAAAAGGAGAAAATTTAGTCATCACTTTTGTGGGTTATGTAACCAATACAATATTGGTTGCCAATGAAACACAACTCAGCATTACCCTAGCAGAAGATAAGGGTAAGAACTTAGAAGACGTAGTGGTGGTAGGTTATGGTACCCAAAAGCGTTCAGACATTACCGGTGCAGTGGCTTCAGTTCCGAAAGAACGTTTATCACAACTTCCGGTTACCAATGTTTTGCAGGCTATCCAGGGAGCTGTAGCTGGGGTAAATATCACCAGTGGCTCATCTGTTCCAGGGAGCCAACCAGCAGCCTCTATCCGTGGTCAAAATTCCATTACAGCCGGTACAGGGCCATTTGTGGTTGTAGACGGGGTACCATTGAGCAAAACCGGGGGTTCCTTAAACGATATCAATCCTAACGATATTGCCTCAGTAGAGATATTAAAAGATGCTTCATCAACCGCAATTTATGGTACTAATGGTTCTAATGGGGTTATCCTTGTTACTACTAAAAGAGGTAATACGGGCAAACCTACCATTAGGTACAATGCTTACGCGGGGGTAGAAAATATTGCCCATATTTTAAAGCCGAGAACTGGTGCAGAATACCTTCAAAAATATGCTGATTATTTAAAGCAAATAAATCAGCCACAAACCAGCCCGGTTCCTAATTTTGGAGAACTTGCTTATTATAATTCAGGTACAACTACCGATTGGGTAAAAGAAGTTACACAAACCGGAGTAATGCAAGATCATAATTTAAGCATTTCTGGTGGTAGTCAAGATGTAAAATATTTTATATCAGGAGGTTATCTGGATCAAAAAGGCCCGGTAAAAGGTTATCAATATAACAGAACAAGCTTAAGATCTAATTTAGATGTTAATATTACCGATTATTTAACTGTTGGTACGTCCCTGTTTTTCACTGGAAATAATTACGATGGAGGGAGAGCAAATTTACTTTTTGCTACCGCAATGAGTCCATATTCGCCAATTTACAACGATAAAGGCGAATATAAAATCTATCCGATGGATCCAGAACAGCTTTATACCAATCCTTTGCTTGGTTTAGTTACCGATCGGATCAGCAGAAGTACCAACTTAAATGGAAATGGTTATGCCGAGGTTAAGTTCTCTGGCATTTTAAAAGGTTTGAAATATCGTTTAAATGGTGGCTATACTTTCTTTCCAGAAAATACAGCAAGTTACACTGGTAGAAAAGCAAATGATATGCTCGGTACTGCCAGAACGTTTTATGCCCAAACCAACAGCTACACATTAGAAAATATACTTACCTATACAAAAGATATTCAAAAACACCATTTCGATTTTACTGGTTTATATAGTGCCCAACAAAGAAAATATACCAATACAACAGCTGGTGCGGTAGGATTTGTGAATGATGAGCTTTCATATAATAGATTAAGTGCAGGAGCAACGCAAACCAGTGATTCTTATGCCGATCAGTATCGTTTAAACTCGCAGATGATCAGGGTTAATTACTCTTATGATAGCCGTTACTTATTTACAGCAACAGCACGGAGAGATGGTTCATCAGTATTTGGGGCCAATACCACAAAATATGGTGTTTTTCCTTCAGTAGCGGCAGGTTGGAACATTGGCAGAGAGGATTTTATGAAAAATGCTTCGTTTGTAAATAACCTTAAACTAAGAGGCTCTTATGGTAAAACAGGTAACGAGGCGGTTGGTGTTTACCAAACCATTACTACAGAAGGTGCATTGCGTTCACCTTTTAACGGTTTAAGTACTATTGGTGTTGCTCCTAATAATTTAGGGAATGCCAACCTGCACTGGGAAAGTACTACAACTGCTAATATAGGTTTAGATTTTTCTTTATTTAAAGATCGTGTGAGTGGAACATTGGATGTTTATAGTGGCAAAACAAAAGATTTATTGTTAAATAGAAGTCTGCCGATTATAACGGGTTATTCGAGAATTCTTGATAACCTGGGTAAAGTAGAAAATAGAGGTATTGAACTAAGCATAAATACTAAGAACATTACCAACGGAGATTTTAAATGGGAAACTTCAGCAAATTTTACTGCAAACAAAAATAAAATCGTTGATCTCTATGGAGATGGAAAAGATGATTTAGGTAACAGATGGTTTATCGGCAAACCAATAAGTGTTGTTTATGATTATAGAATGACAGGTATTTGGCAAACAGGAGAAGATGCATCAAAGCAAGATCCTGGTGCTAAGCCGGGCGACTTAAAATTTGCAGATCTTAATGGTGATGGTGTAATTACTGCAGATAAAGACCGCGAAATAATTGGTCAGCGTGCTCCCAAATGGACAGGTGGCTTAACCAATACTTTCCACTACAAAAACTGGAACTTAAGTGTGTTTATTCAAACAGCACAAGGTATCACCAGAAACAATACCGATTTAAATTATGGCGATGAAACAGGTAGAAGAAATACACCTGCCGAAATTGGCTATTGGACGGCTAGTAATCCAAGTACAACACGTCCAGCGCTATCTTATAATAACACCAGAGGCTACGGCTATGCTTCAGACGCTAGCTATACCCGTATAAAAGATGTAACGGTGAGTTATGTTTTTTCTCCTAAAATTATGGAAAAACTCCATCTTGGTAGTTTAACGCTCTATGCCAGTGGTAGAAACCTGTACACCTTTACCGATTGGATCGGGTGGGATCCTGAAAACGATTATGCAACCCGTGGATCGGGAGATTGGACTAATAATTATCCGTTAACACGCTCTTTTGTGTTTGGAGCAAATATTTCTTTAAAATAATTTACCTCTAAAAAAAGATCATGAAAAAATTAAAATATATACTGTTTTCTTGTCTTGCAGTTGCATTAATGTTTTATTCTTCCTGCAAGAAAGCCTTTTTAGATGAAAAACCATATTCGAGTTATACTCCAATTACCCTGAACGATTCGTTAGGTTTTGAAGCCTCTTTAATTGGTTTATACAACCATGTAAGTACAATTTATTCGTACTCAGATCAGCAGGGTTGGCCAAGTGTTTGGCAGGTAGGTACTGATGTGGCCAATGCTACAACAAACCAGCAGGGTGTTGAGGTTCCTTATTACGATTATACACAGTTAACACCTACCGATGGGGCTGCTGCATATATGTGGAACAGGAATTATATCCTGATTAACCTTTCTAACGTAATTATTGATGGTATAGAAAATCCATCTGTAGGTGCAATTAGTGCAAAGGGTAAAGCGGCAATAAATGCAGAGGCTAAGTTTTTTCGGGCCTATGCCTATAATACGCTGGCTACACTTTATGGCAGAGTTCCTTTAATTAAAAATGCGCTTACCGCACCTAAAACTGACTTTGTTCGAGCTCCTTTAAATGAGGTTAACGATTTTATTATAAATGATCTGCAGTTTGCAGTTGCAAATTTGCCAGATATTGAAGCAGTTAAGTCGAATACAAAAGGCAAAATGTATGGCCGTGCAAATAAATTTATGGCAATGCAGCTACTTGCTGAAGTATATCTTAGGACAGGTAAAAATGATTTGGCCGAGCAACAGGCACTAGGTATTATAAACAGTGGCAAGTTTAGTTTAAACAAAGCCAGATTTGGAGTTAAAGCAAGCCTTCCCGGAGATTATTATTCAGATTTATTCGTTTATGGCAACCAGCGCCGATCTCAAAATAATAGAGAGGTTATCTGGACATTGGAGCAAGAAAATCCATCGAGCGTTGTAGGAGGAATTACCAATAGTCCTCAGCAAAGAAGGGTATGGGGAACTGGATATTATGCCATTCAAGGAATGATACTAGCCGATTCTTTAGGTGGCAGAGGATTATCTAGGTTAAGATTGAGCAATTGGTTTCTGTATAGCTTATATAAACCTGGTGATATTCGTAACTCGCAATACAATGTGAAAAGAAGATTTTATTACAATGATCCTGCTAATGCCAAATTTGGCCAGATTATCCCTTACACCGGACCTGATACTTTATTTAAGATTAATCCTTCTATCACCAAATGGAATCAATTCGATCCTAACGATACCTTTGGCTTTGCAATGATTAAGGATTTTATCCTGATGCGCCTCGGAGAAACCTATTTACTGCTTGCAGAGGCCCAGTTTAAACAAGGAAAACTGAGTGATGCTGCAGCTTCAATAAATGAATTAAGGAAAAGAGCATTTGCCGATTATCCTACCAGAGGACAGGTACAATCTTCTGATATTAATCTTAATTTTATACTGGATGAACGTGCACGCGAGCTTATTGGCGAAGAAAACCGGAGAATGACTTTAATGCGTACAGGTACTTTGGTTGACCGTGCCATCACATTAAATAGTAACGATGCTGCAAAACCTTTAAAAGGCTTAACTGCAAAAAACTTATTGTTACCTATCCCATTAACCGAAATTCAGTTAAATAAAGATGCGCTTTTAGAGCAAAATCCAGGTTATTAGTAACGTTTAGTTAGCTGATTAATACTGCTCTTCAGGTCCTTTTGAAAAGAAGGATCTGAGGAGCTTTTTTGTTCCTAGCCTTTTTAACCAAAGTCAAATAACACAATTCTTTATATTCATTTCTGTTTAAAAAACGAATTATCCTATACCGAAGCGTTACCTAAAACCAGCATCAAAAGAAGCCATATTTAACCTGTTTCTTTAACCTTTATTTTTTGCAATTAAACGTTGTATTGACGTTTAATTGTTGACTAAAAAGTGTTAAAACCGTTAAAATGGCCAAAAAATAACAATTTAACCCCTACTTATTACCGTATTACCCCTCACTACGACCGCTTTTTTTATAGTTAATTTGTTTCAACCAAGTATAAGAATATTAGATCGATCCAGATTATTCCAGATTAACTACCTGGAATAAATAATGGATGCAGCAAATTTAGAGCGGCTGTATCCTGTTTTTAGAAGCAAAACCTAAACCTTTAACCGATCATGAAAAGATTAAAACAACCAAACAAATACCCCCATTACTGTCTAACAAATTGCTGATTGAAGGTTTGCTTGAAATCAGTATTACCCTTAACAAATTATTCATCCTTAATCCCAAAATTATGAAGAAAGCTAAATCTACTCAACATTCCGTTTTTTTAAACCTCTGGCAAAATAAAATAACATTAGTGCTTTTTATAAAAGCACACTAACCAAAACCAATTGCCAGGGATAAGGGCATTGTGCTATTTCCCAAACCATACTGACGAATATTTCGATTGGATAACTACCTAATGCCTCTACGAGTGCAATATGATGGTAATCTATCTGGCCTGATATTGATGTGCTAACCAATTTAAACCATTTTTATGAAGAAAAAATTACCGAAGAAAATCCCGCTCCATCAGCAGGGTATTGCTTTTAGATCAATCTTGCAGCTTTTGATCTATTTCGTGATTACAGTTTCCTGCCTAACCGCATCTGCACAAACAGATGTAACGGTAAGAGGCGTAGTAAAAGATACCGTTGGCGGTTTGCCAGGTGTAAATGTTAAAGTTTCGGGTACCAATCGTGGAATATCAACCGATGAATTTGGACGTTATACCATAAAATTACCAAGAACAGGTAAATTATTGTTCTCGTTAGTGGGTTACAAACCCAAAAATGTTGCCATTGCCAATTATGATAAAAATGCCGAAGGTGTTTATGTAATTAATATAACACTGCAGTCTGATGCCAACTCTTTGGATGAGGTAGCGGTTGTAGGCTTTGGTACACAGAAAAAAACAAGTGTAATCAGTTCTATTACGGCCATTAATCCGAAAGAGCTTAAAGGCCCAACCAGTAACTTAACCACCATGATGGCAGGAAGGGTTGCCGGTATGATTGCTTACCAGCGGAGTGGCGAGCCAGGCGCAGATAATGCACAGTTTTTTATCCGTGGTTTAGGTACTTTCGGTGCTGGTAAACAAGATCCATTAATCCTGATCGATGGTATCGAATCAAGCCAGAACGATATGGCACGTTTGCAGCCTGATGATATTTCTTCCTTTAACGTACTTAAAGATGCTACAGCATCGGCCGTGTACGGTGCCAGGGGAGCTAACGGAGTAGTACTCATTTTAACTAAATCTGGTGTTGCAGGACAAACAAAATTTGGGTTCAGGGCCGAATCTTCATTATCGTCAAATACAAAAAACTTTCAGTTTGCCGATAACGTTACCTACATGAAACTGGCCAACGAAGCGGCATTAACGCGGAACAGGCTGGCCATATTGCCATATCTGCAAACCAAAATAGACGCTACAGCAGCAGGCGAAAACGAATTACTTTACCCTAACAACAACTGGATAGAGCAATTGATTAAAGATTATACCATCAACCAAAGGTATAACCTCAACATTTCGGGCGGTGGTACCAAAGCAAGCTATTATATCGCTGGTACTTATAATATTGATAACGGGGTATTAAAAGTTGCCGATCTAAATAATTTTAATAGTAATATCAAGTTAAAGAATTATTCCGTCCGTTCTAACGTAAACATTAACCTTACCAATACTACTGAAGCTATTATCCGTGTTTATGGTCAGTTTGATGATTATACGGGGCCAGTAGGTGGCGGCGGTGCAACCTTTAACAGGGCAATTTGGTCTAACCCGGTAATGTTCCCTGCAGTTTATCCGGCAAGTTTGTCGCCTTTTAGCAACCACCCTTTATTTGGTAATGCCATTTCGCCAAGGGGCGGGCTATATATGAATCCTTATGCCGAAATGGTAAAAGGTTATCAGGATAAAAATGCTTCGACGCTGCAAACGCAGATTGAAATTAAGCAGGATTTAAAATTCATTACACCTGGTTTAACCGCTAGAATGATGAGTTATGCCCGTAGATATTCGTATTTTGATATTTCACGTGCTTATAATCCTTTCTATTATTCTGCTACTGAACAGCCAGATAAATCAATCGGACTTAGCCTCATCAACGGTGGGGGTGCACTATCTATTGGTCCGGTAGGTACCGAATATTTAGGTTATTCAGAAGGAACAAAAGATTTAAATTCTACATTTTATGCAGAGTTTTCAGCCAACTACAACCGTACTTTTAAGGAGAAACATGCGGTAGGGGCTATGTTGATTACCACCATGAGGAATTATCTGGCCGCAAACCCAGGTAGTCTACAGCTTTCTTTGCCATCGCGTAACCAAGGGGTATCAGGAAGAGCTACTTACGGTTACGATAACCGTTACCTGGCCGAATTCAACTTTGGATATAACGGATCAGAACGATTTGCAGAAAATAACCGTTTTGGTTTCTTCCCGTCGTTCGGTTTAGGTTATATCATTTCGAACGAAAGTTACTTTAAGCCTTTAACCAGTGTAATTAACAGTTTAAAACTGAGGGCTACTTATGGTTTGGTAGGTAACGATCAGATTGGTAATGCTGCCGACCGCTTCTTTTATCTTTCGGAAGTAAACATGAACAACGGCACATTTGGTGCAAGGTTTGGAGAAGACGGATTGTACTACCGTGATGGTATTTCGATATCGCGCTATTCAAATCCTTTAATTACATGGGAGCGATCGAAACAAACCAATATTGGTTTAGACATGACCTTGTTCAATAGTTTAAACCTAACCTTCGATATTTATAAAAACGAACGTTCGAACATTTTAACCGACAGGACATTTATACCAAGCACCATGGGCTTACAGGCTTCTGTAAGGGCCAACACCAACAAGGCGGAAAGTAAAGGTGTCGATTTTTCTGCCAGTTATAACAAGTCTTTCAGCAACAACATGTTCTTGCAGCTGCGCGGTAACTTTACCTACGCTACCAATAAAATCTTAATTTATGATGAACCTTCATTTAACGCCAATGAAACTTACCGTTACCACATTGGTTTGCCTACTACCCAGGCATTCGGTTACATTGCAGAGCGTTTGTTTATTGATGATGCAGAAGCTAAAAACTCGCCGGTTCAGTTTTCGGGCGTACCAGGCTTAGATTATGGTGGAGGTGATATCAAGTACAGAGATGTAAATGGTGATGGTATTATCAGTGATGTAGATCAGGTGCCAATTGGCTTACCTACCAGTCCAGAAATTGTTTATGGTTTTGGCGGTACGTTTGGTTTTAAAGGTTTCGATATATCGGCATTTTTTCAAGGCTCGGCAAGGTCCTCATTTTTCATCAATCCAGGTAATATTTCTCCTTTTGTACTTAATAACGAATCTGGCAATCCTAATGTTACGCAGAACGGATTACTGGAAGTTATTGCCGATAGTCACTGGTCTGAGCAGAATCGCGATAGTTATGCATTCTGGCCACGTTTAAGCCCTAATTTTGTAAACAACAATACCCGTACCTCAACCTGGTGGATGCGCAATGGAGCATTTTTAAGGTTGAAAAGTGTGGAGTTGGGCTACAATCTGCAAACCAAACTGCAGAAAAGACTGGGTTTAAGCAGTGCGCGTATTTACGCTAACGCTACGAACCTTGGGGCCATAAGTGCCTTCAAACTATGGGATCCTGAAATGGGTGGAAACGGCTTGGGCTATCCTGTTCAAACCGTATACAATTTAGGTTTAAATGTTTCATTCTAACCATTGAGCTTAAAAATAACAATATGAAAATCAATAATATTTTATTTCGAAAATACACGGCAAAGGCAGGTTTAGCCAAATTAACACTGGCAGCACTGGTTATCGTTTTATCGGTGAGCTCTTGCAAAAAATACCTCGATATCGTTCCCGATAATGTGGCTACGATCGATAATGCCTTTACTTTAAGGAACGAAGCAGAAAAATACCTGTTTACCTGTTATTCTTTCTTACCCAAAGATGGAGACCCCTTGTTAAATGCCGGTTTTATGGCAGGTGATGAAATCTGGACTTCGCTGGATGAAAGGGAATTTATTTCTTATGGCTGGAGAATGGCCAGAGGTGGACAGGGAGCAGAAAACCCATATTTAGATGCATGGAATGGCCGCTATCAGGGTGGTGGTCACGTTTACAACTACAATGATAATCCTGGCGGAGATTATGGTTTATTTAAAGCCATCAGAAACTGCAATATCTTTTTGGAAAATGTACAGGACCAGAGTAAAATTCCTGATCTGAGTTTAAACGAACGCCAGCGTTGGATTGCTGAGGTGAAATTTTTAAAAGCGTATTATAATTTCTACCTGCTACGGATGTATGGTCCGATTCCGATTATCGATACAAACTTAGGCATCAGTGCCAGCGAAGATGAAGTACGGGTAAAGCGGATGCCTTTTGATGAATGTGTAAACTATGTATCGGGTTTGCTGGATGAGGCTATTCCGGGTTTGCCGCAAATTATTACCGATAAAAGTACCGAACTGGGGCGCATTACCAAACCCATTGCATTGGCCATTAAAGCCAAGCTTTTATTAACAGCCGCAAGTCCTTTGTTTAACGGTAATACCGACTACAGTAACTTTAGGGATAAAGACGGGGTAATGCTGTTCAATACCGCTTACGATGCCAATAAATGGAAAAAAGCTGCCGATGCGGCCAAAGCAGCTATTGATGCTTCAGAAGCTGCCGGCTTTAAGCTGTACCAGTTTCCGGGTACTACTTTCAAACTATCGGATACTACACTTAGGCAACTTACCATTAAGGGAGCAGTAACGGAGCGTTTCAATGCCAACCTGGAGCATGTTTGGGCAAACCCAAACAGCAGAACTTTCAATATGCAGCGGGTAGCAATGCCGCGTTTGGCTTTAACGGTTGTAGTAGGTAGCGCAAGGCAGCAACTGGCCCCGCCTTTAAAAATTGCTGAAATGTTTTACAGCAAAAACGGAGTGCCCATTAACGAAGATAAAACCCTCGATTTTACCAATAAATATACGCTGCGTACCGCAGTTAAAAGCGAACGCTTTTACGTAAAAGAAGGTTATACCACTGCAAGGATCAATTTCGACAGGGAGCCAAGGTTTTATGCCGATTTAGGTTTTGATGGCGGAATCTGGTATAAATACGATAGCCCGACCAATTCGGATGAAGGTACTTTCGTATTAGAAGGTAAATCTAACCAGGTGGCAGGTGCAAACAACTTCGGCTGGTACAACGAAACAGGTTATTTTATCAAAAAACTGGTCGATTGGAACATGATTAACGGTACAAATGGTGCCAGTTACCGCGATTATCCATGGCCACAGGTAAGATTGGCCGATCTTTATCTGATGTATGCCGAAGCATTAAACGAAAGCCTGGCAGCACCATCGGCTGATGTTTACGAATACATTAACCGCATCAGAACAAGGGCTGGTTTACCAACCGTACAAAACGCATGGACCAACTTTTCAAACAACCCGGGTAAATACACCACAAAAGATGGCATGCGCGAAATTATCCAGCAGGAGCGATTGATTGAAATGGCATTTGAGGGAAGCCGTTACTGGGATATTAAACGATGGAAACGTGCTGCAGAAATGTTTAATCAATCTATTACCGGATGGAGCGTTTACCAGCCAACTGCCGCTGAATATTACCGTGTTAGAACCATTTTTAACCAGAATTTTGTGGCCCCGCGCGATTATTTATGGCCCTTAAGAACTTATGATTTAACTGTAAACCCAAAACTGGTTCAAAACCCAGGTTGGTAGTATTAACTGATGATTAAAAATATTCGATATGAAAAGAATAAATAAAAACCTCCTGTTATTCCTGTTAAGTTTAACCATAGCCTTTTCAGGCTGTAAGGAGGATGAGTTAGGCCCGTTGGAAAATAATACCACGCCGCCGGGTAAAGTAGCCAATGTTTCGGTTACCAATGGTCCGGGCAATGCCAGCATTACTTTCAGCTTACCCGCCGATAAAGATTTGCTGTATGTTAAAGCGGTTTATTACCTGGCAAACGGGCAGGAAATGGAAGTAAAAACATCTTATTATGGCAATACTTTATTGGTGGAAGGCTTTGGCGATACCAACGAACACGAAGTGAAAATTTATGCGGTAAACAGGAGTGAGACTTCTTCCGAACCAACTATTGTTAAGGTTAAACCGCTCGAAAATCCCATTTGGGGTGTTTACCGGAGCCTTAAGGCAGTAGCTGATTTTGGTGGTTTAAATTTTAAAGGAAGTAATCCATCCAAAGCCGACCTGGCCATAGAGGTTTTGATTTTATCGAAGGGCAAGTATGTGCCTACAGCTAAAAACATTTACACCTCGGCAATAGATATCGATCAATCGGTAAGAGGATTGGATACCCTGAGCCAGAAATTTGCCATTACCATACGCGATAGGTGGTTAAATTATAGCGATACCCTTTTTACTACCTTGAAGCCGCTTTATGAAACAGCGCTTCCAAAATCAGGCTACAAAGAAGTTATTTTGCCAACCGATACCCCACAGGAATATAGCGGTACTGGTGTAGCTAAAATGTGGGATGGCAACATTATCGACTGGCCGAGCGTATGTTTAACCAAACCATCGGTACTTACCCCGCAATGGGTAACCTTCGATTTAGGTAAAGTGGCAACCATGAGCCGTATTGTAGTATGGAATTATCCAGAATACTTAAATGCCGGCCGTACCTATTATTATGGTGGTAATTTAAAAGATTTCGAAATCTGGGGAACCGATAATCCACCGGCCGATGGCAGTTTCAACAACTGGGTAATGTTAGGTAAATACAGCTCTACAAAACCTTCTAAAAGTGCTTATGGTGTGCAAACCAGCGAAGATTATGCTTTCGCAAATGCTGGTATCAGCTACAATTTTGCTGTGGGCCTGAAAAAGGTGAGGTACATCCGCATTAAATCCATTAACAATTGGCAGGGTAATACATTCATGAGCGTATCAGAAGTACAGCTTTATGGCGATCCGAGATAATTACTAAACAGCATTTAGAAATGAATAATCAAAAAACATATATCAGAACCCTAAAACTAGCTTTTATGTTCGCATGGGCAGGTACTTTTATGGCCTGTACCAAATCTGATGATTACAAAAAGTTTACCGAAAAAGGCGAGATTTCTTATACCGGAAAGTTAGATTCGGTAAAAATAATGTCGGGGAATAACAGGGTATACATCAGGGGCTTATTTCTTTCCGATCCGAAAGTAACCCAATGCAAAATATTCTGGAACAACAGGGCCGATTCGGTAGTAATACCTGTAAAGAAAAAATACGCTACCGATACGCTGAAATATTTTGTAGAGAACGTACAGGAAGGCGTGCAGAACTTCCAGATTTATACTTACGATGCAGCAGGAAATAAATCTATTCCGGTATATAAAACCGGAAGATCTTATGGCGCAAGGTATCAGTCATCGTTGTTTAACCGGCCTATCGAATCGGCATTTACCAACGCCAGTGGTGCAACAACCATTACCTGGCAGGGCATGGATCGTTTAACCGGGGTATTTGCAACAGAAGTAGAGTACACCAGCTTAAGTAATGTAATTAAAAAAATCAGGACCAAAATCGATGAAACCACAACGGCCATACCGGATATTAAACCCGGTACAAGTTTAAGGTACCGTACCCTGTTCCTGCCCGATACCGTTTCTATTGATACCTTTTCTACCGCTTTTCAAACACAGCGTGTAGGTGCTGATATTACGGCAACCTATTTTAAGAACAAGGGAAATCCCTTTATTGCTGCTGCAAGCGGTGGCAGGTGGCGTAATATCGCTGACTGGACGGTTACTGCAAATGTTAAAAACCACGGTGGTTTAGGAGGATGGTGTTCTGATCAGGGAGGCTGCCTTGCCATGGAAATGGGCTGGGACGGCACTGCACAAATTACCAATGGTAAAATATACCAAACTTTTACGCTTCCGGCGGGCAGTTACAGTTTCGAAATTACCATGGCCAAAAATGAAGCAAAGGATCCGGTTTACATCGTAGCAGCAGCTGGAAATACCCTGCCCGATGTAGCCGATGTGTCCACATCATTAGGCTATACCAATTTTGCGAATAACAAGTTTCAGTTTACTTTAACCCAATCAACAACAGTTTCACTAGGCTTTCTCGCCACAATGACGACAGCATCGGGTAATCAGTTTTGGATTGTAAAAGAAGTAATGCTTAAATCACTTTAGCAGTTTTTTTTAAGTTAATTTCTTATTCTCTGGGGCTTTCTGAAAAGAAAACCCAGAGAATTTTTTATTTAAGAATAATATCAAATTAGTTGATCAAAAAAACGATGTCATACAGAATCCCATTCTTCCTTATTGTAGCGATAATTATTTTAATACAATCCTGCGCAGTAAAAAAGGAACAGAATTTTTCCAATATCTACTCATCCGAAGGTTATAAGCTAATTTGGAATGATGAATTTAACAAAGATGGCGCTCCCGATCCAGCCAATTGGAACTATGAGAAAGGGTTTGTACGTAATGAAGAGCTGCAATGGTATCAGCCCGAAAATGCTTTCTGCAAAGATGGTAAGTTGATTATCGAAGCACGTAAAGAAGTAAAACCTAATCCGTTATATGTAGAAGGAAGTAACGAATGGCGTAAAAAACCAAAAGATATAGCATATACTTCAGCCTGTATCATTACCAAAGGTTTACAGAGCTGGCAGTATGGTCGATTCGAAATGAGAGGAAAAATTGATATCTCGGATGGGCTCTGGCCTGCATTCTGGACATTGGGCGTAAAAGGCCGCTGGCCTGCGAACGGTGAAATCGATATTATGGAATACTATCAGGGAAAATTATTAGCCAATATTGCAAGTTTAGGACCTGATAAAAAGGCGAAATGGTTTAGCAATACCAAGCCCATTACCGAATTGGGTGGAAAAAAATGGGCAGCAGAATTTCATATATGGCGCATGGACTGGGATAGCGAAGCCATCAGCTTATTTGTAGATGGCATGCTCCTCAATAAAACCAATTTAAGCGATCTTAAAAATGATGATGGCTTAGATTTTCATCCTTTTAAACAACAACATTACATCTTGTTCGATCTGGCCATGGGCGGTATGAACGGTGGCCCGTTAAATGATACTAAATTTCCCAATAGGATGGAAGTCGATTATGTTAGGGTGTATCAGAAATAGATGCCTTTCCTATTGACACCCTGAATGCAGTCGAAGGGCTGAAACAAGTCCGGTAGGACGACCGGGCTGTAAATAAGAAAGCGCCATGGAAATTAAACCATGGCGCTTTCTATTATATTTTAAAGATTAATTTTGAACTTTTATTTCAGTTCTTCTGTTCACCATTCTACCTTCTTCACTATCATTCGAGCTGATTGGTTCTTTTTCTCCATGACCAACAACAGTGAAATTATTTCCATTTAAACCTGCGTTTATAAAGTACGATTTTACTGCATTTGCACGGTCGATAGAGAGTTGCATATTGTGATCGGGTGTACCCTCAGCAGATGAATGTCCATTAAGTACAAATTTGGTGGTAGGCGATTTTTTCATTTCTGCAACTGCTTTATCCAGTATAGCGAATGATGATGTTTTAAGTACAAACGAATTAAACTCAAACTGGATATTGTCTAAGTTGAAGTTGGGTTTTTCAGCGGGTGCCGGAGCTTCTTCTTTCTCTGGGGCAGGCGTAGGTTTTTTCTCCTCTACCGGTGGTGCTGGCTTTTCAACAGGTGCTGGAGCAGGTTTTGCTACCAGTTTTTTTGTTTTACAAGAGTACATTGTAAGGGTAAACAAAGCTAGGAGCGTAGTAAATAAAAGGTTTTTGGTAATGTTCATGTTTTAAGATTAATTTAAGTTTACTGTGTGTTTGTTGCCCAAACATACTAATAAATGATTACAGCTATAACGGTGTTTTTTTGAAGAAGTTATATTTAATGCGTTAATCCGTCTAATTTAACTTCAATTTTACTCAAACATATTCATACCAATTTCCTTTATGTATTATAACAATTTACTATGAACCGTTTTGAAAACAAAATTGCTTTAATTACCGGAAGCAGTCAGGGAATTGGTGCTGCGTGTGCCTTAAGGTTGGCCAAAGATGGCTGCGATATTATTTTAAATGGTCATAAATTTGATGAAAGGGGCGAAAAACTTATCGCAGAAATACAGAACATGGGTAGAAAAGTAACTTTTTTGGAAGCCGATTTAAGTAAAGCCAAAGAAGCCACTAAATTGATAACCGATGCCGTAGCCGTATTTGGCCATTTAGATATTTTGGTAAATAATGCGGGCGTAGAAAAAAAAGCCAACTTTTGGGAAGTTACGGAAGAAGATTACGACCTGATCATGAATACAAATTTAAAAGGTGTTTTTTTTAGCATCCAGTCGTTTGTAAATTACTGTAGAAAAAGTAAGGTTGCCGGAACTGTAATCAATATGAGTTCCGTACACGAAGAAATCGCATTTCCACATTTTACCGCATACTGTGCAAGTAAAGGCGGTTTAAAAATGTTAACCAGAAATCTCGCTTCAGAATTAGCCCAGTTTAACATCAGGATCAACAACGTAGCGCCCGGAGCTGTTTCAACACCGATTAATCAAGATTTATTGAACAATAAAGAACAGCTGGAAAAAGTACTTCAAAATATTCCCCTAAAACGAATGGGTAAGGTAGAAGAAGTGGCAGCAGTAGTGGCTTTCCTTGCTTCTGATGATGCCGCTTATGTAACAGGATCAACTTATTTTGTAGATGGAGGATTAACCTATCATTATGAAGAACAATAGGCTAATCATATAATGAAATTTAATTTAAACCTTTAAATTAGGCATTAAGTTTAAGAAAGCCTGCGCATTGGCACTGTATTTTTTTTTATCTAGTTTAAAATAAAATGCACCTTTTTTTGAACCCGATTTATCTTTTTCGGCCAGTTTAATCAATAATCCAGTCGAGGTAATTTTACGGCTGAAATTTCTGGTATCGATTTTAGTATCGTTTACTTCCTCAAAAAGAATATGCAATTGTGGGATGGTGAATTTTTTAGGGAGCATTTCAAATAAAATAGGATGGAGGGCAGCCTTGTACCTTAATTTTTTTCGGGCATCGGCAACCATTTGGTTATGGTCAAAAATAAGTTTTGGCCTATCGTTGATCAAAAACCATTCTGCTTCGTAATCATCATTTAACTGTGCCTCATATTTATGGATATCAATAAGGGCAAAATATCCAACAGAAAGTGTTCTTTCAATTGGGTCACGGCCAGGTTCTCCATAAATCTGCATCTGTTCGAGGTAAACACCTTCCAAACCCGTCATTTTTTTGAGTACCCTGTTCGCTGCATCATCCGGACTTTCATTTGCACCCACAAAACCACCCATTAAACTCCATTTGTTTATTTCGGGCTCTAAACCCCGCTTAACCAACAGAATTTTAAGGTGTTCACCATCAAACCCAAACACGATACAATCAACAGCAACCAGATAATGGGGCTGCCCAGAATATTCAATCATTTTTTATCCGAGATTTTAAAGGGCTTAATATGTTCAAATTTTCACGAAAATAAAAATTATTATTAATTGTCTTTTTGACAATTAATAATAATTTTATAATTTGGCAGCTTAGATAGATTAAGCTAAATGCTTTCTTTTCTCTAACCAATTGAAAATATAAAATGAACCAAACATTCGAACTCGATAGTAATCCACACACCAGGTTAAATATATTAACTGGCGAATGGGTTTTAGTTTCTCCGCACCGTACTAAAAGGCCTTGGCAGGGTAAGGTTGAAGATGTAACGCCAGATAACCGTCCGGAATATGACCCTAAATGTTATTTATGTCCTGGTAATGGCAGGGCAGATGGCGATAGCAATCCAGAATATACCGAAAGCTTTGTTTTTAACAATGATTTTGCTGCATTGCTTGAAGATACGCCTGCAGGTAATATGAATGAAGATGATTTATTGGTAGCCAATAATCAGAGAGGACTTTGCAGGGTGATCAGTTTTAGTCCGAAACACAACCTCACACTTCCCGAAATGAGCGTCGAAGCCATAACTGCTGTAGTAAATGTTTGGCAAAATGAATTTAATAACCTTGCCGAAAATGATTGGATCAAATACATTCAGATTTTCGAAAACAAAGGCGAAATAATGGGCTGTAGTAATCCACACCCACATGGCCAGATCTGGTCGCAGAGCGATATTCCATTAGAAATTGCTAAAGAAACCGAACGTCAGAAAACGTTCTACGCTATTCACAGAAGAAGTTTGCTTGGCGATTACTTAAAACTGGAGCAAAAGAAAAAAGAGCGTATTGTATTCGAAAACGATCATTTTGTCGTACTAGTACCTTTTTGGGCAGTTTGGCCTTACGAAACCATGATTATCAGTAAACGCCATGTGAATAGTATTAAATTGTTCACAGAAGCGGAGAAGAAGTCGTTAGCTGAAGCCATTAAGGTGTTAACAACTAAATATGATAACCTGTTCGAAACCTCTTTTCCGTATTCTGCCGGCATGCACCAGGCACCAGTAAACAACAGCTATTACCCTGAATGGCACTGGCATATGCATTTTTACCCACCCTTGTTGCGCTCGGCATCAGTTAAAAAATTTATGGTCGGTTACGAAATGTTGGCTAACCCTCAACGCGATATTACCCCTGAATTTGCCGCTAACCGTTTAAAAGAGATGTCTGCAATCCACTATAAAATCAACAAAACTGAAGATTAAATATTAAGTAATGAATGCACAGGATTTAAAAAATACATTTAAAAAACTTTTCAACGCTGAGCCTATTTTAGTGCGTTCGCCTGGAAGAATCAATATTATTGGCGAGCATACCGATTATAACGGCGGTTTTGTAATGCCTGCTGCCATTGATAAAGCCATTTATGTAGCCATATCAAAAAGAGAAGATGATGAAATACATTTATTTTCAGAAAGTTATCAGCAATTTGATATTTCATCGATCAAAAGCCTGAAAAAATCAGAGAATAGTTGGGCCAATTACATTTTAGGCGTTGCCGATCAGTTAAAAGAAAGGGGTCATCGGTTGGGCGGCTTTAACTTTTATATCGATGGTGATGTGCCTTTGGGCGCTGGTCTATCGTCATCTGCTGCTGTAGAATGTGCAACCGGCTTTGCGCTTGATCAACTTTTTTCGCTTTCTGTTCCGAAAATGGATATCGCATTGATTGCACAAAAGGCAGAACAGACTTTTGCCGGTGTTAACTGTGGAATCATGGATCAGTTTGCCTCTGTATTTGGTAAGAAAGATCAGGCCATTATGCTCGATTGCAGATCCATGAAACACATTTACATTCCTTTAAAGCTGGATGGCTATAAACTTTTGCTTTTAAATACGAATGTAAAACACGCACTTGCCGATTCTGCCTACAATAAAAGAAGATCACAGTGCGAACAAGGTGTTGCCTGGGTAAAGGAACATTATCCAAATGTAAATACCCTTCGCGATGTGGATTTAGCTATGTTAGAAACCCATGTTAAACCAAAAGATCTGGAAGTTTACACCAAATGTAGTTTTGTAGTGAAAGAAATCGGCCGTTTATTAACCGCTGCGGAGCAACTGGAAAATGGTAATCTGCAAGGTTTGGGCAAACTGATGTTCGAAACCCATGAGGGCTTAAGCAAAGATTACGAAGTAAGCTGTAAAGAATTAGATTTCCTGGTTGATGCGGTTAAACCTCTTGATTATGTGTTAGGTGCGAGGATGATGGGCGGTGGTTTTGGTGGTTGTACCATCAATATTGTTAAAGAAGAAAAAATTGCTGATTTAATTGAAGAGCTATCTTCAAAATATTCATTGCAGTTCGGACTCAAGCTTGATGCCTATACCGTTCAAACTGATAATGGAACCAGCTTATACAGCTAAAATTTAAATAACCCAAGGTATACTAACCAAAATAAATCAATGAAAAATAACTTATTAGACACGAAGGATTACATTGTATTTGCAATTTACTTCGTTATTGTGGCCGCTTATGGGCTCTACATTTACAACAAGAAAAAGTCAGAATCTACGGGTTCTAAAGATTATTTTCTTGCTGAAGGCTCTTTAACCTGGTGGGCAATCGGCGCATCGTTAATTGCATCTAATATTTCTGCAGAGCAGTTTATCGGTATGAGCGGATCAGGTTTTAAAATGGGATTGGCCATTGCAACCTACGAATGGATGGGCGCATTAACCTTAGTGGTTGTGGCAGTGTTCTTTATTCCGGTTTACCTGAAAAACAAAATTGCTACAATGCCACAATTCCTACATCAGCGTTATAACGGAACGGTAGCCATGATTATGGCTGTTTTCTGGTTATTGCTTTATGTTGTAGTTAACTTAACCTCAATTCTTTATCTGGGTGCTTTAGCAGTAAGCAGTATTTCTGGTTTCGATTTAAGCTTCTGTATGTATGCCATTGCAGGTTTTGCTATTATTATTACACTAGGTGGAATGAAAGTTATTGGATATACCGACGTTATTCAGGTGTTTTTCTTAATTCTGGGTGGTTTGGCCACTACTTATTTGGCTTTAAACTTAGTTTCTACACACTATGGAACAACAGGTATTTTTGAAGGTTATAGCTTAATGACTTCAAAAGCTTCTGAACATTTCCACATGATCTTAAAACCAGATAACGAAAATTATATCGATTTGCCTGGCTTAAGTGTGCTTGTAGGCGGTATGTGGATTGTGAACTTAAATTATTGGGGCTGTAACCAATACATTACTCAACGTGCTTTGGGTGCTAATCTCGAGACTGCCCGCGGAGGTATTCTTTTTGCGGCATTCTTAAAATTATTAATGCCAATTATTGTCGTGTTACCAGGTATTGCAGCTTATGTTTTATATAAAGATGGTGCCTTTCAAGCAGAAATGCTGCAAGATGGATCAGTAAATCCAGATCGTGCATATCCGGTATTGCTAAATTTGCTTCCTGCCGGATTAAAAGGACTTTCGTTCGCCGCATTAACCGCGGCAGTAGTAGCTTCTTTGGCTGGTAAAGCAAACAGTATTGCAACTATTTTTACGCTGGATATTTACAAGAAAGTATTAAAGACCGATGCTACCGAGAAAAATTTGGTAACAACGGGTAAGATTTCGATTATTGTGGCGATGATTCTAGGTGTATTAATTGCACCACATTTAGGAATCGATAAAAAAGGAGGGTTCCAATATATCCAGGAGTATACAGGTTTTGTTTCTCCAGGTATTTTTGCCATGTTTATTTTAGGTTTCTTTTGGAAAAGAACAACTTCAAGTGCAGCACTATTTGCTACAATTGGCGGTTTCGGTTTATCGATTTTACTTAAATTCTTGCCTACACTTACCGATCTTTCGTGGTTATCAGGAATGGGTTTCTCTGTTAAAAATGCAGCGGGTGTTTACGAAATTCCATTTTTAGATCGGATGGGCTTTGTATTTGTATTCTGTATCCTTGGTATGGTGATCATCAGTTTAGCAAGCAACAAAGTTAAGGCAGAAGCTAAAGGACTGGCTATCGATGCTAAAATGTTTAAAACCTCTACCAGTTTTGCAGTAGGGGCATTAATCATCATCGGATTATTGGTAGCACTTTATAGTGTATATTGGTAAACGATAGTGTATAAAATGGGAAAGGGATAAAGTCATTAGATTTTATCCCTTTTTTGGATAATGCCAAAGTTAAGTCGGAAAGAAACCTTTCAATCATGTTAAAAGATCTCTCCTCCAAAGGAGTTCCTTTGGAACACTACGCTACGAGATGACGATACCCCGCGGAAACTCGTCGTCACTACTTTTCTAAGCTGAACCTTCAGGAAGACCATTGATATTGGATTTAAGATAGAAAAACTTAATGTCCTTCATTTCTTAATGTTAATGGTCACCTGGAATGATTAGAGTCTGCCCTTTATCTTCTTCAGTAGCCAATTTCTTCACCAACCATGGCAAGGTAAGTCCTTGTCCGATTAAAGTAAACAGTACCACTACAACAGATATAAATATAATAGCATTACGCTGCGGAAATGCACTTCCGTCCGATAAAGTAGCTGGTAACCCAATTGCAATGGCCAATGAAACAATACCTCTCATGCCCGACCAACTGATAATCAAACTGTTCTTGAAATCAAGCAATGCATCCGCTGTAATGCGGTGTTTCCCTTTCTGAAAGGCTTTTTGAAGATTGAATTTTTGTAGGAAAACACGGGCTATTCTTAATAACAGCGCAACAATGGTAATCACCAGCGAATAACCTATGTAAAGTAAAATATCGGCATTGTTAATGTTTTTGTACACATAAGGGAATTGTAACCCAATTAAAATGAAAATCAGCCCATTCAATAAAAAGATAATGATGTCCCAGATGTTTTTTGATTGGTTTTTAAGTTGCTCAGGAAATACATTATTGCTAAACCTCGAAATGCCCAATCCTAAAATAACAACTGCAATAACACCAGAAACATGTACTTGTTCCGCAATTAAATAGGTAACAAAAGGCATCAATAACATCAAGCTGATGGTAGCCAAACGGTTACTATGTATTCTGTTGATGATGAAGGCGAGAATTTTCGATATTACCATGCCGATTAAGAATCCACCAACCATTAAAATGGCAAATTCAAGCGATGCTTTCCAAAATACAAAGGCTGTTCCGGTTACCGCGGCAACCGCAAAACGATACGCTACCAGTGCAGAAGCATCGTTAACTAAACTTTCGCCCTCCAATATGGTATTTGTTTTGTGAGATAAACCTAATCCTTTAGTAATACTCATGGCAGCAACAGCATCAGTAGCAGAAAGAATTGCACCTAATACAAAAGACACCGGCCAGCTCATCCCCGGAATCATATAGTGTGCAACCACAGCAATACCAATAGCAGTGATAAAAACCAGCGTAATGGCCAATGTAAATATGGTGTTGATATTGGTTTTAAATTCCTTGAATGAGATATTAAAAGCGGCATCGTAAAGCAATGGCGGCAGGAATATCAAAAATATAATTTCAGGATTAATATCAATTGGTGGTAAAGATGGAATAAAACCCACTGCTATTCCAGCTATAATCAATAAAATAGGATAGGGGATTTTAATTCGATCGGCAATAGCAGAAAGGCCAATCATCACAGCTAAAATAAATATTACAATGGCATAATTTTCCATATCTGCAAAACGCGTTTTTTTAATAGAGATCGAAGCACTCACTTGCAAAATATAGGTTTAGAACTGAATTAAAAAGTTTCCGACCGAAATATTTATCGATGAAACGAGGGGAATGCCTAGAATGCTAACTGCGATTAATACATTTAAATTTAATGGAGAAATCCTTAATGTTCTTCAATTCTTAATGGTCAACAAAAAGGAAACGCCAATTAAATTGTTGAAACGGGACAATACCTTTTAAGATACCGGAAAATTATAGCAAAGCTGGCGAGAAAAAGCCTTACTAAGAAACTAACGTTGTAGCCTAGGCCTTTTACTTTTAAAAGGTTGGTTGGTTTTTGGCTTTGCCGCCGGAACACCACTTTCCTCTTCCGATATTTTAACTGTAATGACATTGCCTTTAAAAGTTTCTCCATTTAAGGTAGATACAATATTTTTAGCATCCGGTAAACTGTATATTTCTAAAAAAGCATAGCCTTTACACTTGCCAGTAGCTCTATCGCGAACAATTTTAATCGTTTCTACCCTACCATGAAGGCTAACCAATATTGCCAAATCCATCTCTTGGATATTGTCAGGAAGGCCACCTATAAAAATCTTAACCATTAATTCAGTAATTTGAGAGAACATCCGGTTAAATCAAACTTAAATCCAGAATTGTTCTTTTAGACCTGCAAAATAAGCAAAATGATATTCTTACCCAAACTAATTGATTGAATTTTGCCTCATTTTTATCATAAATTTGTGCAGAGCAGACATATATATTGATGTTGACAGACATAAAATGTACATTCGCTTTCTAATCATCAAAAAATAGGTTAAAATATGAGCATCTCTAAGTTAAAGTCTATACTCATTATCGCATTATTCCTCTTCAGTTCGCTACTCGTACAGTCAAAAATTTTATTGCCGTCGGTATTTAGCGACAATATGGTTTTGCAGCAAAAAACAAATGCAGCCATTTGGGGTAAGGCCACAGCCGGTAAAGCGGTTAAGGTAACGGTTTCGTGGAATAAAGTTAATTATGGGGCTATTGCCGATGCCAGTGGCAATTGGAAAATTAAAGTGGCAACACCAGGTTATGGCGGTCCATATTCCATTACCATTTCCGATGGAGAACTATTTGTGCTAAACAATGTATTAATAGGCGATGTTTGGATTTGCTCAGGCCAATCGAATATGGAAATGCCACTTGCAGGTTGGGGAAAAATCCTCAATAGCGAAAAAGAAATTGCTGATGCTAAATATCCAAACATCCGTTTATTGCAAGCAGAACATGTTACCAGTAGTTTTCCGCTTAACGACGCCAAAGTGACCAATGGTGGCTGGCAGGAATGTAGTCCAAAATATATTGCTGAGTTTTCTTCTACCGCATATTTCTTCGCCCGCGAAGTGTATGAAAAAACTAAAATCCCTATTGGCCTAATCCATACCTCGTGGGGAGGAACAATTGCTGAAGCCTGGACAAGTGCCGAATCGCTTAAAAAAATGACCGATTTTTCTGCTGCAGTTGATAAGATACAAAAATTAGCTAAAAATCCTTCAACAGTTTCTTACGAAGAAAAATTACAGAATTGGATTAAAATGACAACAGAGAAAGATTCGGGTTATCAGGCTGGCGAAACAAAATGGGCTTTGGCAGAAACCACAAACTGGAAAAGCATGGCTTTGCCGACCTTGTGGGAAGATGCAGCACTTAAAAATTTTGATGGTATAGTATGGTTTACAAAAAAGGTTAATATCCCCGAAAACTGGAAAACAAATGGTGCTAAACTTAATTTAGGTACAATTGATGATAACGACATTACCTTCGTAAACGGAGTAAAAGTAGGTGAAACAGTGGGATATAATGTGGGTAGAACATACACAATACCTGCAAGCCTGCTCAAAATAGGTGAAAATACCATTACCGTTAGGGTTTTTGATAGTGGCGGTGGCGGCGGTATATATGGCAATGCCAAAGATTTGAGTTTAACAAACAACACGACAGAGAAAATTTCTTTAGCTGGCGACTGGAAGTACAAAGTGGGGGTAGATTTTAAAAATGTTGAAGCTAAACCTTACGAAGAAAATGGCCCTAACAGACCAACCGTTTTGTACAATGCAATGATTCATCCTTACCTGCAGTTTTCAATTAAAGGTGCAATTTGGTATCAGGGAGAAAGTAATGCCGATAGAGCTTACCAATACCGCGAATTATTTCCAACGATGATTAAAGATTGGCGCCAGAAATGGGGGCAGGGAGATTTTCCATTCTATTTCGTTCAACTGGCTAATTTTATGCAGATTGATCATGCGCCTGTAGAATCTGCCTGGGCAGAGCTTAGAGAAGCCCAACAAAAAACACTTGCACTGCCAAATACCGGCATGGCTACCATTATTGATATCGGTGATGCAAAAGATATTCATCCTAAAAACAAACAAGAGGTGGGTAGAAGGTTAGCCTTAATTGCCCTGGCTAAAACGTATGGTCAGAAAATAAACTATTCTGGCCCCGTTTATCAATCCAATAAAGTAGAAGGGAAACAGATCCGTTTAACTTTTGGCAATACAGAAAATGGATTAAAAGCCGCAGATGGCGCAGCACTAACCGGTTTTGCCATTGCTGGAGCAGACAAGAAATTTTATTGGGCCAAAGCAAACATCCAGGGGAATCAGATCATAGTAAGTAGCGATCAGGTGGCAAATCCTGTTGCGGTTCGTTATGCGTGGGGAAATAATCCTGTGTGTAACCTGGTTAGTAATGATGGCTTGCCAGCATCACCATTCAGAACAGATACCTGGCAGGGCCTTACCTTTGCAAAGAGATAATTGATAAAATTGTGCAATCTGTGTGGCTAAAACCGTGTAATGCAGGCAATATTTAAAGTTACGCCATTCTTTGTGGCTTACTTTATATTTTTACCTGCTAACCGGAAATTATGCCAAATATTTTATCAGACCAGGAAACCATTCTCCTGATTGCCGACCTAGAAGAAAAATTATTAGATGGGTTTAAAAGAACAGACCTGAACACACTCGATTTATTGTTTGCCGATGGAATGCTTTTTCATGATCAGTATGGAAATGTGTTGGATAAAGAGATGGATCTGGATGCCTACCGGAGTGGCATGATCAAAATTACCAAAATCAAAGTATCCAAACGGGAAATGCGTGTTTTTGAATCAATTGTTATTGTTTCTGCAAGTCTTTTTATTAAGGGAAGTTATTCAAATATTTTGCTTAACGGCAAATATCAATGGTTAAGGGTTTGGGCTAAAGTGAGTGAAGATTGGAAAGTAATTTCTGCCAGTTGTACAAGTATTTCAGTATAAAAATAGCTGCTTAAAAATAAGAACGGGGAATAACCAATGGCTATCCCCCGATTCTAAATTAACGCTCTCTGGATCTAATATAGAACTAATCTCCGTTTCAACCAAAAGCTTGGTGGGCGAACAATCCTGGTCCTTACCCTGGCGAGTTAAAAATAGGTATATATCACAATCTGGTGTAAACCTCAGGCTTTGCAAACTGTATAATTATTTATCTTTCAGTTTTCATGCTCAGCGTTTAAGTTTGCTTTAACCAACTTAATAGTGTTTTTTTAATTGTTTGAATATAAGGTTACTAAAACGTTTTAATATTCACTCATATTTATTAGTTTTATAAAATATTATCTAACCAATAGTCCTTTTATGAAAAAAATATTTACCTCAATCTATTTTCTGGTCTCCTGTCTATCTATTCATACTTTAAATGCTCAGAATTTAACTGAATTCAACAAAGCACCCTTAAAACAGCATGTTTATGTGCAATTGCCCATTGGAAGTATTAAAGCCAAAGGATGGTTGTTAAAGCAACTAGAACAGCAAAGAGATGGTGCAACGGGAATGGCAGAAGAGTTATATCCAGAAAAAGATAATCTGGGCAAAAACTCCGATTGGCTGGGAGGCGATGGAAATGGATGGGAGCGGGTGCCATATTATGTTAAAGGTTTAGTAGCATTGGCCTATACCTTAGATGATCCAATGCTAAAAGCAAAAGCACAAAAGTATATCGAGTGGACTTTAAACAATCAGCAAGCCAACGGATTATTCGGCCCGCCTAAAATGAAAGATTGGTGGCCACGTATGCCAATGATGTATGCTTTGCAAAGCTATTACGAGGCTACAAATGATAAAAGGGTAATTCCTTTTCTGTCAAAATATTTTAAATATGAACTGGCTAATCTTGATGGCGATCCACTAAAGGAATGGGGTAAATCGAGAGCAGGCGATAATATGGAAATAGTCATGTGGCTTTACAATAAAACCGGTGATCAGGATTTATTACGACTCGTAGAAAAGTTAAAACAACAGGCATACCCTTGGATCGATATTTATAGCAACAACGGGTTTTACTTTTTTGGTGATGATTTTCAGCCAAAACATATGGTTAATGTAGCTCAAGCCTTAAAATTTCCAGTGCTGTATGCTCAACTTCAAGATAGCTCATCTAATCTTGAAGCATTTTCCAAAGGTATAATGCACATTATGCACGACCATGGTCAGCCAGAAGGTTTAGGCTCAGGAACTGAATTCCTGGCAGGTACAAGCAGCATAGAAGGCGTAGAAACCTGTACTGTGGTAGAGTGGATGCAGAGTTTAGAAACTGCGGCAAAGGTTATTCATGATGCAAGAATTGGCGATCAATTGGAAAAAATAGCTTTTAATGCTTTGCCAGCCCAGTTTAGCCGCGATTTTAAAAACCATTCATATTACACATTACCCAATCAGGTTCAAAGCATTCATGGTGAGCATGGCTTTAATCAAGATTATAGCTCTGGTATTGTTTCCAGTCCTTATTCTGGTTATGGCTGCTGCCGCTATAATATGCACATGGGCTGGCCTTATTTTGTGAAAAGTAGTGTTGTGGCTACTCCAGAGAAAGGCCTGGCAGTAATTACCTATGGCCCAATGGAGATAGAAACTGTGGTAGCCGAAAACAAAAAAATAAAAATTACTGAAGAAACCAATTACCCCTTCGAAGAAAAGATCAGGTTAAAAATAGGGCTTAGCACTTCTACATCCTTTCCATTGATTTTAAGAATCCCAGCCTGGAGTGTAAAACCAGGTATTACATTAAATGGAACGCTATTAAAAGGCGTAAAAGCTGGTGAAATGTTTACCATATCCCGCGAGTGGAAAGATCAGGATCAATTAGAACTGAATTTTCCGATGCAAATTACTACTCAAGCCCAAGTTAATAATTCTGTTAGTGTAGAACGTGGACCTATTGTATATGCATTAGAAATTAAGGCAGCAAATAAGGTAACCAAAACGCATCCGGTTGCTGGCTTTACAGATTACGAAATTCGTCCTGAATCGGCATGGAATTATGGTTTAGTGTTAGATAAGGGTAATTTAAGCAACGTTAGTGTGGTGAGCGGTACAATGCCCGAAAATCCTTTTATTGCAGTGAATACACCAGTTAAATTAAAGGTTCAGGCAAAAAAGATTCCGTCATGGACCCTAGGATACAACAAAGTAGCTGCTTTTGATGTGCCTTTTAGTCCAATTTCCTCAACCGAAAAGCCGGAAGAAGTTATTTTGGTGCCATATGGATCTGAAAATATACGCCTAAGTTGTTTTCCTGTAATCGGCCAGTCAAAAAAAATAAATAAGGCTTTGGTCGAAAATTTTGATCGGGGAATGGCCAGCAATTGGGTTTTTTATGGCGGTGGCTGGTTTTGGAAAGATGGAGAGGTTAATTCTGCATCAAATGCAGGCTCTGGTGGTTATGGCATAAATGGATCTAAATATGTAGCTAATGGAACAGATTTTAAAGATTTTACTTATCAGGCAAATGTTAAAATCAATACTGCCGGCGATGCAGGTTTAATGTTCAGGGTTGCTAATCCGGCAATAGGCGCCGATGCTTACCAAGGGTATTATGTGGGTTTAGACCAGGTCAATGGAACAGTACTGCTAGGGAAAGCTAACGGGCAAAAATGGACCGTTATAAGTTCAGGAAAATATCCTGTTGAAATGAACAAAATGTATACTATAAAAATAGTGGCGAAGGGAGATGAATTTGATATTTTTATAAACGGGTCTGCAAAACCTATTCTTTCTGCAACAGATAGTCAATATCAATCAGGTAGTATAGGATTAAGAGCGTATAAAGCTCTGGCTAGCTTCGATTCGGTAAAGATTAACGCTTTTTAACATCGGTTCAGGCCGGTATTAAACTTTGCGGCAAGGAATTTGTTAACCTATTATCAATAAATAAAAATAAGATTATGAAATTATACAAATCAATTCCAATAATGCTCTTTACCCTTGCGCTTGCAGCTGGTTGTGTAAGCAATAAGAAATATGCAGAACTTCAGGATACCTATTCCAAGTTGAGAGAGAGAAACCAGGAGTTAAGTAATAAATACCAGGATAGCCAACGCGAGCTTAGCGGAAGCACCAGCAGGGTTAAAAGTTTAGAAGAACAGATTGCCTCAGAAAAAGCCAATGTAACTGCATTGCAGGATGCATTGAACAAATGTTTAAATTCTAGTAGCCAGGGCAATGTTAACATTTCGAAACTGGTTGATGAAATTAACAGTTCGAATAAATACATCAAGCAATTGGTAAATGCCAAAAACAAAAGCGATTCGCTTAATATGGTGTTGACTAATAATTTGACGCGATCATTAAGTAAAGAAGAGTTGGGAGATGTTGATGTACAGGTGCTTAAAGGCGTAGTATATATCTCTTTGGCTGATAATATGTTGTATAAATCAGGTAGTTACGAAGTTTCTGATAAAGCCGGAGAAACTTTAAACAAAATTGCTAAAATCATTAAAGATTACGATACTTATGATGTGCTGATTGAGGGTAATACCGATAATGTGCCTATCGCGCAGACCAATATCCGAAACAACTGGGATTTAAGTGCCTTGCGTGCTTCGTCAGTAGTTCAGGTATTGCAAACCAAATATGCTGTAGACCCTAAGCGATTAACAGCAGGCGGACGCGGTGAATTCAATCCAATTGCTGATAATACAACAGCAGGAGGGAAAGCGAAAAACAGGCGTACACAGATCATTATTACGCCTAAGTTAGATCAGTTTATGGATCTGATCGGAAAAGCGCCTGAACAGTCTCAAAAATAAACTAGAATAATAATCATTTTAAAGGGTTGAAATTAATTTTCAGCCCTTTTTTATTTCTAAAGCTTTCTCTTTTCCCTTTAATATTTTGCTAATTTTGCACGCGCTCCAGTACAGGTTATGAGAAAACGCATAAGAAGACACCTTCGCACAGCAAAATACATCGTATACAAAGAAACTTTAATCGATTTTAAAGAACATGTTTGGACATTTATTGGAGCGTTTTTAGGCATTGGCATTATTGGCTTACTCCATTCTAAATACTTTACCGCCAACGATAATCTGTTTCTCATCGGTTCATTTGGAGCCTCATCGGTACTTATTTATGGGATTATAAATAGCCCGCTGGCACAGCCTAGGAATTTAATTGGAGGGCATGTTTTATGTGCTATAGTAGGTGTTACCATTCATAAACTTATTCCTGGCGAAGTGTGGTTGTCATCTGCCTTGTCTGTTTCTTTATCTATTGTATTGATGCAGATCACCAAAACACTGCATCCTCCTGGCGGAGCTACAGCACTTATCGCCAATATTGGTTCGGCTAAAATACAATCGCTAGGTTATTTTTATGTACTGTGCCCGGTCTTATCTGGTGCTAGCATTTTACTCTTGGTTGCTATTCTTGTAAATAACCGAACCTCACATCGCAGTTATCCCAACAATAAAAAATGGTATAGGGTTTGGCACCGTTACCGCAGGTAAAATATATCTCGATAACGATATTGATATGACGATGTTAACCTATTATAAATGTATATTTGATTATATCAGTAATCTTATTACAACAATTTTCTCTCACTGATGTACCATTACGGTATTCTCTAATCTTAAATTTTAGATGAGTATTTTTTATTCCAATCACCGAATTGTTTATGCAATGATGATTGGTCGTATCACACTGTAATCATTTAAAGATGAGTAGAGGCAAAAAAAAAGAGGCAAGTGTAAATAAGAAAGCACCCTCAGATTATCAATCCGGAAAAGGTAAGTCGGCAAAGGTTGAGACAGATCTATTTGCAAAAAAGCCAGGTAAAAATGGCAAGTAACGATCCGAAAGTTCAGGCAAAAGTCTTTTTGTACGAACTTAATAATACACGGCACGAATATGGTTTTTCAGCAACTGAAGAATGGACCTTAGATTTGGCGACAAATAATCAGAAAAAGGACCTGGAGAATAAATATTATCCTTTATTATCCTTAACCATAGCACCCGAAAATATAATTGGAATACTCAATCTTTTGCAAGAGAAGCTTGGAACCGCAGTTGCCAACATCAAAGATAACCTTAATCCCAAGAAAATTTCAAAAGAATCAGTTAATCTATTGGCTTATTGTACAGGAAGGTTAAAGTATTAATTGTAAAATAGAAGAAGGTGATCATTACAATGAATCGTCATCTCGACTGTAGTGTTCCAAAGAAACTCCTTTGGAGGAGAGATCTTTTTAATATAGTCCACAGATTTCTCCACTACGCGTTGCTCCGGTCGAGATGACGCCGATTTTTAGAATCTGTCATTGTAGCCTGTCGAAGACATTTCTAAGCGTTGAATAAGCTCAGCGCAATAAATTCGAATATGGAAAATTATCTAATATTTAAATCAGGAAATGCTGATTTTTTTCTTTTGCTGGTTTAAATAAGCTGTGATCTGATTTAACATGATGCTTCTTGTTGCCCTCACCGCAGATTTCAAAACTTCAGAACTTACACCTAAACGGTTAGCCCAGTAATTTCGATCTGTTTCTTCGGATAATAAGATGATTTCTTCTTTAATGCTTGGAGTTTGGATGAGATTTTTCATGATTGGGATGATTAATTCAGTTAATAACATGCACAAGCTCGATTTGGTTCCATAAAAATAGATTTTTTTATTTGGAATAACAATTTGTAAAACAGCTATTTAAAAAATAAAGAACATTTTAATAATAACTAAAATAGCGGCGAAATCGCCCATCTTCTTCTATTAATTCATTTTAGTAATAACAAAAGGTATATATAATAATTAATAATTGACAAAAAAATAACTATATGTATTTTTAATTATACATAAAATGACTATAATTGTCTATTATTTATAAAAAAATATTCTGTAATGGGCGATATGAGGAAGGGAGACGTTACTCAGATTGACTTTGAATATGGACATGGAATCATTATTGACGAAAATGGCCAGGATATTCACTTTCAATTAGATAGTATATCTGATCAAATTACTATAAATTCGAAAATAATTTTTGAAATAGAATTGCGCGAACAGGGTTTGGTAGCGGTTAACGTTAAATTAGAAATGGAAGAAGTAAGAGGTTAGTTTTACATACCCAAAGCAAATTAATGTTATACATTTTATTATAGGTCATTTGCAGCAGGTAAGCTGAAAAAAAATGTAGAACCTTTACCCAATTTGCTTTCTGCCCAAATTTTTCCCTGATGCCTTTCAATTACTTCGGCACAAATATACAGGCCAACTCCAAATCCTGCAATGGTTTTAGTGTCGGGGCTCTCTACGCGGTAAAAGCGGTCGAACAGTTTGGGTATGTCATCTTCACTGATGCCTATGCCTTCATCTTCTACACTTACAATCACGTAACCTTTCAGTATTTCACACTTAATTGCAATTAAAGAGTCTTTTTTTGAGTATTTCGCCGCGTTGCCAATCAGGTTATTGATTACATTGCCTATTTTCTCTATATCTGCATTTACAATCATTTCTTCCGCACCGATTACCTGGATAAAATGGCTTGGTAGAACAATTCTGTTTTCCTCAGCTATGGTTTTAATCAAATCAACAAGGTTAAAATTTGTTTTGTTCAATAAAATTTTACCCGATTCCAATAAGGACACATTTAAAAAGCCGTCAATCATTAACGACATTCTTTTTAACTGAACATTTACTTTATCAAGTATCTGAATAGTAAAGTCGTTATCTGTTTCTTTAAATTTATATTGCAAAAGTTGTACATAGGCACTTAAGGATGTTAAAGGAGTTTTAAGTTCATGGCTTACCATACCGATAAAATCATTTTTTCTAATTTCATCCTGTTTATGTTCAGTAATATCCAAAACAGCGCCAGCAATATAAACAGCTTTTCCTTCTTCGTTATAATAGGCTTTTCCTGCTGTTCTTAACCACTTGCTTTTAGCGCTTATACCATTCAGATTAATCTGGTATTCAATATTGAAAGCACTGCGGTGATGTAATGCACGTTTGATACCGTTAGTAAGATGTTCGATATCTTCCATGCTTATCAATGATTTAGCTTCTTCTATACCCAACCTGTTATTTTCCAGTTCGTAAATTTGTTGTGCCCGTTCTGACAAAAGAACCTGTTTGCTTTCCAAGTCGATGTTCCATGAACCCATTTCAGATGCATCCATGGCTATTTTTAAGATATCTTTAGCTTTAAGTAATTCTTTTTTAAAGTTTACCTGCTCTGTAATATCTTTAATAATCACTAAAATTCTGGTTACTTCATTTTTATCATTTTTTAGGGGCTCGTAGAAAGCGATGAAATAACCGTCTGAAATAGCTGACGAAATTTTTAATTCATTGATTGTTAACGGTTGACCGTTTTTAAAAATATCTTTTACATGTGCTACAAGTGCTTGCTGTTTTTCGAGTTCTGGTCGTGCCTTTTCTTGTGGAATCCCGATTACTTCTTTCCTGGTTTTACCCCAAAGTTTTAATATGTTATCGTTTGCATATTCCGTAATGAGTTCTGGACCTTTTAGTACGCACATGCCCAAAGGGGCCTGCTCAAAAAATCCTCTAAAACGTGCCTCACTTTCTGAAAGTTCAAATAAAATATGCTCAAGGTCATTTTCATCTAGCGGAATTTCCCTTAATGAACAGATGATATATTCAACCGGGCGATCGTTTTGTAATACTGGAGAAAACTCCAATTCCCATCTTACGTTTGGCGAGGTAGAATAAATGGGATGGATAACCAACGTGCCTTTTGCCTTAAGCTCGCTTACTTGCTGAACTGCTTTAATCAGAAGCACTTTTTCGGCAGCAGACAGAAGATTTGGGATAGCGTTAATATCATAGAATTTCAATTTTCCTCCTACCCGTTCTATTAAAGCTTGGTAAGCATCGTTATGTTCTACCACCACCAATATCGGTTTTACTTTAAAAATGATTATGGGGTTCTTAGAATGTTTTAACAGTGCTTTTAAGAATGGAGAGGCTAAATCTATCATAAATTTAAGTTGACACTTTCCCAAATATAATCGTTAAGTAGTTAATCACCAACCGATTTATAAGGATGATATAATATTTATCATACGGAATGGTATAATTTGTAAGTGTGTTGTTTGTAAGTTGTTGTAGTTCAGTATTTAGTGCGCTTATTTGGTGCCTTACCCGTTATGGTTAAATATTTCATCTATATAGTGAGACTATAGAAAGTGGTAAATCATATTTCGCTTGCTATCCACTTACGAAAGGGCACTCATTCAAGACTATAAATGATAAAAATCACCTTAATATTTTTATGCAATCGAATTTATTTTGTATTATATCAATATCAACAAATTGTAAAGGCAAATGTGTAAAAATTGATAGCCTAACTGTAAAGTAGGTTCTTACTTGGTAATTATGACTGATTTGTAAGACATTATTAAGCGATATTTTGTTAAAAAAGATGTCTTTTTAAGCAGAAAAAAAGTTTTTTCGTGTTTTTTTATAAAATTATTTATTTGATAATCAGTATGTTATGTTTTGTTTTTAAATTAAATATTTGATTTAAGCGATTTAACATTTCTCGCTTACATTTTTTTAAAAATTTATATATATTTGTTCTTACCCTTTCGAGGGTATGTTTTTCATAGGTAGATGTAGGGTCAGAACAATGTTCTGGCCCTTTTTTGTGGTAATGGATTTAGAAAAACTATTTTTGTAATATGATTAAAAAGAAAGTGATTGTTGCGGTTACAGGAGCCAGCGGTTCTATTTATGCTAAAGTTTTATTTGACCGGTTATTAACATTAAAAGATCAGATTGAGGCGGTTGGTGTAGTGATGAGCGACAATGCAAAAGCGGTTTGGCAATTCGAACTGGGAAACCAGGATTATAACCATTTTAAAGACTTTACCTTTTATAACAAAAACGATTTTAATGCTCCTTTTGCCTCAGGGTCGGCAAAATACGATACCATGATTATCGTTCCTTGTTCTATGGGAACTTTGGGTAGGGTAGCACATGGAATATCGAACGATTTGATTTCGAGGGCAGCAGACGTTGTGTTAAAAGAACGCAGGAAATTAATAGCTGTAGTAAGAGATACCCCGTTCAGTTTAATCCATATCAATAATATGAAAACTGTAACTGAAGCGGGTGGAATCATCTGTCCGGCCAACCCATCTTTTTACAGTTTGCCTCAAACCATAGAGGAAGTTGCCGGCACCGTAATTAGCAGGGTGTTAGATCTGGCAGGTTTTGAACAGGAAAGTTATCGGTGGCAGGAGCAGTAATTTTTATTTTGCCAAAGTTTAGATATTTTTGGTTAATTTAAAATAATCTCATGAAACTATATTTACGCCCTATCTTATGTTGTGCAGTGTTATGTGCTTTTTTTTCTCAGGTTAACGCTCAGCAGGATTTTCTGATTAATTCAAAGAACGACACTTTAAAAGGTGAAATAAAAAAACAATTTATTGGTTTTTATCGGTTCAAGCCAGATGGAGGTGCCAGTTTCAATAAGATCCCAATCCGCGAAACAAAAGAATTTTATAAAGTAGAAAAAGAGATAAATTATCTTGTTAAGGTACGTCCTGGCAAAAGAAGTCCTGATTTTTTACAAAGATTGGTTAAAGGCAAAATTGATTTGTTCGAATATTACAGACAGAGTGGTAATAATCAGGTTGATATTGTTTGGTATGCCAGTAAAGAAAATGGGGAACTGTTTGAGGTAAAAAGCAACCATATCTTCGGTTCTCGCAATGATCGCAAAGATAGGTTATACAGCTTAATAAGTGATAAACCAGAACTGTTAGAGAAATTTAAGAAAGATGATAGTTATAGCTTTGAAGCTGTAAAGGAATGCATTAAATTATATAACTCAAATTAAATAGCCGATACTCATGCTAAAATTAAGCTTTATTGTAATTGTTTTGTTCGTTTCAGGTATATGTTTGTCTGGCTGTGAAAAAAAAGCTTGCCCCGAAGGTATGCACGAACAACGTTTAAAGGACGGTACTACTATTTGCGTTCCAAACAATTTATAGTCTGTAATTTGTCAGTTCTCAAAACTCAGAACCGACAACTCCGAACAAATTTCCTATCTTTGCAGCCTCAATGAAAAAGGTCGCATTTTATACATTAGGTTGTAAACTCAATTTCTCCGAAACATCAACCATCGGTCGTTTATTTACCGATGCGGGTTATGCCGTAGTAGAATTTCAGGATCAGGCAGATGTTTATGTGATCAATACCTGCTCTGTTACGGAGCATGCCGATAAAAAATGCCGTAAAGTTGTTAAAGAAGCTTTAAAATATTCTCCTAATGCCTTTGTAACCATTGTAGGTTGCTATGCGCAGTTAAAACCACAGGAAATTGCCGAAATAGAAGGTGTTGATATGGTTTTAGGCGCTGCCGAAAAATTCAGAATAGTAGAATATATTACCGATTTAACGAAGCAACCAAAAACCCTTATTCATCAGCAGAATATAGAGAAAGTAAACCATAATTTTATTGCCTCTTATTCGATTGGCGATAGAACACGTACTTTTTTGAAAGTACAGGATGGTTGCGATTATCCTTGTACATACTGCACCATTCCTTTAGCACGTGGTGCAAGTCGTAGCGATACCATTGAAAATGTGGTAAATCGTGCAAAAATGATTGCAGAAAGCGGTGTAAAGGAAATTGTTTTGACCGGTGTAAACCTTGGCGATTTTGGAATTAGAAATGGCCAGCGTGAAGATAAATTTTTTGACCTTGTTAAAGCTTTAGATGAGGTAGAAGGAATTGAAAGAATCCGTATTTCGTCTATTGAACCAAATCTTTTGAGTAATGAGATTATTGAGTTCGTATCCACTTCGAAAAGGTTTGTTCCGCATTTTCATATTCCCTTACAATCGGGTTCTGATAAAATTTTAGGTTTAATGCGCCGTCGTTACCGAAGCGATTTGTATGTTGAGCGTGTTGCTAAAATTAAGGAGGTAATGCCACACTGTTGTATTGGTGTTGATGTGATTGCTGGTTTTCCCGGCGAAACGAAAGAAGATTTTTTGGATACCTATCAGTTCTTAAACCAACTTGATATTTCTTATCTACACGTATTTACCTACTCTGAGCGCGAATTAACAGCTGCAGCTGAAATGAAAGGTGTTGTGGCAGGCAGTGAGCGTAATGAGCGCAGTAAAATGCTCCATATTTTATCTGATAAAAAACGTAGGGCTTTCTACGAATCTCAGATTGGTACTGAAGCTGAAGTGCTTTTTGAGGCAGATCAGAAATCGGGTTACATGCATGGTTTTACCAAAAACTATGTAAAAGTACGTGCAAAATACGATCCGGTTATGGTAAATGAATTGAAAGCGGTTAAGCTTTTAGAAATTACTGCCGATGGAGAAGTAGAAGTAGCTGAACTGGAAACTATTCACGCGCATCATTAATTTAGTCCGGAGTCATTGCTCGGAAGTCCTGAGTCAAAATTTATATTTTCGCATCCACTCGATTAGTCATCCTGAGCGTAGTCGAAGGACCTTAAATATGGAAAACTATAAGATGGATGATAGAATTGATATCGCTCGATCAGAATACCCCTAAGAACTACTGCAATCAGTTAACTAAACCTGATCGGAGCGAACACGCAGTAAAGCGCAGAGCAGGACTGTACTAACCGATGAAATACAAAACCTTTCCTTTCCAAAATAAAAAAAGATTTTTACCTGTTTTTCCCAGCTTTAACCGCTGGTCTTTAGTCTTTCCGCTTTAGTCTTTTAGCTTTCCGCTTTAATCTTTCAGCTTTGGTCTTTCTTTCCTATCTTCGCAACAAATTATTTGTATGTTTCCTACCGTTTCACATTTTTTAGAATATTTATTCGGCATTAATTTACCGCTTCCATTTAATACTTTTGGCGTTTTTGTCGCACTGGCGTTTGTTGCTGGTTACTGGGCTTTTACCAAAGAGCTTAAGCGTAAGGAAGCATTAGGCATACTCCACCCCATTAAAAAGACAATTGTGGTTGGCAAAGCTGCCACTACATCAGAGCTGGTCATGAATGGCCTTTTTGGTTTTGTTATTGGCTATAAACTGGTTTATGCGTTGTTAAACTACAAACTTTTTGTAAATGATGCACAGGCGATTTTAATGTCGACCAAAGGAAATATAATCGGCGGGTTGTTTTTTGCAGGGCTGTTTGCTTATTGGGATTATACCGAAAAGAATAAACATAAGCTTGATAAACCGAAAGAAACGCAGGTAACCATCCATCCATACCAAACCATGAGTAACCTAATTGTTTGGGCGGCCATCTGGGGGTTTTTAGGGGCAAAGTTTTTCGATAACCTTGAGTATTGGGATGATTTTGTTCAACACCCTGTTGAGCGGTTATTATCGTTTAGTGGTTTAACTTTTTATGGTGGTTTAATTTGTGGTGGTGCAGCGGTATTGATAATTGCTAAAAGAAATGGTATTAAACCGCTCCATATGCTTGATGTTGGTGGGCCGGGAATGATGCTGGCTTATGCTGTAGGCCGTATTGGTTGTCACTTAGCCGGCGATGGCGACTGGGGGATCGTAAACAATAATCCAAAGCCATTTTCCTGGCTTCCAGATTGGTTGTGGTCTTACAAATATCCGAATAATGTAGTTGGCGAAGGCATTCCAATTCCAGGCTGTACAGGTAAGTTTTGCAATGAATTGGCTCAAGGGGTGTACCCAACCCCGATTTACGAAGTAATTATCTGTTTAATCCTTTTTGCCTTTTTATGGAAGATCAGAGATAAAATAAAGGCACCTGGTTTAATGTTTGGTATCTACATGATCTTGAACGGTATAGAGCGTTTCTGCATCGAGTTAATCCGTGTAAACTCAAAATACCATGTTTTTGGTTTGTCTTTTACCCAGGCAGAAATGATTTCTACTTTTCTTGTTATAGGCGGTATTGCATTAAGTGTTTATGCGTTAAGGAACAAAAATCAACTGGCTTAAGTTTATTTCTCACCCAATAAACGCCTCGTTTTACTGTTAAATAATTATGAATTACGAATTACTGTGCACAAAAGTAATATCGATTGTAAGACTCACCGGAAACTTTATCCGTAAAGAAGCACTGCAGTTCGATGTTCAAAAAATAGAATACAAAGGATTGAATGATATGGTTTCTTATGTTGATAAAACAGCAGAACAGAAACTGGTTCAAAACCTCGAGAAATTAATTCCAGACGCCGGTTTTATTACGGAAGAGAAAACAATCAATAGAACCGGTAAAACTTATTCCTGGATAATTGATCCTTTAGACGGTACAACTAATTTTATCCATGGCATTCCGACTTATGGTATAAGTGTGGCGCTTTATGAAGATGGATTACCTGTGATTGGTGTAGTTTACGAATTAAACAGGGGAGAAATGTTTTATTCGTATAAAGGCGGACCCGCCCTTATGAATAAAAAAGAAATCAGGGTTTCTACTAATCCTGATCTAGGATCGAGTTTGCTGGCTACAGGTTTCCCGTATTATCAGTTTGATAAACAGCCTCAATATTTAAAATTATTGACCGAAATGATGCAGAAAAGCCATGGTGTACGTAGAATAGGTGCGGCAGCAATAGACCTGGTATATACAGCCTGTGGGCGTTTCGATGCTTTTTTTGAATACAACCTGCAACAATGGGATTTTGCCGCCGGATGCTTTATTGTGCAGCAGGCGGGAGGAGAGGTCTACGATTTCGCTGGTGGAAATGATTATTTTACCAAAAGAGAAATTTTGGCTACCAACGGTAAACTTACTGCTGAGATGTTGACTGCAATTAAGCAGTATTTTTAATAAGAGCTACCCTCGTAGATCGTCATTTCGACCGTAGTGGAGAAATCTGTAAGCTTTTATATTTAAACCTAAAGGTAGATCGCTCTCCCGAAAATTCGGGGTTGTACTTCAGTCAGGAAATGACACAATAAAAAAAGGTCCCGATTCTCATCGGGACCTTTTCACTATATGTACTATGAAAAATGCACAATTTTAAAGCGCTTCAGAAACAACTTCTGTAACTTCCGGTACCATTCTCTGCAATAAGTTTTGGATACCAGATTTAAGCGTAATGGTAGAAGATGGACAACCGCTGCAAGAACCACGTAATTCTACCGTAACCACACCTTCATCGAAAGATTTGTATGTGATAGCACCACCATCCTGTTCAACAGCTGGGCGTACATAATCGTGCAGGATCTGCTGGATTTTAATTTCCGTTTCAGTACCTTCAAAAGCAGGCGCTTCTTCGGCAGTTGCTTCTTTAATTTTTAATTCAGATTCTACAGCTCCCTTAACAAATTCTTTTAAAATGGCTTCAATATCAGCCCATTCTGCATCATCTGTTTTGGTAATGGTAACAAAATTACTGGCGAAAAAAACGCCAGAAACAAAGTTGAACTTAAATAACTCTTTAGCAAAAGGCGAATGTTCTGCACTCTCTTTAGTCGCAAAATCCTCACTGCCGTTTATTAACAGTTTATTTACCATGAATTTCATGGTAGCTGGATTTGGAGTCTGTTCTGTATATACGTTAATCGTCATGTCTTAATCAATTTGAATAAACAAAATTAACAATTACTCACTAATAAAACCTTTGTTAGCTGTCTGCTTAACGTCAATTTAATTTAACTAGAAAACGCCAGTGTAATTAAAAGGCGTAATGGTTCTCAATTGTACTTTAATAGCTTCCGAAACTGCCAAACCTTCAATAAATTCGGCAATACTTGCAGCATTGATTTTTGAATTTGTTCTGGTTAATTCTTTTAAGGCTTCATAAGGATTAGGATAGTTCTCTCTTCTTAATACCGTTTGAATAGCCTCTGCAACAACTGCCCAGTTTTCGTCTAAATCAGCGTGTAAGGCAGCTTCATTTAACAAAATCTTGTTTAATCCGCGTAAAGTAGAATTAATGGCAATTAAGGTATGTCCAAAAGGAACGCCTACGTTTCTTAAAACAGTAGAGTCTGTTAAGTCTCTCTGTAAGCGTGAGATTGGTAATTTGGCAGCAAAAAATTCAAATAAGGCATTTGCAATGCCTGCATTTCCTTCAGCGTTTTCGAAATCGATTGGGTTAACCTTATGTGGCATAGCCGACGAACCGATTTCTCCGGCTTTGATTTTCTGTTTGAAATAGTTTTTTGAAATATACGTCCAGATATCTCTGTCCAAATCTATAATAATGTTGTTTATGCGTTTTAAAGCATCACATTGAGCTGCAAATTGATCATAATGTTCAATTTGTGTAGTATGTTGAGCACGCGTTAAGCCCAATGTCCCGTTCACAAACTGGTTAGAAAAATCAACCCAGTTTACTGTAGGGTAAGCGATATGGTGTGCATTGAAGTTTCCGGTAGCGCCGCCAAATTTTGCACTATTAGGGATATTTTTTAAACTTTCTACCTGAATAGCCAAACGCTCGGCGAAAACCAAAAATTCTTTGCCTAATTTGGTAGGAGAGGCAGGCTGTCCATGTGTATGTGCTAACATTGGAATGTCCTTCCATTCTGTTGCCAATGCATTTATCTTTTCAATTAAGGTATTGATTGCCGGATAATAGCTATCATTTAATGCCAGTTTTATAGAATATGGAATGGCGGTATTGTTAATATCCTGAGAAGTTAAGCCAAAGTGAATAAACTCTTTATAGTTTTGAAGTGATAAGGCGTCGAATTTACTTTTGATAAAATATTCAACAGCTTTAACATCGTGGTTGGTTACTTTTTCAGTTTCCTTGATTTCTAAGGCATCAACTTCTGAGAAGTTTTCGTGGATTTTCCGTAATTGGGCATAAAGATTTTTATCAAAATTTTCTAAGCCAGGCAAGTTGATTTCGCAAAGTGCGATAAAATATTCGATTTCTACAAAAACACGGTATTTGATTAAGGCTTCTTCAGAAAAGTAAGCAGCTAAACTTTCGGTTGTTTTTCTGTAACGGCCATCAACTGGTGAAATAGCTTGTAGTGATGTTAAATTCATTATGCGGATTATATTTTTGCCGCAAATTTACTACAATTGATGGATTTTAAGGTCTTGATCTCTAGAAATTAATACAAAATAAAAAAGGCCTTAGAATTTCCAAGGCCTTTTCGCAGTAATAGCTAAAACTATTTTTTAGTTGTGTCTTTTACTGTAGTGTCTTTAACGGTTGTATCTTTAACTGTAGTATCTTTTACAGTAGTATCTACAACTGTAGAATCAACTTTAGATGAATCAGTTGCACCATCTTTTTTTTCTGATTTACAAGCAACAACGGATAGGGATAAAGCTAGAGCTAAAAAGCCCATTTTGAATGCATTTTTCATTTTTTTTTTAATTTGTTTGGTTCTAAAAATTAATTAATTACTAATTTATACAAAAAAGCCAAGAAAGTAACCCTGTTTTCTTAAATAAAAAAGGTCGCGATATAAAAACGCGACCTTTTTTATGTGTTATTTAGTAAAATAACTAGTGTTTTACTTCTTCTGTTGTAGTAGTAGCTTTAACTGTAGTATCTTTTACAGTAGAATCTTTAACGGTAGTATCAACAGCAGTTGTATCAGTAATAATAGTTGATGAATCTGTAACTGTTGTATCAGCACCATCAGCTTTTTTACCTGATTCGCCGCAAGCAGCAACTGTTAAAGATAGAGCTAGGGCTAAAAAGCCTAATTTGAATGCATTTTTCATTTTGATATCTGTTTTAGGGTTAAATCTACTGTTAATGCCCAAAATATTAAAAGGTAACCCGTTTTTTCTGATAAAATAAAAAAGCCTTTGAAAAATGAATTCCAAAGGCTTTTCTTATGAGTAAGTTAGACTAGTGTTTAACTTCAGTTTTTTCTGTAGTAGTTTTTACAGTAGTATCTTTTACTGTAGAATCTTTAACTGTAGTATCTTTTGCAGTAGTATCAGTAACGATAGTTGAAGAATCTGTAGCTGTTGTATCAGTACCTTCTGCTTTTTTTTCTGAGTTACAAGCAACAACTGATAAAGATAAAGCTAAAGCTAAAAAGCCTAATTTGAATGCATTTTTCATTTTTGAGTATTTTTTAAGTAATTAATTAATTTACATGTTAATACCGCTTATTTAAAAAGGTAACCCAAAAAAATAAAAAAAAATAAAAAAGGCTCCCAATGCTAAATCAGGAGCCTTTTTTTATGAGTAAAGTTAGACTAGTGTTTAACTTCTTCTGTAGTTGTAGTAGTTTTTACAGTAGTATCTTTTACTGTAGAATCTTTAACTGTAGTATCTTTTGCAGTAGTATCAGTAACGATAGTAGAAGAATCAGTTAAAGTTGTATCAGCACCTTCAGCTTTTTTTTCTGAGTTACAAGCAACAACTGATAAAGATAAAGCTAAAGCTAAAAAGCCTAATTTGAATGCATTTTTCATTTTTGAATTTTTTTAAGTAATTAATTTCTTATTAATGCCGCAAAGGTAAAAAGGTAACCCGATAATTTATAAAAAAGTTAAAATATTTTTTTGAGGGTTTGGGTTACCGTTTGCATTAAGTTTGTATTAAGCAATTATAGTAGCTATAAATATTTTTTTGTCTAATATTGGGTTACTATTTATAGAAAAATGTATTAACTAGTGAATAACAGTTTAAAGAGTTCAGTTCCAACAGATAGAGAGGTTATTTTAGGTATTCTAAATAACTCAGAAGATGCACTTAACAAGTTATACAAGGCTTATTATGCAATGGTTTTGCAATTTATCCTGAATAATAATGGGGATGAGGATGATGCAAAAGATGTTTATCAAGAAGCCATAATAATTTTATATAACAAAATTAAGGAAGGCAATTTTGAGCTGAGCAGCAAACTGAAAACCTATATTTATTCGGTTTGCCGGCGCATTTGGCTAAAGAAACTTAGCCTAAACAGTAAAAAAGCCGGTAATATTACCGATTATGAAGATGTATTTGCTGTTGAAGAAGATGTAGAGCACCACGAGGAAAAAGATGCTGCTTTTGTAAAAATGCAATCGGCACTCGATCATCTGGGTGAACCTTGTAAAACCATTATTCAGGATTTTTATATCCACAATTTATCCATGCAGGATATCTGCGAAAAGTTCGGCTATACCAATACCGATAATGCAAAAACGCAGAAATATAAATGCCTGCAGCGGTTAAAGAAAATATTTTTTCAACCATAATTTGAAATGAGAAACGATTTGGAGTTAGATGCAATTATTGAAGATTATCTTTTAGGTAAACTTAATGCACAGGAAACTGAAGCTTTTGAACAGTTACGTCGTAATGATGCCACAGTAGATCATAAAGTAGTTTCGCATAAGTTCTTTTTAGAATCTATGGGAACATTTGCTGAGCAGTTGCGCTTAAAAGAACAATTAAATCATATTCATTCGGAAATTGATGTGGAAGGTTTGGCTGATACACTTAGACCTCATCCATCAAAAATTGTTCAGCTTTGGAGAAAAAATAAATCAGTTGTTGCGGTTGCAGCCTCTTTTATTGTATTATCATTGGTTTCAATTTATTCTATTCAGCATAATAGTAAGCAAGAAGCTAACTACGAAAAAATGAGTAGAGAGTTATCGCGGGTAAAACAGTCTCAGAATAATCTTGTACTTGATATTAAAGCTAGTACACAGCATAATTCTCCTAAAAAAACTAATCCTGGTAATTTTGGAGGAACTGGATTTGCTGTTTCTACAAATGGATACATATTAACCAATCTTCACGTTGTAAACGGTGCCGATTCTTTGTATGTGCAAAACAGTAAAGGAGAATCTTTCAAAGTAAAATCAGTGTACACTGATCCGCAAAACGATATCGCTATTCTTAAAATAAGTGATAAACATTTTAATGGCTTATCTACCATTCCTTATACAATTAAAAAGAGCATAAGTAACATTGGCGAAAACGTATATACTTTGGGCTATCCTAAAGATGACATTGTGCTGGGAGAAGGTTCTGTAAGCTCGAGGAGTGGATTTATTGGTGATACTACCCAATATCAGGTTTCGATTCTGGTTAACCCCGGAAATAGTGGAGGGCCGCTTTTAGATAATAATGGCAATTTGGTTGGTATTATCAGCGGTAAACAAGATCAGACAGAAGGCGCAGCTTTTGCCATTAAATCAAAATATATTTTAGAAGCCATGAGGGCAATTCCTCAAGATTCGTTGGGTGTAAATAGATTAGGTATAAATAAGAAAAGTTTATTGGCTGGTTTAAAACGGACCAAACAGATCGAAAAACTAGAAGATTATGTTTTCATGATCAAAGTTTATTAAAAGGCAACACCCCAAACAAATTAATATTCTTAAACCCTGAAGATTGATTCTTCAGGGTTTTTTATTGGAATTGTAATTTAGAGGTCTTAAATTAATATTAAATCTATGTATTTAGTATAGTATTGTTTAGATTTGTTTTAGTCAAATTTAAATTAATAATATCATGAGTATAAGATTAGGCGATACCGCACCGAATTTCAAGGCAAACACTTCCATTGGCGAAATAGATTTTTACGATTATTTAGGCGATAGCTGGGGTGTATTATTTTCTCATCCTGCAGATTATACACCTGTTTGTACAACAGAACTGGGTAGAACTGCAGCTCTAAAAGGCGAATTTGAAAAAAGAAACGTTAAGGTTTTGGCCTTAAGTGTTGATTCTGCCGAGTCTCACAAAGGATGGATTAAGGATATTAACGAAACTCAAAATACTGCTGTCGAATTTCCGATTATTGCAGATCCAGACAGAACAGTGGCCAATCTCTATGATATGATCCACCCTAATGCTTCAGAAACGTTAACCGTTCGCTCGTTGTTCGTAATTAGTCCCGATAAGAAAGTGAAATTAATCATTACTTATCCAGCATCAACAGGAAGAAACTTTAATGAAGTGTTACGCGTAATTGATTCTTTACAGCTTACAGCAAATTATAGCGTAGCTACACCTGCCGACTGGAAAGATGGAGAAGATGTAATCGTGGTAAACAGTATTAAAACGGAAGATATTCCAGCTAAATTTCCTAAGGGACACCAGGTAATTAAACCATATTTACGTACAACTCCTCAGCCAAATAAATAATCAGAAAATTCTATTTAATAACGCAACATTCTTGTTGAATGTACAGAAATGGCTTGCATTATATTCGTAATTTATTATATTTGGTAGTTTTGTTTCAATATTAGCGCTTAAACTGGTTGTTTTATTCATATTTATACTCAATTGGTTGAATGAAATGCTGATCAAGGCGTAAAAGGTTTATTTATTTTATACAATTTTTTATTTTTTTATGGCAACCGGAAAAGTTAAATGGTTTAATACTCAAAAAGGCTTTGGATTTATTGTGCAAGAAGACAATAAAGACTTATTTGTACATTTTAAAGATGTTTTAGGTGGGATCGAAAGCTTGAAAGAAAACGACACAGTAGAATTTGAAGTAGCTGAAGGCAGAAAAGGTTTACAGGCAGTAAATGTTAAGAAAGTTTAAGCGATAATATAAAGATTATTTCTTCATCACTACAAAAAGCCTTTCTATTGAGAGGCTTTTTGTATTAAACGGTACGTCACCCTGAACGAAATCGTCATCTCGACTGAAGCATAGCGGAACGGAGAGATCTATAAATTCGTTACTCTGTTATAGATTTCTCCTCCAAAGGAGTTCCTTTAGAACACTGCGTTCGAAATGACAATCTCACGATAGGGGGTATATCGTGTAAGTGAGAAGTAGTAATTCATAGGTTGCAAATTCTTCTCTACGCTCAGAATGACAATCTAATAATATTGAATAATTGACGCTTTAACAACGATGTTTTCTCCGTTGCTCACCTTGGTAAAAATTAAAAACTGATTTTGATCTGCTTTTATTTTATATTTCTTAACCAAATCTTCAGGCTTTGCCGGATAGTTCCTGACAATCACATTCCCTTTTAAATTTCCTTGTTTCTTAAGCGCTGTGGTAGTGAGTACAGCTTCAATTTTAAATATCCGGCCCGGAAAATCTTTATTTGCCATAGTCGAACTAAATAGCTGTGTTTGAGGATGTAGTTTTAAAAGATTGTAAGTTGTGCCAATTAAATTAAAAGCACCCGATTTAAGTAAAGCAGCATCTGGTTCGTACAAGTAATCACCAGTGTTTAAACCATCAATAAACTGAATTGAACCATTTGAAGACGATCTGTAAAAGGAAAATTCTTTTTCAATTCCGTTATTTAAAGTCACAGCTATAATTTTCGTGTCTCCGATGTAAGCTTTATCAATGATCCATAAAAGTTCTTTACACTCATTTTTTACACTCACAATATGGATCTCGCTAACATGTTTCAATTCTGATAATCCCGCTGAAATATCGAGTAAAGGAGCTGTTTTGACGATTATTCTCGAAGATTTTTCTAATAAGGCATCCAGGTTGCTTGCAATGTCTGGAGTACAGTCTTTTAGCATAAAAACTTTGCCCTTTTCGGCCCGGCGGGCAGGATCTACATAAATCGTATCAAATGATGTATTATCACTGGCGATGACGGAAGCAATGCCATCCTCGGCTGTAAATTCAATATTTGTTGCTTGTAAAGCCTGCGCATTATGTTTAGCTATTACAGATAGCTCGGGGTTTATTTCGCAATGCTTAACCGCTTTTACCTTTTTGGAAAAGTAATAACTGTCAATACCGAAGCCTCCGGTAATATCAATTAAAGTATTGCCTTTGGCTAGTTTAGATTTGTATTTAGCCGTAATTTCAGAAGAAGTTTGTTCGATGGATAGTACAGGGGGATAATAAATGTCCTGGGTATTAAACCAGGTGGGTAATTTCTTTTCTGATTTTTTTTTTGCGGTAATCTGTGTGGATAATTCGGCTGCAGTAATACCCTCGAACGGACTTTTTGCCAAAGCAATCTGATTTACATCTGCATTTAAATTTGCGTTGATATACTCCTGTACGGCTTTGGCTAAAAGTTTATTGTTCATGTGTTAATCTGTTATTTCAAAAGAGATCTTCATTTCGACTGTAGTGCAACGAAATGGAGAAATCTATTCAGATAGGTTTCTCTACTGCGGTCGAAATGACGAACACATTTAGTGCTCACAGTGACCAAATTCTATACGGTTTTATTCTTCATCACCATCTGGCAGGTATGACGGCTCTTAACCTCCAATAAAATATCCTTATCAACAGTTACACGATCAATAGTTTGTTGGTTATAATAACGGATGGTTACCAGCTCCAGGCCCTTATTGTATTTTACGGTAAATTCTTGCGACAGATCCCTGATCAGTTTTTCAATTTGAGTAGGATGGTCATCAACGCTTACCGAAAAGCTGATTGCAGAGTTGAGCATGGTGTTGATTTTGATCCGGTGTGTATGGAAAAGCTCAAAAATATTGCTCAGGTTTTCTTCGATAATAAAAGAATAATCTTTTGGGAAAATTGAGATCAATGCCTGGTTAATCTTAAAAATAAAAGACGGAATAGGCAATGGGTTATTTTCTTTGGTAATTGCTGTTCCTGAGCCTTCTGGTTGGATAAATGACCTTACAAAAAGCGGAATTCCTTTATTTTGAAGTGGTTTTATTGTTTTTGGATGTATTACCGTTGCACCATAATAAGTAAGTTCTATTGCATCGTGATAAGACAGCTGGGCAATTTTTTCTGTTTCATCAAACCATTTCGGATCTGCATTTAACACCCCGGGAACATCCTTCCAGATGGTTAATGCAGCAGCATCTAAACAGGAAGCAAATATGGCGGCTGAATAATCAGAACCTTCCCGGCCCAAAGTTGTGGTGTAGTTTTCGCTTGTACCGCCAATAAATCCCTGCGTTACAATAATGTTGTCGGTTAAGAGCGGTAATAAGTCTTTTTGTATAATCTGATTGGTTTTTGCCCAATCTACTTTTCCTTCGCGGTAGGTATTGTCAGTCTGGATATAATTCCGTGCATCGGCCCAAAGGGTTTTATTACCGGTTTCATTTAACCAGGCTGCCACAATTTTGGTCGAGACTACTTCACCGATTGATACAATCTGATCGTAAATGTAATCAGGGTTGTTATCTGGTTCATCTTCAATCAGCCAGTCAATTTCAACAAATGTGTTAGCCACATCATCATAAACCGGATTAGCTTTACCTTGAAACAGCTCATCTATAATGTTGAAATGGAAATGTTTGATCTCATCAAAAATCGCGTGCGCTTCATCACTTTGTGTTAAGAATGCCTGCGTTAATTTTTCCAATTTATCGGTAATCTTCCCCATTGCAGAGATCACAATCAGTAAATTTCCTTTTTTGTAATCTCTGACAATATTAGCCAGATTTTTTACTCCATCTGCATCTTTTACCGAGGCACCACCAAACTTAAAAATATCCATGTTAAAATGCCTTGATTTGTTCTTTAGAGAAAGCTGCGTTTAACCAACCACTTTCTAAATGTGCTTTATATTTATTGTAGAAGTTTATTGCTGGTTCGTTCCAGTCTAATACTTGCCAAACCATGCCACTATAATTGCCATTTTTAGCCTCTTCTATCACTTTTTCGAATAACACTTTACCCAGGCCTTTTCCTCGAAATTCTTCTGTTACAATAAAATCTTCGAGATACAACCTACATCCTTTCCAAGTAGAATAACGTGTATAATATAATGCAAAACCCACAATAGTATTATTTACTTCAGCTACGAAGGCTTTCCATACTGGGTTTTTGCCAAAACCAGCATCAATAAAGTGATCTAAAGTAACCGTTACTTCTTCAGGGGCACGTTCATAAACAGCCAGCTCATTAATTAATTCCAATATTCTTGGACAATCTTCTGCGGTTGCAAATCTGATGTTAAAATCCATATTAATTGGTTGTAATATCGTTTTTGAAATGTTTGATTACCCTTTTTCCGAAAATACTGCTACCAATGCGTACCATTGTACTTCCTTCTTCAATTGCGATTTTATAATCTGCGCTCATTCCCGTCGATATTTCTTTAAAAGCATCATCTTTGCGGAAAAAGCTCACTTTAATGCCATCAAAAAACACTTTTAGTTCGTTAAACTCGGTTGTAATCTGCTTTTCGTTCTTGGTATTAGTGGCAATGCCCATTAAACCTACAATACGAATGTTTTTCAATTCGGCTAACGCTTCAGCACGCAACAATTCGATCACTTCATCAAAACCAAGTCCGAATTTAGTGTCTTCATCTGCAATGTAAACCTGTAATAAACAATCAATTACGCGTTTGTTTTTTGCCGCTTGTTTATTTATTTCCTGTAGCAGTTTCAAACTGTCTACCCCATGGATAAGTTTAACAAAAGGGGCAATGTATTTTACCTTATTGCTTTGTAGATGGCCAATAAGATGCCATTCGATATCGTTTGGAAGTTGCGCTTGTTTGTCTACCATTTCCTGTACATGGTTTTCTCCAAAAATACGCTGCCCGGCGTTGTAGGCTTCTAAAATTGATTCTACTGGTTGTGTTTTTGAAACTGCAATTAGTTTGACCCCGCCTGATTCAACTTCGCTTTTATATTGTTTAAGATTATCAGCTATGCTCATTTATAACTATTTTTGGTAAAATTAATAACCTTGCCGCAATTTGGGCAAAAAATAATATTTAAATTAAGCATGAAGAGATTAATATGGGTTTTAATGACAGCTATATTATGGTTTGGCTGTAAGCCTGGTATACCTGATGGCATTATTAAACCCGATAAAATGGAAAAGATTTTATATGATATGCATATTGTTGATGGTTATATTTCCAGCATTTACATAGTAGATTCGGCAAAGAAGGTGGCTGCAGCATACTATAAGGGCATTTATAAAAAATTTGGAACGGATTCTGCCGAATATAACAGGAGTTTAATTTGGTATAATACCAACCCTAAAGAGCTAGAGACGATGTACAAAAACATACAAAAATCTTTAGCCAAGCAGAAAAAAGGAACAGCGTTAGCCGATTTAATGATCAGGAAAAAGGCATTTAAAGTCGACTCGCTGGTGATCGCAAAGAAATTTAAGGCCGATTCTCTTGCGATAAGAAAAAAAATGAAACCAGATTCTTTATCGAAGGTTAAAGCAGTTGCTGAAATTGCAAAGAAGAAAAAACAGGCCGATTCATTAATTAATATAAAGAAAGCTGGAGTAATGGAAGCAGTTCCAAGTCCAGCCCCGGTACAATAATATGTTATATCCCGAAAACTGTTTAGAACGTTTAGGTTTTGTTGAGATCAGGCAGCTGATTAGCAAACATTGTTTAAGCCCGATGGGGCAGGCAATGGTAGAAAAGATGCAGGTGATGAACCGTTTTGATCAGATTGATAAGTTTTTACGACAAACAAACGAATTTAAAAGCATCCTGCAAAATCAGGAACCGCTACAGATTAATACCTTTTTTGATATTAAATCGCTGGTTGAAAAAATCAGGGTTGAAGGCACTTATCTGTTAGAGGATGAGTGGTTTCAGGTATATACTTCGTTGCATACTGTTTTCTCTGTACTCCGTTTTTTCGAAGAACGCGCCGAGGTATATCCCACACTGGAAGCTTTGTTTGAGCATCTGCCGATCGAAAAAACGATCCTTCGTAAGATTGAAGCCGTTATAGATGCCAAAGGAAAGATCAAACCCAATGCATCAAAAGAACTACAGGAGATTACCTCTGCCATTTCGAAAGCCGAACAAGATGTGCGTAAGCGCATGGATTCGATCTACAAGCAGGCCATAGCCAATAATTGGGTTGCTGATGGGAGTTTAACCATTCGTGATGGCAGGATGTGTATCCCGGTTTTAGCTGAGAACAAGCGTAAACTCAAAGGCTTTGTACACGATGAATCGGCAACTGGGCAGACAGTTTATATTGAACCTGAAGAAGTATTTACCTTAAATAATAAGCTGCGCGACTTAGAATTTGATAAACGCCGTGAAATTATTAAGATTTTAATTGCCTTAACGGACGATCTGCGGCCATATTCGCCATTATTGCTTTCTTACCATGGTTTCCTGACCAAACTGGATTTTGTTCGTGCAAAGGCTTTATTTGCAATGGATATTGAAGCTGAAATGCCAGGTTTGTTAAAAGAGCCTAAAACCAAACTGATTAACGCAAGGCATCCTTTGTTATCGATCTCATTTGCGGCCGAAAAGAAAACCGTTACACCTTTAAATATCCATATAGATGCCGAAACCCGGGTGGTATTAGTATCAGGGCCAAATGCAGGCGGTAAATCGGTTTGTATGAAAACCGTTGGCCTTCTGCAGATTATGTTGCAAACAGGTTTGTTAATTCCGGTTGATGCGAATAGTGAAATAGGTATTTTTGAAAACATTTTTGCTGATATTGGTGATGATCAATCGATAGAAAGTGATTTAAGTACTTACAGTGCACACCTAAAGAAGATGCGCTATTTTGTAGAGCATGCTTCGCCAAAAACGATGGTGCTGATTGATGAATTTGGTACAGGTACCGATCCGCAGTTTGGGGGACCAATGGCTGAAGCTGTTTTAGAAGTATTGAACAATAAAAAGGTGAGGGGGGTAATTACGACCCACTACTCTAATTTGAAGCTTTTTGCAGGTAATACACCAGGTTTGGAAAATGCATCAATGCTTTTTGATAATGCTAAAATGAAACCGCTCTACATTTTAGAAATGGGTAAACCCGGCAGTTCTTATGCGTTCGAAATTGCTCAGAATATTGGTTTACCAAAAGAGGTAATCCAATTGGCTAAAGAAAAAACAGGATCTAACCAGAACCGCGTAGATACCATGCTTATTGATCTGGAGCGCGAAAAGAAAAATGTTTACGATGCCAAAGTAAGTTTAGCCAATCAGCAGAATAAAGCTAAAAACCTGGTTGCCGAAAATGAGAAGTTAAAAAGCTTTTTAGAGGAGAATAGAAAGGTACTGATTAAAGAGGCGAAACAAGAGGCGCAGAATATTATTAAAAATGCCAATAAATTGGTTGAAAACACTATTGCCGAGATTAAGGAAAAGCAAGCCGATAAGGAAATAACTAAAGAACTTCGCCAGAATTTGCAAAAAGAGCTGGTTAAAAATACTGTACCAAAAGAGCGCCCTAAACCAGTACAGATAGTTGTTGGTGGTGAAATTGAAATTGGCGATTTAGTGAAATTTACGGATAGCGAAACCATTGGTCAGGTTTTAGAAATTAACCGCAATGAACTGGTTTTGGCTATTGGCGATTTACGTTCGACTGTTAAAAAGAACCGCGTTCAAAAGGTGAGTAACCGTGAAGCTAAAAAAGTAATTCAAAGCAGTGCAAATTCTTTTGCTGGGCGGATGAATGATGCCGTATCTGGCTTCAGGGCCGAACTTGATCTTCGTGGAAAACGTACTGAAGACGCCCTGTTTGAAGTAGAGAAATATTTGGATAAAGCCATTATGCTCGGCTTTCCCTCCATTAAACTGATCCACGGTAAAGGTGACGGCATTTTGCGTAAAATGATTAGAGAATACCTGCGTAAATATAGTCAGGTAAATAGGATGGAAGATGAACATGCTGATAGAGGCGGGGATGGGATTACTTACGTGTATTTGAATTAATCGTGGTGTCAGATGTTGCCATCTGGCACTGTAAATAATATTCTGCGATCAAATCGCAATGCTATTTATGCATTAGTTAAAAACGAGCGCAGGCATAAGTATAGTTGTGGTGTCGGATGTTAGCATCCGACACCAAATCATTTTTTTAAAAATCTGTCAGATGGTAACATCTGACAGCACATCAACATTGAATAGCATGCTGAAAAAGCAAAACTTTATAACCGTAACGTTGTTATTTCTAAAACGTTACGGTTATGAGGACAATACTACTCTGCTTATTTGTAATGCTATTCGTTACAAATTGCAAAAAGAACGGTGGTGATGATAATGAAGATCCGGGTACCTTACCTGATGTGGAATTAAAATCAAAAGTAGTTGTATCCGGATTGAACCTTCCCTGGGAAATGGTGTATGGACCTGATAATTTTATTTGGTTTACCGAAAAAGCAGGTAAAATTAGTCGTTTAAATCCCGCCAACGGGCAAGTAACAGCTCTACTTACCATAACCGAAGTGCGTACCAATGGAGAGGGTGGCTTGCTTGGAATGACATTACATCCCGATTTCAGCACTAATCCTTACGTTTATATAGTGTATGGCTATGGTAGTACATATAAAGCCAAAGTGGTACGTTATACTTATAGCGGAGGAAGTTTAACAAGTCCACAGGTTTTATTGGATCAGATTCCTGCTGCTTCAATCCATAACGGCTCGCGTTTGCTGATCAGTGGCGGTAAACTTTTTATCAGTACCGGCGATGCTGCTGATACTGGCAATCCCCAAAATGTTAATTCTTTAGCAGGGAAAATTTTAAGGATAAATTTAGATGGATCTATTCCTGCTGATAATCCTTATCCAAATAACCCCGTTTGGTCTTTAGGGCATCGAAATGCACAAGGATTAACCCAGGTGGGCAACAAAATTTTCTCATCAGAGCATGGCCCGGATTCTGATGATGAGATTAATATTATCGAAAAGGGAAGAAACTACGGATGGCCAAATATTAAAGGTTTTTGTAATGAAAGTGGAGAGCAATCATTTTGCAGTTCCAATAATGTGGTAGAGCCATTAATCAATTGGACACCAACTATTGCGCCTAGTGGTTTAACTTATTACAACTCCGATTATATTCCGCAATTTAAAAATTCGTTGTTGCTGGCTGTATTAAAAGGAACTAAATTGATGCAGCTTAAGTTAGACGATGCTCAAACAAAAATTACTGGAACGAAAGATTTTTATGTAAGCACTTTTGGCAGGATAAGGGCTGTTTGCCAGTCGCCGGAAGGAAAAATTTATATCTGTACCAGTAATGGAAGTGATGATAAAATTGTAGAAATTGCGAAGTAGATTAATTATTTTTTCCGCCCCGGGCACTTTTTACAGCGTTTACCTTTCTTAAATTTCTCACAACATTTTTTGTGCTCAGCCGTACAGCTGAAAATAAAACCCATTCCTTTTTGGAATTCAGGGTCAGTAGGTAATATGAATAGACTTTCTTCTCTCTCGTAAATCATTGCAGTACAAAGGTAACAGTTATTTAGATTAATTCCAATTAATTAATATTCCGCAAAGATTTAAAAATTATAAATGCTACATTTTTGAAGGCAATTTGTAATTTAGCGAACTAACCAAAAAATTCATAAAATGATAAATAAAGTGGTATCTGGAGCTGAGGAGGCTATCAAAGATATATCAGATGGTGCAACCATCATGCTCGGTGGTTTCGGACTTTGCGGTATTCCAGAAAATTGCATTAATGCTTTGGTAAACAGGCAGGTGAAAAATTTAACCTGTATCTCTAATAATGCTGGTGTTGATGATTTTGGTATTGGTTTAATGCTGAAACAACGTCAGGTTAAAAAAATGATTTCTTCGTATGTAGGTGAAAATGCCGAATTTGAAAGGCAATTGCTGAGTGGCGAACTCGAAGTAGACCTTATTCCACAAGGTACTTTGGCTACACGTTGTCTGGCTGCCGGATACGGTATGCCTGCAATTTTTACGCCTGCAGGTGTGGGCACTGAAGTGGCAGAAGGTAAAGAAGTGCGCAATTTTGATGGCAAGGATTATTTAATGGAATATGCTTTTGATGCCGATTTTGCTATCGTTAAAGCTTGGAAAGGTGATACCGCTGGAAATTTAATCTTCAGGTCCACCAGCCGGAATTTTAATCCGGTTATGGCTATGGCAGGTAAAATAACCATTGCGGAGGTAGAAGAGTTGGTAGAGGCCGGCGAACTTGATCCAGATTATATTCATACCCCGGGCATTTACGTCCACCGCATTTTTCAAGGGAAAGATTACGAGAAAAGAATTGAGCAGCGAACGGTGAGGAATGTTCAATAGTTCATTGGTGAATCATTCACTCATTCTAAATTCTTTCAATTAATCATTTAAAAAATTATGTTTTCAAAAGAAGAAATCGCACAGCGCATTGCTAAAGAAATAAAAGACGGATACTATGTTAACCTGGGTATTGGCATACCTACTTTGGTCGCCAATTATATTCCCAAGGGAATTAACGTCGTATTACAATCAGAAAACGGTTTATTGGGTATGGGGCCATTTCCTTTCGAAGGAGAGGAAGATGCCGATTTAATTAACGCAGGGAAACAAACCATCACCACTTTGCCAGGATCGTCTATTTTTGATTCGGCCATGAGTTTTGGGATGATCCGAGCACAAAAGGTAGATCTGACTATTCTGGGAGCCATGGAGGTGTCAGAAAATGGTGATATTGCCAACTGGAAAATCCCAGGTAAAATGGTAAAAGGAATGGGAGGGGCTATGGATTTAGTAGCATCAGCCAAAAATATTATTGTGGCGATGCAACACATTAATAAAGCGGGAGAGAGTAAATTATTGCCGAAATGTACGTTGCCTTTAACCGGTGTAAAATGCATCAAAAAAATTGTAACTGAACTGGCTGTTCTGGATATTTTGCCTGAAGGTGGTTTTAAACTTTTGGAGCGCGCACCAGGGGTAAGTATCGAATTTATACAACAATCTACAGCTGGAAGACTGGTGGTGGAAGGAGAGATTCCTGAAATGAGACTGGATTAAACCGGTAGTTTGCGGGGACATGAGCCATGGGGGTAGTCGTCATCTCGACTGGAGCGCAGCGAAATGGAGAGATCTATGAATCAAATTATTTAAATGAGATTTCAAAGATTTCTCCACTGCGGTCGAAATGAAGATCTATCGCGGCCGTCATCGCTGCTTTAATGTTATTCAAAAAAAGTTAAGCTATATCTACCAAAATGCTGTTCCTTAAATCGTTGGAGATATCTTCTGTGATACCGATAATTTCTTCAGGCTCGTTAGTATTATTCATTATTACCTTATTACATTGTTCGCGATACGGCAATAAATATTCTTTATAGGCAGGAACCACATGGTTGTGCCATTTGTATAATACATCATCTTCTGGGTAACCACGTTCTAAACCATCACGTTTTATACGGCGATCTAAAGCCACCTGTTCATCTGCATCAACAAAAATGGTATGATCCAACAGTGCGGCAATTTCTTTAAAGTGGAGAATGAAAAGACCTTCTACAATAATGATTGGTGCCGATTTAATTTCCAGAATTTTAACAACAGCCAATGGATTATTGAAATTGTATTCTTTTTTATAAACAACTTCACCACTCATTAACTGCTTAATATCCCTTAAAAACTGCTCGCTGTCAATGGTAGAAGGAAGGTCGAAGTTGTATAACTTGTTTTCTTCCTGTGTCATCTCACCTGCAGGGATATAATAATCATCTTGCGATACGAGTGTTACTTCATCCTGTTTAAAATGGTGAAGAAAGCAGTTTAAGAAAAATGTTTTACCCGATCCGCTACCACCGGCAATACCAATTATAAATGGTTTTTTGTTTAAACTCATTGAGCACTATATGTTAAATTGCAGAAAAAACGTTTGTCTAAAGCACCCAATGAATCGGCTACAGCTTTAGTCATTACAATTATAACATCTTTTGTGGATTCGTTCTCCGTAAATTTACCAACAACTTTGGCGAAAGTAGTGCGGTTGGTCATTGGGTTGGTAATCTTAATTACCCTGCCCACAGGTGCAGTACGGTGTAAAACCAACATTTTTGTTCCATCCAGATCCTGGTCTGCAATCCAAACTGCGGTTCCTTTTTCTTCGATCTGACTTAAACCATATACGCTAGGGTCGCGGCGAAGTTTAGGGTCTTTAACCATGGTACTATCTGGCTCGTTTTCCTGCTCTTCTTTCGATAAATCATTTACCGATTTAGGTTGCGGTGGTTTAGGGATAATCAGCTTCTGATCAACTTTAATCGCGTTATCATCCAGTTTGTTTGCCGTCCTGATTTGATATGCCGTTAAATTGTATTTTTTAGCAATGGTAAAAATGTTTTCTCCAGTCGCTACGGTGTGAATAAAGCTTTCTTCTTTTGCTGCAGGGGCTTCTTTAACTTTTGCTTCTACTTCTTTAACTTTAGCTTCTGCCTGCTTTTCTTTTGGAACCTGAACATCAGTAATAATACCTCCGGGTACTTTTAAAACCTGACCAATGGTAATGGCATTATCTGGTAAATCGTTCAGTTTTCTAATCTGGTAAGCCGTAATGCCATATTGCTTGGCGATGGTGAAGATGGTTTCGTTTCTTAAAACCGTATGTGTACCGGCAGCATCTGCAGATTTGTTCTCCTGTAAAGTTTTTTCTTCAGCAGCAACTACCTTATTTTCATCTATGTTTTTAGTTGCCGGAATTTTAAGTTTCTGACCGATACGCAAGTTATTTCCGGAAAGGTTGTTGGCTTTTTTTACTTCCTCAACAGTAGTGCCGTATTTCTCGGCTATTTTGCCTAAAAACTCCTTAGGCGCAACAGTATGCTCGATCATGGTTTGATCAGCAGATGATGTATTGGCTTGAGGTGTTTCTGTATTATTTTTCGCTGGGGGTGTTACCGGTGCTGTTGCACTGGTTTGCTCAGTATTTTTAGCAGGGATTTTTAAAACCTGACCGATGCTTAAATTACTGCTGCTCAGGTTGTTTAAAGCTTTAATTTCATTAATGGTTGTGCCGTATTTTTCGGCGAGCATGTTTAAGTTTTCTTTTGGCTTGATGGTATGCTCTATTATACTGCCAGTAGAAGCGCTTTGGTTTTGCGTGCTGTTAACTGATCCTGTTGAAGTAAAAGGAATATTTGTTGGTACTTTAATGATTACCCCAACCTGAAGGTATTTATTGTCATTAAAGGTCATAATTTCTTTTGGCGAAATGTTATATCTTCTTCCTATTGAATAATAAGTGTCTTTTGCTACAGTTTGGTGAACAATTAGTTTTTTGCCTTTATTATTTTCTACACCGATAGAGTCTCTTGCTGTGTTGGCTTTAGCATTTGCAATGTTTAAGGCAAATAACACGACAGCAGATAAATATATTTTATGCATTTATTTTTATGTAAATTTCTAAGTCAAAGGGAGCAATTATACGAATAATATTGTTAATCGGCCTATGTTCATCTATTCGTTTTTAAGTAAAAATAAGATGACTTTAATACCTTAATACTGATATGCTATTCATTAACAAATGTTTATAAAATTGTTGTTCCCTGTAATATTGAATATTAAACGATCTAATAAATAACGTATTGTTCAAAAGACAAAATTGAGCAAAACTTTTATAAATTTGGGTTGTTACGTAGACATCAAAAACATCATAAATAATTTAAAAAAATGGACGCTAAAGAAATAAGCTTAAACGAAAAAGAAGTTAAACCAGTTGTAGATCTTTTAAACGATTATTTGGCTAATTATCATATCCACTATCAAAAATTAAGAGGCTGCCACTGGAATATAAAAGGTCAGAACTTTTTTACTTTACACGTTAAGTTTGAAGAATTATATACCAATGCACAATTAACTATTGATGAGATAGCCGAGCGTGTATTAACATTGGGTAAAGCACCGCATAGCCGTTTTGCTGATTATATAAAAGAATCTCAAATTAAAGAAATTGATACTATTGGCCTTAAAGATCTTGACATGGTTGATGCCATTTTAGGTGATATGGCTGCATTGATCGAATTGGAAAGAGAACTTTTAGAAGCTACAGATACGGCCGGAGACGATGGTTCTAACGATATGGTTAACCGTTTTATGCAGTTTAAAGAGAAAAACACCTGGATGTTGCGCTCTTTCGCAGGAAAGAAATAATATATTTAGGTAGGTTAAAAGCCTCATGTAAGTAGCTTTATTGTAAAATCTGCTTATATGAGGCTTTTTTGTTTTGGAGAAAATCTAATTATTTATCTTTGGGCATGGCATACAAAAGTTTAGCAGAATGTGTATCCGATCTTGAAAAGCACGGTCATTTAATCAGAATAAAAGAAGAAGTAGATCCTTATTTAGAAATGGCGGCCATCCATTTAAGGGTTTACGAAAATAAAGGACCAGCTATTTTATTTGAAAAAGTTAAAGGAAGCCCTTTCCCTGCAGTTTCGAATTTATTTGGAACCTTAGAAAGATCAAAGTTTATTTTTAGAGACACTTTACCAAAAGTACAACAGTTGGTATCGTTAAGGAATGATCCTATAAAAGCATTAAAAAATCCATTTAAATATGCGGGTTCTGCAATGTCGGCTTTATCGGCCTTGCCGCTTAAAACACCTTCGGCAAAAAGCAAATTTTTAAAAACAAGTATCAGTCAGTTGCCGCAAATTGTAAACTGGCCTATGGATGGTGGTCCTTTTGTTACCATGCCGCAGGTTTATACGGAAGATATAGATAAACCAGGTGTTTTAAATGCAAATCTGGGCATGTATCGTATCCAATTGGGTGGGAACGATTATATCCAGGATCAGGAGATCGGCTTGCACTATCAGATCCATAGAGGGATAGGCGTACACCAATCTAAAGCCAATGCATTAGGCCAGCCCTTAAAGGTGAGTATTTTTGTCGGCGGACCTCCGTCACATCCTTTAGCAGCAGTGATGCCTTTACCGGAAGGGCTGTCTGAAATGACATTTGCAGGTGCGTTGGGCGATAGGCGTTTCCGTTATTTTTATGATGATGAAGGTTTTTGCATCTCTGCAGATGCCGATTTTATTATTACGGGAACGGTTTATCCGAACGAAAATAAACCAGAAGGGCCTTTTGGCGATCACCTGGGTTATTACAGTTTAACGCATCCTTTTCCTTTGATGAAGGTGCACAATGTATATCATAAAAAGGATGCCATTTGGTCATTTACGGTGGTTGGCCGTCCGCCACAGGAGGATACCAGTTTTGGTGCTTTGATTCATGAAATTACAGGCTCGGCCATACCTCAGGAAATTCATGGTTTAAAAGAAGTTCATGCGGTTGATGCGGCTGGCGTTCATCCTTTGCTTTTTGCGATCGGCAGTGAGCGTTATACGCCTTATTTAAAAGCGCGCAGACCTCAGGAAATTTTAACCATAGCTAACCACATCTTAGGGAAAAACCAATTGAGTCTGGCTAAATACCTGTTTATTGCAGCCAAAGAGGATGACCAACATTTAAGCACACACCATATTGAAGCATTTCTTTCACATATTTTAGAACGGATCGATTTAACAAGGGATGTTCATTTTTATACCAATACTACAATTGACACGCTTGATTACAGCGGTGATGGATTAAACAGCGGATCGAAGGTCGTAATTGCGGCAGCAGGGGAGAAGCAGCGTGAACTTTGGGATAAGATTCCTGCTGGACTAAAACTGAGCGATGGATTTTACCAACCCAAAATAGCCATTTCTGGGGTTTTGGTTTTAGGAAGTGAAAAATATTTAAATCCTGAAAAAACAGCCGCAGAAATTGCTTTATTGAATATGTCTTTGATGGACCAGGATTTATCGGGCTTACCTTTAATTATATTGGCTGATGATGCAGAATTTACGGCGGCCAATATTGATAATCTGGTTTGGGTAGCTTTTACAAGAAGCAATCCGGCAGCTGATATATATGGCATCAACGATTTTACCATCAATAAACATTGGGGCTGTAAAGGTTCGTTAATTATTGATGCAAGGAAAAAGCCTCACCATGCACCAGAGTTGATCAAAGATCCTGAAGTTGAAAAGAGACTTGATACTTTAGCCCAAGTGGGTAGTAGCCTGCATGGAATATTTAGTTAAACCATCAAAACAAAAAGCCGATTTTTAAGCATGCATACGCTATGCTTTCAACATCCCGGTTACTACTTTTTTATTAGTATTGCTTTGTGCATCTGCAAATCGCTTGATTTTTAACCAACCGAGCCAGTGCGAAAATCTGGTTGGTGAAAACAACAATCAGTTGGCCGAAAGCTGAAACACCCAACAAATTACGCTAACATCGGCTCGGTGTCCAAAATTTTGTTTGATCAGGTTAGCAAAACATACTTTATTAACGTATCTAAGACTATTGTAACATTTGTGTTAATTTCTGGTCAATACGTGTTAAAATCATCGTTCTATCTGGCTTTTTATAAGCCTAATTTTGGTCATACTACTAACTAAACTGAATACAATGACCAGATTAAAGATTACTTTGTTCATTTTGACTATGCTCTGTTGCATGCAGATTTATGGTCAAACGTCGCCGATTAGCGGCAAAATTACCGATGCATCAGGGCAGCCAATCCCAGGCATATCGGTAAAAGTTAAAGGAACTGCTATTGGCACTTCTTCCGATGCGAACGGAATTTTTTCAATTAAAATTGCAAATCCGGCTACACTGGTTTTTAGTGGCATTGGTTATACAACCAAAGAATTTGCTTATAATGGGCAAAGCAACATCACCATCACATTAAATGAAGACCAGCAAAGCCTGAATGAGATTGTAGTAACTGCACTAGGCGTAAAGCGGGAAAAACGTAACCTCACCTATAGTTCTCAAGAGGTAAAAGGTGAGCAATTGACCCAGACCAAAGAGCCTAATTTGGTAAATGCTCTGGCTGGTAAGGTTTCGGGTGTTCAGATTACAAGTTCTTCGGGCACTCCAGGCAGTTCATCGCGCATTGTAATTAGGGGAGCCAATTCCCTTTATGGAAACAACGAAGCTTTGATGGTAATTGATGGTATTCCGGTTAATAATGATGAAACCGGCAACCTTAATTCTGGTCCCGGCACCAATCGTATTGCTGATCTCGACCCTAATATCATTGAAAGCATCAATGTACTCAAAGGTGGTGCAGCAACGGCGCTATATGGATCTGATGGTGCAAAAGGAGTAATTATCATCACTACAAAAGCAGGTAGCCTGAATAAAAAGCCTGGTATTAGCTTTTCTTCATCTTTTTCAATGGAGAAACCGCTGTTACCAGAAATTCAGAATAAATATTCTCTTGGCTCAAATGGCGTATACTTTGATGGTGTGAACCAGAAAACAAGTACTTCGTGGGGGGCAAGAATGGATACCTTAAAAATTAACGGCCAGCCTGCACAGGTATATGATCAGTCTGATTTATTCTTTAAAACCGGAAAAACATATACTAACACGGTAGCCGTAAATGGGGGCGGGGCTTACAACTCTTATTTTTTATCATATACCAATTTTGCGCAGGATGGAACGGTACCTGGCACTTCTTTCGACCGGAATACCGTTTTTGGGAAATTCACCACGCAAATTATTAAAGATCTGAATGTTACTTTCTCCTTAAATTATGCCAATACCAAAAACAACAGGCTGCCTGAAGGATATGCCCTTGAAAGCCCTGTATGGACTATTTTTACAGCGCCAGTTTCCTATAATTTACAGCCTGCCGTCAACCCAGATGGCACGCAGAGGCTGTTCCGTTTTTCCAGGAACAACCCATATTGGGTATTGGATAACATCAGCAATACCTCGGTAGTAAACCGGTTTTTACCAACTTTTAATGCTGATTACAAAGTATTGAGCTGGCTAACCATTACTGAACGTTTTGGAGCCGATGTTTATGTTGAACAGGGTAAATACATTGAATCGTTAGGTTCAATTTCAAATCCAAATGGACGGATTATAAACAGAAACAGCAATTTTAGGCAATATAATAATGACCTGATTATCAGTGCAAACAAAAGTTTTGGCGATTTCACCATCGATGCGCTATTGGGCAACAATATATTATCAACCTATAGTGAAATTATGAATGCCAACGGCCTGGGGATAACCGTTCCGGGATTTGAGAACATTGGATCTACATCAAATATAAATTTTACGGAAACAAGTTTTCTGACCAGAAAAGTAGGATTCTATTTACAGTCCAATATCGATTATAAAAAGTTCTTAATCCTCTCCCTTACCGGAAGGTACGACGGTACTTCGGTACTGGCCAAAAGCAACAGTTTTTATCCTTATGGTTCTGCTGCTACAAGTTTTATCTTTTCCAATTTCTTTTCGAAAGAACTTTCGGATATCATGAGCTTTGGAAAATTAAGATTATCTTATAGTACAGTGGGGAATGCCAGCATTGGGCCATATAACCTGCTTACGCCGTACGAATCACAAGCGGTAAGAAATATTGCCTTTCCGTACCAGCAACAGTCGGGCTTTTTGATCAGTCCGACCCTAGGCAATCCGAACTTAAAAAATGAGCGGATCAACGAATTTGAGATCGGTTTAGAAACAGGTTTCTTTAAAAACCGTTTAAGCTTGGAAGTTACCTATTTCGATAAAAAGACAAAAAACGGGATCATTCCCAATGTAGCACTGGCACCGTCAACCGGGTTTAACGCTACGAGTGTAAATACAGCCGTAATGCGCAACAGGGGCATCGAGCTGCTTTTAAATGCAAAACCTATAAAAACTGAGGATTTTAGCTGGGATCTGACCTTGAATTATAGCAGGATCAGAAATAAGGTCCTTGCAATCTTTGGTAATCAGGAATACATCGGCAATGGCTTTACCGTTATTTTTCGAAACCAGCCATATGGGGTAATCTATGGTACCCGTTATGCCAGAAACAGTGAAGGAAAACTGTTAATAGGTAATGATGGGCTGCCATTTGCTGCAGATGAACAAGGCATAATCGGTGATATTAATCCAGATTGGATGGGCGGTATTGTTAATAATTTCAAGTATAAACAGTTTACGCTTAGTTTCTCTTTTGACATGAAAAAGGGAGGTGATATCCAGAACAATGTGGATGGTTACGGCTATTTCTATGGCACACCAAAAGTTACCGAAGACCGTGGTCCACGTGTTGTTGAGGGGGTAAATGCGACTACAGGTTTGCCGAATACAGTATCTGTATCAGGACAGGCCTATTACCAGCGGGCCAATGGCGTACTAGAATCGGTTATCCAGGATGGTACTTATGTAAAATTGAGAAATGTTAGCATAGGTTATAACCTAAAACCAACATGGCTGCAAAAAACACCTTTCAAAACCATTGGCTTGCAGGTTACGGGTAGAAATTTGTGGATATATGCACCACACTTTACAGGTGGGGACCCGGAAGTAAGTTCTTTTGGTTCTTCAAACGGATCTCAGGGGATCTATTCCTTCTCAACCCCAACATCCCGCTCGGTAGATTTTAGTTTAAAATTAACATTATAGGCCCAACACATAAAAAGAATCAACATGAAAAAGATATATTTCATTTTAAGTTTTGCATTTATGATAGCTTTTGCCGGGTGCAAAAAATACATTGATGTTAACTATGACCCCAACAGACCGATAGATGTTAAGGAATCGCTCATGCTGCCACCAGTACAGATGCTGATCTCCCAGAACATCAATGCATCCGGTGATGGGAATTTAAGTGTAGTGCTTCAGCAATACCTGCAGGTAATGGCTCTGAACCAGGTAGCCCCAAATTTTGGCACTTATCAGATGTACAATATTGATATGGATGGCGACTGGAATAATGTATACGTGCGCACACTGAACAACTTAAGCCTCCTAAATGTTAAAGCAGCTGCAAACGGCAATTTTAATTATACTGCGATTTCTAAAATACTCACTGCGTATACTTTGGGCTACGCAACCGATGCATGGGGAGATATTCCCTACAGTCAGGCTTTCAAGGGAGTGGATGTAGCCAATCCTACTTACGATACCCAGCAACAAATATATACCCAGCTACAGCGCTTGTTAGATGATGGGATTGCAGATATCGGTCGCAATGCTGGCTTAGCTCCTGGCAGTGACGATCTGATGTACGCTGGCGATATGGCAAAGTGGAAAAAATTGGCTTATACTTTAAAGGCACGCTATTACATGCACCTGAGTAAAGCACCAGGAAATACAGCTGCTGCGCAGGCAGAGTTGGCTTTGACTGCACTAACAAATGGCATGCAGAGCAATAATGATGATGCAAAAATTGCTTTCGGTGGTGCAGCAGGAGCAGAAAATCCATGGCAGCAGAATTTTTTACCAGGTACTACTTTTGTGCTTGCCAATACCTTTGTTGATGCTTTTACTACCAGAAACGATCCAAGATTAAGCAAAATGGTTAAACCCGCCAAACAAACCGGTTTATATACGGGCCGGCAGATTGGTTTAGACGAAATTGGGAGTCTGGAGGCTTACTCAATCCCTGCCGATTTTTACGCGGGTGCCAATGCCAATAATTACCTGGTAAATTACACCGAGGCATTATTTATAAAAGCCGAAGCCACGCTTGTGGTATCGGGTTTTGCAGCTGCACAACCTGTTTATCAGGATGGTATTAAACAGCACATGACTAAGGTAGGGGTGAGCACAACTGATATGGATACCTACATTGCTTCGCGGGGGACACTCAGCAGTACAAATGCACTCCGTTTAATTATGGAAGAAAAGTCGGTTGCAAACTTTCTTAATGCTGAAAATTATACAGATTGGCGCCGTACCGGATTCCCGGCTTTAACCAAAGTTAAAAATGCACTCTCTGAAATTCCGAGAAGGGTACTTTACCCAAATAGCGAAATTACAGCAAACCCACAGCCGCAACAAAAGGCCAAAATTACCGATAGGTTATGGTGGGATGTTAATTAAACAGGTACTAGTTAATTGATAATGTTGAGGATACCCAACCGGGTATCCTTTTTGTTGTAAAAAAGCGCCAGTTCTCTAGTTGAAAACTGACGCTTCTTAATTATCTAAGACGTTTATTATTAGAATCTTACACCAAAAGTTAAGAATACATTGTTTCTATTGCTTTTAACATCTGCAACAGGTTCACTGTAATCATCCAATAAATACGGACTTGAACTGAAATTTGTTTTGTAGTTCTGATACGCTACATCCAAATAATAGTTATCTACGCGGTATCCAATTCCACCAGTATAATATTGACCTTGATAAAATTTATTGTCGCCGCCTTTAACACCATTTCCGTTTACACCGTAACCCGCACGTAAGCTAAATTCGTTAGTAACTTTTACTTCCGCACCAACTCTGTAGTTAATCGCCTCTTTATAAGATTCTTTAATGAAAGCATTATTGTCGTTTATTGTATTGCGGTCATATCCATCAACATCAGAAAAACGCATAGAAGCGTAATCTACATAATCAACATCTGCTGATATTAATGCTGTACCACCTATTACGTAGCTAATACCAGCCGAAGCTTTTAACGGAGTACGTAAGTTATAACTGAAAGTATAATATTTTGTCGAGTTATTTGAGTTAGAAGGTGCATTTGTTGCATTTCCAGCTAAATTTGCTTGTAAAGTCTCGCTTGTATTATCATCAATGTTCATCCAGGTGGGGGTCTGGAAATTTATACCAATTCTTAATTCATTAACCGGTCTGAAAATCATACCTAGTTTCAGGTTAAATCCACCACCTTTGGTTTCCTGGTTTCTGAAATGCGTTAAGTTGTAATTTTCGTTGCCGGTATAGGCAGGTATTGGTAAGCCATCATCAAAAGAATTCACAATACCCGACTCGGTAAAAGTAGCATCGCTAGTGTATTTTACATTAACAAAACTCGCTGTTGCACCAATGTATACCTTATTGCCAAAATTAAGGGCACCTGCTACGTTAAATTCAGAAGTTGAGCCTAAACGTGCTTCATCCCAGTTTTGTTTGAAACTTGCATTGTTATAAGGCTCTGCAGAATACCTGTTTGGGTAATTAGGTGCATTTTTATTAATTAAATAGCTGCTGTATGCATCGCCGGCTATCGAATTTTCAATTCCACCGCTATTGGCCTGGTCTACATACGAATCTCTTATTGAGCTATTGCTATTTGTTCCGTTATAGTTGATGTTATTTAAGAAATCGTTGTTACGGGTATAACTTAAACCAAATACAGTACTTACCAATCCTTTATTTACGTCAGCACCTTTTATTCTTGCTGCTGGGCTGTAAAATACAGCACCGATGTTATTTAGGTTAATCTGACTTTTACTTGCTTTGGTATTATTGCCTAAGTATGCACTATTGTTCGATACAGAATTAAATTCAGGAGTTAAACTAAACTCAGATTTGGTAAATAAGCCTAGTCCGGCAGGGTTTGCGTTAATTGAACCAATATCACCTCCAACGCCGATTTGTGCACCTCCCATTCCCTTAAATCGGGCAGAACTACCATAATTGGTTTGAGAAAAGCGGAATGCATCAGGGGCGTAACTTTGGGCGTACGTTGTTCCCATAGTAGCTACTGTAGCTACTAGTGAAGCTAAAATATATTTTTTCATGTTGTGTGTTTAAATTTAAATTAACCTCTTCCTGCTCTTGATGGTCTTGAACCGCCACCACCGCCGCCGCCGGTAGAACCACCACCACTATTTCCGCCGCCATTTGATGGTGGAGGTGAATAACTCGGTCTGCTCTCAGTTCTGGTAGGTGGAGAATAGCTTTCGTTTCTGGTAGGTCTGCTACTTTGCGTACCTTGAGGACTATAATTATCATTCCTGGTAGGTCTGCCAGCTTGTGAGCCCTGAGGTTGTGTATAGCTGCCATTACCTTGGTTTCTGCTTGGTCTTCCGGCATTAATATTTGGAGCATAACCTACACCATTTGGATTTGTAACACCAGATCTGCTAGGTCTGCCAGCGTTTCCGGCAGTTGTGCTGCCACCATATCTTGGTACCCCTCTATCATTGCTTCCCGGTCTTGGCCTGTAAGAACCACCTCTATTGGCGTAACCACCACCATAATATCCGCCGCCAATACCCCAGCCTCCGCCGTAGTATCCACCGCCCCAACCAAAACGGTCATAATAAGAGTAAGGTCCCCAAGCGTTCCATCCATAAGGGTTGTTCCATCCGTAGCCAAAATTACCGTAATAAAAGGGATTGCTCCAGATGCTGCCATAACCAAAGCTACCACCCCAGCCACCTAAACCGTATCCGCTGTTCCAACCCAGGCCATAACCCAAGTAGTTTGAAGGGCCATAACTGCTTCCGTAATAATAATTATCAAAGTAAGGGTCGTAATAGCCTTGAAAGCTGTAACCATTATAAAAACGGTTTATCCTAGAGGAGTAATCCATATCGTAATAAGGATTACTGGTTCCGTAATATTCATCATATTCTTCTTGCCCTTGAGTCTGATATTGCTGGCCCTGTCGGTTTTGAGGCTGAGGAGCTATTTCAATCTCCCTGGCTTTCGCCACAGAATTATAAACATCATCAGCTGGCTTAGTTTGAGCCAGTTTTGATGTAGCGCATGATGCCACCAACCCTGCAGCAGCAATCATAACAATGGGTAAAAATTTAATTGGTTTCATTGTGTTTATATTTAGTTGTGTGTGTTCACGAATTTAATAAACAAGTTTCAAAACTAAAAATTATTAACTATTTATTTAGTCAAAAAATGATATAAAATAATTGATATTATTTTGTTAATCGTTTGTAGGCATAAATTTATAAATTTGCCGTCGGATTTTACACTTTTTAACGTACAAATTACGTTCCAAATACATAAGATGAGCAAAGAAATTACAAGTAGAGAAGCAGATTATTCCCAGTGGTATAATGATATCGTGTTAAAAGCAGATTTAGCAGAGCACTCTGCTGTGCGTGGTTGTATGGTTATAAAGCCAAATGGCTATGCCATATGGGAAAAGATGCAGGCTGTTTTAGATAAAATGTTTAAGGATACAGGTCATCAAAATGCCTATTTTCCATTATTCATTCCAAAGTCATTTTTCTCTAAGGAAGCTTCTCATGTTGAGGGTTTTGCGACAGAATGTGCAGTGGTAACGCATTACCGTTTAAAAAATGACGGAAACGGAAATATTGTTGTAGATGAGACAGCCAAGTTAGAGGAGGAATTAATTGTCCGCCCGACTTCAGAAACCATTATCTGGAATACCTATAAAGGATGGATCCAATCGTACCGTGATTTACCAATATTGATCAATCAGTGGGCGAATGTAGTACGATGGGAAATGCGTACCAGGTTGTTTTTACGTACAGCCGAATTTTTATGGCAGGAGGGCCATACCGCACATGCTACAGCAGAAGAGGCTATTGAGGAAACAGAACGTATGTTGCATATCTATGCCGATTTTGCCGAAAATTGGTTGGCTGTTCCGGTAATCAGAGGCCGTAAATCTCCGAATGAGCGCTTTGCGGGTGCCTTAGATACCTATTGTATTGAGGCCTTAATGCAGGATGGTAAAGCTTTACAGGCCGGTACATCTCACTTTTTAGGTCAGAATTTTGCTAAAGCTTTTGATGTAAAGTTTACCGGAAAAGATGGAAAATTAGACCATGTATGGGCTACTTCATGGGGTGTTTCTACACGTTTAATGGGGGCTTTGATTATGGCGCACAGTGATGATTCCGGATTGATTATTCCACCAAAATTAGCACCAATACAAGTGGTAATTGTTCCGATTTATAAAGGTGAAGAGGATCTGGCGAGAATTTCTTCATACGTTAATGAATTAACCATGCGTTTAAAAGGTTTAGGCATTTCGGTGAAATATGATGACAGGGATACACAGCGCCCTGGATTTAAGTTCGCTGATTATGAGTTAAAAGGTGTGCCAATCCGTATCGCTATCGGTGGTCGCGATTTAGAAAATAAAACAGTAGAAGTTGCCCGTAGAGATACCAAGGTGAAACAAACTGTACCTCAGGAAGGATTGGATATTTACATCATCAAACTGTTGGAAGATATTCAGCAAAGCATGTTCAACAAAGCTTTGGCTTATCGCGATGCGCATATTACAGAAGCGAATAGTTACCAAGAGTTTCAGGAATTGTTAGATACCAAAGCTGGTTTTATTTCAGCGCATTGGGATGGAACCCCAGAAACAGAGCAAAAGATAAAAGAAGAAACAAAAGCAACCATTCGTTGTATTCCTTTAGATAATAAATTAGAAGATGGCGTTTGTATTTATTCAGGAAAACCATCTATCCAAAGGGTACTGTTTGCAAGAGCGTATTAATTAGATGTGAGACATGAGATTTGAGCCGTGAGATCTGAGGGAAATGCAAATCTCAAATCTCACGTCTCAAATCTCGTGTCTTGTATCTCAAAACTAAAAAAAAATGAAATTCGCAACTAAAGCCATACATGCAGGTCAAGAGCCTGATCCAACCACAGGTGCTGTAATGACACCGATATATCAAACCTCTACTTATTGGCAGAAATCTCCTGGTGACAATAAAGGGTATGAATATTCAAGAGGAACAAATCCAACGCGTAAAGCTTTGGAAGATTGTTTAGCTGCTTTAGAAAATGCCAAATATGGTCTGGCTTTTTCGAGCGGAATGGGGGCAACAGATGCCGTATTGAAATTATTGCAGCCTGGTGATGAAGTGATTACCGGAAATGATCTGTATGGTGGTTCATACCGGATTTTTACCAAAATATACACTAAATACGGAATCAAATTTCATTTTCTGGATCTATCCAAGCCAGAGAATATATTGCCCTACATTAATGATAAAACCAAATTGGTTTGGATAGAAACACCTACTAATCCTACCATGCAGATTATCGATATTGAAGGGGTGGCAAAAATCACGAAGGAGAAAAATTTAATCCTTACAGTTGATAATACATTTGCATCGCCTTATTTACAAAACCCGATTGATCTGGGCGCTGATATTGTGATGCACTCGGTAACCAAATACATTGGTGGCCACTCTGATGTGGTAATGGGTGCGTTGGTAACAAATGACGAGCAATTGTATAAAGACCTTTGGTTTATTTACAATGCCTGTGGTGCAACACCAGGCCCGCAAGATGCTTTTTTAGTGTTGAGGGGAATTAAAACGCTTCACCTTCGGATGAAAGCACATTGCGAAAATGGAGCGCTTATTGCACATTATTTAAAAACACATCCAAAGGTTGATAAAATTTATTGGCCTGGTTTTGAAGATCACCCTAACCATGATGTAGCTAAGAAACAGATGCGTGGATTTGGCGGTATGATTTCGATTACCTTAAAAGGTGCTGATCTGCAAGAAACTTTTAGAATCTCGTCTAATTTTAAAGTATTCACATTAGCTGAATCATTGGGAGGAGTAGAGTCACTAATTAATCACCCTGCAACGATGACACATGGTTCTATCCCGAAAGAAGAAAGAGAGAAAGTAGGTGTTACCGATAATCTACTTCGTTTAAGTGTTGGAGTAGAGGATATCGACGATCTTTTAGAAGATCTGGCAAACGCACTAGCATAATATTTCGAGCGGGCAGATAAAATATTTGCCCGTTTTTTTTTGTAAAGCAGGTCCTATTCTAAAATTAATGGTAGCCCGGCTTTACACTAAATCTTTTTTGTTTAGGTATCTGCTTTATCAAAATCAGCGAAACAAAAAAGGATACCGTTTCAATCCGGTTTAAATGGCAACAATTGTGCTGCTATTTACGTCTAAAAAAGCTAACGATGCAATTTCTTGAGTTAAAGAATTTTCTGGATAGTAAGGTTGAACAATACAATCAGCCAAATTTTATAGCAAACGACCCCGTTTGTATTCCCCATCTTTTCGAAAAAAAACAGGATATAGAAATCGCGGGCTTTTTTGCTGCGGTTTTAGCCTGGGGCCAGCGGAAAACGATTATCAATAAATGCAGGGAACTGCTTGGCCGGATGGATAATGCACCTTACGATTTTGTTGTTAACCATACCGATAACGATTTGAAGCGCCTGTTGAATTTTAAACACCGCACGTTTAACGATACGGATTTACTTTATTTTATTTCATTTTTTAAACAACATTATCAAAACTTCGACAGTTTAGAGCAGGCATTTCTACCAAGACAAAATGTCTTTAGGTCGGAGTATTTAGAAGTATCATCAATAAAAGAAGAAATAAGCTACGCTTCTGGGGTATGTTATGCTGCTGAGCTTAACTTCTCAATTGAACAGGCCTTGAACCATTTCAGGGAATACTTTTTCTCCTTAGAAGATTTTCCTCACCGCACGAAGAAACATATTTCTTCGCCAAAGCAAAAATCTACCTGTAAACGTTTAAATATGTTTTTGCGGTGGATGGTTAGGGTAGATCAAAAAGGCGTCGATTTTGGCATCTGGAATACGCTTCAGCCAAAAAATCTGATCTGTCCTTGCGATGTGCATGTTGATCGGGTAGGGCGGTTGCTTGGACTGATTAATAGAAAGCAGACCGATTGGCTAACTGCAATTGAATTAACCGACAATTTGAAGCAGTTTGATCCCTCAGATCCGGTGAAGTATGATTTTGCATTATTTGGATTAGGTGTAGAAAAATTGCTTTAAAGGTTGTGAAATTGAGAAAAGTCAAAAAAAAAGTTCTTTTTTCAATTCAATCTTCCTATACTTACGTAGTGATCCTGCTTCTGTTTAGCAGGGTTGTGTCTATCCAATGTTTCGCTATGATTGCAGTTAATTTATCTGATGAAGATAGGTGGAAGAAATATAATAATTTTTCTCCTCTAGTCTCAATTTTCAAGAAATTCCACCCACTTAATGATGAAATAGAAAAGCGTATTAACCAGCATACCTTTCCGATCAGCTATAAAAAAAACAAATACCTTGTTTCGCCTGTAGACCGTAACAAATTCCTTTTTTTAATTATTAAAGGTGTAGTTAGGGGTTTTATTAAGGATGGGAATAATGAGATTACCACATGGATTGCCAAAGAAAATGAAGTTGTAGGTACCATACGTAATTTGTGGATAGATGGAGATTCGGATGAGTATTTACAGGCATTAGAAGATGTAGATTTAGTTGCTATCCCACATGTATTGTCCGAATACCTTTACGAAAATTTTCCGGAAGCCAATATTGTTGGCAGAAAGATGATGGAGTTATATTACCGTTCGGCAGAAGAACGTGCTTACCTGTGCCGGATTTCGTCGGCCGAAAAAAGATACAAACGGTTTTTGCTTTCATTCCCTGATTTAATTAACCGTGTTTCTTTAAAATACATTGCTTCTTTTTTAGCCATCAGGCTCGAAACATTAAGTAGAATTAGGGCTAAAATTTAATTCTATATTATTTTCTTGTTTTTTTAAATAAGGGTTTAGCATTTAAAGGGGCTTAATCCTTTAGTTAAATGGGGTATAATATCGCTGAACAACAGCTTTCTAAGGCCAAAACCGCATAATTACCTTACCGGTGGCCCTTGTTTCCGTTTTGGGAAGATTTTCAGGTTAAACCCACTTTCCTGCTAAAAGGCGACAAGGAGGCCGACGGTTTTGGATTTAAATGCATTTTTGACGATCAAAGATTTTATCTGGGCTAGTGGTTCGCACCGTACAGGTGTAAGGCTGTATGATAAAAGCTATTTGAAGCATGAGCCTATACCCAGGAACGCTGCCGTAGCAGCAATACAGATTTTTCCGTTTAGAGAAAACTCGGGCCTGGCCGTGTTACGAATTCTCAATCGTTCCACTACAGGCTATAGCTGCGGTACACTTGGTATTTTCTTGCCATATTTTTTCACTAAGCAAAATGTGAGATTGGCAACTCCAATACTGTTTTAAACAAAACTGTAAAGTTGTGTATTATAATATTTACACATTTAAACGAAAAATTAACTACAATTGCGTACAAGAAAATAACTTTTTATTAACTTGCACTATATTCTTAAAATAATGAAAACAAAAAATGCCGTAAGTACTTTTACTGTGCTCATCGCTGATGATCATGAGATCATTCGTCGTGGATTAAAAGGTTTAATATCAGACTTTTGGCCTGGTGTCGAAATCATTCATGCATCTACATTAGAGCAGGCGCTTGTCGAAACAGAAAAATCGCCAAGTTTAATCATCATTGATGTAAACTTGCCAGGAGGTAACAACCTTAAGGTAATCGATCAGATTAAATTGGTTCAGCCAAATGCAAAAATCTTGGTATTTTCATCTTTGAATGAGAATATTTATGCTGTTCCGTATTTAAAATCGGGTGCATCGGGTTACTTAACCAAAAATGCAGAAGAATCAGAAATTGTAACCGCTATTACGACCATTTTGGCAGGCAGTCGCTATTCGAGCAGAAATGTTAAGGAAAACATGTTTAACAGTATATTAGGTAATGATGCCGATAATCCTTTTACCAAACTTTCGGGTAGAGAATTAGAAGTAGCAGAATTACTAACAAAAGGGATTGGGGTATTAGAAATTTCTAATCAGCTAAATCTTCAGATGGGTACAGTAAGTACTTATAAGTTGAGACTTTTTCAAAAGCTGAAAATAAAAAGCATTATAGAACTTGCTGAAAAGATGAGCATCTACGAAAGATAAAAAGAGTATTTTACTCTTTTTATCTTTTCTAAATCTTTTTGTTTTTATCTACAGTACCAGGCCCACTCTCTCCTGATTCGTTAGGTGTGGAACCAGATTGACCAAATTTATCTGAAGAACCCTTTCCGTTTTGATCAAAGGAGGCCTTTTCCTTTGAGCTTCCTTCATTTTTACGCTCTTTTTCTACTGCGTTTTTATTGTCTTTAGTTTTCATAGTATAAATGTTGATTACTATCTAAACACTTTAAAACATGCAAAGTTTTATTAATTCTTTTCAGCTCGTGCAGAAATTCTATGTGAAAAAATTTCTGATTTTTAAAATGAACAGTTCGTATAAAGTTCTTTTTGATATTGCAGCGCATAACATCAACCTGATATGGCTTTAAGTTGTAGTTGATTTGAATCAATATACCTGAACTATAGCAGCTGATAAAGCCTGTTTAATTAATATCAAATCGATGTTTACAGTTATAATTAATTATGATGTATTTTGTGTTTATTGTAAAAATATTGATACTAAAGAATATATTTTTGTGCAAATAATGAATAGCTAAATTAATTGTTTTCACTTTTTAAAAATGACTTAAATAGTTAAAAACACCTGCGTTACGGCACACGAAATTCGCCTATGGCTGGTGTCCTTACCAAGCATTAATCTTCCAATTCTGTGTCATCCCTGCCAAGCAAGTTCTTATGGAACAATCCGATTGGGAGTCTAATCTGTGTTTCGGTGGCAAATCCTTCGACTACGCTCAGGATAACAAAGCGTAGCATGTCTCAAAACAAACAAAACGTTTCCATAGCTGGGTGGTACCGACTACATACTTTACCATATAAAATATAAAGATCCTATTAACTATATTTTCTTCAATAACTTATATGACGGCGCACGCAATAGTTGGTGTCCTCACCGATTATCAATCTCCCAATTCCTCCATTCCGTCAACCATGCCGCGGAAGTTCCTGTAATCAATCTGTATATTAAAGCTAAAATTGTTAGTATTTTGTTTAAAATTAATCGATTTTAATTTTCTTTAAAACTAAAAATATTAGTATTTTTGATCTCAATCATCCTTATAATACGAGAATGGATAAAGAAAGGCAGATTATTCATATGGATCAGGATGCATTTTTTGTGTCGGTAGAAATCAGAAAAAATCCCAGGTTATTGGGCAAACCCGTAATTATTGGTGGTGGCGGCGATAGGGGTGTGGTAGCCTCTTGCAGCTACGAAGCACGCCAGTACGGCATACATGCTGCAATGCCCGGCAGGACGGCAAAATTGCTGTGCCCTCAGGCTATATTTTTAAAAGGCGATATGGAAGAATATTCCAAAGCCTCGCACGAGATTACTGAAATTATTGCCGATAAAGTTCCTCTTTTTGAAAAGGCCAGTATTGACGAGCACTATATCGATATGACGGGTATGGACCGCTTTTTTGGTTGCATGAAATTCGCGTCGGAACTTAGGCAAAACATTATCAAAGAAATGGGCTTGCCGATCTCCTTTGGTCTGTCGATCAATAAAACCGTAGCCAAAATAGCCACCAACGAATCTAAGCCTGATGGCGAACGGCAGGTTACATTTCCCGAATTGCGGCCCTTTCTCGATCCTTTGGCTATCCACAAAATTCCGGGTATCGGCCACGCTACTTATAAAAAGTTAAGCGAAATGGGTGTTCGCGAAATCCTTACGCTTACCCAGATCCCACAACAGCTCATTTTTAAAATTTTGGGTCAACATGGTTTAAGTTTATGGCAAAAAGCAAACGGGATCGATCTCTCGCCAGTTATACCTTACCGCGAAAGGAAATCAATCGGTACACAGGCTACCTTCGAAAGCGATACCATGGATATGGCTAAACTAAAGGCCATTATAACCGGAATGGTTACCGGTTTAACTTTTCAGCTGCGTAACCAGAAAAAATTAACTGCCTGTATTACCGTAACCGTGCGTTATACTAATTTCGAAACGGTTACCCAGCAAGAACGTATTCCGTATACCTCGCTCGATTCTTTTTTAATCAGCAAGGCACATAGCCTGTTCGAAAAAGTGTACGCCAAACGGATGTTGCTGCGGTTGGTAGGCGTAAAACTTTCGCATCTGGTGAGCGGTTACGAACAGATTGGTTTATATAATATTGCCGAAGAAGAGTATAGTCTTTACCAGGCTATGGATAAGGTACGTAACCACTATGGTGCCGAAGCAGTGGTAAAAGCCTGTATTGTTACCCAGCCACCCCGCGATGAAACGGGGAAAATAATCAAGTACAATCCGCGCAAAAAGAAAATATTGATCGAAAACCAAACAGAGGAAGCACAGGAGGAAGTAAGGAAACGGTCGAAAATTAGAAGTTTTATGAGTGAAAAAGGAACAATAGGTACTAAATCTTATGATTAGCGATGTTTTTAAATGTGCATTCTTCTTATAGCCTAAAGTATGGTACGCAGCGCATCGACCAGTTAATTGCTACTGCCCGGCGTTTGGGTATCCATCAAATGGTACTTACTGATATCAATAACTCAACTGGGGCGGTAGAGTTTATTCGCGAGTGTTACAAGCAAGGCATTGCCAAAGAAGCCGACGAAATACACAAAGGCAATATTCCGTATCAGATTAAACCGGTAGCGGGTATCGAATTCCGGATCGATAACAGGTTGTTGTATGTGGGCATTGCGAAGAATAGAGAGGGGATGCGCGAGCTGAATGAATTTTTAAGCCACCACAACATCAACCATATTCCGTTACCCAATATTCCACCCAAAATGGAGAATGTTTACATCATTTATCCTTTTCAAAAATCTTTTAACCCAGCACTAAAAGCAAATGAATTTGTAGGTGTCCGGGCCAAACAGCTAAATCTGTTGTACAAACACCCACTTTTAAAACAGCGAGAAAAATTGGTGGTGTGGCATCCTGTTACCGTTAGCGATAAGATCACCTACCGCCTACACGAATATTTTAGGGCGATCGAGCTCAATACACTTTTAAGTAAAGTGAAGGATGACCAAAAATGTGATCCGGATGAGTTCCTGATTCCAGAAGTAGAACTAACCCAGCAATTTGAACAATACCCATTTATTGTTCAGAACACCCAGAAGCTGATAAACAGCTGCGATTTAAGTGTTTATTTTGAGAATGGCCCTACACCTGCTTCTAAAAACAAGTTTTTTTTTACCGGAGATTTCGAAGGGGATAAAAAAATGCTTCGAGAGTTGGCCGAAGAAGGACTTAAATACCGTTATGGCAAAAATAATACAGAAGCCATTGAGCGTTTAGAGAAAGAACTCCGGATCATCGAACTTAAAAACTTCTGCGCCTATTTTCTCATCACCTTCGATATTGTAAGATACGCCATGAACACATGCGGTTTTTACCACGTTGGCCGTGGCTCGGGTGCCAACAGCATTGTAGCTTATTGTTTGCGCATTACCGATGTAGATCCAATTGATCTCGACCTGTATTTCGAACGCTTCCTGCATGAAAAACGGACAAGTCCACCAGATTTTGACATCGATTTCTCCTGGGACGAAAGGGAGGTGATACAACGTTATATCTTTGAACGCTATCCCAAATGGCATGTTGCTTTTTTAGGTACGATGAGCACTTTTAAAGACCGTGCAATTATCAGGGAGATCGGTAAGGTACTGGGTTTACCCAAAGGCGAAATAGATAGTTTTACCGATCCCACCAAAGAACGCGAAAATTTGGAAAATACAACTTACCAGAAATTATTGGCTGTGCATGCCTATATGAAAAGTATGCCCAACCAGCGTTCTATCCATGCCGGAGGGATTTTAATCTCTGAAGAGCCTATTACGTATTATACCGCATTGGATATGCCACCAAAAGGTTTTCCGACTGTGCAATGGGATATGTACGAAGCCGAAGCCATCGGTTATGAGAAATTCGATATTTTAAGTCAGCGGGGTATCGGTCATATCCGCGAAGCCGTGCAGCTCATTAAAAAAAATAAGGGAAAGGATATCGACATTCATGATTTTAAAACTTTTAAAGAAGACCAGAAATTAAACGGTATCCTTAAAGAAGGGCAGCCCATCGGGTGTTTCTATATCGAATCGCCAGCCATGCGGCAACTGCTCAAAAAACTGAAGTGCGATAATTACCTTACCCTGGTGGCAGCCAGTTCCATTATCCGTCCGGGCGTGGCCAGCTCGGGTATGATGAAATCCTATATCGAGCGTTACCATGCGCCCGATAAAGTAGTATACCTCTGCGAAGTGATGAAAGAGCGGCTTAGCGAAACCTATGGGGTAATGGTTTATCAGGAAGATGTGATCAAAGTATGTCATTATTTTGCAGGTCTTGATCTTGCCGATGCTGATATCCTGCGCAAAGCGATGAGTGGTAAATACCGGTCTAAACTGGCTTTTGATGAACTGGTGAATAAGTTTTTTGTTTCAGCCAGAAAAGAAGGGCATTCAGAAGAACTCATTACCGAAGTTTGGCGACAGATTTCATCTTTTGCCGGTTACAGTTTTTCGAAAGCGCATTCAGCATCTTTTGCGGTAGAAAGTTACCAGAGTTTATTTTTGAAGACATATTACCCCATGGAATTTATGGTAGCGGTACTGAATAATTATGGTGGTTTTTACAGTCGCTGGGTTTATGTGCACGAATTGCAAAAAACAGGAGCAAGGGTGCATTTACCATGTGTTAACCATAGTGATGATGTGGTGAATATAAAAGGTAAAGATGCTTATCTGGGCTTCATTGCCGTTCAGGGTTTAGAAGAAAAAATCATCAAAATTATTCCACAAGAGCGTGCTGCAAATGGTTTGTATATCGACCTAGAAGATTTTGTAACGCGGACCTGCATCTCATTAGAACAAGCTATTATTTTAATCCGTTTGGGCGCCTTGCGCTTTACCGGAAAAGATCGGAAAACACTGCTTTGGGATGTGCACAACTACCTTGGGTTTAAACAGAAGAAAGTGAATCATGCCGAGCTTTTTAAGCTGAGTTACAAAACCTATCAACTCCCCGCATTGGCCGATTCGGAACTCGAAAATGCTTACACAGAATTGGAGTTATTGGGTTATCCACTTAATTATAAAATGTTCGATTTTCTGAAAACACCTTATCGTGGCGATGTTATGGCGGTAGATCTGCACAAACATTTAGGTGAAACGGTAAGGATGGTAGGGAACTATGTTTGCGAAAAAACGGTGCACACCATTAAAAATACCAAAATGTGGTTCGGTACTTTTTTAGATGCCAACGGCAATTTTTTTGATACGACCCATTTTCCCAATAGTACACCGATGTATCCTTTTAAAGGAAAGGGCTGTTACCTTATTTTAGGTAAAGTGGTAGAAGATTTCGGCTTTCAGAGCATCGAAGTTTTAAAGTTCGCTAAATTGGATATCCAGATGAATCCGGTGGCAGTTTAAGAGCGACGAATCGTCATTTCGGGCGCAGCCGAGAAATCTGCTTCACTGAATATAAGCTAGAGATCTCTCCATTTCGCGACGCTTCAATCGAGATGACGACTTTCTATTAAAGATTGCGCTCGTTTCTAACGTGCACAAATAGCCTAACGATTTAATCGTTTACTTGTATTAAACATAATTTTTATATTTAAACCATGATCCACTTTAAAGCAGAAATAGAGCGTTTCGAAACCATGGGCGAAAAAACCGGCTGGAGTTATGTGTTTATTCCGGCAGCTTTAGCTAATGAAATTAAGCCAGATTGTAAAAAGAGTTTCAGGGTAAAAGGAAAGATAGATCAGTTGGAGATTAGCGGTATGGCAACCATTCCGATGGGAGAGGGCGATTTTATTATTGCTTTGAAAGGCGAGGTCCGTAAAAAATTAAGAAAGGAAGCCGGAGCAGGTATCGAACTCTATTTAGAAGAAGATAAAGATTTTAAAATCGAAATGCCCGAAGACCTCGAAATCTGCTTATCAGAAGAAGAACATTTAATCCGAAATTTTTTAAAACAGCCTAAATCGCACCAAAACTATTACATCAACTGGATCAATCAGGCTAAAACCGAACCTACACGTATCAAAAGAATCGTTATGACTGTTAAAGCGATGGATAAGGGACAGGATTTTGGCGCAATGATCAGGGAATCGCAAGGTAAGGCTTAAGTCTGTAGTCTTCAGTCCTCAGTCATGAGTCGGGGAGATTGGTTAATACAAAATAGCCCGGTCTATAAGCTGATAAGATTTGTTAATCAGAAATATATAGGATCAAACTATAACAATGGACTAAAGACTCTAGACTCCCGACTTCGGACTTCCGACTTCGGACTTCCGACTATAACTCCTAAACCAACTCCAAATCTTCATCTGGATTACACCTAAAAAAGCCTCCCTAAAGATACGGGTGCTCATTTTTGATGTTCCTTCGGTACGGTCGGTAAAGATGATTGGAACTTCGACCACTTTAAAGCCAAATTTAATGGCGGTGAATTTCATTTCGATCTGAAACGCGTAGCCAACAAACTTAATTTTATTTAGTGGAATGGTTTCCAACACAATTTTGCGGTAACATTTAAAGCCGGCAGTAGCATCCTGAATATTGATCCGGGTAATCATACGCACATACATTGAAGCAAAATACGACATTAAAACCCTGCCCATTGGCCAGTTTACTACATTTACACCTTTAACATACCTGGAGCCAATGGCTACATCAGCACCATTTACACAGGCTTCGCGTAAGCGGGATAGATCATCGGGGTTGTGCGAGAAATCGGCATCCATTTCAAAAATGTAAGCATAATCATGTTGTAGTGCCCAATTAAAGCCATAGATGTATGCTGTACCCAATCCTTGTTTACCAGCACGCTCCTCAATAAATAAGTGTCCTTCGTATTCGTCTTGTAACGATTTTACAATTTCAGCAGTTCCATCAGGCGAACCATCATCAATAATTAAAACATGAAAAGGCTGTGTTAAAGAAAAAACCTTTCTAATGATCTTTTCGATATTTTCCTTCTCGTTGTAGGTGGGAATGATGACTAAACTATCTGACACGTTTGTTGTGGTTTTTATAATGTAAGCTTCTAGTATTTATATTTAAACGATACAATTGCTTTTAAACTGCGAAAGTAAATATTTAATGTGAAACCTTTATGAATTTTCATTAATAACCCACGATTCGTCTTCCTGAATTTATTTTATTAATAGGTTTTTATTATTTTAAAGCATGGTCAGTCTGAGCGTAGTCGAAGACTTTACCCCAATATTTCCCGCTGATTTCGCAGATAAGCGCAGATAACTTTCAAGGTACAAAAACCATTGTTCCTAAACCCGATCGGCGTGTAAAGCCCGCAGGCCCGAAGCATGAGGGCGAGGACTTGGAACAAAGAGCGGGACGGCAGGCCCCAAGAACTACTATCCTTTCATTTTCAAATCTTATTGAATATGCCCATTTCTTCTTCAATATCAGTCTGAGGAGTAATTTATTTTATAAAAATTAATATAAATGACAGGAAATATTAATGGAGATAAATCGCCTCAAAGTATCGTCATTGCGAGAAGGCTTTTTCAGCCGACGAAGCAATCTTTCTAGCAAGGATGGCTAGTAGGAAAGATTGCTTCGTCGTTCCTTCTCGCAATGACGACCGCTCTACTGGAAGCTGTTAATGGTAGCGTAGTCGAAGACCCTGGTAAATGATTGTCCTTGGACAATACTTACGATGATATCTTTTTATTTAACGCTTACCTTACTTCCTGCATTAACTTTTTAACCAGTTGTGAGAAAATAATCAGCGCCAAACCCGCAATTAAAGAATATAATGCCAATGCTTTATAACCTTCGGTGTAGGCCATTAATTTAGTTGGCAACGACGCATTATCAATGCTCGACATTTCTGCACCTAATTTTCCGGCAGCCAACTGCCCGAAAGCACTTGATAAAAACCAAAGCCCCATCATCATCCCAAACATTTTCTTTGGCGAAAGTTTAGTAATGATCGACATACCTATCGGGCCCAAACAAAGTTCGCCAAGGGTTAATAATAAATAGGCTAACGTAAATACATTTAACGAGCTAATGCCCTGCGCATTGGCGAAGAACCTGGTGGCGTAAAAAACATAAAAACTCAAAGCCAGTAAAAGGAAGCCGATTCCGAATTTTACCACAGTATTCGGTTCAATTTTGCGTTTGTATAAGCCTAACCACAAAATGCCAACAATCGGACTAAAAACAATAACAAAGAACGAGTTAACGCTATTGTTTACTACATTCGGATCGATATTGAAAAAGAGGATTTTATGATCAAGATTGTCCTTCGCAAATAATGATAGCGAACCACCGCTCTGCTCAGATATGGCCATGAAAATGAAATAACAGAAGATAAAAACGAAAGCAGCAAGTAGTTTATATTGTGCTTTTTTATCTTTTATTTTAAACGTTTCGTACAGGAAATAAACCAGGGCAATAATGCCTATGGTGTACATGAAATAATCGGTAAAGGCCGTGTTTTTTACCATGATATAAATCAGTGGAATACAAAGTATCGACCCTGCGTAAACGGCTATTTCCCATAGCTGCTGTTTTGATTTTTTAAGATGCAGTAAAGGCGAATTCCCGATCGGACCTAAGTGTTTTTTTGTGAAAATAAATGTGCCCAAACCGAACATCATTACCAGTGCAGCAGACAAGAAACATAAATGCCAGTTATAATATTTGCCGAGATAAATACACATGGCACCACCCAATAATCCACCAACATTAATACCGGCGTAAAAAAGCCCATAGCCCGCATCTCTGCGGTTGTCTTTCTCGTGGTATAATTCGCCAACCATTGATGAAACATTGGGCTTGAAGAAACCTGTTCCAATAATGGATAGGGTAATTCCAACATAAAACAGATCATGAGGAGAGAAGGCTAGGATTAAATTCCCGATAATCATCAATGATCCGCCCCAAAAAAGAGATTTTCTGAAGCCTAAAATCTTATCGGCAAAAATGCCACCTATAAAAGTAAAGGCATAAACAAAGGCTTGTATAGCACCATACTGTAAGTTCGATTTTTGGTCGCTTAAACCCAGTTGCTCAACCATAAAGAAAGCCAATACCCCGCGCATTCCGTAAAAACAGAAACGCTCCCACATTTCTACCAACGATAAATGCCAGAGCTGTTTCGGGTATTTTCCCTCAAAATTTTGAATATCTTCTATTGAAACTGTTTTTTCCATTAAATAGGTTTAAAAATTAAAAGCCCGATGGAGATCGGGCTTCTTGTTAAAAGTATTTTTTTGATTAGTGAACGCCGTGCATCCATTTACGCAATATCGGACTTATAGCAAACATAATTAAGCCTGCAACAATAGGAATAATGGTAAATATTAAGAAGAAAATCGAAATGGAGTATTCTGAACTTATTTTGTCAATTAGACCACCGGTAGTACCTGCTAACCAGTTACCAATCGCTGTACAGGTAAACCATACACCGAACATTAAACCGACCACTTTGGCAGGAGCTAATTTACTAACGTAAGATAATCCAACAGGTGAAACACATAATTCGCCAACGGTATGGAAGAAGTAAGCGAAAATTAACCAAAACATACTTACCTGTGCAGATGTAGCACCTTTTGCAATATCCATACCTCCATAAGCCAATCCTGCAAAACCTATACCCACAAAAATTAACCCCAGTCCAAATTTTACGGGCCCACTTGGGTTAAATTTAGTTTCCCATATTTTAGACACAAACGGTGCAAGGGAAACAATAAAGAATGAATTTAGAATCCCAAACCATGAAGCGGGGACTTCTGTATTTAAAGCAGTAAATTCTTTTTCTACCTTCCAAATGGCTAATCCCCAGATAATAATAAAGCTTATTGCAGTGAAAATTATTGTAGCAGGATATTTTTTTGCGATTTTTGCCGCCAGGCTTAATAAAACAACAGTTACCGCAATGAGTGGGAAAATAGTAAGTATTGCATCAACCCATTTAAAAATTGTACTGGCATTTCCTGTTAAATTTCTAAGTGTATAATCTTTAGCAAAAATAGTCATTGAGCCGCCTGCCTGCTCAAATACCATCCAAAAGAAAATGGTGAATATTGAAAATACAGCCACTACAGCTAAACGTTGGTTGCTTACTTTTTTTGGTAAAATTTCATCAGTTGGATCAATTACTTTTTCTGTTTTATTTACAGCAGCACCTAAAACACCAAATATTTTTTGACCGAAGTAAAACTGAAGCATTCCAAAAAACATAAATACCCCCGCTAATCCAAAACCCCAATGCCAGCCTACTTTTTCACCGATATAACCGCACATTAACATACCTAAAAAGGCTCCAGAGTTAATGCCCATGTAAAAAATAGTGTAAGCAGCATCTTTTTTATCACTTGTAGATGGATAAAGTTTTCCTACGATAGAAGAAATATTTGGTTTAAATAGTCCGTTTCCAGTAATTAATAAAAATAAGCCCAGATAGAAGAAATTGGTATTTGCTCCTTCTAAGGCCATTGATATATGGCCAATGGTCATAATTAAAGCGCCTATAATAACGGCCTTTCTGTATCCGGTCAATCGATCTGCAATTAAACCGCCAATTATTGGCGTTAAATATACTAAACCTGTGTACCAGGCATAGAGTTGTAAAGCCTCTGGTCTTGTCCATTGCCAACCGCCTTTACCTATTTCGCTTACTAAGAATAAAACAAGTAATGATCTCATTCCATAGTAACTAAATCTTTCCCACATTTCTGTGAAAAATAGCACAAAGAGGCCTACCGGGTGGCTAAATAATTTTTCTTTGGATACATTGTTACTGTCTAAGTGGAGATCTAGTTCCTTGCTATGGTCAATACTAATGGTTTCATTAGATGTTTGCATAAAACATTTGTTGGTTTTAGTTTATGAATTCAGAATTTGTGTGTTGTTTAAGCCAGTTAAGCAGGGCGCAATATAGTCAGCGAATGCCAAACTCACAAATTTTTAAATGATGTGTTAGGTAAATGATTTGTTAGGATTTAAAACTTTCTGATGGGTTTCACATTTTTCTTGGGGTCGGCATAGAGCTCGTCGCTCGAATTTGGATCGTTGTTAAGCGTTAAATCTTCTTGCAGTTTCAGCCTTCCGCCAATGATTTTAAAGCCATCAAAAGTACCATCTGATCCGTAATATTCAAATTTGTCTTTTATTTCAGGATCAAATGAGGCAAGGTGGTCGAAAACAATCATTCCTGCTTTCAGATCGGTTTTTAAAGTCATGGCATTCGATTTGGCATACTCGAATATGATCCTGTTTTTGCCTTTCAGCTCTTTTCCATCGAAAACGGGAGCACCAAAAGCGAGGTTATCTTTATCGAAAGAAAGGATGTCGATTACCTTTTTTGTGGTAAATGGTGTATTGCCTTTCCAGCCTAAAAGTACATAATAGGGAAGGCGGTTTCCACTGGTTACCGAAACAATTTCATAATACCTGGCTCCAAACCACTTCTGATTATTGGTAATGCTATTAGGGTCGGCTAAATTTTCGGTCTGATCGATTAAGGGATAGAGTTTCAATGGACCACTTTTGGTATTCATTTGGATGGCGCCATAATAGCGGTATGTACCATTTTCGAGTAGTACATACCAACTTAAAATCCTAAAAGCCTGATCGGATGATTTAATTACCGATACATTTTTAAGCGAATCGAATGAATAAGAAAAAGAGTTGGGGGCTTTTAAAGCCTCTACCAAAGTTTTTACAAAATTTCCGTTTATTTCTAATTTTTGTGCATCGCTTTGAGCAGCAATAACTCTCGCTGATATTTTTATCAGTGTATCCTGAAAAACATTTAATTGGTTTGGCGCCTGTTGCGCTTTTAGGCTAAAGCTTAGCGTTCCAAAGATTAAAAGGATATAAAATCTGATAAGTTTCATATAATTAAATGCACAAAGATCCTTCAAAACCAAAAATTATAATTTCTCGATAACAAGGGCACTTGCGCCACCACCTCCGTTACAGATTCCGGCAACACCGATTTTTCCGTCGTTTTGTGCCAATACGGAGAGTAGGGTAACTACAATCCTTGCGCCCGATGCACCAAGGGGGTGACCTAATGAAACGGCACCACCATTAACGTTAACCCGGTCGGTATTTAGTTCTAAAAGTTGGTTATTCGCAATGGAAACGACAGAAAAAGCTTCGTTAATTTCGAAAAAATCAACATGCTTAATGTCGATATTGGCCTTGTGTAAAGCCAGTGGAATTGCTTTTGAAGGTGCAGTGGTAAACCATTCCGGTGCCTGTTGCGCATCAGCATAGCCTAATATTTTGGCCAAAGGTGTTAAACCCAGTTCTTTTGCCTTATCAGCACTCATTAAAACCAATGCTGCTGCGCCATCATTTAAGGTAGATGCATTTGCTGCAGTTACTGTCCCATCTTTTTTGAAAACAGGTTTTAATGAAGGTATTTTATCAAATTTAACCGCCGTTGGTTCATCATCGGTATCAACCAAGGTAATTTCGCCCTTACGGTCTTTCACTTCTACAGCTACAATTTCGCCGGCAAATTTGCCCGAAGTTTGTGCTGCCTGTGCTCTTTTGTACGATTCTATTGCAAAATCATCCTGCGCTTCGCGGCTGATGTTACATGCTGTAGCGCAAAGCTCGGCGGCAGACCCCATATGATAGTCGTTATAAACATCCCATAGCCCGTCTTTTACCAGGCCATCTGTAATTTGTCCATGGCCTAAGCGGTAACCGTTTCTTGCCTTATCCAGGTAATAGGGAACATTGCTCATGCTTTCCATGCCACCGGCTACAATAATTTCATTATCGCCATTTGCAATACTCTGTGCGGCAAGCATAATTGCTTTTGTGCCCGAAGCACATACTTTATTTATTGTAGTGGCAGGTAAATCTGGTAAACCGGCAAATTTTGCGGCTTGCGTAGCTGGTGCTTGCCCCAGGTTTGCAGATAAAACATTACCCATGTATACTTCCTGGATCTGTTCTGGTTTTAAACCAGCTTTTTCAATAGCAGCCTTAATGGCAATGCCACCAAGTTGAGTAGCAGAAAATTGAGCTAATGAGCCTCCAAAACTGCCAATAGGCGTTCGCACAGCTGATACAATTACAACTTCTTTCATGTAAACTAAATTTTATGAATTTTTTGGTTAGGCCGCTAAGTTAGTTAAACCTCGCAGGTTTCCAAAACCTGCGAGGTTTAAAAATAACGTATAGAAAATGATTTTAGCCTATTTGAAAATAATAAGTTTTTAATAGATTTTTGGAAAGGTGCTGCAGTGATACTTCGGGGAGTTCAGTCCTGCTGTTCGCTGTAGCCCTCATACTTCGGGGCTGTCGCTGCCATCAGGTTTAAATTGTCTAGGCTAGTAGTGCTTGGGGCTGGTTGTTAGGTGCAGGAAATTTTGTTTATTGATTACTTCGGTGGGTTTTGCGTTAGGGATTGTAAGGGTTCAGTACCGATTCTATCGGTACCGGAGCAAAGCGCAGCCCCCAGCCCGACCCTTGCGTAGCTTGGGTAATGCCCATATTATTTTCAGTTTGCAATTCACAATTTGCAGTTGGCTATGCGCTGGGCTTTGAAAGTTCAGAAATCCCGTTCCTACTCCTCTTTCGCTTTTCCCTTTTTTCTCGATTTTATAGCCTGTGTAAGTAAAAACTCGATCTGCCCGTTCGTACTTCTAAACTCATCGGCAGCCCAGGTTTCTACTTCTTTTAATAAAGCAGGACTAATTCTTAATACAAAAGCTTTTTTATCTTTCTCCGCCATTCTTATTGTATTGCTTGTATATTATACCTCGTTTTTAAATTAATAAGGAACATTTGCAGTTCTTCTATCTTATTTGAGCTGAAAAGGAGCTTTTTGCCATTTTTAAATTCAATCTGTAAACCTTTATCTTTATCGTTTAGGATATAGGCCTTGTCATTAAATTTAAACCAAAGTCTGCTGCGAACACCAAATCCGCCATAATCTCCTAAAGCATTATACTTGTTGATGTAAACTTTCTCCATGTTGCCCCAACTCAATAGCTTCAGCTTGGTTTGAAATGGAAAATACTTGTAAGAAATGCCTTCAGTGCCGATCTGCAAAGTCATTTTGTTTTTTTGAAGCAGGTAAATAATCGCAAAAGGAAGAAGTACTGCCCAAAATGGGGCAAAATAATTGGCTTTTAAAGTCTCAAAGCTCATTCCTCCTTTATCAAAAAGCACAATACTCAGCACCATAACGGCATCAATAGCCAATAAAATATAAAGCCACCAAAGTTTTAAGCTTTGTTTTTCCTCAAATTCCATTGCACCTAATTATATAAGGTTCCGGTGTTTACCACAGGCTGTACATGGCGGTCGCCACAAAGCACAACCAGTAAATTGCTTACCATAGCCGCTTTGCGTTCTTCATCCAGCTCAACAATTCCTTTTTGCGATAATTTCTCTAATGCCATTTCTACCATGCCTACAGCACCTTCTACTATTAATTTACGTGCTGCAATAACTGCAGTAGCCTGTTGACGCTGTAACATGGCACTGGCAATTTCTGGTGCATAAGCCAAATGAGAAATCCTGGCTTCTAAAACTTCAATGCCCGCGCGTGATAAACGTTCGTTCAGTTCGTTTTCTAAAAGTTCGCTCACCTTATCAGCACCATCTTTTAAAGTAATGCTGGTTTCTTCGCCTTCTGCATGGTCATAAGGGAAAATGTTAGCCAGGTGCCTTACAGCAGCTTCACTTTGTATGTTTACGTATTGCATGTAATTTTCAACAGAAAAAACGGCTTTGGCTGTTTCGTTTACTTTCCAAACCACTACAGCCGCAATTTCGATCGGGTTGCCTAGTTTGTCGTTAACCTTTAACTGCTGTCCGTTTAAATTGTTTGCTTTTAACGATAAACGTCTTTTAGCGGTTAGGGGATTTACCCAGAAAAATCCATCGGCTTTTACTGTTCCGATATATTTTCCGAAAAGGGTGAGTACCATTGATTGATTAGGGTTGATGATTAAAAAGCCCGGGAATATTAAAAATATATCTATGGCCAGCAAAATCCCTCCCCAGAGAAAAATTTCTGAAACAAAACAGAAGATAGAAGCGCCCAGCAATGCAATGCACAGTGCGAATGTTAGGTAGCCCGATGGCGGATTAATAATTTTTTCTTGATACATAATTGATATTAATTTGATATCATAAAGTAAAATATAAAATCTGGTAATTGCAAACAAAACCTGTAAAATGTATATTAGATAAAAATGCTATTTTTGACAATACAATAATTACATCGTTTTGGCCAAAATCAAGAGAAATTCCCACAAGATCCTTTACCGGAAGTATTCATCAAACCTAAAATATGTGATGATGATATTTACCGTTTTCATTATTACGTTATTCCTGCCCAAACAGCCCCGGTTTAGATATGAGTTTGAAAAAAATGCAGTATGGAAAAACAAGGACCTGATTTCGCCCTTCAGTTTTGCCATTTTAAAAACCAACCCGCAGGTTAGTGCCGATAAAAAGAATGCACTAAAAGATATTTTACCTGTTTACCAATTCGATAGGAGCATTACGGCAAATGCTTTGGAAGAGTTTGCCAACGAATTTGATGTGAAATGGAAATCTAAGCAACTTAACGAAAAAGATAAGGACGTATATAAAAGTGCTTCTTATAAATTGCTGCAAAATATTTACGAAAAAGGGATTATTGGTTTAAATGTGAAACATCAGGCGGGAGGGAAGAACTATGATTTTTCTTTACTTGAAAACAATGTAGCCCAGGAAAAGAATACACAGGATGTTTTTACCGCAGAATCGGCCCTGAAGTTTTTTAAAGCTAATTTTAAAGCCCCCAACCAGGTAATGGGCGATCTGGTTGCAAACCTTGCCATTGATCATATTACCCCGAACATTGTATTTGATGAGCGGTTAACCCAAACCATACAGGATAATACGGTTAACAATATCTCTACTACCAAGGGGATGGTACAAAAGGGAGAGCTTATTGTGGCGAAGAATGATGTTATTGATGAAGAAATTTATCAGAAACTAGAATCTTATAAAGCAACTTACGATGCACAAAGCAAAACAATAGGGAGCAGGGCATTGGTTTATTTGGGGCAGGTAATATTGGTTGGCTTTATACTTGCCATTCTAATGTCGTTCCTTTTTCTTTTCCGGAAGGATATTTTTGCCGATAACCGTCAGCTTTCCTTAATCCTGATCGTTACCACGGGGATGTTACTGGCATTAACCTGGGCCATTAAAATGGAAATCCCCAGTTTGTACTACATTCCGTTCTGTGTAGTGCCCATTATTATTAGGATCCTGTTTGATACCCGTTTGGCACTTTACCTCCATATGCTGGTCATTTTAATTGCTGGTTTTTTTGTGGCCAATAGTTTCGAATTTGTGTTTTATCAGGTTACTGCGGGCATGGTTGCCATATTTAGTATAAAAAACTTTGTTAAGCGCGAAAGATTCCTGGTTTCGGCTTTATTTATTCTTTTGGCTTATTTGGTTTCTTTTATAGGTATTGCCCTGCTTCGTGAAGGATCTTTCCGCGAAATAGAATGGATGAATTTTATTCCTTTCGTTTTTAGTGTACTCTTGTCTCTTTTAGCTTACCCTTTAATTTATCTGTTCGAACGTATTTTTGGTATTACATCAGATGTAGCCTTAATTGAGCTCACCAATACCAATAATAAATTGTTAAGGGAGCTTGCCTTTAAAGCGCCTGGAACGTTTCAGCACTCTTTACAGGTGGCAAACCTTGCAGAGGCCGCGATATTTAAAATAGGGGGCAATTCGGTGCTGGTAAGGGCAGGTGCTTTATATCACGACATTGGTAAGGTAGATAATCCGCAATATTTTATCGAGAACCAGAATACCGCTGTTAGTCCGCACGATAAACTGCCATATGAACAAAGTGCGCAGATTATTATTCAGCATGTGCATAAAGGAATTGAGATTTTAAGGAAGAACCAGATCCCTGAAGCGATTATTGATTTTATCAGAACACACCATGGAAATACCCGGGTTGATTATTTTTATCAGTCTTTTTTGAAAAATACACCTGAAAAATTTGTCGACGAAAACATTTTCCGCTACCCCGGACCAATACCTTTTAGCAAAGAAACTGGTGTATTAATGCTCGCCGATTCTGTCGAAGCGGCTTCAAGAAGTCTGAAAAATCCCGATGCGCAGAACATAAATGACATCGTTGAGCGGATAATTAACTACAAATTGGAACAAAATCAATTAGATGACTGCGATTTAACATTAAAAGATATTGAGACTATCAAATTGATATTCAAGACGATGCTTATGAGCATCTATCATGTGCGTATAGATTATCAACAAATTTTGTAATTTTTTTTTGTTGGATAACTTGTTTTACTATATTTGCAGACCTCAAAACAACGCCGGTAGGGCAGAAAATAGAGGATAAAAGGAGAGGTGCCTGAGTGGCCGAAAGGAACAGTTTGCTAAACTGTCGTACTGGTAACGGTACCGCGGGTTCGAATCCCGCCCTCTCCGCAAAGAATAAAAAATTTGCAAATAAAAATGGAATTATCAATTTAAAACCGTTTCTTTGCAATCCCTTCGAAAAAGGGAAATAAAAAAAGAAGATACCAAGTTCGGGATGTAGCGTAGCCCGGTATCGCGCCTGCTTTGGGAGCAGGAGGTCGTAGGTTCGAATCCTGCCATCCCGACAAAAAGTTGATCCACTTTTAAAACAGGATTAAAAGATCGATACCAAGTTCGGGATGTAGCGTAGCCCGGTATCGCGCCTGCTTTGGGAGCAGGAGGTCGTAGGTTCGAATCCTGCCATCCCGACTTAAAAGGACAAAGTGAATTCGTTTTCATTTTGTCCTTTTTTTATTTTTCCGTAACTCATTGTCTGTCTGTTAGATAAGATTTAACTTTGCTAGCCGGCTGTTCAGTTTGTCAATTTAAGCGAAGCACTCAATCCAACTTATGAATTATCCGGATAGCTTTTATATCGTGGAAAATAGAATAACAGCATGTAGTTTAAAAAAAGATATCTGTTTTTACGAAAAGAAGATTCTATTTAATTAGATTTGATGTGTATCCAAAGAAATACTTCCCTTTAACAGGGAGCTTTTAATGCCTTAATAAATGACTCGGATTGCCCTAATTTTTATTTTTCTTCTCGCTTTTTTAAATGTCGCTCACGCTCAGGAGAGTTTTATTGGAGATATTAACTACCAACTGCTGGAAAAGTATGTTGATCTTGCCCTGAAAAATTACCCAAAGCGCAAAATGTATAAAGCCAGCGAACTCAGCGCGAAAGCAAAAGTGGGCGTTGCAAAGGCAACCTATCTCGATGCCTTTACCGCATCTTATAATTATAGCCCAAACAACGCTGCCAGGTATAATACAACAAATCCCTATACGCTGAACGGAATACAGTTCGGGATCTATTTTAATTTGGGGATTTTATTCCGTACACCAGCCCTGGTGCGCCAGGCCAAAGAGGAACATAATGAGAAGTTCTATCAGGCCCAGGAGTATGATATCTTGCTGAAATCCGAAGTTAAAAAAACATATTTTGAATATCTTCGCGAGGCTGCCGATTTAAGGGTTAAGGCGCAGACCTATATAGACAACAAAGCGGCGAGCGACGGTCTTCGTTACAAATTTGAGAAAGGTGAATCAACTTTAGACGATTACACCAAAGCCAAAACCTTAACCTCATACGCTAATTCCGAAAGATTGCTTGCAGAGCTAAATCTCTTAAAAGCGAAAGAATCCCTTGAAGCATTGATTGGCGAAGTTTTGGAAAATGTGAAATAAGACAGAATGAACATAAAGAAATCCTTAGAAACAGTTAACAGATACAGGTGGATTATCATCTTGATTTTTATTTTTACAATGATTGCAGGTTTTTTCTTTCTGAGAAATCTGCCAAAAGACTATAAATCCGAAGCCAAACTCTCAACAGGTCTGCTTGATCCATCGAGGCAGCTGGCGCCTGATAATGCCAGCTATACAGGGCCTGATATCATTATAAAACTTAACCAGCAGTTTTCTACAATCATGGACATCATGAGGATGCCCAAAAATATCAGCCTGCTTTCTTATAGATTAATATTGCACGACCTGAAGGATGAAAAAGGTTCATTCAAGCCATGGAGCGAAGAAATTAAGACATTAACCGGTGCGCAAAGACAGGAGGCTATTGCCATTTATGAAGACCGCCTGAACAAGCGGCAGGTACTCACACCCCTCGATAATGGGAACATTAAGCTTTATCAGATCGTAACTTCGATGGGTTATGATGAGAAGAGCCTCAACAAAAAACTGGATATAAACCACGAACAGAACAGCGATTTTATCTCAGTAGCTTTTACCTCCAACAATACCCTGCTTTCGGTTTTTGTTGTAAATACCCTCTCTAAAGATTTTATCAATAATTACAGCCTGGAGCAAATCGGGAATAAAAATACAGCTATTGTTGTGCTGGATTCTTTGCTGAAGAAAAAAGAGGCTGTTATGAACGATAGGATAAGGCAGCTGAAAGACTACAAGATCCGTAACGGCGTGCTAAACCTGGATAAACAATCTCAGATCGTTTATCAGCAGATTACGGACAATGAGATTAAGAAAAACCAGGCCCTGATTGATAAACAGGCCGCGCAAGCTGCATTAAAAAGCGTTAATGAAAAATTGGCGAGCCGAACCATCGATAAGTACCTGGGCGCTGAAGTGATGGAGGATAACCGAGCCATTATCAGTATAAAAAATAAAATCCTGGCAGCAGAAGATCACTATTTGCGTAATGGATATAAACCGGCAGATAAAAAAACGGTAGATTCATTACAACTCTTGCTCAGTTCAAAATTAGTCCAGTCGAATGACCAGTATGTAAGCGATCCGCTTATTGCCAAACAAAGCCTTGTTCAGCGTCGTATTTCTCTGGGGGTGGAGATTGAAAGAGCGACAGCGGGCATAAGCGATATCGATAGGGAACTGGCCAAGCTTAATGCAAAATTTACGGGTATGGTCCCTTTTGATGCGGGTGTGCAAAATTATGAACAAAAAGCCGATGTAGCAACAAAGGAATATCTGGAAATACTGGCGCGTTATAACCAAACGAGCCTGGATAAGAATATCGGCTTGCGCCTGCAATTGATACAAGAGGGGATACCAACACTCCCTGAATCATCAAAAAAACTGATATACCTGGCCATGAGCGCTATTGCCTGTATCGCAATCTGTTTTTGCACGCTGTTTTTAATATCTGTTTTAGATCGTTCGGTTAATAATGGTGCAGAGCTAAAGTCGGCTTTAAATACAAAGGTTATTGGCGAGCTAGCTTATATCAGGCCCGATAACGATAGTATGGCTAAAATATGGGGAGAGCAACATCCCGAAACTGAACATGTGGCTTTTAAGAATCAGTTGAGGGCCCTGCGTTTTGAGCTCGATAGTAAGCTTTTTAGCGGTAACCAAAAAGTATTGGGCATTACAGGCTTTGGCTCAACCTCGGCCCAGGCATTTACAATGTTAAATTTAACGTATGCCTTTGTGCAAATGAATAAAAAGGTATTGTTGATTGGGAATCAGGAGCTGGCACCAGCGCTACAGCGGTTTAAAGTACCTGTAGATCAATCAATAACAGGAGTATTGCAGGGAGCAAATGTTATTGAAAGCAAACCTTTTTCGTTTATAAAAAATGATCTCGACGGTCAATCATTACTTGAAATAAGAGACCGGGAAGCACTTTCTGGAATTTTTGGTTTGATAAGGGACCGCTTCGATTTAACCATTGTAGCACTTGATCCACTGAGTGATGGTGCAGCGAACCACGAATGGATGTCATTTATAGAACTATACGCTGCAGTATTTGTAGCCGGATCAAACTTGCATGATAAAGAGAAAGCAACACTTGCCGCATTAAATGAGGATGAAAAATTTGCTGGCTGGGTAATTACCGGAATAAAATAAAAATAGGTAGTCCCTATGCTCAAAAATTTAAACGCATATATTGTAGACCATAAAAAAAAGATCATATTTTTTATAGTCTCCCTGTGTCTTTCAGTTCTGGTGGCAGCCTCTACCTATTCATTTGGAATTTTAGGGCCTTTGGCTGTATTGGCCATTGCAGCGCTGGGCATTTTTATAGTCAGCCTTTTCCGCGATCCCCGCACGGGTGTTTGGGTATATCTGGGCTACTGTTTTATCCTGGGCTTTTTGGTGAAATATTTTCTGAATATTCCGGTTGGTCTTGCCCTCGACGGGGTGTTGATCCTCACCTGGGCAAGTATACTGGTTCATGTAAAAAGATTCGATTGGGACCGGCTGAAAAATGAGCATGTTTTGTTTTCATTGGTGTGGTTTGTTATCAGCTTTTTACAGCTTCTAAACCCATCCGGAGCCAGCTTTACCGGCTGGTTTAATGAGCTTAGGTTTGCGGCCCTTAGCTGGTTACTGGTTGCACCATTTGTATTTTTGTTATTTAACAGGAAGGCCGATCTGAACCGGTTTATTATAATGGTGTTGCTGTTTTCTCTTGTTGCTACGCTATATGGTATGAAACAGCTTTATCTGGGCGTATCGGAAGGAGAGCAATTGTGGTTAAATGCAGGCAATGCAGGTACGCATATTATTAATGGAAAGCTCAGGGTATTTTCCATGTATTCGGATGCGGGTCAGTTCGGCGCCTCGCAGGCAATTATGGCCGTTATTGCGCTAACGCTTGCTGCAGGGCCCTTCAGTTTTGTGAAAAAAATAATTTTTGCGCTCTTTGCACTGGTTTTTCTATATGGTATGGCTATATCAGGTACCAGGGGTGCTTTGTTCGCATTGGCGGCCGGACTATTTTCTGCTCTTTTTTTAAGCAGGAATTTCAAGGTGTTAATTTTAGGCGTGGCATGTTGTGCGGCAGGTTTTGGCGTGTTAAAGTATACCACTATTGGCGATCATATTTTCCAGGTTAACCGCTTAAGGAGCGCACTTAATCCGAAGGATGCTTCATTGGCCGTTAGGCTGGATAACCAGCATAAATTAAAAATCCTGCTCGAAGATTTACCCTTTGGCGCAGGTCTTGGCATGAGTGGGATGAATGGTACCACCTACAATGCCGGTAAGCCCATAGCCAGTATACCACCCGATAGTTATTGGGTGAAAGTGTGGGTAATGTACGGTGTAGTGGGACTGGTTATCTGGTTTGCCCTTACCAGTTATATTATCGGCAAGTGTGGCGGGATTGCCTGGAAAATCCGCGATCCGAGGCTAAGGGTAAAAATGATTGCCCTTACCGCTGGTACTGTGGCCTGTTTTATCTGCAGCTATGGCAACGAGGTAATGAACGGGATGCCTTCATCTGTAATTATGTTTATGTCCTGGTCTTTCATCTTCATTGCACCAGAGTTTGATGAACAGCAAATGCGACTAAAATCGGATGGAACTGATATATAAAATTATACACTTGCTATTGTGGGTTTTGGCTGTTTACCTGTCATTTAATTGCCTGTACCTGATAATTTTTGCACTTGCCGGGGTTTTCCCTTTGAAGGGTGTACAAAAATATGCTGCCAGCTATAAAAAGATAGCAGTGCTGTTTCCTACCTATCATGCAGATGAGGTGATAGTCGAAAGTGTACGTGCTGCACTTGTACACGATTATAAAGGGGAGTTCGAAACTGTTGTAATTGCCGATGGATTAATGCCTGATACAATTGAGCAGCTCAAAGTAATGGGAGCGGAGGTAATTGAAGTGGTTTTTGAGAAAAGCACTAAAGGTAAAGCCCTTTTATATGCAATTGAAAAGCTTAAAAATCGTGGCTTTGATATTGCTCTAGTGCTTGATGTTGATAATTTAATGGGGCCACATTGCCTGGAGGCGGTTAATAGTTCATTTCAGCAGGGGCATAAGGTTATTCAGTTGCACCGTACAGCGAAAAACCTGGATACCAGTTTTGCTTTTCTGGATGCCTGCAACGAAGAGGTGAACAATCAAATATACCGCAAGGGGCAGGCAGTACTTGGGCTTTCACCTGCGCTTATCGGCTCAGGAATGGCCTTCGATTATAGCTATCTTCACTCGCTATTAATGAATGTAGGTGATACCGTTGGCGAAGATAAAAAAATGGATTTCCTTATTGCCGGCGACAGGATAAAGGTTATCTATTTGAACGATATTTTTGTTTACGACGAGAAAGTGAGCAGCGCCAGTGTATTTACCACGCAAAGAACACGGTGGATTGCATCACAAATTGAGTTTCTGCGTACATATTCTATATCAGGCATAAAGGAATTATTTAAAGGCAATGTAGAATTTTTTAATAAAACGGTGCAAACCATGTTAATGCCGCGCATACTATTGCTGGGATTATTGTTTATTATGGCCCTTCAATCTTTTTTTAACGCTTTGGGGCCGGGAAAAGGATTATGGCTAACTTTATTCATGAGTATTTGCCTAACCTTGCTGATTTCGGTGCCGGGACGTTTTTACAGGGATAAAAGGCTGTATCTTGCCATCTGGCAAATACCAAGGGCAATGATTGGAATGGTTATCGCGCTGTTTAGCATTGGTAAGCTTAAAAAGTCCAACTTAGCAACGCCTCATCAAAATACAAATACACGAGAAAATAAAACTTAAGCTATGCCGATATTAATATTGATCGTTACCGGTACAATTGCCGGCATCTTTGGGTTTATTAAAGGAACAAAAACACCAAAACAAAAAACATAATCCAATGGCTATTTTAAATAACAGGGACATTATCATTGTGGGGCAACAGCCCTGGGATATTCCCATTGGTAGCAATTGTAAGGATTTGGCGCTGGAGTTTAGTAAAAACAACCGCGTATTGTATGTTAATGCGCCATTAGATCGAAAAACGAGTGTATTGCAGCGCGATACAGCAGGCGTAAAAAAAAGATTGCGCGTTATTGCTGGTAAAGAAGAAGCTTTGACAGAAGTATCAGCAAACCTTTGGGTGTATAATCCACAGGTTATCATAGAATCTGTAAACTGGATCAGATTCAAAGCTCTGTTCAGGTGGTTAAATAAAATCAACAATGCCCGGTTCGCCGGATCGATCCGCGATGCGGTTGCTCAGCTTGGCCTTAAAAATTTCATCCTGTTTAACGATAACGATATTTTTCGGAGCTTTCACCTAAAAGAGCTTTTAAAACCTGCTTTAAGTGTTTATTACTCGAGAGATAATGTTGTAGCTACGCCGTACTGGATGCGGCATGGTACTTATATGGAGCCCGAGCTGATTGCAAAAAGTGACCTTTGCGTAGCCAATTCGGTTTATCTGGCAGGCTATTGCAGAAAATATAATCCGAATTCCTTTTACGTTGGGCAGGGCTGTGATTTAGCGCTTTTCAGTAACGGCGAGGCTCTCGAAATACCCTCCGATCTTTCCACTATCAAAAAGCCGGTTTTGGGCTATGTTGGAGCATTGTTATCGATGAGGCTCGACGAAAAGATCCTGCTCTATCTGGCAAAAGAAAGGCCAGACTGGAGTGTGGTACTTGTAGGGCCACAGGATGAAGATTTTAGTAGAAGCGAGCTCCATAAGCTAAGCAATGTGTTTTTTCTGGGCCCAAAAAAGCCAGAAATGCTGGCTGCATACATTAAGGGTTTCGATGTTTGCCTCAATCCCCAGGTGATCAATCCGCTAACCATCGGTAATTATCCCCGTAAAATTGATGAGTATCTGGCCATGGGGAAACCTACACTGGCTACCAGAACCGAAGCGATGGATATCTTTGCTGATCATGTTTACCTGGCATCGACGAAGGAAGAATACCTCCAGTTGGCTGAAAAAGCACTTGCTGAAGATAACCCGGCACTGGCGCGCGAGCGGATTAACTTTGCCGGCATGCATACCTGGGAGGCCAATACCAGGGATATTTATAAAGCCATAAATGCTGTAGAAGGTGGTTTGGTAGCAGCTGCAGATGTATTAAGATCGAATCCCTAATATTGTTCATTAAAATTGAAAATACTTAAGTTGGATATGCCATTGACCTCAATTATCACCGTTAATTTCCATCAAATGGCCGTAACTATAGCCTTGCTGGAATCTATCAGCAGGTCGTACCATGCAGCAGATGTTGAAGTTATACTGGTAGATAATGGCGCAGCTCAAGACCAGGCGCATCTATTTTTACCTTACTTTGGTAATATCCACTATATCCGTTCGGTAGAAAATCTTGGTTTTGCAGGTGGAAACAATCTGGGAATCAGGCAGGCCAAAGGCGATTACATTCTACTACTGAACAACGATACCGAAATACCGGCTGGTTGTCTGGAAACCATGCACACCGAACTTGATGCTAATCAGAAAATAGGACTGCTATCGCCCTTATTGCTTTATTTCGACCAGCAGGATTTGGTTCAGTATGCTGGTTTTACGCCCTTAAATTATGTCACTGGCAGAAATGCCTATATTGGCCAGTTTGAACGTAACCATGGGCAGTTCCTGAAGAGCTATAGCACCGCTTTCTGTCATGGAGCGGCGGTGATGTGCCGCAGGCAGGATCTGTTGAATGCCGGACTAATGGATGAAAATTATTTTCTCTATTATGAAGAACTCGACTGGTGTGAAAAATTCAAACGGATTGGCAAAGAGATCTGGTTTACCGGAAAAACCCATGTTTACCATAAGGAATCTGTTAGTGTGGGAAAGGAAAGTCCGCTGAAGGTATATTTTATGACCAGAAACAGGATGCTTTTTATCCGGAAAAATACGGGCTGGATTACTACTTTGCTGTTCTCACTGTATTTTTGTTTTGTCGCCTGTCCAAAAGCGGTATTGAGTTATCTAACCCGGGGAAGGCGGGATTTGGCTAAACAGGTGCTCAACGGACTTTGGTGGAACTTTACACACACAAAACATAGCAAAAACCTGGGAATGGTATTACCCGCTAAAGGCTCATCTTAATCTCTTAAGGCTGGCAGAAACAGCATATCTCCCAAGTAAAATTGCCGATCTGAGAAAACCTATGCCCTCGCTTTCCCTGAATATTTTCCAGGTATAAGCAATTGCTTTGAGTTTGTTCGACGAAACTGAATTTTGTCTTACCCGATAATAGGCGAGAGGCTGGTTAATGCCATAACCCTGGCCGCACTGTTTGAGCAGTTTAAGTAAAAAGATCCAGTCTTCATGACCTGCCCGGCTAAACTTTAAGTCGCCAATGGCACTTTTTAACATCATAGAAGTCGAAAATATAACCACGTTATGGGCAAGGAGCGCATTATAATTTACGGTATATGGGACCGGAACCTGACCTGAAATTACTTTCCCTTGTTCATTAATGCGCTTATAGGCACAGAATGTAAGAGGTAGGAGTTCTTTTTCCATGTAATTTACCTGTCGGCTAAGCTTATCATTAAGCCAGATATCATCACTATCCAGAAACGCGATGTATTTGCCTTTCGCTTCTGCCAAACCGATATTTCGGGCATTCGATACGCCTCCATTCTCCTTTAGCGCTATCAGCCGGATACCATTGTGCCGGCTGGCAAAGGCTTCAACGATCTGGCAGGTATTATCAGTTGAGTGGTCATCTACAACAATCAGTTCCCAGTTTGTATAGTGCTGGGCAAGTACAGCATTAAGGGTTTCTGTTATAAAAGCAGCTGAATTATAGCATGGGGTAACAATTGATACAAGTGGCTCCAATCTTTTTTAGTTATGTCTTTTCGTTTGACCAAAATAGCTAAAATTTTATGATAATGTATTCGGGCACCGATGATATTCAAATAAAACCATTACTTTAGGGCAGCTATTGATATGGATAGAAGACGTTTTGTTGTTAACCTGGTTTCCAACTTTTTTAGTGCACTTTCTGGTGTAGGGATTTCTTTCTTTCTTACCCCTTATATTGTGACGCACCTGGGTAAAGAGGCTTATGGTTTCTTCCCCCTTTCCAATAACTTTGTGATGTATGCAGGGATTATTACAACTGCACTAAACTCCATGTCGAGCCGGTATATCACCATCAGCCTCGAAAAAAAAGACGTCAAAGAAGTGAATGTTTATTTCAACTCCATCTTGTTTGGCAATATGCTAATATCGCTTGGTTTCATTGTATTGAGTGCGTTATTCTGTCTGTTCATTAATAATATACTCGATATTCCGCCGGGCCTTTTTGATGATGTACGGTTACTGTTTGTATTCATTTTCTTCAGTCTGGTGATCAATGTTTCTTCAGCGGTTTTTTCGGTCGCAGCATTTGCCGTCAACAGATTCGATAAGCTCGCTTATATCAATATTATATCCAATGTGGTGAAACTTTGTGCCGTGGCATTCCTGTTTTATCTTTTTAAGCCTAAAATTTATTTTCTGGGGCTGGTAACGGTATTAACAGCAATTTACATATGTTTTGCAAATTACAGGCTTACCAAAAGACTCCTCCCTGAAGTGGTGATTGACAGGACGCTTTTTTCCTGGAGTGCGCTTTCGCTGATTGCGGGTTTCGGTATGTGGAATTCTATCATTGCCCTGTCGAATGTAATCAATACCCAACTGGATTTATTAATTGCAAACCACTTTTTTGGTGCCTCAGGCATGGGTTTTCTTTCATTAACCAAGTTCATACCCAATGCAATTTACATCCTGCTGGGAATTGTGGTACCCATATTTCTACCCGAAATGCTAAAAGCCTATGCCCAGGAAGATATGGGGAAACTTAAAAGTACCCTTAACTTGTCGTTTAAGGCTATTTTTATAGTTGTACTGTTGCCCCTGGCTGTATTTTTTGTTTATGGTGGCGATTTTTTCAGGCTATGGCTGCCAACCCAGGATTCCAGCGCGCTCCACCTGCTTTCGGTGATAACCTTATTGCCTTTCATCGTTCATGGCACAGTAGAAACGGTGCATCATGTTTTTATCATCACCAATAAACTGAGGATTGCCTCCATCTGGGGCATTTTTATAGCCGTACTGAATTTTGTACTGGTGATATTACTTTGCCTGTACAGCAGCCTGGGGATATATGCCATCCCGTTTGCAGCAGCAATAAGCGGCGTATTTAGCCACCTTACTTTCACACCTATTTACGCGGCACATTGCCTGAAAGAGAAAAGGAGCTATTTCTTTTTTAAGATTGTGAGGGGATTAGCCGGTTTTACTTTGCTGATTGCGGTAACTTATGGCTGGAGAAGTATCGGTTTGATTACAGTTACATCCTGGTTTACCTTTATCCTGAATTGTATGCTAATTGGGCTGATTTTGCTTGTGATTACGCTATTTATGCAGTTTGATCGGGTTACGCTTGCTGAAGGTTATAGAAAGGTCTTAAATAAAGTGAAGCTATGATACCTAAAATAATCCACTATTGCTGGTTTGGTAAAGGAGAAAAACCTGAGCTGGTACTCAACTGCCTGGCTTCCTGGGAAAAATACCTTCCCGATTATCGCATTGTAGAATGGAATGAGGAGAATTTTGATGTAAACAGTTACCAATATAGTGCAGAGGCTTACCGCGAGCGTAAATTTGCTTTTGTTTCTGATGTTTGCCGCTTATATGCTTTGAAAAATATGGGAGGCATTTATTTCGACACAGATGTGGAGCTTTTAAAACCACTGGATGAGGCAATGCTTGGCAATTTAGCCTTTACAGGTTTTGAAGATAATCTTTTGCTTTCATCAGCAATTATGGGAAGCAAGAGGGATGGCAGCTGGATAAATGACTTACTGACTTATTACGACAACAGGAGTTTTTACCTGGCAAACGGAAAGCCAGATACTATGCCGAATACCGAAAGCATCACCGCGTTTATGAAAGCAGAAAAAGGACTGCAGTTAAATAATTCCTTTCAGCAGCTTGATGGCTATTGCACGATTTATCCCAGTGAGTTTTTTAGCCCGAAAAGCTGGAAAACGCTGAAGCTAAAAATTACAGCGAATACCTATTGCATTCATCATTTCGCAGCTTCGTGGATTTCAGATGCTGATTATAGCCTGATGGGGAAACTATCCAACCAGCTGTTAGGGAAAAGCGTATCCGATTCTTTGTCTAGGATATATAGAAAGCTCCTGGGGCGCTGAAATCCCCACGGAGAATTGTTTGAATTGCCAACCTGTTCTTGTCAGAATTGGTTTACTGACTATTTCTGATCACAATTTCTTCCCTGAGTTCGGCCATTACCCGGTTAAGCACATCGTTCACCTCTGCAATCATTTCTGTTAGTTTAGGAGCAGGGATAATTCCCTCATCCACTGCTTCAATTTCTCTTATGATACGCTGAAGCGGTAAAATGGCCAAATGATCAATAGTGGATTTGAGTTTGTGGGCCAGTTTAGATAACTGTTCAAGGTCACCATCGGCGCTAGCTTGATTGAGTTGTTTTAAAGCGTCGGGTATTTGTCCGCAAAACATTTCGATCATTTTGGTTACAAAATCTTCGCGTCCCTTGCTGATAACACGTAGCCCGTCAAGGTTATACAATGGTAAATCAATATCAGGAGCAATAACCGGACTTGCCGTTTTTTGAATCCAGTTATCAATCACACCAATCAACAGCTCTTCGTTTATTGGCTTGGTAATGTAGTCGTCCATTCCGGCGGCCAAACATTTCTCTCTTTCACCTTCAATGGCCGAGGCAGTGAGTGCAATGATTACGCCCGTATATCCACCTGACCTAAGGGCTTTGGTGGTATCATAGCCGTTAAGAACAGGCATCTGTATATCCATCAGAATGATATCATAAGCCTCTTCTTTCAACATTTCTAGGGCTATTTCGCCATTTTCGGCAATCATTATCTGCGGGCCATAGCCCAGTAAAATCGTACTGGCCACCAGTCTGTTCATCTCGTTGTCGTCCACAATCAGAATTTTGCGTCCTGCAAATAAATCTTCGTTGTGGGTAATCTTTGTTTCGGCAGGTACATCGGCTGTTTTTCCTTTTTCGAGTTTAATAACAAAGGAAATTTCTGAGCCCCGGCCTTTCTCGCTTTTTACATTAAAATAACCGCCCATTTGTGCGACCAGTTTTTGTGAAATACTCATGCCTAAACCTGTGCCACCATATTTGCGTGTTACAGATTCATACTCCTGGCTAAAATTATCGAACAGGCGGCTTAAAAATTCAGGATCCATTCCAATACCGGTATCTTTCACCAAAACTTCAATTTCCTGGTAAGTCTCGCTGTCCGCTCTTACAATAGCTGTTAACAGCACTGAACCTTTTTCGGTAAATTTAATGGCATTGGTCAATAAATTAAGTACAACCTGGGTTATCCGGTAAGGGTCGCCAATCAGTACCGACGATATTTCGATATCCGCTGGCGGAAGGTAACTGATCTCCAGTCCGCGTTTTATAGCCTTGTGCGTAACCACCTGCATTACTTCACTAAATACCATTGGTAAGCTAAAGCCAATTTGTTCCAGATTGAGCTTTCCTGCATCAATTTTAGAGAGGTCTAAAATGTCATCAATAATGACTAGGAGACTTTTTGAAGCTGTTTGCGCAGTTTGAATATAGTAATCCTGTTCTTCGGTAAGCGTGGTTTTGGAAAGCAGGTTAGTCATGCTGATAATGGCATTCATGGGGGTTCTGATTTCATGGCTCATATTGGCCAAAAACATCGCTTTGATGGTGGCAGCCTGTTCAGCATCTTTCCTGGCCGTAATCAGTTCCTGTTCAAAGCTTTTATGATCGCTTACATCAAAACAGATGCTTGTCCAGCCTGTATTTTCGTTTCTTTCATTGTAGTTTACCGCACGGCCGGCCAACCATAGTCTTTGATTGCCTTGGGCATCAGTAAATACAATCTCATGCAATGCTGCATCTGTTTCTCCCGGATCCTCATCTTTATAATCTGCTGTGAAAAAATCGTTGCCAAAAAGCACATCAGGCATTTGCTGGTACATATTATCCAGAGCATAGCCGGACATGGCACAGAAACGTTTATTGGCATACTGTATTCTGCCTGCAGTATCCATCTCTATAAAGCCAAAGCCCATATTTCCGAGGATTCTGTCGAAATGGTGGGTGTTGGGCAAAGGAAGTGTATCTGCAGTAGCGCTGTTTTTTCCATTTATCTCACCAGGCCCATTTTGTTCGATATAGTCTGCCCCGGCAAAAAATAACAGTTCCTGTTCGGCAGATCTTTCCCAGCGCCCTTTTATTTTTCCACCTGTACGCCTCGGGCTGATGAGAAGCGGTTCGCCCAACGGAAATTGCCCTTTACCGTTTAATTCATGAAGTTCAAAATAATCAAACAAGTTTCCGTTCTGACAATCGGCATAAATATTTTTCAGTTTATCGCCAATATGCAGTATCTTCATATTGCTATCCAGCAGGATAAAATAAGGGAAAAGCCTGTTCAATTGTGCGGGATCAAGGGATAAGGAAAAGCTGTTCATCAGGAAAGATTTAATAACACGCTAAATTTATAAAAAAATAATCCGCTAATACAGAACCTGAACGAATTTAGTATCCAAAAGTCCGATTGTTGTTGTCGACCCGGCGGTTACGGGGTAGTAGGGCTATACGGACAGGTATTAACTGCTTTCTTATACAGTAGATTTGTCGCCTTTTTTATAACATATGGCTCGTTTACAGTATTTTATTTATTCTTTCAGCGTTTAGGAAAATAATAGGGATTAATCTGATTTTTTTTTATAATTGTACAACGACATTAAGATAATCAAATTCAGAATACTGTTATTTAAATTTCGGTTCTATTTTTGATTGTAAAACTGACAATAGTGATAGTAGAGAAAACCGTTTTCTTCTAGAATTGTTTAAACTATTATCTTTTCTAAACCGGTTTTATAAAAAATCAATGCGTTGCAATTAGTCCCTATCATGACCCAAACCAACAACCCCAAAACTCGTTTACTCTTGGTTGAGGATGATGAGTTTATGCAAGCAATACTCGAAGAGATCCTCACAGCGAACTACCAGATTGATATACGGCCTGACGGCCTAAGTGCATTAACTTTCCTGCAAAGTGGCAACATTCCTGACCTTATTATTTCTGATTTGAATACGCCGAACATGAACGGCCTCGAATTAATTGAACAGTTAAAAATGAGCGACTTTTTCCATTCCTTGCCGATTATGATCTTATCAGGCGAGGAGAGTTCGGATAAACGGATTAAATGCATGGATGCAGGGGCAGATGACTTTGTGATTAAACCTTTTAACCCAGCAGAACTCGAGGCAAGGATTAAAATGGTACTAAGGCGAGCAGGTAAAAAACTTTCGTAATGGAGCATGCGGTGAAGCCCGACCAAATGAATAACCCGGTAATTGCCCTTGTAGGTTTTGAAAGGGATTTTCAGCATATTGATTTTGACGCGTGCTATTTTGACGATATGCAAATCGTTCGTTTTGAAAATGGATTAAGGCTTATACAGGAATGGATAGAGCAACAGTTAAATGTTACAGCTGTTATTTCTAATAGCGAAATCCTGTCGAACGGTGGGCTTTCCCTGCTCGAAACACTAAAAAAAAGGCAGATGCCTTCAGTTCCCTTTTTTCTGGTTGTAAGGTATTTTAATTCGAACTTAAGGATATTGGCCTTAACGGCTGGCGTTTCTGATGTTTTTAGGCTGCCTGTAGAAAAAGAACGCCTCGAAAAACGGCTTGTGTTCCTCGTTAATAACTGGGATGCACTCAACCGTGAGGTGAAAATAACCAGCAGACCGGTATATCATATCGGTTTTGCCAAGCGCTTATTTGACGTGTTTTTTGCAGGATTAGCCCTGATCTTGCTGTTTCCCTTATTATTAGTGGTCGCAATATCGATATGGGTAGAATCCAAAGGTCCGGTATTTTACTATTCGTTAAGGAGCGGCACGGGCTTCAAAGTTTTTCGTTTTTATAAATTCAGGTCAATGTACGTGAATGCAGATCAAAAGATTAAAGACCTTAAACATTTGAACCAATACGATGTTGATCAGGAAAAAAAAGAAGCCCGCAAAACAGATTTTAAACTCTGTAGCTCCTGCATGTCACAGGGGAAATGCCAGTATCCTGTTTATGCTGACGGAGCCCAGTGGTGTGAAAAGGACGATGTGTATTTGAGTACGCAAAAAAGCGGATCAGCGTTTTTTAAAATCGCCAATGATCCGAGGGTAACCCGTGTTGGTAATTTTATCCGGAATACCAGCATAGATGAATTGCCGCAGCTTTGGAATGTAATAAAGGGCGATATGAGTATTGTTGGCAACAGGCCATTGCCCATATATGAAGCCGAAAAACTAACTACAGATAAATATGTGCTAAGGTTTGCCGCACCTGCTGGGATAACAGGTTTATGGCAGGTAGAAAAACGCGGAAGGGGTGAAATGAGCGAAGAAGAACGGCTAATACTCGATAACACATATGCATTGAAGCAGAGTTTCTGGAACGATATCAGGCTTATTTTAAAAACTATACCAGCACTTTTCCAGAAAGAAAACGTATAGCGGCAAACAACTGCCTGATGGGAATAGGCAATGGGCTAATTTGCCCGGTCGTGAATAAAATAAACGCATAAAAGAAAACCAGATGTGCTATACCTGCTATTTTTTTCTGATATTTAAGGACTAACCCCATTAATAAACCCTGTGGGCACTAGCTCCACAGAGGCATTGTTACGGGTTACCCGCTGAGAGAAAAAGATTGATTGGCTGAGCTAATCTGTGCCCGTTGAAACAAATAAAATATTGGAATGCAAAAAAATCTAACCGCACGTTTAAGGAAATCCTACAGTTATGAAGTAATAGGGAAGGGCCGGGAAAGTGATTTTGACAGAATTACCGAGATGGCCGCCTTAATCTGTGAAAGCAAGATTTCCTTAATTTCCTTTTCAGATGGCAACAAACTGTGGTGTAAAGCCGTTAAGGGCCTCAAGGCCAAGGCGGTTAAGACTGTTTTGCCCTTGTGCAACTATCCTTTGGCTTTAACCCAAGCACTGATCATTGCAGACGTGCTCGATGATGAGCGTTTTAATGGGCATCTGGAGATAATTAATGGAGAAAAAATAAGGTTTTATGCAGCATACCCGATAAGGGATAATAATGGCATTGTGCTGGGATCCTTAACGGTGATGGATATGGTGCCAAAAAAAATCACAACAAACCAGCAAAAATTGCTTTCGCTGCTGGAAGAAGAAATCAGTGCACTCATTCACGAACGTGTAAAAAAGACTGAAGACAAGAATATAGGCCTGCTTTTCGAGCATTCCGACGATCTTATCTGTATCCTGGATAAGGATTTGAAATTTAAGCGGATGAATGCCAGTTTCGATATCAAAATGGGATGGATAGAACAGGAGCTCAGGCATAAAACACTGCTCGATATTGTTCCGGCAGCTGAACTCGAACAAGCCAGCAAAATCTGGAAAAATCTGATAAGCCGTAAGCAGGAAGGGGATCCTACCCATCAGGTGGCCATAAAGGATGGTGGATTCAGGATGATTGAATGGACAGCTACAGTTGAGGAAAGAGATGGTGATGTATTCGCAATTGGTAGGGATGTAACCGTCGAAATGGAAAAAAACCATGCCTTAAAAGTTAGTGAACAAAAATTAAAGGCATTTTTTGAAAGCTCTCAGGGCTTGATGTGTACGCATGATATTCATGGAAACCTGATTTCGCTGAATCCTTCCGGGGCCAGGTCGCTCGGTTACAGAAGGTCAGAATTGATTAAAAAAAGTCTTTTTGATATCATTCCTGCAGAAAGGCATACTAATCTGCGCCAGTATTTGGTCGATGTAGTTGAAAAGGGGCACTCGACGGGTTATATGATCATTAAGCGTAAATCGGGCGAGGAGCGCTTATGGTTGTATTCAAATACTTTGCAAAAAGATCTTCAGGGCGAACCTTATGTAGTTGGGAATGCGGTAGATATTACAGACCAGAAAAAACTGGAGGCCGATCTTATACATATAAAGGATCTGCTAGAAGAAACCAGCGGTTTGGCAAGAATTGGGGGTTGGGAGCTGAATCTCAAAGATCAGCAGTTACACTGGTCAAAAATAACGCGCGAAATCCATAGCGTACCCGACGGATTTATCCCGACGGTAGATAATGCCGTTGCTTTTTACGAGCCAGGCCCAAATAGAAACCGGATCTTGCAAGCTATTGATGAATGCCTGAACAGCGGGAAGGAATGGGATGAGGAACTTCAGATCGTCGATTTTAATGGCCGTAATATCTGGGTGAGGGCTATTGGTAAAGCAGAAATGGCAAATGGAGTTCCGGTAAGGATATATGGTACCATGCAGGATATAGATGAGCAGAAACGTGCTCAGCTTGCGGTTGTCGAATCTAAAAAACTGCTTGATGAGGTACTTTCGGCAGCTACTGGGGTCAGTATTATTGCCACAGACCTTGATGGAACAATTACCGTATTTAATGAAGGCTCTGAACGCATGCTGGGATATACAGCCGAAGAAATGGTCGGAAAACAAACGCCCATCATGTTTCATGACGAGCGGGAAGTTTCGGAGATTTGTGCTGATTTCAGCGCTGCTACAAAAGATGAAGTAACTGGATTCGGTTTTTATGCACAGTGTGCAGATAGCCCGGAAAGGGAAAGAATTTTTACTTTTATTACGAAGGATGCTAAAAGGATGAGGGTATCATTATCTATTACCTCAATCAAAAGCAGTAATGGCAATACGATTGGATATTTAGGGATATCAATCGATATTACCCAGAAAGAAGCGATCCAGCAGGAACTTGCCCAGGAAAAAGCATTGTTGATTGCTTTTATCGAGAATGCACCTGCATCGGTAGCCATGGTTGATAATAACATGCAGTTTTTAATGGCGAGCCGCACATGGATAAAAGCTTATACCCAGATTGAAGGCGATATAAAAGGTTATTCCTATTACGAGGTATTTCCCGAGCTTTCTCAGGAACGTAAAGATGTGCATCAGGAAGTTCTAAGAGGCAGAACAATCAAAAAAGATGAAGATATTTATGTAAATCCGATAACTAAAGGCTTAAAGCATATTGCTTGGGAGATGACTCCTTGGTACAAAGCCGATAAAACTATCGGTGGAATGATGATCTTTACGCACGACATTTCAGCAGCAGTGCAGCATCGGCAGGAACTGACCACGGCACGGTTGCGGGCCGATATTGCCAACTTTGCAAAATCCGAATTCCTGGCCAATATGAGCCATGAGATCAGAACGCCACTCAACGGTGTAATCGGCTTTACCGATCTGGTCTTGAAAACCCAGCTGAACAGCACGCAGGAGCAGTATCTTAAAATAGTACACCAGTCGGCCAATTCCTTATTGGGAATCATTAACGATATCCTTGATTTCTCCAAAATCGAGTCCGGCAAGTTTGAACTTGATATAGATCGGTGCGATTTGTACGAACTTGCCTGGCAGGCCAGCGATATCACCAACTATCAGATCCATACCAAAAACCTGGAGATGCTGCTGAATCTTCAGCCGGATCTGCCAAGGTTTATATGGGCTGATGCGCTGCGGTTGAAACAGGTATTAATTAATTTGCTGGGCAATGCGGCAAAATTTACAACAGAAGGTGAAATAGAGCTTAAAATTGAATCACTGCAAAGCGAGGGCGATAATCATTTGTTGAGGTTCTCTGTCAGAGATACCGGTATCGGAATTGCCAAAAGCAAACAAGTGAAGATTTTTGAGGCATTCTCGCAAGAAGATTCCTCAACAACAAAAAAATATGGCGGAACAGGACTGGGGCTCACCATTTCCAATAAACTGCTGAACATGATGGATAGCCAGCTTCAGTTGGAGAGCGAACCAGGCTTAGGAAGTACCTTCTATTTCGATGTAAACCTGCGGTATGAACAAGGCGACCTGATTGAATGGATTGAAATGGAAAGTATCAGCAGGGTACTCATTGTAGATGATAACAATAATAACAGGCAGATATTGTCTGATATGCTTGTGCTGAAAAATATTGTCTCTGACCAGGCAAAAAATGGTTTTGAGGCACTGCAATTACTGGCTGCAGGGCAAACATATGATGCCATTTTACTGGATTATCATATGCAGTATATGGATGGCCTTGAAACTGCTGCCAAAATCAGGGAAAATTTCCCTTCCGCAGATGGAGGCGAGATCCCGTTAATCCTTTTACACAGCTCGTCTGATGATGGAAAGATAATCAAAGCCTGTAACGATCTTCATATTGATAACAGGTTACTTAAGCCGATTAAAATGAATGATCTTTATCTTGCCCTGACAAGAATAAGGACACGGGAAGCATCTTATCAAAACAGGCAGGATACTACAATCATAGACTCAATAGAAAGTCATGAGTACCGGTTTTTAATCGTTGAGGATAATGAGGTTAACAGATTTTTGACCCGATCGCTGCTGGAAAAACTGTACCCGAAAAGTGTTGTAACGGAGGCAGAAAATGGCTTATTGGGCATTAGCCTTTTTCAGCACGAAACTTTTGATCTTATTTTCATGGATATTCAGATGCCTGAAATGAACGGATATGAATCTGCCAGGAAAATAAGATCATTGGAAGAGCATACCAGGATTCCTATTATTGCCCTTACAGCTGCAAACGTGAAGGGTGAGCGTGAAAAAAGTATTGCTGCAGGAATGGATGATTTTATTACTAAACCGGTTTTAGAAGAACATATAGCGGCCGTACTCAATAAGTGGCTAGTGCGGCCAGTAAATTCGCTTAACAGCAAATTAGAGGATGGCGGTGCAAAAAAAAAACATTTTAATATTGCCAAGCTGAACCGTTACTTTAACGGCGATCGTGTAAAACTCGCAAAGATCATTGGCATAACCATCGGACAACTTCATGCCGCGGCAGGCCAGCTGGATAAAGACATCCAACCAGAAGATTATGATATGCTCATTTCCCTAGCACATAAACTTTATGGGATGTCCACTTCTGCGGGACTTGAAAACCTGGCCGATATAAGCGGAAGACTTCAGGCTATTTCAATTTATGAATTTTCTGCTGTCCTGGATTTGGTAGAAGAGCTAAAAGTAGGCATTAACGAGCTTTTTCCAGTATTGGAAGCGCATGTTCAATAAGCAAGTTGTATTACTGCCTGTAAGACAATATTATATCAAAATATTAGATTTGGTATATCTATTTCAGGTAAAATGGAAGTTCGTTCCCTTTTCAAACTGACGAACAACTTGCCTTACTTTTATCGGTCTCTTTGGCGACCCAAGACCTGGGGCCACGATAAATTTTTTGACGTTTTGGGTAGCTTGTTTACGGCACAAATATTTCCATATGCTTTTTCGTAAATATATTTCAAATATATTTGTGACATGTTCAATAGTGGTATCTTTTTGCCTATCATCATTATTTCTGGCATAGTTTACAGCATCTTGGCAAAAAAACTGACGGTTTTGGCCGCTTTTACGGGCGGGATATTGGCATACCTTATTTTTATTGCTGCGGGTTATCCAGGGCTAGCAATGATGACCACGTTTTTTATCCTCGGTTCTGCTGCCACCTCCTTGTACCGGTACAAAAAACAGGCTTTTGCTTCCAGCGAGGAGGAAAAAAAAGGCCGTAATGCCATGCAGGTGCTGGCCAATGCCGGGGCCGCGGCCATTGCAGGTGTAGTAACGCTATTTTATCCCCAGCTGACTTATTTGATGCTTCCGGCAATGGCGGCAGCCTTTGCCTCGGCTACAGCGGATACCCTGTCTTCCGAGCTGGGAATGGTGTATGGAAAACGGTTCTTTAATGTTATTTCCTTTAAGCCCGACCGCTGCGGAATGGATGGGGCGATCAGCTTCGAAGGGACGCTGATCGGTATAGCGGGTAGCTGTATTATTGCTGGCATTTATGCGATTGGATGGGGATGGAACATCAGTTTTTTCTTTATTGTTCTTGCAGGTACGCTGGGTAACCTTGCTGATTCCATACTTGGGGCTGTGCTGGAGCGGAAAGGGATGATCGGGAATGATGCGGTCAATTTTTTGAATACATTGACAGCAGCGGTTGTGGTTGTGTTGTTGGAGGTTTTTCTTTAGGCAGCGATAGGCCAGGAGGCTCCAGAGTTCGTTTATATTGGAACTGCTTTTTGTATAAGCTTACTTCCTCGAAATAAATATAGTTTTCTTGTTTTCGCCTTATTGAACAGGTAAATTTAGGCTGCTTAAAACCAAGCCGGCATTAAGGTTGTTTAATTTCAAATCATAATGGAAAGAAAAATAAGATGGGAAGGCTTGGAATACAAGTCTCTGGAAAACTGTACGTTAACGGAAACAGATAATGGTGTCGCAATCACATCGATTATTACATGCCAAGTTAACAAGCAGGCGATTAAAATGTTGTATAAAATTCTCAGTGATACGTTGTGGGCAACCTATTTCGCAGAAATAAATGTTATATCGGGCAGAAATGAAAAAACACTGCTTCTAGAGAAGAAAGGTGCTTATTGGCAGGTCAACAATACGGTTGATCATCGATTTGATGGTTGTGTGGATATTGACATTTCATTAACACCTTTTACCAATACATTGCCGATAAGAAGGTTGGTTTTTAATGGGCAATTGAGCAATAGGATCGAGGTGATATACATAGATATTATTGCTGATGTTATAATGCCTGTAAGACAGTATTACACCAAAATATCAGATTCTGTATACCTGTACGAAAACGAAAAATCGACATTCAAGGCCGAGCTAAAAACTGATCCCTATGGATTGGTAACCGAATACCCGAAACTATTCCGAAAAAAATAGCAAGCATCTGTTTCTGGTTGTTTAAATTCATTTTAGGCTCTCCTTGATTTCAATCTCTGTATGGATAATTAACGGTAAGATTGCATATTTCAGGGAAAATGGCCACTTCGTTCCCTTTTCAAACTGACGATCAACTAACCTTTACTTTTATCGATCTCTTTGGTGACCGTAATACGCCGCCAACAGGAGGGTAAAAGACGGCACATTAAAGCCCGTAAACTACCTGGTGACGATCATTTTACCTGAAAAATTTAGTGGCTGCCTAGCTGGAAAGGCCATCGAAAAGGCCATATCTGATTACCCCTTGTTTACCTGTTGTTTACCCTTTCTTGCTACCAAGTTAACCCCAGGGTTACCCCAAGCTTACCCCGGCTTTACCTTTTGGTTACCTAAAAGGTAAAGCCAACGCCTGTTTTGGCCGAACCGGCACACTGCTTATGGTCAGGCTGCCCTTAAGCAGGCTGCCACAAGTGGCCCGGCTGTGGTAGCGGAGGCCAGCCCTAGCGGTCCATTTTAGCTCATTATTCGTGTTAATTGGTCCAATTTAGCTCACTTTAGCTCAAAATGAGGTGTCAATGCCGCAAAGCCGCTAGGTTTGGAACATGGATTTAAACATATCGGTATAAACAGCAATCCATTTTTAAAATTAATCGTTCAGGTAGCCCATAGGCATTGAACAAATCAAAAAATGCAAATAGCTTAAAGGTATCGGGTAATCTTAGCTATATAGGAGACATGCTGTTGAAGAAATTTATCGGTTTACAAATTGTATTTTGACAGGAAAAACCTTACTTTGGAGATATATGAAAAACGCTTGTCTGCTCTTGCTTCTCGGGATATTTATTAATACTAAATCTCATGCGCAACAATATTTGATCAGTGCTCAAATTACTGGTTTTGAGGATGGTACAAGATTTTATTTAAACGATGTTATCCTTGATACTAATATTGATAGCGCAGTAATCGAGAACAATTTTTTAAGTTTTAAAGGAAAATTCAGGGCAGAACCACAATCTTTATGGGTTACCACAAATGCCGGGCAAAAGTTTTATTATTTCACATTGTTGATGGGAAACGAAAGGATCGATGTGAAAGGGGATATCAAGGATTTTCCTTTTGATCTGAAAATAACGGGTTCAAAAACTCAGGACATGCACAACAAAATGATCGACCTGACTAAAGAAGGTTATAAGAAACGCAGCAAATTGGTAGAAGAATACCAGGCCTTAACAGGTGATAGCGCGAAATCAAAAGGTAAGGCAATATGGAAGGTTATTGCCAGCCTTGATAGTTTGGATATGCTCACTAGAATGAATTTTGTGAAACAGAATCTGAATAGTTATGAAGCACTCGATGCCCTGTTCTACCTTAAAAGAGATTTTCCAAAAGACACCATCAGTAAATTTTATAACGCACTGAATTCAACGTTCAAAAACACCTCTTATGCAAAGCGCATCAAAACTTTTTTGACCGTGGGCGATGTTCTTGAAGTAGGGGATATTTATGCTGATTTCAATGGTTTTGATAGGGACGGAAAGCGCCATACTTTATCGGAAATAAAAGGCAAATATGTATTGCTTGATTTTTCATCCACATACTGCGGCCCTTGTATAGAATCAATTCCCGAATTAAAGAAAACCTCACAGGCATACCGTCAGGAGCTGGCCATAGTTTCATTTTCAGGCGACGCCGGTAAAGAAACCTGGTTAAAGGGTGTAAATAGAGACCAGCCGCAATGGTTAAGTCTTTGGGATGGGAAAGGATTTTATGGGGAAACGACCATCAAGTATGGCATTACTGGCTATCCAACATTTGTACTTATTGATCCCAAAGGAAAAATTGTATCCAAATGGTCGGGATATTATGATGGCGCCGTGCTGAAGGAAGTTCAGAATCAACTCGCCAAAAAACAATAAGAAACATCAAATCTGTTTATGGTAAGTAACTTTCCATATTGCAAAGGAAGAGATGTTCTAGCGATGAATTAGATCGAAAAGGGCGCATTTTTCTTTTCTACAGTCCAACTGTGGTTGAATAATAATCGTTACTTTAACGTTTGTTTTTTTATATTTGATAACACCAAATATATAGGCCATGTCTTTTTTCAAATCTTTGATCCTTTTAATATTATTCATAGCAGTTGGGCCTTTGGCTTTAGTTGCGCAACGGGCAGTACAGCGTAAACAGCTCTTTGATCAGGATTGGAAATTTAACCTGGGAGATGTTAAGGGAGGAAGCAGTTTTGAATTTGATGATCAGAATTGGAGAATCCTCGATCTTCCACACGATTGGAGCATTGAAGGGAAGATTAGTCCGAAAAATCCAACTGGTGGGGAAGGCGGTTTTTTCCCATCGGGAACAGGTTGGTACAGAAAGAAATTTGTGGTGCCGTCTGATTGGAAGGGAAAGCTTATTTCCATAAACTTTGAGGGCGTTTACATGAATTCGGAAGTTTTTATCAATGGAAAATCACTGGGTACCTATCCTTATGGGTATTCGCCATTTACTTATGATCTTAGTCCATACCTTAATTTTGGGAAACAAAATGTAATTGCGGTTAGGGTAGATAATTCAAAACAGAAAAACAGCCGTTGGTATAGCGGCTCCGGTATCTACCGTCATGTGTGGCTGGTGTTAACGGGGCAAGTGTACATTCCCAGTTGGGGGGTAGGGATTTCTACGCCAGAAGTTAGCGAAAAAAAAGCCATTGTACAGGTTAAAACAAGGGTTAAGAACGAAACCGCATTGCCCAAGATGGTTATGGTTCAGACCAATCTCCTTAACCCAGAGCTAAAAAAGTCTGGTGCAATGCAAAGCCAGATCAGGTTAGACGCGCATAGTGAAAAGGAGGTAATACAGGATATACAAGTAGAAAAACCACTTTTATGGTCGCCAAAAAATCCTAACCTATACCTGGCCCAAATTAGTATTATCGCCGATAAAAAAGTGATCGACGGCAACCAGACAGATTTTGGGATCCGTTCATTAAGATTTACAACAGAGAATGGTTTTCAGCTAAATGGACAGACACTAAAACTCAATGGCGGCTGTGTACACCATGATAACGGCTGTTTAGGCGCCGCTGCCTTTGACCGAGCCGAGCAACGACGGGTTGAACTGCTGAAAAAAGCAGGGTTTAATGCCATAAGAACTGCCCATAATCTTCCTTCCGAAGCCTTTTTAAACGCATGCGACCGCTTAGGGATGCTCGTTATCGACGAAGCATTCGATGGTTGGAAAACCGCCAAGAATAAATATGACTATGCCATGTATTTTGACGATTGGTGGAAAAAAGACATAAATGCAATGGTACTAAGGGACAGAAATCATCCCTCGGTAATCATGTGGAGCATAGGGAATGAAATCATAGAACGGAAGGAGCAACAGGCGGTACATACGGCAAAAATGTTGGTAAACGCTGTTCATGAAATTGATTCTACCCGTCCTGTAACCTCAGCAATGACTACCTGGGATAAGGATTGGGAAATATTCGATCCATTAATGCTGCAGCATGATGTTGCTGGCTATAATTACCAGTTGCATAGGGCTACTGCAGATCATGAAAGGGTACCTTCCAGGGTCATTGTTCAAACAGAATCCTATCCCAGAGATGCTTTTGCCAATTGGAAACTTGTAAATAACAATAGCTATATCATCGGAGACTTTGTTTGGACTGCACTCGATTACCTTGGCGAATCGGGCATAGGCCGTTATTATTATTCGGATGAGTTACCTGGTGAGCATTGGGAGAATAGTTTTTTTCCATGGCATGGTGCTTACTGCGGAGATATCGACCTGACCGGATGGCGGAAACCCATTTCCCACTACCGGAGCATGCTGTATAACGATAACGAAAAACTCTATATGGCCGTCCGTGAACCAGACCCTAAACCTTTAGAAATCAAAGAAACACTGTGGTCGGTATGGCCTACCTGGGAAAGCTGGACCTGGCCGGGATATGAGGGTAAACAGCTTCAGGTTGAGGTTTATTCCAAATATCCTATGGTTCGTTTATACCTTAATAAAAAACTGATAGGAGAGAAGGAAACCAGCATAGCCCAAGAGTTTAAGGCAGTTTTTACCGTTCCCTACGCTGCCGGAGAATTGCTTGCTGTTGGCGTTCAGGATAGTAAAGAAGTAGAAAAAGTAATACTCAAAACCTCGGCAAATACGGCCAGGGTAAAGCTGACCGCAGATCGTAGTGAAATAACCGCAAATGGACAAGACCTGGTATTTGTAACTGTTGAACTGACCGATAAAAACGGAGTGTTGCAGCCAAATTCTGAAAACCGGATACGTTTTGACATTGAGGGGCCAGGGAAGATTATTGGACTAGACAATGCGAACCTGAAAGATGTAGATCCCTATATTTCCAACTCACGCAGGGCATGGAAAGGGCGGGCGTTGGTGGTGATCAAAAGTACCAAAAGCACTGGAACGATAAAGTTGAAGGCAAGTGCTCCCGGTTTAACGGCGGCTGTGGTTGTTGTCCGCTCATCTCCGGAAGCAATTCAGCGCACACTTCGTTATTAGCTATTATTTAATTGCTAATCAGCTTATTATATTGATTTGCCGAAGCAAGGTGTTATGGTGAGGATAAAGTGCTTCGCTACTTATTACTCTTTTGGTTTTATAAAGCTTTTATTGCCTGCACATTAGATGCTTTTTAATCATGGACCGGGCACAGGGCATTTACTGGATTAAGGTAATTATCCGGTTTGTTTCTTCGTCCACTTTCCATGTCGCCTAAGGGAACTATCACTATTTCATAGCAGATCGGATCTGTTAGCGGTTTCCCGGCATAATGGGGTATGGAGTGGAATAATCCCCACCCATGAGCCATTCGTTAGTTATCAGTACAACAGTACGTTATTTTAATGTGACATCCAGGTAAACAGAATGACGCCCGTATGTTTCGTAAAATGGTTTGAAAACCACATCACCAATGGTGAACTGTAAAGATTGTGGATCACCCTTGATTGATTTGCCAATATCTTTGGCATCAAAGGTTACCTTACGCCATTCTTTTCTGGCTTCTGGTTCCTGCGCTGCCAGCAATATTGGTCCGTAAAACAGACTCGCTATATTCTGCTGATCCATAACCGGATCCAGGTGGAATTGGAATGGCATCTTTAAATCTACAATGTCGCCATTTTTCCAGCTACGGCTTATCTTTAGGTAACTACCTGGCTCGGCTTGAAACTTTTGTTCTTTTCCGTTGATCTTTACAAAAAATCCTTTAGTAGCCCAACCCGGTACACGCACATTGAGATCAAATTTTCCGCTGCCCTTAATCGTAAGGCGGGTGTGGTCTTCTTTCGGGAAGTTTGTTGCTTGTTCTACCGTTATCTGGCGTTCCGTCCATTTTAGTGTTGAGGGAATGTACAGGTTCACATAAAGCGCCTGGTTATCTTTACTTTTGAAGTAGATTGAATTTTGTAGTTTGGTGCTGCTTTCAATTGCAGTGCCGTTACAGCACGTAAAACCTGTCATATCTGCATTTCCAAATTGTTTAACAGACCCTGGTCTGAGTGGCACATGATAGGTATTGGCAGGGCTGTTCTGGGCAACAGATGCCAGGATATGATTGTACAATCCGCGTTCATAATAATCCATCAACTCTCCCCGCTGATCAAATAGAAACAGGTCTCCGGTCAGTTTTAGCATGTTGTAGGTGGCACAGGTTTCATTCTGCCCTCCTTCAGAGAAACCGTTTTCGTACAAGGTAGCTGGTTGGGCAATAAAACACTCCGCATTGGCAGGGTTACGGGCACCTGCAACACCTCCGATACTGTACATGTAATCATCTACCATTTTATGCCAGAAGTTATCCGCTATACTGTAATATTCGGGCTTATTAGATACCTGGTACATTTCGATACTCCCTACAATTTGGGGTATGTGCTGGTTGGCATGCAGTCCACGAAAAATGTCTACGTTTTTGGCTAGTCCATGCGAATGTGTTGTATCACCAAAGAAAACTTTTATATTATCAAACAATTGTGCCGTTTTCAGGTATTTCGGATCATTTGTAATCTGGTATAAACGGGCCATTACATCATTCATGCCACCGTATTCGCCGGCAATATAAGTATTCCACATCTTAATAAGCGTTTCCTGGGGCAGCTGGCTTAAGCGGGTATATACCCAGTCACTCATATCAGTAGCTATTTTAAGCGATTTTTTATTGCCACTTACTTCATATACATCTATTAAGCCAGCCAAAATTTTATGCAATGTATAATATGGCGCCCAAACCTGGTTCTTCTGTCCTCCATATTTCGCTCCTTTTTCTAACATGATAAACTGATCGGGAGGGTAGGCACTGATGAATCCTTTTCCCCAGTTCCAATAATCGGTGCGGATACCCGATGCACTAAGATCAGAATCATAATCTGATTTGCCGGGGCCATGCGGCACAGCAGTCGGATCAGATACAGCGGGATCTGAATTTTTAGGTTTCCCTGATAATTGTGATAGTTCATAGAGCGTATTGATCATATACTCCATTTTTTTTGAAAAATTGGCCTGAAGTGCCTTGTCATATCCGGTGCCTGCATAAGCCTGGGCAATTGCCGAAAGATAGTGGCCTGTGGCATGCCCCCTTAATTTGGTGTCTTCGCTGTCCCATACGCCCAAAGGTTTTGCTCCTTCAGGCTGTTTCTGGCCAAAAGCTTGTCGGAACATGTAGAGGAAGGAGTTTGGATCGGTTTTAGCTAATGTTTTAATAAATTTATCGCGGTTTTCAATAAATTTGGTTGCATGGCCATGAGCATCCGTCTGCAGAGAGACCCTGTTTAAAGCAAATGGCGCTAGCTTTAATGTTGGCGCGGCTGATTTTTTAAGCGCTTTTACGGTTACAAATGCCTTAGGTTGAAAAGACGTTCCCGCAACACGCCCGGTAACGGTGTAACTTCCAGGTTTCAAAACCGTGCTATTATCAGTTGGAGCAGGCCACAGCACACGTACTTTTGGACCTTTCATCTTATTCCGGTAGGTGCCTGCTACATAACTGGGTAATCGCGGTAAATTCCCTACTTCTGTTTCCACCTGAATATCGGATACATGAGTTAAGTAAGCATTGTAAAGCTGTGGGGTGCCTGGAGAAAACTTTGGAAGATCATCTTCACGCTTACCTACATTTACCACGCTTTCCTGAGTACCTCCCATGGCATTGCGATAGATTCCGGCAATCTGCCCCGCACTTAACGGAACCCGATAAATACGGAAATCATGTATCATGGCATTCAGATAGGGATCTCCAGGTACAAGCGATTTTCCGATATACAATAGGTTTTTTGCCACTGATTGCTGATCGAATACTGTTGTTAACTCTAGTGGGATGTTCTTAACTTCGGCCACTGGCTTACTATTTACATAAGTCACCATAGATTTTGATGGAATATCTATCACAATGGTGATGTAGACCCATTTATTCAGTTCTAAAGCAGGAGAAACTGCTCCGTTTTTATTGTTTTCCTTTGCCGTGATCAATGTCTGGAAACCTTCCTGAGCTTTTGTTCCAACAGGGGCCGCAAAAAAATGTTTGGTTACGTCCTTCCCGAAATCAAAAAAAAGCTGGCCCGGCTGCTTCGAACGGAGGTATATCCATCCCGATATGCTGAGCGATTCTATATCCGTTAATGCTTCTCCCGGAATGGTAACAAACGAATTGTTATCTCCAGAGAGCGATAAAACTTTTCCAAACCGGCTGTTATCGACGAATTTGACCCCGTCGCCCTGAAATTTGGCATGAAAATTATTTCGGGACCAGTCTTTGGCATCACCATTAAAGATATAACGCGCACTCATTCCCGTTTCACCGATTCCGTCTAATATCTGGTCTCCGCTTTGTGCATTGGCAGTACTAATACCAATGGTTAAAACGGCAAGGAATAGGATGGTACGCAAGAATACGTTGTATATTTTCATGTTTAAATCGTTTTTATCAATAAGCACTTCTTAGATCTTTTTGTATCAGGATATTTTGTACCCAGTTCTTACTAAGTGTAAATAAATTTAAAGAATATGGAATAAAAATAACCCTTAAAATTCATCGATAAAACTATGAAGAAGCCCTGTGTTTTTATGCTTCTTTTTTATCTGATAGCTACTAGATTTTAACAAGTACCCTGCACGTATAACAAAATAAATTAAGTATTGCCCTGATTGGGATTGATTTTAACCTCAATTTACTGAATTTTAAATAACAACATGTTGAGTCTGTTTTTAAGTTCGTCGTTATAATTCCCGAATCATCGTGATTAGCATCTTTTTAGCGTGAAAGCCCCTGACCTGTAGCGAAGCGGAAAGCTACGCAGTAAAATAAATTCAGGGAGACGGCCGCCTTAACGGAAAACTTGATTAAAACGTTACAAAATGAGATTTGATAATCGAAATCAGGTTCTAGTTTTCCAATCTGCTACATCAGAAGTGCATATTTAGGGTGCTTGGTTAAAATACGAATGTTATGCATCAATATATAACGGCAATCCAGGTTACGTTTCGGTTATATTTACATCCTGATGCATCAACTCTGGTTTTATTAGCCGGGATATCAACATTAATTATGAAAAACATTTATCTAAACCTCTTCATTCTTTTTCTCCTAGGCTGCTCTTTTCAACCTGCAATAGCACAATCTCAGCATTTGACCAAGGGGCAGGGCAATCCTGTTTTACCAGGTTATTTTGCAGATCCAACTGTGAAAAAATTTGGAGATACTTATTATATTTATGCCACAACCGATGGCAATGGGGGTGGGTTCGGACCATCGCAGGTATGGACGTCAAAAGATTTTGTGAACTGGGCCTTGCAGGATATGAACTGGCCAACAACTCATCATTACTGGGCACCTGACGCAACACTGGGCCCCGATGGAAAGTATTATCTATACTACTGTCAGCCCGTTGAAATATTCGGTGCATCTTCTACAACGCCGGTTGGTCCATGGACATCGCTTTTAGCACCCGGAAAACCAATAGTTTCAAATTTTATGGTACCCAAGGTGATTACACTTGATGGGCAGACTTTTAAAGATGATGATGGTAAGTATTATATGTACTGGGGCACTTGGGGCATTTATCCGGGCCATGGTTGCGGTGTTGGCTTATTGAATAACGATATGAAGTCGTTTTCAAAACTTGCGCAGATCCCGAATACCGATGCAAAAGACTTTTTCGAGGCGCCATTTGTATTTAAACGAAAGGGAATCTATTATCTTACCTATTCATCCGGCTATTGCGAAGACGGAACTTACCGGGTACAGTATGCCACTGCAAGTAATCCGATGGGACCGTTTAAATATGCCCAGGATAATCCTATCCTCGCCACAAATGGCGATGGAACAGTGCATGGGCCAGGGCATCAGTCTGTTCTGCAGCAGGGAGACGATTTTTACCTGGTTTATCACCGGCATAATAACCCACACAATGACGGTGGCTATCACAGGCAGGTGGCGGCAGATAAAATGATCTTCGATGAGAAAGGAAACATACTGAAGCTGGTACCAACACATTCCGGAATCGGCTATTTGGCAAAAAATGAGAACCCGCATCCAAATCTGGCGCTGGGTAAAACTGCTGTAGCCTCTTCAGCTTATGATCAGGATTTTAAACCAGAATTTGCATTCGATGATAATAACGGAACTTTATGGAAAGCCAAAAACAATATCGGCCCCTCATGGCTCCAGGTAGATTTAGGTAGTGCTTATGATGTCAAAAGTGTGCACACTCAATTTGAATATGCTACCTGGTACTATCAATACAAAATCGAATATTCGCTCGATGGCAAAACATGGAAATTGTATGCCGATAAAAGTAAAAACACTCAACATGGAAGTCCGATGATCGATTTTGGGAATGTTAAGGCCAGATATCTGCGTACAACAATTTTACGGACAGAATATCCGGGCTTAAATAAGGCGATATGGAATATTAAGGTTTTCGACAATGCCGAATATAATCCGGTGATGAATACCAGTACCAAAAAATGGGAATCTTTGCAACGTTTTGAACCGAAGGGACTGTTGGTGGATTTAAACTTTGATAACCTTCGCGTAGGATCAATAGCAGCTGATGTTCAAAATAATGGAAAATTGGCCGGTGTGTTTTCTGCTAACGGAACAAATAAGCCGGTTACTTCAATGATAGGAGGAAAGAAAGCTTTGGTTTTCTCTGGTACCGAGCGCCTATTATCATCCTTTCGTGCGCCTTTATCTATGCTGGGGAATAGCAGTTATAGCGTGAGTATGTGGGTGCTGAACCCAGAGATCGGTAAAGAAGAAACAATCGTTTTGTGGACAGGAAGGGGTGGTGTTGATTTAAGTAATGCTGCGTTAGGCTACGGGAATAGTAGAGGTTTGGGCGCTGCCAGGCATCTGGGCTGGGCAGATTTAGGATACAGGAATTTACCCAAAGCAAATGAGTGGCATATGATTACCATGGTTTTTGATGGAACAATGGAACGTATATATGTTGATGGGAAATTAGATAGGGCAGAAAGAAGAATGCTTTTCGTGAATAATCTTACCAGGTTTCTTGTTGGCGGCAATGACGATGGAACTTCAGGATTTTCTGGTGCGCTGGCCTCCCTAAAAATTTATGATGTTCCATTAACCGATACAGAGATTAACAAAGCTTATGCAAAAGGCTTAGACAATAGTACTGCGGTATATGTAGATGCGAAAAATCTTGAATATGGAAATTTAGCAAATTGGGCCAACAATGGGGCAGCTTTGGGAGAACTAGCGTGTAAAGGGAATGTGGAAGTTGCCGATGTTAATGGGAAAATAGCTGCTGTATTGGCAAATGGTAGTAAAGTTATCATGGGAGATAGAATTGCAAAAGAGGTCGATTTTTCAAAACCATTTAGTGCTGTTTTTTCTCTTTTGCCTGCTGTTGGTTCAAAAACAGATCTGTTTTTTGGTAAAGGAAATAAAGCCGTAAGGATAGTGGGCAACGGAAAATGGCAACAGTTAATCTGTTCTTTTTCTAAGGGCAAGTTGCAGGTATTTATCAATGGTAAACCGGCCAGTTATGCACTGGTCCGTAATAATCAAAGAGACCAGCGTATTTTGATAGAATCTTCTGGCGGAGCACCAGGTGCCACAACAGCAATATCATCAATTTCAATATACAGTTATGGTCTTGATCATAGTGCTTGCTTAAAAGAATTTAATTTTTGGCAACAAACCTTGGGCATAGGCAACTTAAAAGCGACATTTATTTCAAAACCATCAGCAGTTACGCCAAATATGGTTTATATGTTTGCAGATAAACCTGAACTGCCAGGCAGTGATCTTGAATATCTTTTTAAAAATGATAAAGATAAAGGGGATGCAAAATGGTTGCGGTCATCAGCTTATATGGATTTTTCGGTCCTTCCGCAAAGCAGTTATAATTATACCGTGAAAATTAGGGATAATTTTGGAAATGTTACCCAAACTTCTCTTCCCTTTGCTGTTAGAACAGATTCTTCACAATTTGTGTTCATAAAACAGCGTGGAGCAGCCCGGTCAGTTCCGGCAACAAAAGATGGTCTGTCGGGAACTTCCTGGGACGGTTTATTGGGAAATGCAGATACCGTTACACAACAATCTGGTATTCTAAAGATGGTTTCGCACAACACATTTTGGGATGGATCGGAGACAACGGGGCCTTTTGCCTACAACAATGTGGAGGGTGATTTTATCGCCGAGGTAACGCTTTCGGATATGCTGGGGCTCAAGGAGAAGAAAGCCTATGGTGCAAATGAGGCAGGTATAATGGTTAAAGCTTCAACAAATGGAAGAATGCTTTTACAAAACGGCATTATGCCGGGCTGGGGTGTTGGAAATATTGTTACCGACCTTGGAAATGGTGGCAGAAGGCAGACAAACAACCTCTCTGGATGGGCTTTTTACAGGCACCTGCAGATACAGCGGGCAGGAAATACATTTTTTATGCGTGGTAGCAGTGATGGAAAGGCTTGGGTAGATCTTCCTGGCAGTCCGGTAAAAAGAGATGATTTGGGGAGTAGCGGCTTACAGGTTGGTGTTTATCATGCTACTTATGGTGATGCCTCTGGTGATGCCTCGTTTAGTGGTTTTAAGATTATCCAAAAGAAATAAAGCAAACATCGATGCGTTGCTATAACGCATTGTTATACCAACATTCTGCCTGGGATATCGGTTATTAACGGATTAGAATACGTAGAGGGAAATAAGATGTCGGAAAAAACAAATCAATATTGCTCTGGGGCAATGAGGCTATAATTTCGGGTAATTATGAGGGATTCCTTGAACTATGTACGGAGGATACGAGATGAGAATTTGTGGGCGAACAGACTATTAATGGTAAGGCGGCTCTCCGGAGGTATCTGGATGAAACCTATATTGAGCCGCCGAAATTCAATGTAAAGGATCTGGTTGCTGAGGATGAGTTCGTTATTGCCGTGGGAGAGATTGAATTAAAGGAAAGGGATGGGAAATGGGTAAAATATGATGATTGCGATGTCTGGCGGTTCAGGGACGGCACGATGGTAAAACTACTTGGCTTTGTTATTGCAAAAGGTTGAATTTCCGCTTTTTTATTAATTTCATCAATAAAAACAGCATTTCAGGTTCGAAATAACGGTATTTATCGTTAAATCTGGTGCGAAAAGCAATAAGAAAATAGCTTACACAAATCGGAACCATAATAAAACGGATTTTTTTTGAATATTTGGTATATAGGTGATTGAATTCGAATCCTGCCATCCCGACACAAACAGAGCCGCCTTTAAATCGTTAGATTTAAAGGCGCTCTTGCATTCGGTTTATATAGTATTTACTAAAAATAGGTTTTAACAGCGAATTCAAATTGATTCTTGAAAATTTCCTTAAAAGGATTGATGTTATTTTGCTCATAAAATATTAACATTGCCTTTTTGTATTCAATTGAATCTACTGTTCTAAATGATAAAGGGCAATGTTCGTGAGCAATTAATAAGGCATTGCTTACTATTCGGGCAGTACGTTTATTGCCATCATTAAAAGCCTGTATATAAGAAAGCAATACTAAAGCCAGTAACGCTTTTTCAAAGATGCTTTTTTTCTCATTAATCAACGTGCACATATCAATGAGGGCGTCACGTATTTGATGCTCATTGTCCAATGGCTTATAATTGGTTCCGGAGATACCTACACGCCTGTGGCGGATATTTCTGTCCACACCCAGATCTTTGATTAGCAGGCTATGTATATCTTCAATACTACTGATGGTTAAAGGTACGACATAGTCAGGGTATGCAACAATAAAATTGATTGCTTCCTTGTGATTCAGCAACATCGTCGCGTCGTCTTTCGGTTTACCTTCAGCAGTTTCCTGTTCCTTCAGCAAACGTTCTGTTTCCAGAAGCGAGTAGGTATTACCTTCGATTTGTGACGATTTCCAGCTTAGATCAATGGCCAGTCGTTCCAGTTCTTTACTATAGGCTGCTGGAGTTAATGTAGCAATATTTTCCCTGAATTGCCGATGAAGTCCTTTTAGATATTGATCTTCGTCATCATTGAAAAGCTTAACATTCTTAAGCACTTCTGTAATCAGCTCCAGGTTAAAGCTATCCTTGATCTGACGTTCATCTACCTCTTGCTTAAAATATTCTTCAACATTAAGGGGTTGTAGTAATTCATAAGAAGCACTTACCGAGTATTTTGTAGCCTTAGACTTTCCTTCAGAAACAACGACGCCCTGAGCGGAAAGGTTCGATAAAATGCGTTTTACCGTTGCATAGGCAACTTTTTCGCTCAGTGCATTATGAATTGATTTGGACGAACTTAATGAATGATCCTTTAAGTAATCAAGAATCAGGTTAGCATTTTTTCCTTGCATATATTAAAATGATAAAATGTAGCTCACTACCTATACAAATGTAGCTCATTTTTAATTATAAATGAGCTACAAATAGAATTCTATTGAGCTGCAAAATTATAATCATACAAAATGAAGCTCATTTTAATAAAAAATGTAGCTCAATACAGCCACAAAATGAGCTATAAACAAAAGTAACATGAGCCATAAATTAGAAAACTAGGCTTCAAAACTCAGTATTTCTTTATTGTCATTCTAGAAGCATTAAACTCACCAAGGACATAGAATTATGCAGAAAAAGGTTCGACATAACTGCAGGGAGGACTAAAAAACATTAAAATCCTTTAAATTTAAGGGCTTTTTTTGTTTTAACGTTGATATTTTAGGGATCAAGCGGAAAGGTTGGGGGGAGTTAAACTCTAGGCATATATTTTCGATAATCTGAATAAGAAAAACTTAATATCCCTAACATCTCTCGATATTTGCTCTAAAGGCTTTGATCTTAGCATTGAAAGATTCTGCAGAAGCATTTGTAGTCCTGTTAATAAAGAAGTTAATGACATACAGGTAATGAGATTGAACTGATCTGGCGACAGTCATGAAGGAATCAATTCCGCATGATTCGACCTCATTATACCATTCTGCCAATCTTAATCACCAATAATAAAATTCATTTGATGACAATACCGATCGATCCAATTGAGGAGTCCGTGACTATCTATTAAATCTAATAGATGGCTTACTTCATGTTTTCTTTTCCACGCATCTGCTGAAAAATGAGAAGTAGTGACTAAAATGCCTTTGTTTGCCCGCTCTCGTAGTAACACATCATTAAAACCTCTAACAACATTTATTCCTAAAGGATTTTTTTTCAAGTTGCGTTTACATTCAACAACTATCTTGATGTCGAACCCAGAAATATTTTTTGTGGCTTCAATATCATAACCATTGTCTCTAGTTTGCTGAGTTAGCTTGATTTCAAAATTTTCAGCAAGAAGCATTTCGGCAATAATATGTTCGAACAGTCTTGGCGATATTTCGAATAGCAGGTCATTATTATAATGAATATCTTTGATAATAGTACGTATATATTCTTGCTTTTCAGTAGTAAATTCCTCTAGTTTTACAAATATAAAATCTGGAATTTCAACCCAAGATTTCTTTATGGTATTAAGGATTTCATTGTAATAAGACAAACTTCTTACAGCTTTAATTTGACGAACAATAGATGCATATCCTGTAGCAGGCCATATACTTATACATCCGAGTTCATCGAGCGCTTGTACATAATCCAGCAGTCGATGATTGTTTTTAGCGTGTTGTTCATCAACGAATCTCGAAAACTCACAATCTCCAAAAAACGTGATTCCCGCCTCTTCGTCAATAAATTCCGCTGATGCTTCTTTATCTAAATTTGAATATTGCGGTTTAAACTTCCTGTTATACATATACTAAATAATGTTACCAATATATAACTATATTAAGAATCTATAAAGTCCTGCGGACACCCCTCTGAAAGTGGAATTACATATCGCACAAGACCGATAATTAAATGTCATTTATATTGATTTTTATACAATAAATTATCCTTCAGACTGACAATATTTATGTTTAACTTAATGATACTGCCATAACCGGATTTATTTAATTTTACAGACCAATACCAGATCCATAATGGTTAAGCAGCCTTTAATGTTTTCATACCTTTAGCAAGATTTAAACAATAAAATTAAATAGTGCACAGGCTAGTTTTTTGTTTTTTTGTTTTCTCCTGATCGGACCCTGCTCAGCGTTTCCAGTCGTAGTCCAAGGAACGAAGCAACATATCGGAGCGGCACACGGTTAATCATCCAGGGGAAGGCCTGGAGCAGGTGCTTGTAGCGGCCCGTAGCAGATGGAATCTGGCAGATAAAGCCCCTGTCATTCGCTCCTCTATAATGAAGCTCCATAATCTTTCTACCAATAACGTTTGCTTCTGCAAAATTTTTATAAAGCATAGTTGTGAGCTCATGAGGTATGGCAATCAGCTCTACATCCTCTATTGCCTGGAGGTATTCGTCTGATTCTTCAGCAGTCCATAGATTGCGGATGGTCCCTACAATTTCATTTTCCTGACAGATCCAGGAAGTGATCTCCGTTCCCGAATCCTTGTAGAATCCCCTTACTACCCCTTTTAAAATCAGGTAAAGATATCTATTACGGTCTATCGGAGAAATAATATATCTGTTCTTGCGGAAACTCACCGGAAAGGTGAGCCTATCGATAAGTGCCTCCATTTCAGTAGTTAAGGGGTGAAAGCTATTGTATAGAGCAATAAGTGGAGAAGCACCGTTATAGGAGTCCCACTTTCTGTTTTCCTGCGCACCGGCCATGATTCTTTAGTTTAGCTTTTCAGATAAGATAAAAGTAATTAAAAGACCAAACTTTTCAAAGTTTCCTTGTTCTGGATTAATTGGATCATCTTTTGATCTCAAGTAACCGTTAGCGGGTAAAATCGGTTGATCATAATAGTCCTGATCAAATACGGAGCCGATAAGTTATATCCTAGTTCAGCAGAGTAATTTAGAAGATTAATTGGCCTGTTTTTGCAGTAACATTATTTGTTTTTGGTACTTAGCGATGTGCGTAAAGGGCCCGATAGGGCAAGCATTTCACAGACTTTATCATTCCAGTCTATCAGTGCATCTTCAGGAGAGGTTCCAAGACCTGAAACATCATGCTCCTCTTCAAAAGACAATACAGCGTAATAGCAATCACCATCTTGATAAACGGAGGGCTTAAACTGCATTACAAAGGCTGGTAGCCTATATCCGTAATAATTAAAATCTACGAGTTTTCCTGGGATCGTTCTAACCTGTTGTTTCATAGCTTGCTATTTATTGAAAATTTTTATTTACCTATTTTCTGCTTAGGGTAAGCCAATGCATTTGTAAATTAGTCAATCAATGTTTCCTTAAAGTTAGCGGGCTATTGTCTGTTTGTTAAGTGTTTGATGGAACTATTGTTTTGGTGAAAAAACACCTGGTATGCTTTTGCTAAGATTAGGCGTTCGCCATTTGCCCACAATTATTTTTTTAGGAAAAAGCTGCTGCTGAGCTTTTAAACGCAGAGCAGGGGAAAGATGGTAAGCAGGTGCTTTAATATTGATGTTTTGAATGATATAGTTAATGAATGAAGATATTTTTTTTGCGCTTAATCTTTTTGACTCAAAAACAGTCAAACCCATTCTATCTATACTAATCTAAGCATGAAGGTTGAAAAGAAAACTTTAAAAACATCAGATAAAACCGTGAATGAGGTGCATGAAAGTGTCTTTCCCAAAAGCATGATACTTTTTATCCTTACGTTAAGTGCAATCCTCATGATCTTGATTTTGTTTAAAGATTAACCTGGATTGAATCCGTTCTTTCAGAGAGGTGTCCGGAGGCCGAGTATTTTTATTAGTCCTAGCCGGACTGGCATCTTTCTTTTTGATGTCAAAAAGAAACAAAAAACACCGGCTGAAAATTTTTCTTTCGAAGTTAGTAGGTTGGCTTGGGCATTGCAGCCCGAAAAATTTGTTAGGCCGGATTTAAGTAGAACGGGGATACGGTGCTATGGCCTAGTTGGAAGGAAATACAAAATCGTCATAAACTGTTATAATGATTACAAAATAACTTTAATAGAGGTGCAGTTATTAATTAAAGTTTTATTTATGCGTAGATTGGTTTTTCAGGATTTAAAGTATGGCCGGTTGATCTTGCAGATAGAAAATTAATTTTCCGCCCTGAACCAGCAGTTGGTGTTTAATTTGGTTTTTGGTAAAAGGCTTTCCATTTAAACTGATTTTTGAGATATAAATAGAATTTTTATTCTTCTTAATGGCTGTTATGGCTAATTTTTTGCCATTTTTAAAAGATATTATAGCCTGTTTAAACAAAGGGCTGGTGAGTTGATAGTTTCCTGAAACAGGATCTACCGGATAAAAGCCAAGTGCTGCAAATACATACCATGCCGACATTTGTCCAGCATCGTCATTGCCACTTAAACCACCAGCGCCTTCCCCGTACTCTTCTGCCAAGATACGTGATACTTGCATCTGGGTTTTCCATGGAGAAGCGGTGTAGTTGTATAAAAATGGAATTTGATGACCAGGTTCATTCCCATGCCAATATTCCTTTTTGATAAAGAGTGAATCCAGTTCGTTTTCGAGATTTTTACGCCCACCCATTAACTTGATCAGTCCGGGCATATCATGCGGAACATAAAAAGTATATTGTCGTGGGGTTCCTTCTGTAATATAAGGTTCTCGGTGATCAGGATAAAAAGGCTTGTACCAGTTGCCGTTGGCAAAACGTCCTCTAACCATTCCAACATTGGGATCAAAAACATGCTGGTAATTAAGCGATCGTTTTGATAGCTCCCGGTAATCGGTTTCTTTGCCCAAATCTTTCGCGATACTTGCGAGTGCATAATCATCGTATGCATACTCTAAAGTTCTACTTACCTGTTCTTTTTTATGAAAGGCGTTTGGAACACTGTCTTCTAACGGGATATAGCCATACTTTAAATAACTGTTAATGCCACGTCGGCCTTTTCCATTCAGGTAATCGACAGAATCGGGCATTTGAAAGGCATTTTGCCTCATCAATCGGTAAGCTTCATTAATATCATAATTGCGGATCCCTTTATTATAGGCGGAAGCGATGAAAGCAGTAGCATGATCGCCGATCATGGCGGCAGTATAACTGTTCCAGCAAGGGAAAATAGGCATCCAACCACCCTGCTGACCTTTTAATATCATCGAATTAACAAGGCTATTGGCTAAGTTGGGATTCAATAGCTCAATTAAAGGTAATTGGGCACGGTAAATATCCCACATCGAAAAATCATCGTAATAATTGGCCTTATTTATTGTTTGGTTCTGATATTTTCCATCAAACTGTGGGTATTTCCCATCTACATCATTATATAGCCTGGGATGTTGCATGGCATGATAGAGGGCTGTGTAAAAGATTTTTTTCCCTTTTTCATTTGTGTCTGAAATATAGACCTGCGATAGGGATTTTTCCCAAGCCTGATTGGTACGTGCTAAAACAGTATCGAAGTCATTATTTTTAATTTCACTTTCCAAGTTGGCCTTGGCAGCTGCGATACTTGTAAAAGAGGAGCCAGAATAAATCACTAACTGTTCTCCTTTTTGTAGTTTAAAGCCTGCATAAGCACCAATATCCTTTTTATTGCTGATGTTTTGTAGATCGAAAATATGACCTTCGCTATAAACCCCTGCAGCGGTAAAGGATTTTTTGAACCGTATGAAAAAATAACCACTAAAGCCTGCAGGTTCTCCCCATCCCTGATAAATCCGGTGAACAGGATTATACCCGGAAATTTCCCCTTTTTCTGCGTCAACTTGAATAAAACCTTTGTTTTGATCGCTATTGGGTGTAACTAAAATGTAAACGCTATCTGTTTTTAGCGCAGTGATCCGCATTACACCGCTTCTAAGGCTAGCTGTAATTTCTGTTAACAGTTGATGTTGAGGTAATTTTAATTTGTAATAAGATGGGGTAGAAACTTCGTTTTCATGGGCATAATTTTCTGCATATTGAGCTGCATTGGTTTTAAGTTGGCCTGAAATGGGCATAATGGTGAAGCTTCCGTAATCTTGGGTACAAGAGCCACTGATCCAATGGCTTGCCCTAAATCCGTAAAATTTTTTGTTGTTGTAATAATAAGGTGCCAGGCATTTTTTTTCGGTGAGCTGGGTCTGCGGCGTCCACTGCGTCATGCTAAAAGGCGGTGCTACAGCCGGAATCGTATTGGCCAAGCGTTCGGTTTTATCTTCAATATGCTGGCTGGCCAATGTGGTGCTGGCCGAAGTACCCGAAAATGGCTGAACATAAGGGATTAAATACTTTTGCTGCGCATATACCGTATTGGTATAAATGGCTGCTATTGCCAAAAAGAACAATAAGAACCGACTAATCCTAAGTCTGGTATTGTGTTTAAAAACTATATTTTGTAAGTCGGTTAACAGCATATTAAATGTGGTGTTGGATAATCTTAGTGGAGCTAATTTATGTTTCTTTAATGGCAGTTTGGTGTTTTTATGAGAAATTTCTGTTCTTCAAGATGATTGGGTAAGGTTTATGTCAATAATGTAAAAAAGGAAAACATATTATTAAAATGTTGTGTTAAATTTTTAAAAACCATTTTCTATCATAAAGAAATTTTAATATCCCAAGCTGTACGAGTAGAACACCCAGCCATAAGCCTGCCTGCTGCCAGACTAAAGGTATTTTAGTTATTACGCCACCAAATAGGAATTGTGAAGTAGATTCGAAATTGAAAAGCCCATGGGCACAAACGTAAATTAAAATAGAATTTGTACCAATCCAGATGAAGGGTAAGCTCCATTTTTGATAAGTTTTAACATCAATAATGTAATAGAAGAAGGAGAACAGCACCAGACTGAATCCACCGGCAACCAACACAAAAGAACTTGTCCACATATTTTTGTTGACCGGAAAAAGCATGCCCCATACTAATCCAAGCGAAACCAATATTACGCCTGCTACAAGGAGGTAGAAAGCTCTTAGAACCAGGCTGAAACGCTTGTTTTTAGTGTTTAGAAATGTTCCCGTAAATACCCCTAAAAGTGCTGTTGCAATGGCAGGAATAGTACTCAGTAAACCTTCTGGATCGTAAACCGCACGATGTAGTTTGCCAGGCAGCAATAAGCGGTCTACATAAGCTGCCAGGTTACCTTCGGGTGTTAAAATGCCATTTCCAAAACCTGGAACAGGTATGGCTATCATGATGATGTAGTAGCCCAGTAAAATGCCGAGCAGCCAAACAAGCTGTTTACGTAATGAAAAATTGAGGTAAATTAAAGCAGCAAAAAAAGTGGATAGGCCAATACGACCAAGTACGCTTGCGAAACGTGTATTTTCGTAGCCTTCCCATTTGAGTAAACCGTTTACCACCATTCCAAGAAAGATTAAAATTAGTGTTCTCCTGATCAGGGCATAATAAACACCTTTTGCCGATTTTTTTTTATCATTTCCGCCATTTAAATGTTTTTCGTAAGAAAATGGCATCGAAACACCAGAGATAAAAATAAAAAGCGGGAAAATCAGGTCGTAAAAAGTAAAACCGTTCCAAAGGGAATGATGAAGTTGATTGCTGAGGCCAACCAAAAACCTTTCGAAAAATGATAAATGGTCATTAATGGCAATGGTCCAATCATTGGGATTTCTGATCAAGTGGTGTTCTTTCATTATACCGTTGGCCAGTCCGTGGAAAATACCTTCTCCGCTAATAATCCAGAACATGTCAAAACCGCGTAAGGCATCTAAAGATAGTAGTCTTTTCTTTTTCGGTAAAAGCAAATCCTGTGGTGCAGATTCGGTAATGGCCATAGTATTTTTAAAGCTAATGATGGGCGGTTTTGTTTTCTAAAAATAAGCGCTGTTTGGATAAATGCAGCATTTATTTTTTGATAATGGTATTGTAAATAATTTCTCCTTCATCGTTAATGGTTTGTACGCGGATTAAATCTTTGCCGACCGAAAAAAACATGAAACCATAAACAGAAGCCACCATCTGGGCCCCATCAATGAGCTTTACAGGTGTTTTTTCCGATGCTGCGCCTGAAATGAAGTGATGCGTTTTGCCTTCGGGTTTAATGTACTGCAGACTGTGCTCGTGCCCGGTGAGGTATACATCAACGCCATAACGATCAAGAACTGCTTTAAGAGAACTGCGGATTGCTTTGGTATCATATCCATCTGTCCGGCTTCCTCCAGTATACATGGGATGATGACCCACAACAATTTTCCATCTGATACTTGGATCTTGATCACTTAATACTTTGGCCAGCCATCGTTTTTGTTGGGTAGTATCCTGGCCTTTTACATTTGGGCCGTATTCTGAATTTTTGTAAAATTCTGGAATTAAAGGGTTGGTATCGATAAAAGCAATCAATACCTGATTATTCTGGTCTCCATTAATAGGAAATTTCTTTGCATAATAACGGGCCGGCATTTTCCATCTTCTGCTGATTTTTGAATAGGCTACCTGGGCATCTGGATTGGATTTATAATCATGGTTGCCCAGTACCGGATACCAATCCCACTGCAAAGAAAATGCAGTATAAATATCTTCAAATGAATATTTAAAAAGTGGATCGTACTCACTGATTACACCGCTAGGGTAGAAGTTATCGCCTGTAGAAATGATAAACTGTGCTTTCACATCGGCTGCGGTTATTCCCATTTGCCGGGCCACCTGTTTCTGATGGTCGGCGCCGTTACGGCCCCAATCGCCCATGGCAATGAAATTAAGCGATGAGGCATCTTTAGTTAAAGTTTTGGTTGGAGGGGTGGCTTCAGCTTGTGTTTTTAGTAAAACCTGAGCTTGCAATGAGCAACAGGTGAATAGAAAAATCAGTAAAAGTAAGTGTTTCCTCATGGAGATAGGTTTAATGTTTGGGTACTCCATCGACTTGAAAGGACGGAGAAAAAAGAAATTTCTCTGGCTTTTACCCCAGAGAAATTTTTGTATTGTTTACTGATGGTTAATTATAACCGGGGTTTTGAACCAATGTATTGTTTGTTGCTATTGCCGTACTTGGAATTGGGAATATACGGCGATAAGTGTCGGTATTGGTTTTAGATAAACCATAAGTGTTCTCAAATTTACCGAACCTGATCATATCATTACGGTGCCAGCATTCCCATGCAAATTCTTTCGAACGCTCATTGTAAAGCACATCCAATGTCAATGCGCCTAAAGCTGCAGAAGTGGTGCGGCTGCTTCTTACATTGTTTACCAGACCCAAAGCAGTAGCGCCAAGTGTTGGGGTTCCACCTCTAAATATAGCCTCTGCTTTCATCAGGATAATGTCTGAATAGCGGAATAATGGCATATCGTTATTTTGGTTACGGTTAGTTGGATTGGTGTAATCAGCGATAAATTTAATGTTACGGTAGCCCGTATTCCAGGCAATTTCATCCTTCCCTAAATCGTAAGCATTTGCGCCTAAACGTGAGCTGCTCAATGGAGTTAAATTTAGGGCATAAGTTAGTGCTCCAGCCGGAGTACCACCAGTATAAAACTGATCGTAACCTAAATTAGTGGTACTCACCATAATTGGACTTCCATCTGGCCAGTATTGTGGACCAGTAAGCCATTGTTTATTTCTGATGTCGTTTGCATCGTTAAAATTTGCATAAAACTCGGTAGTGGTCATTCTCGGGCCGCTCGGTTTATTGTTTGATAGGCCTCCGCCACTACTTTGGTTCATAACCGGGTTAGTAAATGTGCCTGACGTGGAGCCAGAGTATTGATAACGTATTCCAAGGTTACGGTTCAGATCGTAACGGGCCATAAACATATTACCGGTAGAGGTAGACGCATCAAATGGAATTGCAAAAATAAACTCTTTTTGCGTTGGCCCATTGGTGGGATAAAACATCTGTAGATAGCTCGACATAGGTTCTATGCTATACAAACCTGAACTGATTATCTGGTCGCAGGCCGCAATACAATCATCATAACGTGCAGTTCCGGTGTACACTGCTGCATTTAGGTACATTTTTGCCAATATAGAATAAGCCAGGTATTTTGTTGGTAAGCCATAGGTTGCCATACCGCTCGTCGATTTTAAATAGGGGATAGCAGCCTTAAGCTCGCTTTCTACATAGTTGAATACCTCTGCACGTTTCGAATTTGTTTTTAATGCTGTGCTGCCATACAATGTATCTAACGGAACGTTGCCATATAAATCCATCATCATAAAGTAGGATAGGGCCCGCATGGTTTTTAACTCTGCAATGTTGGTGTTTTTTGCAGCACCTGCTGGCGCTGATTGGCCAATGATGGAAATTGTCTGATTGGCGGTACCGATAATATTGGTTAAATATGCCCAGCCTGCTGCAACCCATGCATTGTCTTTTGTCCAGGTATGGCGATGCAATTCAAGGTACTTATTCCCATCAATCCAATCGGAAGCAAAAATTGGCAGTACCGATTCGTCTGTTGAGCTGCTTTGTAAAAAGAAATAAGTGGTAGCATAATCGCTCCTTAAATTGATGTATACCGCTCCAGATGCCGATGTTAACTGTGCGGCTGTTTGAGGATAGGTTTCTGGAGTAAGTTCAGATGTAACGGGTACCTCGAGTTTTTGACAGGAGGTGAATATTAGTGCTCCGGTCAGCGCAAATAATATTCCAAATAATATCTTTTTCATGTCTTTAGAATTTGAGTTTTAAAATGATGCGTTAAGACCTAGTAAAAAAGTACGTGTTTTAGGATAGAAGTTATTATAATCTATACCTGGGGCAGCACCTCCCTGATTAATCTCAGGATCAATCCCTTTATATCCAGTGATGGTAAATAAATTATTGGTTGATAAATAAACCCTAACATTACTTACATACTTAATTAGGCTTTTAAAATTATAGCCTAAAGTTGCGTTATCCAAACGTACATAAGAGCCACTTTCAATATACCGGTCTGAGTAGAATGAGTTTCTTGTGTCCGTTACCTTATCGTCTGCAGCACTGTTTAATATGTTATTAACTGTTGCGCCAGCGGTGTAAGATAAATCAGCTTTGGTAGCGTTAAATATTTTATTGCCAAAAGTTCCTCTTAAAAAGATGTTCAACTCTAGTTCTTTATATTTGAAGGTATTGCTCCAGCCGATTATTACTTTTGGTTGCGCATTGCCCAGGTAGAAATAATCGGTTCCAATGCTAGGTGTAGTGGTTGTAGAACCATCACGTTTGTAAAACAGTGAGTTGCCACTCGCATCTTTACCCGCATATTTTAGGGTAAAAAACTGGCCAAGCGGGTAACCAACTTTCAGAATTTGTAAAGTTGCATTGGTTTGTCCCGGTCCTTCAGGATCTGAGTAACGAAGAGAATCTGCGTTAGAGATAGGGCCCTGTAAGCTCGTAATTTTGTTTTTATTGTAAGCCATGTTAATGGTGCTCAACCATGAAAAACTTTTGGAAGCAACTGGCGATACATTTAAACTTACTTCGATACCTTTATTGCTGATGCTACCACCGTTTGCCCATAATTGCCCGCCCGGAACAAGCGCTTGTGGTACACTATATTTGAAAAGCATACCATTTGTGTTTTTATCATATACATCTACACTACCTGTAATTTTATTGTTTAGGATGCCGAAATCAACCCCGAGGTTTTTGGTTGATGTTCTTTCCCACTTTAAATCAGGGTTTGCACCTTGTGTTGGCGCATATGCCGCCGCCTGAACGCCATTATTATAGTAAGTACCACTAATGCCATAAATTAACTGACCATTATATGCACCTATACCTGATGAGTTTCCGGTAACGCCGTAACTCGCACGGATTTTTAAATCACTCACAAACGATTGGCCCTTCATAAAATCTTCTTCGCTTACTCTCCAGGCTAAACCAACAGACGGGAAATATCCCCATTGGTTATTTTTTCCAAATGCGGAGCTTCCATCACGTCTGACTGAGCCCTGCAAAAAGTATTTACTCTTATAATTATAATTTAACCTAAAAAAGTCAGAGATCATCAGAATTCTTTGATAGGTAAGATCGTTTCCTAAATTAATGCGGTAAGAAGGAACGGCATAGGGGTTGCCTAATGTAAGGTTCTGAAAACCAATATAATCTGTTGGGAAATTTGTGCTTGAGGTTTGAAAACCATCGCCAACAATATTATCCTGGTAACTGTAACCCAGTACCGCATTTAAGGTATGGTCGCCAATTTTCTTGTCCCAGGTTAAGAATGTTTCTAATATTTTATTGGTGTTTTCAAAATTGCTTCTTAAAGCCGAGCCATTAGTGCCAAACACGCCCCCAATCAGGGTATGTGCTATGCCAATACCTGGGTCGGGATTGTTGTAAAAGTTCGATGTTGGGTATTTTCCAAAATAACTGCTGTAAAATTCACCATGGGCGGCGGTAGTTTTCTGGTAAGATAAATTAATGTTATAGGTAAAGCCAAATGGCAATTTTACTTCCGTATTAAAACCGCCAATTAAAACATTGTACTTTGTTTCATCCTGTGCATTATCGGCAATGGCTACCGGATTAAAATAACCTGTATTGTTCAGGTTTTCGAAATAAGTTCCATCTGCATTATAAATTGGCGAAACAGGTAGGCGCTTTGCAGCCTGTAACAACACAATATTCTGTAGTGGCTCATTAATAGATTTGCTACTCGAATTTGATAGGTTTAAGCTGAATTTTACTTTATCATTGAATGCGTACTGATCAATGTTTAATCGACCAATAATACGATTTAATGAACTTTTACTTAAAATACCCTCTTTGTTAAAGTAGTTTAAGCTGGCGCTATAGTTGCTGTGATCGTTACCACCGCTAAATGACAGGTTATGGTTTTGTGAATATGCAGTAGAACGCTCAATGGCTTTCATCCAATTTACATTTTCGCCTTTATCATCATTTGGTGAAAATGCAACCTTGTTGGCAGTAAGGTAAGTTCTTAATTGATCGGCATCCATTAAATCGAGCTGATTACTTACTTTTTCGGCAGCTATATAGCCACTGTAGCTTAACTGGGGCATGCCCGATTTACCACGTTTAGTGGTTACTATAATTACACCACTAGCTGCACGGTTACCATAAATAGCAGTTGCTGCAGCATCTTTTAATACATCAATTGATGCAATATCGGCTGGTGCTATCGCCGCAATATCTGCTCCAGGGATACCATCTATAACGTAAAAGGGTGCACCAGGGCTATTAACGGTAGATGCACCGCGTAAGATTACTGCCGCAGGTTTGTTTGGGTCGCCACTGGCGCTAATATTCAGCCCCGGAACTTTACCCTGTAGCAACTGCCCAACATCTGCAATAGCGCCTTTATTTAATTCTTCGGGTTTTACCGAGGTAATCGCACTTGATAAGCCCTTGCGAGAACCCTTACCGTAACCCACCACAACTACATCGGTTAATGATGCTGTAGCTTCTTTTATGGTTACTTTATAGCTCGAAGCCGTGCCAATGGTAATTTCTTTGGGTTCATAACCCATAAAGGTAAATACCAGTTTGTCGCCGTTTTTAGCGGTGATGCTAAAAGCACCATTATCCCCGGTAACCGTTACTTTGGTAGTGCCCTTTACCGAAACCGAAGCCCCGACAATAGGCAGTTTCGCATCATCCATTAAATTTCCGGTAATTTTTCGTTCAGTTTGTGCAAAAGCAGTGTTGAACGACTGGCTGATCAGTAAAAGTAGCAAAAAGATGCTTGCATACTTTAAGCTCGTACATTTAAATCTCATGATTTTTGTAGATTTAGGTTCATAAATTGGTTGTTTTATTTGGTTATTGTTTTGAGATAGAATGTTAAAATTTTATAGTAGCCGGTAGGTATTTTGCCACAAGCGCCTTGTAATAAGGCGCTAGTTCTGCCCAGCTTTTCTGATTGGGATTTTTAGAGTACAGGTCGTAAGGATTAAACAGGTTAACCCATTTAAACATTTCATGATCTTTTTCATTCATCAGGTGATCGTAAGCATTTTCCCTGTGCTGCGCGTAAAAGGAATGGTAACGGAGCATGTATAAACCTGGCTCTGGAATGTAGGGCTTCATCATATGGTATACATACTCGTCATGGCCCCACGACATGTCTACATTGTCTAGACCGCAATTCTGAGTATACACGCCCAATTTGGTCTGATAGGTTTCGTTTTTGAAATCGGGGTTCTGACTGAAAAACTCCGGATAAACAATTTTATCTGAATAGGCGCAACCTACCGGAAAAGTATCGCCCACTACGGCCCATTGCGGTTCCCCAAATAAACAAAGCACTTTACCCATATCATGAATCAACCCCACCAATACCATCCAATCGGGGTGGCCATCGTTTCTAATCGCTTCTGATGTTTGCAACAAATGCTGCATCTGGTCCAGATCGGTATCAGGATCAGAATCATCCACCAACTTATTCAGAAAATCGAATGCACTCCAGATCGGCATTTCCTGTTTGTCGAATTTTAAATAATCTGCTTTTTTCTGTTTTACGAAATCATATGTTTGATAAGTATGGTTAAGCCTGTAAAATTCTTTTACGCTGTCTTTTTCCGTTTCATCATAATTTCTGAACTGTTCTTCTTTTTTTTCAGCATTGATGTTTTTTGGATCAGGATAGCGGATTAATATATCCTCTTCCCATTGATCAAGATTTTGCAATGGATTTTGATTATCCTTTGAAGCATCGCTTTGGTTTCTCATAAGGCTAGAAATGGATTGGTTAAAGATTTTCTTTGGTTTGATAAGTTAAAGTTGAGTTTTTAGAAACTTAAACTTTTATATTTTACCGATTTTATTTACGTAAACGATTAAGTAAATTTTAATTCTATATGGTATAATCAACTTTAATTTGTTTATATTTAGTATGTTACGGATTGAGTTGCACTAATGGTCGTCCTTTTCTGCCTGAATGCCGATTAGTGAAATGCATAAAAGAAAATAAATAAACGTTGTTATTACGATTATTTCATATTTTCGTTTGTAGCAGATACTTTTTCTTAGTCAAAAGAAGTATCTTATTGCTGTAACCAACAAATATGATGAACATAATTTGGCAAACCCGCTCTAAAATTGGGGGCAAGCTGAATTGTTTTCGATGAATATGCTGGTGAAAAGGAGCTTTTGACCTATTGTATGCCACTAAGGTGTTATATGGGCATTTTCTTCTGAAAAAACTAACTAAACAAATTTTTAAGACATGGCGGAAGTAGTGAACATTAAGCGGTTGGCTCAGGAATTAAATATTTCCATCGCAACCGTTTCTAAGGCCCTCAATGACAGTTATGAGATCAGTTTAAAAACTAAAAACAGGGTGTGGACCTTGGCCAAAGAATTAAATTATACGCCTAATCCTGCTGCCAGTAACCTTCGGAGCCATAAAACTAAAACAGTAGCGGTGATTATTCCCTGTGTGGCCAATAATTTTTTCTCACTATCCATCAAAGGAATCGAAGAAATTGCAAGGCAATACGGTTATCATGTGCTTATTTATCAAACTCACGAGAATATAGAATCGGAGGTGGCTTTCACCAATAGTTTATTAAATGGGCGGGTAGATGGTATCCTTACATCTGTGTCTAGCAGTGAGTATAACAGTGAATATTACACTAACCTGGTTAAGAAAATTCCATTGGTATTTTTTGACCGTGTTTATGAAAATCTGGATGCAGTTAAAGTAACTACCGATGATTACGAAATTGCTTTTCAGGCGACTGAGCATTTAATTGAATGCGGTTGTATCAAAATTGCGTATTTATACGGACTGGAAAATCTTCCTGCTGGTAAGGCCAGGTTTGCAGGTTATCGTGATGCCCTTAAAGCACATGATATTGATTTTGCCGAACAGCTTATTATTAAATATCAGGATGACGAAGAACTTAATCTGCAACATATAAAGTGGCTGCTTAGGGAGTATAAGCCCGATGCACTTTTTTCTTCTATTGAAGAATTTATTATTCCTGCTTATTGCGCCTGCAGAGAAATGGGCCAAAAGATTCCGGATGATGTGAAAATACTGAGCTTTTCGAACCTGAGTACCGCAAAACTGTTGAGCCCCTCACTTACAACAATCTCACAGCCAGCTTTCGAAATCGGGCGTGAAGCAGCAAAATGCCTGTTCAAAATTCTCAATAATAAACAACTGGACGATGAACAGAATATAATACTGAAATCGGTGTTGATCAGGCGAGAATCGACAGGCTGTTAACAAAGGTAAATCTATGTTATTGTAACAGGTTAGGCGAAAACGTTTACGTAATTAAATAATCTAATTTAGCACCCAACATTGGGATTTTTTCTGATTTTTAAAAAAAACCAAATATAAAAAATCCATATGAACCACCTGTCTGCATTCGATTATGCTGTTTTTTTGATGTATTTTATTATTGTTTCGGCATACGGATATTGGGTTTATCGGAGCAAAAAAAAGAAACGTACAGATACTAAGGATTATTTTTTGGCAGAAGGCTCGCTTACCTGGTGGGCAATTGGTGCATCTATCATTGCTTCTAATATTTCTGCCGAGCATTTTATTGGCATGTCGGGTTCGGGTTTTGCTATGGGACTTGCCATTGCAAGTTACGAATGGATGGCAGCCGCCACATTAATTATTGTAGCCATATTCTTTTTACCCATTTATATCAAGAACAAAATTTACACCATGCCACAGTTCCTGTCTAACCGCTACAATAATACGGTTAGTACACTGATGGCCGTTTTTTGGTTACTTGTTTATGTGTTTGTAAACTTAACGTCTATTTTCTTTCTTGGTGCTATTGCTATTGAAACGATTACAGGCGTTCCTTTTAATATATGCATCATTTTTCTGGCCATTTTTTCCGCTATCATTACGTTAGGGGGGATGAAGGTAATTGGTTATACCGATGTAATACAGGTTTTTGTTCTAGTTGCAGGCGGGTTGATTACTTGTTATATGGCACTCAAACTCGTATCCGAAAAATTAGATGCACCAAGTGTTTTAGCCTCGCTTCCATTATTACGCAGTGAGGCCTCTGATCATTTTCATATGATATTTTCGAAAGGCGATAAATTCTACAGCGAACTGCCGGGTACTGCGGTGCTGGTAGGTGGTTTGTGGATCAATAATTTAAATTACTGGGGCTGTAACCAGTATATCGTTCAAAGGGCATTAGGAGCCGATTTAAAGACTGGACGCAACGGACTAATATTTGCTGCATTTTTAAAATTACTCATACCGGTAATTGTTGTTATTCCTGGTATTGCGGCTTATGTGCTTTATCAACGCGGTTATTTTCATTCCGAAATGCTCGATGCAGCAGGTACAGTTAAACCTGATCATGCCTACCCGGTATTGATGAATTTATTGCCCGCAGGAATTAAAGGCCTTGCTTTTGCCGCACTTACTGCTGCTATTGTGGCCTCTCTGGCTGGTAAATGTAACAGTATAGCCACCATTTTTACGCTTGATATTTACAAAAAGTTTATCAGACCCGAAGCCTCAGAAACACGTTTGGTTTCAGTTGGGCGATGGTCGGTGGTTATTGCATCTCTGATTGCTATCGTTATTGCGCCTGCATTACGTAGTTTCGATCAGGTTTATCAGTTCATTCAAGAATATGTCGGTTTTATTTCGCCAGGTGTTTTTGCGATCTTTTTACTGGGCTTTTTTTGGAAGAAAACCACGTCGCGTGCAGCGCTTACCGCTGCATTATTAACCATCCCCTTATCTACTTTATTTAAATTCCTGCCTACAGTTACCAACGGAGCTATTGCACCGATTCCTTTCTTAAACAGAATGTCGTGGGTGTTTATGATTATAATAGGATTAATGATTATGGTAACACTAACCGATCCGAAAAGTAAAGATAATCCGCAAGGACTTGAAATTGATAGCAGTATGTTTAAGGTTACGCCGGCCTTTACCATTGCCTCGGTTATTATCTGTGGAATCCTGGCAGCACTTTATACTGTTTTTTGGTAAGTAAAGCTTTATGTAAAATAGCCAATGTATTTATTTATAACATGTTAAAAATGAAGTTTAAAACCTTGTTCTTTTTTGCCCTGCTGATTTCTTTCGGCGCAGTGGCTCAAAATAAATTATACAATATTAAAAACTACGGTGCGGTAGGCGATGGTAAAACCAATGATGCAGCTGCTATCCAGAAAACCATCGATGTCTGTGCAGCAGCAGGCGGGGGACAGGTAGTTGTACCCGCTGGTCATGTGTTTTTAACTGGTCCTTTTAACTTAAAATCGTTCATCGATTTAAGAGTGGAAGGTGGGGCTAAGCTTTTGGCCAGCCCAGATGAAAAACTGTACACCCAAAGTGCCTTTCGTGAAAATAAGGGCGAGGGTACCATCTGGATTGGAGGAGAAAAACTAGAACAGGTTAGCATCAGCGGAACAGGTGTAATTGATGGAAATGGCATTTCGTTTATGGGCGAGGAGCTTAGTGACTCATATGTATTAAAACCCTTTAATGTTGTAGACCCTAGGCCCCATTTGCTTACTTTAATCGGTTGTAATAAACTGAATATAGATGGGGTAACTTTTCAGAATTCAGCCTATTGGACGGTTCATTTAGTGGGTTGTAATGATGTATCGATATCGAATATTACACTCTTAAATAGTATTAAAATCCGTAACAGCGATGGTATTGATCTGGATCACAGTAAAAATGTGAGAATTACCAATTGTTTTATCGAATCAGGTGATGATTGTATCTGCTTAAAAAACAGACGGGAATTTGAAGAATATGGTGCCTGCGAAAATATTGTGATTAGCAACTGTACCATGACTTCCAGCTCATGCGCAATTAAAATAGGTTCTGAAAATATGGACCGGATTAGTAATGTGCTCATCAATAACTGTAATATCAGGAAAAGCAACCGCGGTATTGGTATTCAAAACCGTGATGAGGGTACAGTAAACAACGTAATTTTTTCCAACCTGTTTATCGAATCCAAACTTTTTTCGGATGTATGGTGGGGTAAAGCAGAGCCCATTTACATTACTGCTTACCCAAGAGCAACCAGCAACAACAAAGATGCGGGCTGGCGTTTACCAAAAGGACAAACCAAGGGAAAGGTAGGAGCGGTTAAGAATATTTATTTCAGCAATATTCGATGTACTGGAGAAAGTGGTGTGTACATCAGCGGCGAAAGTCCCGATAAAATTTCAGATATCTATTTTGATCAGGTTAGTGTTTATCTCGATAAAACAACAAAAGAAGAAGGCGGCGTGTACGACCGTAGACCAAGCAATGTTGAGGGATTGGTTAAAAGTGCGATTGCAGGCTTTTATTTTGAAAATACCGGATACATCAGCCTACTTAACAGTAATGTGGTATGGGGTATAAATAAGCCTGGTTATGCCGGAAAAGCACTTGAACAAAAGAATGTAAGTAAGCTCAAAACCGTGAACTTTAACGAAACTACAGCAGATAAATAATTAAGGGCTGCCCCAGGAATTAACCTTTCGGCTGTACTTCGGTTAGTCAGGCGCTGCCACGCCCTAACTTGTCGGTTTAAGCGTTTTTCTACTTAAACGTTTACGCAAATAAATACTTCTAAATCCAATTAAAGGCCTTCTTTTTTTAACAACTTCGTTATAGCATAACCAATACCTCAGGTAATACCAGGTAAATAATAGCTTTTGTGAGAAAAAAAATATATGTTAAAAACAATAAACGTATTGGTTGATCTGCCCGATTTTGGCATTATAGAGTTGCCCTTAGTTTATGAAATGAGCATAGAAGGGGGCGAAACAGGCGTTTGTTTGGTGAACTGTAAGATAATGTTGAGTGCTGAAAATCTACCTGAATGGCTATTAACAACCGCCTTTAGCATTGTTTATGCCCAGGCTGAGACTGAAGAGGCAAACATTGTTTCAGTGAACACCGATAACGGAACTAAAAACCGCTATCATGAAATCATGCTGAGCATTGTATCGTCATATATTAAGCTCAGAGAAGATCGTATTGGTTTAAATCAGCGCTTAATAACGACTTGAAGTGTAATTTGTTAAGTTATTGAAAATCAGCTAGCTGTTCTCTTTTTGTAATTTCGCCCATTGCAATAACGATTTCGTTAATAGTTTTCATACTAAAGACATGTCTGCCGGTTAACCATCGTTTAATTTCATCAGGGTTAATGTCCAGTATGGAAGCAAGATCGTTTTCTGTTGCGCCCTTTTCTGCAAGCACTTCTGTAGTTTTATTGGCAACATCAAGATTTAGTTGTGCCAGTTTCTCAATTGCAGGATTTCCAGTTTCTTCCAGCCAGATAGAAACAAAATCGTTTTCTTCCATTTTATTCTTTTTTACCATTTAGAACAATCTTACTCCTTCTATCAATTGTTCATTTGGGCGGCAAATTTAGTGATTAAGCCCATTATTGCAAACCAGAATCAAAAAGAAAAGCAATGAGCCAATGATTAGTCTGCGTTTAGGTTTAATTTAATGGTTGATTGTGCTTATCTTAGTACAATTGGCGAAATTTTATCTTAAACACAGTTAAAACTGCTTATCGATTATTCATTTAGCCTTACTCGTATTCCAATTAGATCAATTTACAAATGGCCTCAGACCAAAAATTCGTAGACTTTATAATAGATCAGATAGATTATTCTGAACAGGTTAGCTATAAAAAAATGTTTGGCGAATACGGCTTGTATTTTGATGATAAGTTGTTTGCACTGGTGTGCGACAATAAGCTGTTTATTAAGCCTACTTTATCTGGAAGGGCGTATATAAAAGATGTTGTGGAAGCACCTCCTTATCCCGGTGCAAAAAATCAATTTCTAATCGAAGCACAATTGGAAGATCGCGATTGGCTAAAAAAACTCGTCGGCATAACGGTTGCAGAACTGCCTGAACCGAAACCCAAGAAAAAGAAATAAGAATAGAATCCTGCATTCTTCTAGTTGGATGAATTTAGAAAAAGCTAACAATGTGCACTGCGGAAAGCTGCTTGGGTACTGTTTAAATTTGTAACAAGCTTGTTTTATTCCCCGAATTAAGGGTTGTTGTGCAGACGCCGGACTGCTATAGTACATATTTTAGTTATATTGGAACTATGAAAAATTTAGCCCTGTTCCTGTTATTATCACTCTCTCTTCGCCCTTTATTTGCGCAGCAAACACAAAAGCCAATGCTTTATGGCAACAGCTGGATGGCCATCACCGGAAAGCCTATGGCAGCAACAGCAGGCTCGATAATCTTTCAGCAGGGTGGAAATGCAGTTGATGCGGCATGTGCCATGTTGGCTGCTACTTGCACCATGTGGGATACTTTAAGCTGGGGGGGAGAAACACAGGCGCTAATTTACAATCCGAATACAAAAAAGGTGATCGCGATTAATGCAATGGGTGTTGCCCCAACTGGAGCAACTGTTGCCTTTTTTAAAGCTAAAGGTTATAGTTTTCCGCCAGAATACGGCCCTTTGGCCGCAACCACGCCAGGTACACCCGGCGGACTGATTTATATGCTGAGTAAATATGGTAGCATGAGCCTGGGGCAGGTTCTGGCACCTGCCATGCACATGGCTGCGGGTTATGCCATAGAAGCACAGGCGGCAAACAGTATGGAGCGCGATAAAGAATTGATTAAAACCTGGCCTTACAGTAAAAAAGTGCTGTTGCCACATTTGGGCGAAAAACGTGAGGCGCCAGAAGCAGGTGAGATTTTTATTCAAAAAGACCTGTTGGCCACCCTAACCAAAATGGTTGAAGCAGAGCAAGCTGCACTAAAAAAAGGTAGTTCGAGGCAAGAAGCATTAATGGCCGCTTACGACCGTTTCTATAAAGGAGACATTGCGAAGGAATTTGTACGTGGGAGTAAGGAACAAGGTGGATTGATTACCATGGATGATCTTGCTAAATGGAAACCAGTTGAAGAAGAAGCACTAAGCACTGATTATAAAGGCATTAAAGTATACAAATTAAAACAGTGGACTCAAGGCCCTGTTTTACTGCAAGCTTTGAATATATTAGAAAATTTCGACCTGAAAGCGATGGGCTACAATAGCTCAAAATACATCCATACTGTTTATCAGGCGATGAACCTTTCTTTTGCCGACCGCGATTTTTATTATGGCGATCCTAATCAAAGTCCTGCTGAACCGATAAAAGGTCTGTTAAGTAAAGATTATGCAAAACAAAGGGCCTCGCTTATTCAGCCTGATAAAAATGATGCGAACACTGGCCCTGGCGATCCTTACCCATACGAAGGCAAGAAAAACCCTTATTTAAATCTGTTAAAAAGCAGAGGCTTTAACCCCGATACAACCAAGCGTAACTTTGCGCCGAAGCACGACCTAGGTAACAATATGCCAAAAGAAATTTATGAAGACCGTTTATGGCGGGGAACGACATCGATAGAAGCCGCAGATAAAGCTGGTTGGGTGGTATCAGTTACCCCAAGTGGCGGATGGCTTCCAGCCTGTATTGCCGGTAATACCGGTATTGGGATGAGCCAGCGGATGCAAAGTTTTGTGCTCGATTCTACTTTAAACCCCTTCAATGTTGTTGCACCGGGAAAACGCCCAAGGGTAACCCTGTCGCCTTCATTATTTATCAAAGATGGTAAACCATTTGTATCCGCTGCAGTTCAGGGCGGAGATACCCAGGATCAGAATCTGCTGCAGTTCTTTTTAAACATGGCTGAGTTTGGTATGAACGTGCAAAGGGCAACTGAAGCCGCTAACTTTAATACCAATCAGCTTTGGCTTTCGCTGGGTGGTACTAAAACAAGCGACAGAGCACCAAAACCTGGTCAGATTTTATTAAACACCAATACAAAAGAGGAGGTGCGCAATGAACTAAAAAAAATGGGTTATACACTCAGTTTTTCAGAACGGACCAGTGGCCCAATAAATGCCATTTATTTTGATTGGAAGCACAATAGTTTGCAAGGTGGCTCAAGTAACCATGGTGAAGATTATGGTATTGCATGGTAATACATTGATTCGATGAATGACCAGTATTGCATTTTTTGATTAACACCTAAAAATAACACTTTGGCCTTCGGCTCTTTTTGGTTTCGATATAATAGCCAACTGAAATTTCATGCGAGCCATAATCATAATTGCTCAGTTTATTGAGGCTGTAATCATAACCATAACCAATACGCAGGTTAGATCTTATAAACAATTCGCTGATGAAACCAACTGCCGCTCTACTGGTTAATCCGCGCTGCAGGTTCTCTTTAGGATAAATTTTCACCGAAGTGCGATACACCGTACCAATCCAGAAACGCTCTTTTACCAGTAAAAAGGCATTTAAATCTAATGAAGTTGGCCCGTGTAAATCGTCTTTAATTAAAAAGGTTGGTTTAAAAACGAAATCATCATTTATTGGTAAGGCGACCCCTGCACTCAAGTAAAAATGAGGCTGAATTTTTACGTTTAAAGAATTGTAATCGTCAAATACAGATAAGGTTTTTGACAAGAGGTTATTTGCCGAAAAACCGATAAAAAACTTTTCATTTGAATAATGGATACCTGCGCGTATATCGGGCATGGTCTGGCTTATTGATCCATTGGGGATGCGGATATCGCCCATTTCGATAGGATCTAACAAATTGCCGTTTAAGGAGGTCTGAATTACACCTACGCCTAAACCAAAAGCAAGGATGTTTGTTTCGGTGCGATCGAGTTTTATCCTATAAGCGAAGTTTGCCGATGCATTTAACGTATTTTGTGCACCTATTTTATCCTTGGTTACAATCATACCCAGGCCTAAACTTTCGTCGTTTATCGCTTCGTCGGCAGATATAGAAAGCGTTTGTGGTGCTCCCCGAACACCAGTCCATTGGGCTCTCGCAAAAGCCTGTAGGTAAAGCTCTTCCTTATAACCCGCATATGCAGGATTGATGTACATATTATTAAAAACATATTGCCCAAACTGGGCATCTTGCTGCGCAAATACCTTAAAGGATGGTATCGTAATGATCAAAACAAGAAGTATCCTCTTCAAAATGTTCATGTCTGTATTTTGTTTTATTTACCTAATTACGGTTACATAACCTTTGTAATCTTGCCAGTTTGCTGATCCGTTTCTAACTTTAACCACATAAAAGTAAGTTCCATCTGCTAGTCCCGGAGCAGTCCAGTCGTTCTGATAATGATTGGATTGATAAACCGTGCTTCCCCAGCGATTAATGATCGTTACCTCGTTCGATTCAAAAGATTCCAGGCGTTCAATATAAAAAGTGTCGTTCTTGCCATCCCCATTAGGCGTGAAAACATTTGGTATTCTTAAACCTGAAATCTCTTTTTTATCAGTTGATGTATTATTGGCCAGGTTAGGATCAAATTCTGTTGCGGTTACAGTAGCGGTATTGGTCACCATTCCCGATTGTTTAGATCTTACTTTAATTACCAATTCTGCAAACTTGCCATTGGCCAGTAAGGGAATATTCCAGTTAATGGTTCGGTTTAGCTGATCGTAGCTCGCTACTCCATCTGTTGGTTGGGCCAGGTTTTCTAAAGAGAGGTTGTCAGGCAGCGCATCTTTAATCATGAGCTGGGTGGCATCATCTGTACCATTATTTCTAACATTTAAATAATAGTCAAAAACCTGGTCGCCCACTACAATCTTTGATTCTGATCGCTTGGTTATGGCTACATCCGCCATGAGCTGCGGCAATACCAGAACCTCTATTTCATCAGAGATATCGGATGTACAACCAAATTGATTTACTGTAGCTACTTTATAAATGCCGGCCGTGGCGGTGATAAGTGTTGCTTTGTTCTGGCCGTTTACCAATACATCATCCTTGTACCATATGTACATAGCAGCCCCTGCCGAATTTGCACGCAAAACCACCGACGACCCTTGTCTGATCGTAATGGTCTGCCGCCCATAGGGAGCAATATGGCCCATCGCTGTTTGAATAAAAAACAAGAGCAAAGCCAAAGCCAGAAAGGAGGATATCCTTAGCTTCATTTATACAACAATCATCAGAAAAACTAAATCAGCCTAGAAAGTAACTGCTGTTGCCGTTCCGGTGATGGTTCCTGGAGTAATGGTTGGTTTTACAGGTTTAGCGGTTACCGTAACATCATGATCTGCCCACTGTGGACAATATTTATTGCCATTAATTACATAACCCACTTTTAACCGATGTGTTTTTGTTCCAACAGTTGCTGGAGCCGATGGTGTATAATCTTTTGCTGTAGCACCTGAAATAGCCGTTTCTACTCCTCCGGTTACCGTATACCACTGATATGCCAATGATGTAATTGTTGGATCTTCAGGATTAGTCACAGCACCAACCTGGGCCAATGGACTTTCTAGACAAAAGTTAGCTGGTGTAAAATCAACAACCAAAGGTTTAAGCACATATACCGGAATTTCCTGTAATTCAGATTCGCAGGAGCCAGGCGTGGTTGATTTAGAACTTAAATAATAATAGCCTGTGTTTAAATCGGCCGCTGCGATTTTGTTTCCCGAAGCTAAAGTAACACCTGTGCTTGGCGTAGTAGTTTGCGTTGCACTGTATTTAACAATCCAGTCTTCTCCAGCTGGGGCAGCAGGTAAAGTAAGATCCGATCCTTTGCAAAAAAGACTAACGCCGCTTGTAGTTGGTAGTACCTGAGCTGATACTGTTGAAAATGTGCAGATTAACAGGAATGTAATTGCTAAAATTGCTTTTGTAATTGAATTGTTCATGGGGACGATTTTTTTTTGTTTGATTAATATTGTGAATTAGTTTGCACCAACACATGCGGTGCTGATGGCTTTGGATTTATTTTAATGTTGAAATTAATTTGAGTACTGCAACCTGCCGAATTTTTAATGGTCAATACACCGGAATGGATACCCAATGCAGCATTGACTGGAACGTTAAGCGGAATATTTCCCGCTGGCAAAGTTTGATTGCTAACTGGATCAAAACCTGGCGTATTCCAGGTAATACTATACGTTGTTGGACTGTTTAAAGCGTTGGTATAAGGGAGTGATGATGTGGTAAAACCCTGACAGATTTCAGGTTCGGCACCCAATGTTAAATTTGGAAGCCCGTTTACGATTACAATAAAATCGGCTGTTTTCTCCGCGCAGCCCTTTGCTGTAGCTGTTATAGTTGCTGTTCCTGCGAATGTATTATCCCAGGTTACTTTTCCACTGTTTGCATCAATAATACCTGCCGATAATGGTAAAATGGAATAAACTATGCTTGTGGCATTTGTTGCCGCCGCAACATAGGTATCAGTTCCGGTACCAGCACAGCGTTTATCGGTTAATCCAGTGTTAAAAGCAGGAGTACTTACATTTCCATTTACCGTTATTGAGCCTGTTGTAGTGAATGGAGTTCCAGTAGTATTAGAAACGGTATAAGTTTTTGGTGGGCCTGCGGTAGTTGGCGTGCCTGAAATGGTAACTTTTTTAGGAGATGAACTATTGGTGTAAGTTATCCCGGCTGGTAAACCTGTAACTTGAATACCGTTTGAGCCTGATGGGATATTGATAATAATATTGTTCATAGCTGTTCCTACACATACTTCTCTATCATTAGAGCCAGTTATGGTACTGGCCGAGCTCTGATCGTTAGTGCTTACCTGATCAGGCTGTGAGCCAGTAATCGTTGCGGTGTTAATATTAGTTCCTGTTGCTACAACTTTTGCGGTGATGCTTAGGGAGATACCGGCATTACTGGCCATATCGCCAATAGTCCATATACCCGAAATAGGATCGTAACTTGTGCCCGATGGCGCTATGCTCGATACATAAGTATAACCGCTGGGAAGCAGATCTGTAACCGATATACCAACTGCATTGCCATCGCCTAAATTTTCAGCCTTAAGCGTAAATACTACATTGCTGTTTAACTCCGGATAAGCGATATCAACTGTTTTGGTAATGGCGCGGTCGATATTACAAAGTGAAACCTTTATTGGGAGAGAAGGTGCACTCAGCCCACAATCTAAACTATAACTAACCGAATAATTGCCGGAGCTACTAGCCACATAAGTATTGGTATTTGCACCACTTATCGGAACTTCGTTAAGGTACCATTGATAATTGGAAGCATTTGGGGTTGCTGTAAGTGTTGCCGATGCACAGTTGGTTTGTGATACTACAGGCTGAGCGCCCTTTTCGGGAAAACGTGAAATGAAGTTAGACATCGAAAAAGCATTACTTTGCTGTACCATAGAAACAGTAAGCCTGCTGGAACTTGTTATTATAATTGTACTTGGCGATCCAATATTAGCACGTGTAAAACTAATTAGAGATAAGCCCGTACTACCTAAGGATTTACGAGTACCTATACCTGCTATAGTTTCTATATCTGTATTATTGTAAAGCGGAGTGCCATTTGCATTAAGATAAATTCTATCGGCGCTACTGGTAATGATATAGCCAAAGTAATCGAGGTTAGTAGTTTGAACATAAGCAGTAAACTTTGAGGTTTCAACTCGCTTTGATCCTGAGCAACTGGATATTGGGACTAAGGTAGCCACATCTACTTCACAACCTGCGCCACCAGAAGCACCGGCTGTGCCTGAAAAAACTTCAATATTTTTTGTTGCTGAAATCCAGGTCGAAGAGTATCTTCCCGTATTAGTTGCGGGGTCATATGGGCTACTCAGATAGCCATGATTAAAGGTTTGCTTATCTCCCGCTTGTGCCAAGTTGTAGGTTGTGGTGCCTTTTTGAACACCATTTTGATCAAAATGTATTACTGTAAAGCTGGTGTTTGCCTCTGTTGCAATTACAGTAGTTTGCTCTGCAGTTGTATTACCCTCACCTCTAACCACTACATATTCTCTACCTAAGGAGGCAATTGGCGGAATTGGATTATAAGCTCCGTCTCCACAGCCTCCGGGAGCATCCAGATCTGCAGCGGTATTCATTACCGCCGATCCCGACGATTCTACCAAGGTTCCCATTGGGGCATTGAATAAATAACTTTGTCCGGCATTTAATGTTGCCTTTGCTACACCAGCTATTTTAACAATCGTATTATTTTCGATGGCCATAATGCTGTAGATCGGTGGATGAGCATTACCCGCAAGATCACCGTCCCGATAATAACCTACGCGAAAGGACGTTCCAATTGCCGCATCACCAAAGCTAAAAAGAGAGGCGTTACCCTTAATATCTGTATCCGTGCCATCAGTTCCCAAATTATCTGATGCTACATTTCTTAAATTCACAGAAATAGATCCGGTAGCCTCTACTATTAATCCGGCCCCGCTCAGTACCTTATTTAATTCATGCTCGGGTGCATCTTTAGGTAGTCCGGTAAAGCGATAAACAAAAGGCGTTCCTTGAACGCAGCTAAAAGTTGTAACAACAGTACCATCGCTTTTATATATTGTTCCGGTAACAGTTCCAATATCTGATGTAATAACAATTTCATTGGCCTTACTCCAATATTGCCATGGGGCAGGAGCAATATAATGTTTAGAGTAACTGCTTGCAGGTATTTTTTTTATGGTTATTGCGCTGGCTTTTAAAGGAACAGCGATTGGTAAATTGTTAAAGCTTGCGTTTATTACGGTTTTAATTTCATGGCGTGCAAATGCAATATTTGCTGAGCAGAGCAATATTAATCCCAGTAACCCGTTAAATAAAAACAGCAGAAAAGCCTTAATCATAAATAACTTGTTGGAACCATATGTAGCTTAACATGGATCTAACAATTCATTAAAAGCTGAGCACTTTTAATAAATTTTAGCATAACAAATCACTTACCTATGTAGAGTAGGTTTGATTTATTGTGTAGTTCGAATGTGTCAGTTTGTTTGGTTCTTTTGGTCGAAAGTAATTAAAAAAATGCACTAAAAAATGCCCCTAATATTAATTTTTAATGCAGTCTAAAGCCGTTTAAATGCATCTTTTGCATAAATTTAATCAGCTGTATTTCTACTTATACGGCTTAGGTTGAAAATTGATTATTTTCTTTCTGGTCATTTAATTTTTTTATTAGACAACTTATTTTAACTCAATTAATTATGCTGTTTTTTGAGTCTAAAGTATAATAAACAGCATTCAGATAAGAAAAAATGATTTTTTTTATAAAATAATTTGATCGGCATGGAAATATCGACCTTATGACTTAAAAGCTATAAGTCTATTGATCCCCATTTTAAAACTACCGTTGAACAGTAGAAGGTACCTTATGGTGTTTTGATTTTCATTTCAGTCATCCATGCCATGCACTGTTCAAGCCATTTATCGGTTCTCGTTGCGTTTTTTAAATCAAAACCATTGCCTCCGGCAGCGTAGATATGCATTTCGGCCTTTACCCCGTTTTTTTTAAGTGCCTGATAGTCGTTTAGCGTATTAGCAACAGGTACAACTTTATCATGACTACAATAATCAGATCATTGGGCAATCGGTATTTCGATGTATGCATAAATAATCACGAAAACCTTTATATACCCCAATGGAATTCAGGAAAATCCTTTCCGCTTTTTATTGGAGTGTATACACTAAGAGGCTAATTTATTATTTACTTGACCGTGCAATACAAGCTAAAAAACCTTTTATCAAATTGAAGGTTTTTGAGCATGATATTATATTCAGCATTAAATTGGCATCTCGAATAAGCTAACTGGCTTATGATGATAGTGTGCAGGAAGCTGATCGGTGTTGCTGAGTTCATATAGTCCCAAAAAATCGAATCCAAATTTTTGGTAATGTTGAATCAGTCCCTTGTTTTCACCAACAGTATCTAATCTAACAAAGCGTTTGCCGTTTTCTTTCGCATATTGTTTTGCCCAGTTTATGATTGCACCCACCAGGTTTTGCCCCCTGAAATCGGGATTTGTAGCAATGCGGTGAATGTAAATAGCTGGGTCGAGGTTCTTTTCTTCCCATATCTGAGGATCGCTAAAAGTAGTTGCCCATATACAGGCTATCTGTCCGTTAATAATTATTTTCCATTGCCTTTTTTCCCTAATCTCTGTTTCGATTAACGAAAGTTCAAACTTGGGCCAATGAACGTTATATTTCGTTTTCTGGAAATCCGTTGCGATTTCATATAAGCGGAAGATTTCTGCTATATCATGTATTGTGCTATTTTCTATCTGCATGGTTATGGCTTAGGTTTTTAATGAATGGTGCGAGCTCCCTTTCAACAGCATTGTTGCTGTTTTCTAGATGCGTTACAATATTTTTACGTTCCTGCTCCGATTTGTTCTGGCTTAATTTTTTCGTTCCCCGTAAATTGCTTACTTCCAGTTCGAAAGCTACAATTCCGCGCATCATACCCTGTTTAAATTTTTCTGAAAGACTATCCCATTGTATAAGATATTCCTTTTCGTAATAGAGAATCATTTCTTTCAATGCTTGTTCTTTAGCTTTTTCATCGCTAATAATAGTGGCCTTACCATAAGCATGTATGCTAATATAATCCCATGTGGGTACACTTTCGTGTTTTTCGTAATGGCTGGGAGAGATATAAGCATGTGGCTCAGTGAATATAATAAGTGATGTATACTGCTCAATGTATTTTACCTGCTCATTGGCTTGCGCAAAGTGACCGCTAATTAAGACCTTTCCATTTACCTCGTTTACAACAAAAGGTAACTGAGTGGCTATGGGTAAATTATTGTAGCTGGTAATAATCGTGGCAAAGCTATATCGCTTCATAAAGGCAATTTGCTCACTTTGGTCATCAAACTTAAAACTATTGGATGTTAACATTTTATTAGATTTTGAAGGGTCAAATATGGTTATTTAGCGAATTTTTTTGAGCCTGCAACGCAAAGGATTACGCCCATTGTAATGGCTAGCATACCCATAGTTACTTTTTCATGGAGTAGGATCGTTGCAAGGGCCAATCCAAAAAAGGGCTGTAGAAGCTGGAGTTGTCCAACTGCTGCAGTTCCACCTTGTGCAAGCCCTCTATACCAGAAAATAAATCCGATGAACATGCTAAAGAGCGAGATATAGGCCAGACTCAGCCAGGCAGCCGTACCCACCTCAGCAAATGAAGCTGGTTGGTAAATGAACATTAAGGGTAACATGAGTGGGAGCGAGAGTACAAGTGCCCAGGAGATTACCTGCCAACCACCCAATGTTTTAGATAATTTTGCACCTTCTGCATAACCAAGCCCACATAGTACAATTGCCAGTAACATTAAAATATCACCGGTTGGTTCGGCATTAACTCCCTGATAAATGGCGTAGCCAATTACCAGAAGGCTGCCTGTAATTGAGAAAAACCAGAATACGGGTTTAGGACGTTCGCCTCCACGTAAAACTGCGAAAGCGGCTGTAACCATGGGCAAAAGGCCTAAAAATACCAAAGAATGTGCCGAGGTAATGTGTTGCAAAGCAAGCGCACTTAACAATGGAAAGCCGATTACCACACCCAGCGCTACAATGACCAGCGAGATTAAATGTTTGCTTGATGGTCGTTTCTCTCTAAATGTAATTAATACTCCCATTGCGAGCACTGCAGCAATAGTGGCACGGGCAACGGTTACAAAAATAGGGCTCATATCCATAACCGCTAACCTTGTGGCTGGCATAGAGCCGCTAAAGATCAGTACGGCGATAAACCCATTAAGCCAGCCACTCGAAATATGCGCTTTGTTTAGTTCAGTTCCTGTTTCTTTCATGTCTTTTCATTTCTTAAATCAAAGGTGCAAAGCTCAAAGCGATAAATACAGTATCAGTTTTGTATATTTGTATGGATACAGTTTGTTGATTATGGAGAAAGTTTACAGGTACAATGAAATAGCAAGCGGAATTGCCACACAAATTAGGGATGGTATTCTGCGATCGGGAGATAAACTTCCCTCTGTTCGAATGCTCTGCAAAGAATATGCAGTAGGCATGAATACGGCAAAACGTGTGTTTTTGGAACTGGAAGCACAATCGTTGGTTGAAGCTAAGCCACAATCGGGTTTCTTTGTAAGCAACAGCAGGGTAGACCGGCTTCCGCTGCCTGCAGTTAGTAAACCCTCACTAATTGCAAATCATCATGAGCCGAGCGAACTGAGTACGCAGGTGTATTCTAGCATTGGCCGGGATGATTTAACCCTTTTTTCAATTGGTGTCCCATCAGGAAGCCTGTTACCATTGGCAAAACTCAAAAAGGAGATACTTTATGCTACACGGGCCCTTAAAGAAGGGGGAGCGGCGTATGAACCACTTCAGGGCAATGTTAAATTACGCAGAATGGTTGCAGTACGATCGCTGGGCTGGGGAGGAAACCTTCATGAAGATGATCTGATTACTACTGCCGGGGGAGTGAATGCATTGTCTTTTTGCCTGATGGCTTTGGGCAAACCAGGCGATACTGTGGCCATAGAAAGTCCCTGTTATCCCGGAATTCTTCAACTGGTAATCAGTTTAGGCTTAAAAGTACTCGAATTGCCCACGCATCCTGTTACGGGCATTGAGATAGATGCACTTAGGAAAGTGGTATCGAAAATTGATATTTGCCTGTTGATTCCCAATTTTAATACGCCGTTAGGTAGTTGCATGCCCGATGCGCATAAAAAAGAAGTTGTTCAGCTTTTGGCAGCAAATAATATTCCGCTTATTGAAGATGATATTTATGGCGATCTCTATTTCGGTACGCAACGACCAAGATGCTGTAAATCATTTGATACAGAAGGTAATGTACTGTGGTGTAGTGCAGTTTCGAAAACCTTGGCGCCAGGATACCGTGTAGGTTGGGTAGCTCCCGGAAAGTATAAAGAAAAGCTACTTAAGCTAAAGCTGGTACATGCCCTTGCTTCAACTTCTCTTATTCATGAGGCCGTCGGCAATTTTCTAAAAACCGGTCGGTATGATCGCCATTTGCATCAACTCCGTCGCACCTTACAGTACAACTATCAGCATTATATCGATGCGGTTACAGAATATTTTCCTGAAGGTACTAAAACAACCCGGCCGCAAGGTGGACTGGCTATATGGATAGAATTTAGCAAAGAAGTTGATGCCATAAAACTGTATGAACTGGCCATGAAACAAAAAATCAGCATTGCCCCAGGCCCGATGTTTACGCTGCAAGATCAATATCAGAACTGTATCCGCCTCTGTATCGGCCTTCCATGGTCTAATGAGCTTAAATTTAAACTGAAACAATTGGGTAATCTGGCAAAAATGATGTAACCGAATAATGGTCTCGGCTGAAGTTATGGGCAGTTATAGCTTAATGCCGATATACTGCGCTTGATTAAAGGTTTACATTGTCTGACTCAGGAGTGCTTGGCGTTTCGCCTAAAGGCACTATTCCGCAAGCTGCCCATATAAATTTAAAAATATTCAGGAACTCGCACTGGATATCCCTGTCAGACTGTATTTCGTTCTCCATGTTGTACCGCTTTAATCTATTTATTGAAACATAGAAAGGCTGGTTTTGTGTGAGCGAAGGTAATCCTTTAATGTAAGTTTACTGTTGCCTAAATGTTAAGGAAGATATTTTAAACCTTAACCTATTCGGTGCAATATTTATTTTTAACTACACTTAGTAAGTATATCCAATAATCGGTATTGGAATCCCTATGGCGTTATGTTATATTTACATATTTACAACAGTTACCTAATTAGTTTCCAATGGAATACAGTGTTTTCTGATTGATTAACTATTATATCAGTATGTCTCTTGCTAAACATATATTTTAATAAAAAGAAAATGATATACACCGATCGAAAAGTAATGGATCCTGCTATAAAGAAATGTCTGATTGGCAAACTGCTCAATAACAATATCTCGGTTAGCGAACTTATTGAACTGAGGCCTGAAATTAATGAGTTTGATCTTTCTGAAATTATTCAGCATATCTACGATCTTAATCTGGAGCAAGTACGAAAAATAGCTGCATTAGCGCCTGTTATGGCTAAAGTAGATGCATTAAAAAACAGTCAGCGCAATAGCCGTTTTATAAAAAAGGTAAAAAATAATTTCCGGAAACATATGGCCAAACACAACGGTCTTAAAAACAGGGTAGTGGTAGTTGAGGGCGATTCGTGGTTTAACTATCCGATTCTTTTAAGTGATGTGATCGACTGGGTTTCTATGGAAGAGAATATGGCCGTTTATAGTCTGGCTTCTGGTGGTGATTGGCTGATGAATATGCTTAGTGCCAAAAAATATGTTGAGCAGCTTTCTATACTGCAGCCTGATGTATTTATCATTAGCGGGGGCGGAAACGATCTGGTTGGAAACCGGAGAATAGCAGCTATGGTTACACATAAAGGAGACTCTAACGAATTTGAAAATAGTGCATTTGCGAAATACCTCTATCAAAACGCTGCTAATCCACCCGATAAACCAGAAGATTTTAAACGTGGTACCCAGTTCATATCCAAAGATTTTTATGCTTTGCTGGCCTTTTTTCAGCTCCAATATTATTTCATTATAAATGGGATTCTCACTGGAGGTGAGGGCGAAAATGGTAAGTTCCCCGGCATACAGATTATTACCCAAGGTTACGATTACGCCATACCAAGCGATAAAAAGATAGCAGGATATAATCCACTCAAATGGTATCGGCTGTTTGCCAGAACCTTTCTCGGCCACGGAGGATGGTTAAAAACGCCCTTGCAGCTGAGGGGTATTTACGATCCCGAAGATCAGCGCAAAATTGTTTATGCCATGATATACCTCTTTAACGAAATGATGATTGATATCGGTCGCATTTTTAGTGAAATGTTAGGTGAGAATCGGGTATTCCATATCGATTCAAGAGGATCTGTTGGCAAAAATGGTTGGACCGATGAATTGCATCCATTGCCCAAACATTTCAAAAAAACAGCAGCAGCCTTTATTCATTGTATTAACAACCCAAATAAACAAGGAAGTGCAGTTGTAGAAGTTGTAAAACAACAGTAAGGAGGCCAGAAATGAAAAAGATATTGATTTTAGTATTTATCATCGTTTGTGGTGTGATGGCCTTTCAAGGAAATATCCTGCAGCGCTTCAGTGGAAAAGGAATGATCAACTTAGAGCTCGCCAATAAAGATACAGGAGTAGAAATTGTTGCACTTTGGAGTGATACGCTTTATGGCGACCAAACCCTTTTAAACGTAGCCCAAAAGAATACACACCTCGATTTTATGTTTATTTTGATCTACGTAGTGCTTATTATGACGTTATCCAACGCGCAAATGCAAAGAGAAAAAACAAATTGGCTAAATGAATTGCTGCGGCTTAATTTATTGCTGGCATTCTTGATTGGATTGCTGGATATTATTGAGAATATAAGGCTATTACACAGTTTCCATCACCCAGGAAATCTGGCCGAATTTTGGCGAACAGATTTTATTGCATGGCCAAAATTTGTAATAGCAGGCTGGGTAATTTTGATTTATGTTTTCTCGGTAATTAAGGGCTACTTTAATAAGTGATTTTCGTTAGCGTCTTGCAGATCATTAAGATATCAAGGCTAATTGTGGTGTCAGTTGTTTCCAACTGACACTAAAAACTATTCTAGCTATTCCCTTTTTTAATGGTCGACAGTCAGATGGTAACATCTGACTGCACATGGATTGATTGATCCCAAAATCGATCGTCATTTCGACTGGAACGCAGTGAAATGGAGAAATCTCTTAGATTGTTTTTAATTGTGGTGTCAGTTGTTCCCAACTGACACTAAAAACATATATTCTAGCTATTCCCTTTTTTAATGGTCGATAGTCAGATGGTAACATCTGACTGCACACGGATAAATCTTTCCTCCCTTCCTCTCTACTACAATTGATTGATTCCAAAATCGATCGTCATTTCGACTGGAACGCAGTGAAATGGAGAAATCTCTTAGATTGTTTTTAATTGTGGTGTCAG